>NZ_JBHUIX010000011.1:90671-476678 GCF_042683065.1 Rhodobacter lacus | reverse complement strand
GCGCTTGGCAGGAAAGGCGGTCTATTCGGCCGCCTCAAGCCCCTCTGCCTCGTCCTCGATCATGTCCTCAACAGGCTCGTCCGTCGCTACCCCGCGATAGATCGCCTTCCCTGTCGCCACCTCGATGAGCCCGAGCAGCGCTTCCTGACGCCGTCCTACGAAACCGTCGAAGTCATCCGACCGTAGCAGCAGGGGATCGATCAGGTGGCTTTCAAGGTGGGTATCGATGGCGGCGTCTGATGCCGCGCCCTGCTTGGGCAAGCGCGCGAGATATGCAGACGGGGCATCGCCGCCGACGATCCGGTTGGTCTTGGAACTGAGCGGTGTCTTGTTGATGATCGTGTCATACCGCTCGCGCGGGATGCCCATCTTCTGGCACCAAGCGCGCGGGAAGATGTGATGGATGTCGACGGCCTCGTCGAAGTAGCTGGTCTGGTTGTAGCTCTGCCCCGACAAGAAATCCCGCGCCTGCTTGTGCATCAACAGGGCATGAACACCCTTGTAGGCCGCTGACAGTCGTGACGTCATCGTCTTGAGGCGTTCCGGCCGGAAAGCCGAGTCCTTCACCGTTGTCGGCTCCGGCCCGCCATCGATCCAGGCGAGGACATCGGCAAGGTCCTTGGCGAAACGGGTCTCGATCGCCCCTCCATAGAGCTCCCCGAAAACACCGCACCAGTACCACTGAGCAAGCTTCTGGCGCACCGCCTCCTGCGTCCAGCGATCGCCAAGTTCCGTGAGGATGGCTGCCAGCGGCACCAGTTGCGACTGATAGGGGACGTCCTTGAACCAGAAGATGTTCTGACCGAAGAGGAACTTCCCGGCCTTCTTGAACCCCTCCTCCAGCGCGCCCGCATACTGCTTGTAGGCGCCCAGCGGAACGCTGAGCACGGTATCGCGAGTGCAGCTGATCGCCGGGGCATCGCCGGGCAACTGCGCCGCCAGATGATTTAGGCGGCGATCCCGGGTGAACAGAAGTGCCAGCGCCTGAAAGAAATCGGTCGGCTGCAAACGCGTCAGCGGATGTTCCTTGAGGGCGATCGCGTCCTTCAGGGTCTTGGCGATCTTGGTCCATTCCTCGCGAAGCAAGAATCCTTCTTCCTCACCCGCATAGATCGCTGTGAGCAGTTCGAACGCGTCGAGCTTCTTGCCGCCCGTGTTCACCTTCTCGAACACAAGGCAGACGGCCTCGCGGCTTGTGCTTTTGCCAAGCTCGATCACTGGCATCTGATACTGGTGGAAGGCAGACAGCACCTCGTTCAGGAATTTGAACCAGAACTGCATCTTGTCTGGGGCGTACTGCCAGTATGCGGCGAACTTGGTCAGCCAGTCGTTCCAATCGAAGATGCGGTTGGTCGGGAACATGCACTGTTCAAACTCAGCCTCTTCGGTCGTCAGATCCCGAACGACCTCCTTACCGAAGTTCCGCGTCTCAATCTTGCTCTCGGGGATTCCTACGAAGGCGTCGATCCGATCAACACCCTCGTCTAGGGCGCGCGCCATATCGATGTAGTAGAAGCGTTTGATCTTCTGCTTCTTGGTGTTCATCGTCTCGACAACGCTTCGGCGCATCGTCGTCTGATACAGCGATGTCAGCCGCTGCTGCCCATCCAGAAGCAAAGACTCCGGCGCGACATTTGCGCTGCCAGGCGGTGCGCCTTCAATGGGGCGAGGCTTGAACTTCACCTCGCCGCCCGCCTGCAATGTCATTATCGCGCCAACCGGGAAGGACCGGGAAATCGATGCCAGGAGGCCACGCAGGCCCTCATCATCCCAGACCCAGCCACGCTGGAAATCCGGCAGCTGGATCAGACCATCGCGCGCCCGTTTCAGAAGGTCGTCCAGCGGCTTCTTAGTGCTGTCGAATTCTACCCGTGCCATCAACGCTTCGCCAAGTTCGGATGGCACTGCTTGTCGAATAGTGCGGAAATTGCACCTTGAACCGCCCGTCTAGGGTCGTACATTTTGGCCTGACTTGATCGGGTCACGCTATCTAAACTCTACTTCTTTCGGACGTGAACTGGGAATATTCCATCGCGCCTGACGCGCTCAATTGCTTCTCGCCTAATGCTCAAGGCCTCACGGTTCATAAAGTGCTGAACAGTCGCTGAAGAATTCGCACTCTTGGTCTCGAGTTTGCCTTCGCCAGCGCTGAAGCTAAAGGAAAGCTGTTGTGAATGCAGCTTATCATCCTGCTGTGTCATCAGACGCTTCCTTCTTTGATAGCAAGATCAGCCACAACTTTTGTCTCGTATGTTGCTGGACCGTCGAGCGCGATCGTCAGCATAGGCAGCACGGAAGTCTTGTCATCAATCCGACGTCGTCCATTCTCTTTGCGTTCAGCAAGAGGGCGGAAAAGTTTGAGGAAGTTCTTTGGGGCAACCCCATCGAATTGTTGGAAGAACACCTTAGTCTGCGGTGCTGCGTCCTTAACCCGATTGCCATCTTCATCTATATCGTGCGGAACCTCGGTTATCGCGTCCTCATGGAGCTGGGTCGCTAAGCTTTTCAAGTAAGGCTCAATGTAGACCACTCTTTTAATTCCGGCCGCTACTATGTGGCGGGCGCAATTGTGGCACGGATAGGTATTCGTAAACAACGTCGCGCCCACGAGAGAGTGCTTTCCTTCGCGCGCAATAGAGACAATTGCCTCCATTTCTGCATGAATGGAACGAGAAAACTCAATCAAATCCTTAATGCGAGTTCCACCGATGGCGTTTCTCACATCTTCTGGGCCCGTACCTTTCTTCAGAAGACCAGCGCCAACAATTTTTTGCACAACGTCGGTGATGATCTCCATCCTGCGCATCTCGTTATGGCATTCACCATCAGCCCAGTTGTAGCACCGATTGTCCTGAGTGCTGGAGTAGCGATCGTCTTCATTGTAAAGACCTCCGCCGAACTTTGGCACGTCGTTCCACCCGACCCCAATGAACTCACCCGCAGACGAAACAATTGCCGCGCCAACCTGGCGAGACATACATGCGGAATTGGCAGCAACAGAGCTTGCTTTATACATTGCGGCTTCTTCGCGGGTTGGAGTATGAACCCCAACATCAAAAACCAACTCAACGAAGCGTTCGATCTTCTCGTTAAGCCTGTATAGATCAGCGTCATTGCAGATGAAGAAGTCAGAGCTTGTAAAAACTTTACGTGTCTTTTGGCCAAAAGAAGCTTCTTCGCCTTGATCCCTCTTGAGAATCTCAACAAAGGTTTGCTTCTTTCCCTCCTTAATTTTGAGTCGCTTGTTCCTGATGGCATCTGGTGCAAACACGCCAATAAGAATAAGTGAGTCGCCATAAACGCTTCGAAGGAGTTCGGCTTCGTCGATATTCTTGATCGAATCAATAATATATGCGATTCGCTTGGGAACAATTATCCCATCGCTGTATCCACCAGCTCTCTTTCGCTCAGTATGTATCGCCTCAATCGCCTTTTCGATCAGGTAAGTTGTGCCATACTCCTCGCGCAAATCATTGCCAGCATCTTGCATGGCGGCAATGTAGTTGTCTAAACCAGTTTCCCGTGAAGGCAGGGGCTTGCCCTTTTTCTTCAGGCCCTCGCGGATGAAGTCTGAAATTGTAATGATCTTCGGAGCGAGATACAGGTACTCGTTTTTCAGGAGTTTGTGGAGTTCGTTTGCTACAGTAGTGCAGCCGGAACCAAGTGGGCCAACGAGTGCGAACACCAGTTCTTGCGAGCGACGGTCCTTCAGGTCATTGGCGAGCGGGGCTTGCGCTGCTGCTTCATCGTGAACATTCTGAGAAGCCGCTTTCAATGCAAGCTGATTCATTTTGACCGTTTTTGTTTACTTCCGCCCCTGCTGCTTCACTATGTCATAGGCTGCGGTCGGTTTCAATCACCGCCGCTAACGGTTTGAACCTTTTGTGTCCCCGTGGTGACTCGTCTCCCTCACTACATACCCCGCCGCAAAGTTCACCGCCCCCTGCGCCAGCGCGAGTCCGCCTGCGACAAGGGACGCCCCAACCTCGCCACCGCAGGCTTCCGACAGCCCCGGAAGCCAGGGCGCGATGATCGCGGCCACGATCGGGCCGAGCAGGCTGGTCCAGCCGACGGCGGCCATTTTGCGGGTGGGACGAAGGGTTGGTTGGTTGAACAGGTTCATGTTGGTCTCTCCTTTGGTGGATTTCAGGCCCGGTCGATCCAGGTGCGCACGACGAAGCCTGGGCAGGCTTTGGCGGCGTGGTCGTTGTGACCGGTGATGCGGGTGATGGCGGTCTTGGCGCGGATGGCGTCGATCAGGCCGCGCAGGGCGCGATCCTGGGCGACGGTGAAGTTCCGCTCAAAGGGATCGGTCGCGGCCGAACCCGCGCCGCCGATCAGGCAGATGTGGATGACGCCGCGATTGTGACCTTCGACCCCGGCGCCGATCTCGGTCTCTGCCCGGCCAGGCAGGATCGCGCCGTCGCGATCGATCAGATGGTGGTAGCCGAGCTTGCGCCACCCGCGTTCTTCGCGGTGCCAGCGGTCGATCTCCTTGCGCTTAGCGGTGAGCGGCTGGCCCCGCATCCAATCGGGGTGGGTGGCTGCGCAATGGATGACGATTTCGTCCACAGGGTAGCGGGCGCTGCCCTGGAAGATCATCGGCCCGGCTGGCACCGACACCGCAGGCTTCAAGTTGCGGATCGCGCCACCCTCGGCAGAAACGGTCTTCAAGGCGGCATCAGTGCGCGGGCCGAAGAGGCCGTCGATCGCGCCGGTGTAGTAGCCGAGGCGTGCCAGCGCCATTTGCAGCGCCTTCAGCGCGTCGATCTGGTCGGTCATGGGTTTGGTCCTTTCGGGCAAAGAAAAACCCCGCCGGAAGGGCGGGGCGCGGGTCGTTCTGGGCGAAGTTCAACCGGCCTTGGGCGGGTCCGGCGGCGGGTTTTGTGCCTCGCGGGCGGCCGCCAGTTCCGCGGCCAGAAGGGCGCAGCGTTCAGAGAGGATCGCGATCTGCTGACGCAGTTCGGCGACATAGGCGGATGACCCCGACCGGAATTTGCGTGTCTCAGGCTCATGACAAGGTGATCCGACATGTCCTCATCCGCGATCTGCGCCACACCTTCGCGCCCTTGCTGGTCTCCGGGGGTGCATCGCTGGAAATGATCGGCCGACTGCTCGGTCACACCCAGATCGGCACCACTCAGCGTTACGCGCACCTGATCGACGCACCCCTGCGCGCCGGGGTGAACGCGGTGGGCGAGATGCTGAAGCCGCGGTTGAGGGTGGTGGGGGAGTAGGGGGCAGCACGAAAGCTACTCGACAGACGGGACACGCAAATCCAACAAGTGGATGACAACCACTGGTGGCTGAGCTATCTCAAACATAAAACGGCTTACACCGCGAGGGCAGAGATCCAGGATGACGGCTATCGAAGTAAAGCGTGACGGGAAAGGCAGGATTTTTAGCCATGTCAGAAAAAAGTGGCTTATTGAAACACCGGAAGAAGCGGTAAGGCAAGAGTATCTGTTACATCTAGTGAACGAATACCAGTTTTCTCTGGACCAAATTTCCGAGGAAATGGATTTAACGGGACGTGGAAGCGCAAGTGCGCGGGCTGATTTTGTTCTGTGGAGGACAGTTCAGGACAAGATTGAGGACAATGCACCATTTGTCATAGTGGAATGCAAGTCGGACAACGTTACGATCAAGCCAGCGGACTACAATCAAGGTGAGAATTATGCGCGCATTGTGGGTGCGCCATTTTTTGTGACGCACAACTCTCGCGAAACAAAATACTGGCGTGTCAAGAAGGAAAAGGTTCCAGGTTACACTGAAGAAATTGAAAACATTCCTCACGGAAATGCTTCGGACAAGGACATTGAGGAGCTTCTCAACAAGCTTCGAGCATTCAAAGAGAAGGAGTTTGCGGACCTACTGCACCAGTGCCACAACATTATCCGGAATAGGGAAAAGAAGGACCCGGCCGCGGCGTTTGATGAAATCGCAAAAGTGCTATTCACCAAGGTATACGTGGAACGGCAACTTTTAACACGACGGAGCAAAACTAATCTTTTCACAGTTGATGTATTAAAGGGCCAGATTGCAGAAAATCCGTTGGACAACCTGTTCCAGCAAACAAAATCCCATTACTCAACTGACAAAATCTTTGACGATGATGAGCGGATCAATCTCAAGCCCGCTACCGGCGAAGAGATTGTCCGCAAGCTCGAAAAGTACAATCTTTCGGACACCAGCGAGGACGTTAAGGGTGTGGCATTCGAACGTTTTCTCGGTCGCACATTTCGCGGTGAGATAGGGCAGTTCTTCACCCCGCGAACTATCGTGGAATTCATGGTTCACATGGTGGACCCCCAAGAAGGTGAGGTCGTTTGCGATCCAGCTAGCGGTTCAGGGGGGTTCCTAATCCGCGTGTTTGAGATCGTACGCGAGAAGATACTTGCCGATGCCGACAGGCAGTACAACGAGTTCAAGGTCTCTGTGGATGCCGACACGTCTCTGAGCGAAGAAGAGAAGGCCAAAAAACTGAAGGCCAGGTTCGAAGAGATCCAGCGGGACCTTGACCAAAGCGTCCCGGGATCGCGCCTTTGGAAACTCTCGAACCGATGCATCTATGGGACGGATGCAAACGATCGGATGGCTCGCACGTCCAAGATGAATATGATTATGCACGGAGACGGGCACGGTGGCGTGCATCACCATGACGGATTCCTGAACGTGAACGGCATTTTCGAAGGACGGTTCGACATCATCCTAACAAACCCGCCGTTCGGTGCGAACGTCGAGCCGAGTGACAAAATCCTTCCTTCAGAGATCGAAGTGTCTCCCGCTGCAGAGCGCAGGTATCTGGACGAGTATGGCGAGCTTTACCGCGAGTCTCAGGCGCGCGTCAAAGCGCACGTCAACAAGCCCATTGCCAGCCTCTTCAAGCTGCCAGCCAGCGAGAAATCAAAGATAAAGACCGAGCTCTTGTTTATCGAACGATGCCTCGACCTTCTGAAGCCCGGCGGTCGCATGGGCATCGTCTTGCCCGAAGGCATCTTCAATAACCCGTCTCTTACCCGCGTACGTGAGTTCACAGAAGATCGCGCCTTCCTGCGTGCCGTTGTAAGCCTGCCGCCAGAAACCTTTGTCAGCTCAGGCGCAAGCGTGAAGTGTTCTTTGCTCTTCTTGCAGAAGTTCACCGAAGTCGAAGAGCGCGTCTTTCGAATTCGTAGGGCGGCATGCCGAAAATTCATCGAAAAGCGGTACGAGCCAGAAATCGCCGCCGAACGGTCACGCCTCGATACAGCAATACTGGCCGCAAAAGATAGCGGAAACCAGGAAGCGCGGACCGCCCTGCAGAAGGAGCTACGAGAGTACATAAGCCGCATGGAAGGCTTGAAGACGGCTGAGTCCCGAAAATTGGCAAAGATTCGGTTTCCGTATTCCATCTTCATGTACGAAGCCGACCATGTTGGAATTTCCGCCACAGGTGAAGAAGACACCAATGAACTAGGTCCTAATACAAATCTGCCCGAAGGAATAACTCGTTCGTGCATTGAGTGGTTCGAACTTTTTCGGAATGACCCCAATGCGTTGGCTGGTGCCAGTTCATGAAGCCAATCGAAGAAGCAGCACGAAAACTGCCCCTTGTGGTACCATTCTCGGAGGTTGCCACTTGGAACGTGTCAGCGCAATTTGCGGCGAAATGGCATTGGGAGGACCTCCACGTTCACGAGCTGGGATGGGCGCTTACTCGGCGTAGCGAGGCAGCACTTGACAGTTTGCGCCCGAACTCTGAGGTGACGCTTCTTACCATCCGATTTGATGGTAGCATCGAACGACGAGATCCGACTAAGATAAGCGAAGTAAAGGGAAAGCTTTTTCGGGTTTTTCCCGGAGATGTAGTCTTTTCTAAAATTGACGTCCGGAATGGCGCAATTGGAATTGCACCAGATGATATTCCAAACATGTGCGCCACTTCGGAGTTTCCAGTTTATACGGTGGACTTGGGCAAGGCGGAGCCTGATTACATCAAGCTGCTATTCCGAACCGACGCATTCATGCGACTTCTAAACTCGATGATTAGTGGCGCATCTGGTCGAAAGCGAATTCAACCGACGCAGCTTCAAGATGCGAAAGTACCCCTACCAGGTCTCCCAACTCAGAATGCTATCGCTGATGTGTGGCGGGATGGCGTTGCAGCACTGAACTCGCACCTTAACTGCGTGAAGCGATTAGCGGTGAAGCTAAACGATCAACTGGAAAAGCGAACGGTTGGATTCGAGCAGTCATGCAGGTCGCGATTTTTTGTCGCTGGCTACGAAGCTACACAACAGTGGGACATGAAAGCAGGCCGCGCCGCTCACTTCCTTTCCTCAAACCCCGATTTCGTTCGACTTGGCGACTACACTGAAGAGTGCACCGCGACCGTTAGGCCGTGGGAACAGCCAGAGAAGGAATGGCCTGTGTACGGCGTCAACAACAAGGACGGCGTTTTTCTCAACGGCTATCAGCAAGGTGCAGATTTCAATGCGCCTTATAAGCGCATTGAAAAGGATTGGTTCTTCCACAATCCGACGCGCGCCAATGTCGGCTCTTTGGGAATCGTGCCCGACGTGCCTGAGGACGCAATCACCAGCCCGGAATATCAAGTCTGGCGACTGACAAGCGGCTTTTTGCCTGAGTTCATGGCGTTGCTTTTGCGGACCGATTACTTCCTTTCACTTGTTGCTTTCAATCGGGTGGGAGGGGTCAAGCAGCGCATGTACTATGGCAATCTTGCCGAAATCAGGCTTCCCTTGATTCCAATCGAAGAGCAGCAGCGCGTGGCGAACGAATACACGTTGCTATTATCGAAGATTTCCAAGGCGCGCACCGATCTAGAGCGCCGAAAGGGCAAGATCGAACAAATGATCTTGGGAACGCTGAAGGTTGAAGGGAACTGAAGTGTCGCGGGGCAAGCAATACATCGAATTTGAAAGCCTCTTTGCCGAAGGCGTCCTTGGCATTTTCAGGATTATCCGTGGCTATGCAGACCTACGCGACTTGGCCGCGGTTTCCGTTCCCTACAAGATGGAAGCGGGACCAGCGGGTGCAGGTGTCGTAGGCCACCAAAGGCCAGAATCTGAAAAGCACGCCGAAGACATCAAGAAGTACCTTGATGCAGAGTGAAAGCCGCTTCCTGCCTGAGGTGATCCTATCAGTTCGGTCTCCGGTCCGTCTTGAAACCGCGCGTGGGGTGGTCGGGCAGGACGAATTGGGGCTGGGGGAAACCGTGTTCGGTGCGACTAACCCTGCTGGCAGTCCGGTTCAGATCAGCCGCCGACATTCGAACAAGACAAGCCCTATCCAACGCGTGCGA
Organism: Rhodobacter lacus; assembly: GCF_042683065.1. Classification (NCBI taxonomy): domain Bacteria; kingdom Pseudomonadati; phylum Pseudomonadota; class Alphaproteobacteria; order Rhodobacterales; genus Rhodobacter; species Rhodobacter lacus. Next base: position 467,374 of record NZ_JBHUIX010000011.1, on the reverse strand, counting down.
GTCGCGCGAGGCCAGCTTGAAGCGATCAGGAACGACAAGCTTGTGCGGCGTATTGACGGGAACCACCGGCTACACTTGGCCGACCAGCTTGTCGAAGACGCCAACACGCCAACAAAGTATCTGGCACCGTTCTGCATGATCCTGCTTGGCGATGCCGCCAATGACTCCGACGATTTTGCAGAATCCCTGATCTTCCACACAATCAATAGCACTGCCCTTCCTTTGGAGTCGGAACACGGTCTTCAGCTTCTTCTTGGGCAAAATCCGGTCCATGCGATGCTTCCCGACAACGAGTTCGCCTACAGTCCAGATTTGCACCTGACGCGGTTGCTATCGGAACGCCTCAACGGTTTGGCAGCACCGACCCGCGCAAAGTTCGGCGAGAGACCACTGACGGCACTTTGGGAGTCCGCCCGCAACCTCATCGCGATGGACCGGGCGATTACTCAAGATCGCCCAACACTGACAGCGTTCGCCGAAGACCTCTTCGCGGGCCTTTCCGAAATCGCGATACGCCTGACCGTAAACCACCCCTCGATGTGTCGCACCTATGGCTTCTTCGAGCTTGCTGCGCGCGTGTGGAAGGAGGCACCGGGTAATAATCACGAAGAGAAAGTGTTGGCGTCAGGCGCTGTTCTTGATCGCCTCGGACGCTTGCTTGGAGCCCAGGGGATAACAAGCCTCTTGAACCGGTTGTCACCAGCCGAGCAGCTTTTAGAGACATTTAAGGCCGCGCAGATGCGCATCCCCAAGAGGGTCTTATTGGCCCGCTGGTATCCGCCTCAGAGCGCCCCTGATGACGCATTTAATCGCGCAAACCTTCGGCTTCAGCAATTACAACAGACTTTGGCCAATATCCTTGCAGCACATGGTGTTTCCCTTGAGCTCGTGGATATGGGAACCGAAGAGGGTGGTAACCCTCCAATACATTCCAGGATGTATGAGGCGATTGCGTCGGCGGATATCATTATTTGCGATCTTACCGGCCAGCGCCCAAACGTGTTCATCGAAGCTGGTTTTGCGCTTAAGCATCATGAACAGAATAGACTTATCTTTCTCTTTGAGCCGCGATCGGAGACGGACAAGGTTCCATTCGACCTTAACACCTTTAAGTATGTGCAAATCTCTCAGGCGGCGGAGATTCCTAATAGGTTGGGAGCGGAGATTAACGCCATTCAAACGGCATCTGGCTCAATATTGTGAGGTCCAGCTTGAAGTGCTTTGTGTTTAATCCTCTACGAGCAGATTTTGTAAGCAGCTTTTCGATTGGCTGTGATCCTTCTCGGGGATTTGCAATACTAGTAATGCGTGATTGGCAGAGTTTGAATTTTGGGCGACTGTGGCGGTGCGGTTCAAATGGTTTGAAAGTTTGAGAAATGAGTGACATCAAGCTTTTCCGCATAGCTTCCGGCGCGGTGACCGAACTGGCAGGAACGACCGACACCGTCGAGAAATCCGTGCAAGTCCTGTTCGAGAAGAACCTCGAAGCTCTGATGGGCGTTCGCTTCTTGGCGACGGAGTACACGACCACCCATGGCGGCCGGATCGACACGCTGGGGTTGGACGAGAACGGTTGTCCGGTGATCCTTGAGTACAAGCGGGCAAGCAACGAGAACGTCATCAACCAGGGGCTGTTCTACCTGGATTGGCTTATGGATCATCGCAAGGATTTCCAGTGGCTGGTTATGGAGAAGCTGGGCAAGGCCGCCGCAGATGGCGTTGATTGGTCTGCGCCGCGGCTGATCTGCATCGCGGGCGACTTCAACCGGTATGATGACCACGCTGTTAAGCAGATGCAGCGGAACATCGAACTGATCCGCTACCGCCGCTTCGGGCCCGAGCTTTTGATGCTCGACCTTGTGGCGGCGACCTCGACCAAGGGCGTGTTCATTGATACGAAAACCAGCCCGGCCGATGGTGGGGCAAGCGGGGGCAACAAGTACAAGACGATCGGCACCGTAATGCAGGAACTTGATCCAGGGATGCAGGATCGGTTCGAGGCACTGCGGGCCTTCATGATGGCGCTTGGCGACGATGTTCAGGAGACCACCCTGCGCTTCTACATCGCCTTCAAGCGGATCAAGAACTTCGCCTGCGTCGAGTTTCGGCCCTCAATCGGCAAGATTCTGATGTTCGTGAAGGTTGACCCGTCGACGGTCCAGCTTGCGCCAGGCTTTACCCGCGATGTCTCCAACCTCGGTCACTTCGGCACCGGCGACCTTGAGATCACGCTGTCTAAGGCCGAGGATTTGGAAAAGGCGAAGCCACTGATCGAACTCAGCTACGGTGCGTCGTGAATGCTGGAGGACACGGAGCGGAGGGGGCTGCTATCGAGGTTCTTTGCGAGAGCTTCACCGCCCGTTACTTCTGCTCAACCTGATGCCCCTGGCGCAGCAGCTTGGGCGGACAACAATCAGCGCCCGGTCCATAGCCTTGTCACGAAGGTTGTGCGCGCAAGCGACTGCCTCATCGTCACGGGCTATCAGGATTTCCTGTCGTCCCTTGCCTACCTTATTGATACGGTAGGTGGGATCCCGGATCGGCCCACGGGCAGCATCCGTATGGTGTTCGTAACGAACACGGATTCCAGTCGGCAGGTTGACGCCCGTGGACGTCCTGTCGCCGAAGAGGCGCGGGCCTTCTTTCCTGGCGTGCAGGGCCTTTCCGTTGGCGACCTGGCTGATCTTCGTGCGGTGCTGGCGATCGAAACCATAGAACGCGGCACGATCTCCCTGCGGGTCTTTGACCCTGATGTAGCGCAGAAGGTTGTTGGCCGTCGGCCGCCCATGTTGCATGCAAAGCTTGTGATCGGAGACGGCGACGCGCTTTCCGGCTCTGCGAACTTTTTGAATGGCGGATTGCGCTGGAACCTCGAATTCATCGGTGACGCTGCTGCGTCTCCAGACCTTGCTGCGGCGCGGCGCGAGGCAGGCGAACGCTACTGGGAAATGGGCCGCGACTGGACGGAAGAGGCCCTTGCGATCCTGCGGTCGCTCGTCCGACTCGTCTCGCCGGGCGGTCGCGCGCACGGTGGTCGAGGCCACCAGCTTCACGCCGTGGATCGCTGCGGGTGATACTAGCGCTGGGCGGCCCCCGCAGCCGTTTCAGGCGGAACTGATCTACGATGCCGCGGGGACGATCCATGAGCAAGTCTTCGCTTTCGTCGAAGCGCCCACAGGCGCAGGCAAGACCGATATCGGAAAGCACCTCGCGGCCTTGTCCTATCGTCGGACAAGAAGGCGAGGGGCCGTGTGAAAAATATCGCCCTTCTGTCTGGAGTTGGAGCGGAAGAGCTGTCGGAGGAAATCGAGGAGTTCGCGGCGGGGGAGCTGACAGACTTTGTGCTCAACCAGATCAAGAAACCGAGGATTCTACGCCCAAACAACTACTTCGATCAGGTGGAAGCGCTGAAGAGGGAGGTCTCCGACGACGTCATGCGTCGCGTGCAGGAAGCAAAGCCAAAAGGGTTGTGGGGCGCGGAGCTATGTCTGTTGGCCTCTCAGAGCCCGGCGACAATCTTGATGCTCGGGGGCCGAACCGGCGATCTGCGCAATCCTCACGTTCAGGCACCTCGCCTTCTTCTTCTCAGGGAAGTTGCTGACCAACCGAGATTAGTGGGGATCAGGCAGAGGCCGCGCGGCAACTGGTCGAGGCGTTCCGAGAGACGAAGCGACGTGGGTTGCATTTGCAGTCGCCACGACTCGATCAGGTGTCAAGCCTTCTGGCGAACCTCGCCGAGACCCTTCCAAATCTGACCCACTGGGATATCCGGCCAGCCAGGACGGTTTCGATCCTTGCATACCTTGCGCGGTTTCTCTCGGGCCAAGTGGTGGACTATGGCGGGCGATCAATCTTCGGCGATCTCACCCTTCCTGCCCTCGAAAAGCTCGCTGAGGCTTGGGCCCAGGAACTTGATCCGTGCTGGATCGAGGCCAAGCAGGCCATCAGTGAAAAGAGCGCCAAGGACAAGACCATCCCGGACTACCTAGGCATCTCGTAAATTGAGGAGTTGTTCAACGCCCAACCTAAAGGCAAGCTCGATGAAATCCGGGCTCGCGCCGAAACGCTTCTCGAATTCTGCCGGGCCGCTTCAGAGGGGCAGTCTACGGATATGCTGGATAGGGTCAGCACGGTGTTCGTCGGGCGGGAAGAGCTCTAGCGGGGATCGGAAGCGGAAATTCGGGTCAACAATAGGTCAACCTGCCGATCTACGTCGTTCACGGTTTGGGCTACGTTACCTTCCGCCTGTTGCGGTTACGAGCGGCAAGGTAATCAAGCAGGGTCAATAGGTTGTCGTGTAATTGGTTGAAATCTATGGCTCCGATGTTCTTCTTTTTGTCCGCCTCATAACCTGAAAGTCGTAGGTTCAAATCCAGCCCCCGCAACCATCGTCACTTGCCTGCAGCCCGCGCTCATACGGCGGGCCTTTTGCTTTTGGGCCACACGCTCCTCCAAGCCCCCGTCGCACAACGACAAAATCGACCCCAGCTCCCCGAAAAGCTCCACAACATGCCCGTTCGCGGCATCCGCGTCCGGCGTCAGCACGATCTTCTCGATCAGGCTCCGCAGGATATCCACCGCCTCGGGGCGACTCTCCGGATCGTTCAGCGCCGCCGCCAGATCCGAAACCTTCGCCGCATAAACATCTGCGATGCCGGGGTGCAGGATCACCGGGCTCGGCGCGGGCAGCGCGGCCAGTTTTGCCTCGTATGCCGCCTTCTGGTCCTCAAGCGCATCCATCTTCGCCTTCATGCTCGGATGGAACATCCCTTCCGTGATCGCCGTGAGGATGTTCTCGATCTCTCTCGTGATCTTGACCAAGGCCCGTTCCGCCTCGACCCGGCCGGCCGCGCTCTCGCGCCGCTCTTTTTCCATCTCCCGATGAAACTCCGCGATGAACTCCCGGATCAAGTCAGGATGCATGAGCTGCGTCTTCAACCCGCCCAGAACCCGCGCCTCGACGTCGGTGCGTTTGATCGTCTTGCGGTTCAGGCAGGTCTTGCGATTCCTTGTCGCCGCGCAGCCATACCGGCTGTCGCTGATCATCACATAGTTCGCCCCGCAGCAGCCGCATTTGAGCAGCCCCGAGAGCAGGTATTTGGCATCGGTGGCCTTCTCGTTCCCGCGCGCCTTCGGGTTCGTGCGCCTCGATTCGAAAATGTCATCGCGTTTGCCCTGCTGGCGGGGCTTCACCCGCTCCCAGAGATCGTCCGGGATGATCCGAAGTTCCGGCACCTCAGTGACCAGCCATTCTTCCTTTGGATTGAGGCGCGCTTGCCTCTTGCCGGTATCCGGATCCTTGACGAAACGCTGTCGGTTCCACACCCTCTTGCCAATATAGAGTTCGTTGTTCAGGATCCCGCTGCCGCGTTGCCAGTTTCCGGAAAGCGTCGTGTGCGACCAAGTCCCGGGGCCCTTGCCGCCGGACCGTGGGGCAGGGATCCCGTCCTGGTTCAAAGCCCCAGCGATCTCGCGCGTGCTTTTTCCGCGCGCATAGGCCTCGAAAATCCGAGTTACCACCGCCGCCTCGGTGGGATCGATCACCAGATCCCCCGTCGAAAACGTTCCGTCTGGCAGCGGGCGCCGGTCGACCCGGTAGCCGTAGCTGAGGCCGCCCGCAGACTTGCCCGCCTGAACCCGGCCCTCGAGGCCCCGGTGCGTCTTCTCGGCGAGTTGGCGCAAGAAGAGCGCAGACATCGTGCCGCCGAGGCCGATGTGCATCTCGGTGATCGCGCCCTCGGCCTTCGTGACGATGTCCACGCCGAGAAACCGCATCCGCTTGTGCAGCCCGGCGATGTGTTCTTGATCGCGCGACAGCCGGTCGAGGGATTCAGCGACCAGCACATCGAACTGCCCGGCCATCGCCGCCTGTTGCATGCGCTGGAAATCAGGGCGCAGGTGAGACGCTCCGCTCATCGCCTCGTCAGCGAAAACCTCAACTACAGTCCAGCCGCGCTCCTCGCACAGTCGCCGACAAAGCCGAACCTGATCCGGAATCGACGCGGCAGACTGCAGATCCGTTGAATACCGCGCGTAGATCGCCGCACGAGCGGGGCGGGTGTTTGGATATGCCTTATTCATTTGTGCCTCCTGTACGATCGGCACCCTCTGCCGCGGCGGCGTGCTTCAAGGCCTCGCGCGCAGCTTGTCGAGCCAGGAGACGCGCCAGTTCGAGAAAGGCTGCATGCGGTATAGCTTCTGATGCGGCAAGAGAATGCCCATGCGGTGCGGCTGGCAAGAGCGAGGCCTTCACCCCTCTCCCTCCGCGTACATGAACTTTCTTGCCTCGTGCCATCGGCCGAGTTACTCCGTTTCAGCGAGCGAATAATGCTCGCGGTTTCAAGGGTTTTTCGGAAGATGCGGAGTTTTGGTTTCCGTGCTTCGTATTTAAAAATAGTCGAAAAGCGAAAAGTTGATAATGCCCTATTTGATTTTGAGGCGGTCAAGGGTGTGGATAACCTCATCCGCAAAAGTTCATATCCCTGAAGTGCCTGAAGCGATGAGACAATATTGCTTTGCGAGAGCTGTCCTTGAGTAATATTTTTTCGCGCATTTCTCTGGTTTGCGAAAAAGAATTTCACATCCCGGCGTTGAGGTGTCGCGTGGGGCAGATGAAAATATTCGGTGCTCGCGGTCATATTCCATTACTCCCCTGAAAAATTCGGAAACGGGATCACCTCGGCGCCGACATTGGGCGCGTCCTCATATTCAGTGACCTCCAGCATTTTGAGGATCCCGTCAGCATTGAGTTCCCGCTCCCGCATCAGCGCTTGCGCAATGCGCTGCACATAGGGCAGACGCCGGGACAGAACGTGCGTCGCCTCCGCCTCGGCGGCATGCAGCCGGGCCTCCACGCGATCTCTCAGAAGCGGATCGGCCACCAGGAGCGGCGTGTTTTCGGTATCGTGCCAGGCGAGTCCGCTGTCGGTCAGGCACCACTCCCGCTCGATCTGCAGGGCGAGCCGGGTTGCAAGCGCTAGGTCGCTTCGTCGCCCTTCGCCCGCGCCGCTGGAGGCGTTGCCGAAGAAAAGCTTTTCCGCCACCCTGCCTCCGAACAGTGCCACGAGTTCGTCATTCGCGCTGCGCAGCGTGTGGAACGCCGCGCGCCGGGACTCGACGAACCCGCCCTGTCGGCTCAGGCGGACGCGACGTGGCACCGGGCGGCGCATCGCCCAGGCGGCAACGACATGCCCCGCCTCGTGAATTGCGATGCGCTCCTCCTGCTCGAGATCAGGCTTCGGAGCAATTTTGTCCGCCGCGGCCTGCAGATCCGCCGCAGACAGCCTGCGCCCCGCCTCGCGGGCGCGGGTTGCCGCGGCCCGCAACAGGGCGGCGACATCGGCGCCGGAGCAACCGAGGATCTGGCGCGAGATCTCGGCGACCGTCTGGGCCGAGATCCGGGGGCGCGGCTGCAGTTTTGCCAGCGAGGCGGCGATCTGTGCGGAAATCCCGGCAAGATCCGGCGCCGTGAGACCGATCCGCAGGTCGATACGGCCGCTGCGAATGACCGCGTCATCAACTTGATCGGGATAATTGGTCGCCGCCAGCACGATGACGCCGGGCGTCTCGGCCAATCGGGTGAGTTCGGTCAGCAGGCCGTTGACCACGCCGCGAAGGTAGCGATCCGTCTGGCCGTTGCCGCCGCGCCGCGCGAAACTGTCGATTTCATCGACAAAAAACACCGAGGGCGCTCGCCGGATTGCCTCACTGACCTTCGCGCTCAGCGCCGCCAGCATATCCCCTTGGTGGCCATGGCGCTGGCAATCGGCATACGAGGTGCTGATCAGCGGGATGCCCGCCGTCCCCGCAAGTGCCTGGGCCATCAGCGATTTGCCCGTGCCGGGCGGCCCAAACAGCAGCCCTGAGGCCGTCACCTGCGCCCAGTCGAGGCTGCCCCGCTCCCAGCGGGAAAGATCCGTCGCCATCACACGCAAGGCCCGCACCGCTTCAGGCTGGCCGTAGACGTCATCGAGCGTGACGCCCGTCGCCGCGGCGGACGACTGCGCGAGTTCCGCCAGTCGGCGCGCCACCTCGGCGGCGGTTTCGGCGCGAAACGCCGCGCCGATCGATCGGGTGGAGAGTCGCGCCAGATCGGCGGGCGACGGCAGGAGTGCGGCGATTTCGGCAGCCTCCCAATCGTCAGAGTGCGTCAGGCGCAACACGGCAAGCACCGCCTCGGGCGTGGGGCGCGGCAAGGCCAGATGCAGCACGGTCACCTCGGCGAGCTCGTTGTCGATCACGTCACGATCGGCGGTCACGAGCAGGATCGAGGCGCCTTGCTCCAACGTCGGTTCCAGCTTCGCGCGAAAATTGCGCTGGTCCGCCGTGCGATCTCTGGAGGCGCTGGCCGCGGATTTGAAAACCCGCAACTTCGGATCGGCGTGATCCGTGCCGACAGCAGCCAAGGCACGCAGATGGCGCAACGTTGGCCATGACAGAGCCTGCGCGACGGCGGCTTCATAACCGGGCGGCGTCTGCAGAACGGTCACGGTGCCCGGCCAATAGAGGCGGTCCAGCGCCGCTTTCCCGGGCAGAGCGGTGGCGAATGCGGCGAGAGACAGGAGTGTGACCGCCTCCGATCGGTTCGGGCGGCGCCGTTGCGGTCCCGCTTCTGCCGCCTCTCGCCGGGCGATCTCGGCCTCCGCTTCCGCGATGCCCTTGCGCATCAGCTCGAGCAACGGATCGGGCGAAATATCCGGATTTGTCAGCCCCTCCGAGCCCGGAAAATCCGGATAATCGCTCTCGCCGGGCTGAAACTCGGGCGGATCGTCTTCCGACGAAAAATCCGGGGACAGATAGGCCGTCAGAAATTCCGCAATCTTGTCAGCGGCGACGGGCGGGACGGTGTGGTTCTGGCGAGTGGTCATGGCGCACCTCAAGACATGTGGAGACTGGCCCCGACCGCGGCGGTCGGGGAGAATGGCTGTTCAAACTGGCGTATGAGATCAGGCGCCGAGGGCGCGGCGCTCCCGATAGGCCGCTATCGCATCGAGAAAACTTGCCTGCGGTTTGCGCCGGAGATACGCGATCTCCGTGGTTGCCACGCGCTGGACACGGCGGGGATCGGCGCTGAAATAGATCACGTTCTCCGGCAGGATGACCAAGGCCGCGACATCATAGGCCCCGTGCCGATACTTGTGTCGGCCGCCCGGGCTGCGCCGATAGCCCTGTTCCAGGGTGAAGGTGAAGAACCCGCCGCGGGGGTGTGTGACGGTTTTGACCTGAACCTTGATCGGATCGTCCCCCACGAACAGCAGGCGATCATAGGGCTCGGACTCGGGCGCCTCGAGCGGGTGAAACCCCCAGCGAATGAGAAGGGAGTCGGTGAGCCGCTCCCCGGCGGCGCCGATCCTTTTTGCGTGGGTGGCGCGGATGGTTCCCGGAATGTCGGGATAATCGATCATCTCCGTCGGCGCGCTGACGGCACGCAGCGGCGGCGGCTCGACGGGGGGCAGTAGCCCAGGCAGGAGCATTTGGGACATGGGTCACCTCGGCAATAAGGGAGAGACCCCCGGCCAAGGGGCCGAGGAGGCATGCGCTGTCGACCGCGCAGGTTGCGCGCTGCGCCATCACGTCAGGGCGATGGGGAAGAGCCGAACGGGATAAGATCTGTTCGGGCTGGATCTCAGCTCGCCGTGGCGAGCTCCGCTTTGAACTCGGCTTCATAGGGATCGACGCAGGCGCCAAGCGTCGCCAAGTCGGCGAGCCTCTCGCGGGCGGTTTGCAGCATCTGTTGCACCCGTGCTGAACTGCCAGTCGGCGCCTCAAATGCGCCGGGATGAGAGCCGAGGAGTGCGTACGCCTGCAGAAATTCCGCGGTGGACGAGGCCCGGATCAGGATGCCTGCCAGCATCGCCGTGGCCTTGAGCGCAAAATCCCCGTGGTCACGCAAGGTCTGATCCGTGATACTCTGGATCTGGCACAGAACGGTGCTACGCGCCCGTTCGGCATCGTGCAGCCATTCCATGCAGGCGGGGTCGGTGGCCCAGTCGCTCTCGGCGTCGCGTTCCGCCTCGATGTACGCCGCGAGGGCGACGATGACGCGGGGGAACATCCGCGCGATCGCCGACGGTTGAGGGATGGGTTTCATCACGGCACGTGCCGTGGTAGGGGAATGGGTAGCCATGAGTGATCTCCTCGTAAGATCAGTTGTGGTGGGCGGGCGAGAGGTTCCAGCTCTTGCCCGCCCGACTTAAATATATAAATATACAATCCTTGTCAAGAGGAGAATCGTAATGGCTCGAACTGGTCGGCCGAAGGTCGATGGCGAGAACATAATGCTGCGCCTGCCGCTCGATATGCTTGCGCAGCTTGATGAGCTGCGTAAGCGGGAAGATGGACTACCAACGAGGCAGGAGCTAATCCGGCGGATTGTTGCAAAATACCTTGAGGCGGATAGGCAATGACCGTGTGCCGATATTTCTGACGATTTAGCCTTTTGAAAGACGGTTGCGGCCGATGCGTTTGCCCGTAACCGTAGATCGGGTGCCTCTGCTCAACGAGGGCCCTCATCTCAGCTGTTCTGGCGACGAAGGTTTACTCTACGAATCCACCCCATTATCCGCTCGTCAAGAACCTTGAGCTCGCCCTCAAAAGCTACTTTTCGAGCGCGCCGCAGCGAGGGGCTCATGCCCCTTTCTGCCATTAGTGTATTTCGCTCCGTGACGCCGGGCGCCGACGTGACGGGCGGCCAGCCGCCGGTGACGTTGCGGCATCGTGCCTGCGGCAATCGGCGACAGCCGCCGTTCGCGAGGTGGCTCGGGGAACGGCGCACTGCGCAGAGAACAGGCATGGCGCGCGGGACGGCACGCTTGGCGCGGCTGACGTGGGGCGCCTCAAAGCTGCCTTTCAACTGCGATCCGGCATTGGCCCGCGCCTCAGTTCCGAACCTCGGCGAGGGTCTTTTCCACGGCCTTCCCGAGAATGCGTATCAGCGTCTTGCAGCCTCCCGAGGCTGCGGCTGAGGGTGTTCGAGCCGGTTTTTCCACGCGGCGGTCATCGGGCGGCACCGGCATGGGCCTTGCGGTCGTGCGCAACCTGCTGTCCGCCCATCGCGGCGGGATCAGCCTTGCGACCTCCCGCCCGACCCGCTTTCGCATCACCTTTGACGCCGATTCGCGCATCTGACCCCACACTGCGCAGGGCCGGGCTTTTGCTCCGCCCCGCCCCGTGCCAGACTGGCGCCTCAGACACTCACCCTCGCCCGCATCCCCGACTACAAGATCACCAAGGTCGACGACCTTTTGCCCGGAGCCAAGCACGATGAATCAAACCATGGCAGTCCTGGCCTGCTTGATCACGTCGACACCGGCAGCGGGGGAGGTCTGTGATAAGGTAAGACCGGCCTGGACACCACAGGATGGTCCTATCAGCCAGTTCGATGACCTCGCCTTGTTCTTGTTCGAACCCATCGGCCTGATTGCGATTGGACTGACGGTGGGAGCCCTCCTTCTAAGGTCAGCCTGGTTCTCCGCAGTCGCAATCGTGATCTTGATACTCATAGTTGCGCTCACAGTGAGCACTTGGAGCGAGGCAGATGACGTCACACGCTTCGCAATCAGCGAGGGGTGCATGACCTCACCTTACCTGACGACGATCTTATTGATCGCGATGGCCGCTAGCATCCTCACGCTGACCTGGATCAAACCCTTTGATAGGGCAAAGCCGCCCTGACCGGACGCTTGCGGACCTTCGACGTGGGTCAATCCAGTGTCGGCTGTGGGCCGACCATGTCTACGAGGCTACGACCAACGTGAGGGGCGGGAAGCGGCCGTTCTTTGCGGCCGCGAGCCAACCGTCCAGTGTCGTAAGCCGACATTCGATTGCGCTAGACGCCGGAGGGCTTTCTACGCAGCCGTACAGAGCAGCGAGGCCTCAAGGGATGCCAACAGGTACGCGCCCCCTTCGTACCGAGAAAACCACTTAGCGGTCTGGGCTATTCCATTAAGTCCAGTAATGTCTTACTAAGGCACCGGAACTTCCATGCCGCCCCACGAAAGTCCATTGCACTCGATGTTTACCGGGAGCACTTGGGCATATCGCTAATCTGTGAGATTCGATAGAAGAAGACATTCTCGCCAAGAAGGACTCAAACGTTGCCCACGAAGATTAAGCTGGATTACCCCGTACTTCCGGCAGACCACGAGGTTTGGATGGTTAGGCCGGGTGCAGGCTATCGCTTGGCTCGTGCGTTCGGGGAAGCTTCGGCGATAGCTCCAGATGTTCCTCTATTAGACCTCCCGAACGGTGTTCTCGCGAAGAATGCTCAAGACCTCGATGCTCAGGTGCGTAGGGGGAGGGCATGGCGAGACTGGGAGAAGGATGGGGGCCGCTCTGAGAGGGGGCCTTCGAGGGCTGCCGGCGACTACCGCCTCGCCGTCGATGACGGAATTTCTCATACACGGTCGAAGAACACAGTCCTCCAGATTCTCGATGTTATCCCAGAAGGAGCACTGATTTTCGTCCCTGGCGCATCCTTGGGTGACAACGCGCTTCTAGGAACGGTCGCGGCACCAACAGCTGATCGGGTCCCCGTGGTCCGCAAGTGGGGGGAGAAGCAGCTTGTCTTCCAAGGGCGCCCAATTCTGAACGCCCGACATGTTCCTATGCGGCTCCTGCCTCCAGAGATTACGGATCACCGGAAGAACAGGGGGATCGTTGCGAGCCGCATCAGTCAGATGGGGCTGAACAGTGCCGCTAGCATCCGACTATACCGCGAATATTACGACAGCTTTGCGATCAATGGCGGGGATGCCTATGCGCAGTTCCGGGGCGGGGATGCACCCTTCCCGGCGGCTACCTTGGACAATCTTTCTACCCTCATGCGGTATGTGATCGAGGCGAAGGTCGAGCGCGAGAGGGCCGAAGCCGAGGCCCGGGATGTGGCCCCCATCGATGCCACCCGGCTCGCCGCTCTCGTCTGGTCGACAGACAGGGATCTTCTGATCCATGCTCGTGTGAACTCACCGTTCGGGCGGGTCACGTTCCAGAGCGCGCGCCCTGCTATCTTTGCAGCCATTGCCTTCGTCGCTCTGGCAATGCTCGACGCGGATGCCCAAGTAATAAATGACTTGGCAAACGGCAATGCTCGGGTGGAGAATGTCTGCCAGGAGACTGCCAGCATAGCCGCGGGTGCGCGGGATCAGGCCGATACAGTCGGCCAAACACTATATGATTTCTACGCCATCTTCGGGGCGCAAACCTGTGAACAGGTCCTCAGGGTGACTCGGGAGGCGGTCAGAGCGTCGCGTGGTGGAGTGGATGCGGAGGCTGAACGTTGAGATGCCGGTGACAGGCGATCAGATGAAGGACGGCGCGACCTGGACCCTCGCTCAGGTTCGGAAGGTGATGATCGTGCAAACGATCGTTGGCCTGCTCCTTGCCGCGGTCGCAGGGTTCGGCACCTACTGGTATGCTTCGTATGTCGACATTGCGACTAGGCTTGAAGCCCGGCTTCCCGAGCTGGAGAAAAGTAGAGACAGCTGGATCACCGTATCCGCTTCCGTCTTCACAAGTGCCAACCCCAATCTCAACGAGAGCCCAGAGCTGCCTTCGACCAAGGAGGTTCGGCGTATTCAGGAAGTTGCCACGGCGCTCATCTCTGATTTGAGCACCGTTCCGACACCGACAGCTCGTATCGAGGAGACGGCTGGTGCATTCCGTGCAAGTTTGTCGGAAGTGATCAGGGAGATCGGCCGTTACGATGCAACACCAGAAGCAACGACGCGGATCGTCCAAGCCTCTCAGATCGCCGCCAATGTTGGTGAAGATCACCGATCAGCCATTGAAGACTACCTCGGCAGCACAGTTCGGCGCCTGTTCGGTGCCTTTTGAAGCCGAGTGAACACTATTGGCGACACACTTAAGCTCTTTGTCGGTCGGCGGAGAATCCAAAACTTTGTCTGTGGCCTGGTTCCGAATTTCGTCGTCGATTTAACACTCTTCGGGCCAAGTGATAAGTCCCGCAGCTTCACGGTCTTCTTTGCAGTCGCAGCGAATGGCTGGTTTGACAGGCCGCGTTGCAGCGCTGGGCATTTCCGGCGAACAGCGGGAATGGGCCGGGTAGGTCGATGGCGATCTTCAAGCGCAATGATCACTCGCCACGAGAGGTGGGCGAGGGATGTGATCACTCACGCGCCTTCTCCCCGCACGATTTTCATGGCTGTCGCGCACTTGCCTCGCCGGGCGTTTGATCAGAGAGCACCGCAAGCAAGGCCTCCCGGTCGATGTTGCCGCCGCTCAGGATCACGGCCGCGCGCTTCCCCGCATGGCGGGCCCGACACTGCATCAGCCCCGCCAGGGCCGCCGCACCTGCGCCTTCGGCAAGGTTGTGGGTGTCGGTCAACAGCACCCGTATCGCCTCGACGATCTCCGCCTCATCCACCTCGATCAGATCGGCGGCACCGCGCAGGATCACTTCCAGCGCCTCTGGCGACGGTTCGCGGCAGGCGATGCCGTCGGCAAAGGTCTGCGCGCCAAAGTTGGGCAGCGGATGACCGGCCCGGAACGACCGCGCAAAGGCAGGCGCAAGCTTTGCCACCACGCCCACGATCTCGGTCTTGAGCCCCAGCAGGTCGCGCATCGCTATCAGCCCGCAGAGCCCCGAGCCCATGCCCACCGGCGCGAAGACCACGTCGATCCCCTGCCAATCGGCAAAAAGTTCCGCCGCATAGGTCGCGACACCCTGCACCAGATCGCGGTGGAACGAGGGTACCATCCGATAGCCACGCGCCTCGGCCTCGGCGGCGGCACGGACCCGGGCGGCGTCGAAGTCTTCGCCCGCGATCAACACCTCACCGCCGAAGGCACGCATCGCGGCGTTCTTCTCGGGGGAATTGCCCTCCGGCACCACGATCAGCGCCGGAATGCCCGCAGCCTGCGCGCCCATCGCGATCGACTGGCCATGATTGCCCCGCGTCGCCGTCACCACCCCCGGCGGCAGTCCGGCCCGGCGCAACCGCTCCATGTAAACCAACCCGCCCCGCGCCTTGAACGCGCCGGTGGGGGTGTGATTTTCGTGTTTGACGATTACTTCAGGCCCCAGTCGCGCCGTTAGAAGCGGCCAGGCATAAGCGGGTGTGGGCGGCACGCGAGGGCGCAAGATCGCCACGGCATCGGCTATCTCATCTTGGGTAAACTGCATCGCAACCTCCTGTTTTTGCCGCTTTAGCAGCCAAGAGGAGGGCGAGCTTTCATGGATCGCACATGAAATCACTCCAACCCCGCACGCAGGGCTGCACGGCAGGGCGTGTTGCGATAGGCTTTCCCCATGAAGGTGGCATCGCAACAGATCGCCCCGGGTGCAGGGGTTCTTCGGGCGCAAATCGGGCGCTGGCGGATAGAGCTTTGGTCCGCGGCGCCCTATTCGGTGCATTACACCCCGGTGGCCGGGGGGCTCGGCTTCGCCTTCGATCCGCAAATGGGCGAGCATGCGTTCGGGACTGATCGCCGACAGGTCTTCGTGGCGCGGGCGGGCGGTCTGGCCTGGGTGCCTGGAGGTTGCGATGTGTATTCCGCCTCAGAGCGTGGCGGTGCCTACCTGCGGATCGAGGGGCTCTGCGGCCCCGATCGGCCCTTGCGCGAGCTGTCGGACCGGCGCGCCGAGGCCGCAGCGCAGGCGCTGCGCCGTGCCCTTCTGACCGGCGCCGATCCTCTGCAGACCGAAGCTCCGATCCTGACCCTTTCCGAGCGGCTGGCCGCAATTCACGCCGACACACGGCCTCGCCCACACGGATGGATGACACCACAGCGGCTGCGCCGGATCGATGCCCTGATCGAGGCACGGCTCGAGGAACCTTTGCTTGTATCAGAGCTTGCCGCGGCGCTGGATCTGTCGCCCGGCTTCTTCACACGCGCCTTTCGGGAGGCGACCGGACGCACACCGCGCGCCCACATCCTTGCGCATCGTCTGAACCGCGCCACCGAGATGGTGCGCAGCACGAGCCGCCCGCTGGTCGAAGTTGCCGCGGCCTGCGGCTTTGCTTCTCATGCCCATATGAGCGCGCAGTTTCGTGCCCGGCTGGGAATCGCGCCCAGCGATCTGAGATGAGCGCGACCTTCACTGGGCTTGGAGGAGTTGTCCTCGTCTGGAGCGCGGCCTTGGCAATCCCCGGCCCTGATCTTCTCGCCTTGTCGCTTTCCCTGAGCGGGGGGCGGCGTTGCGCGTTTCTTGCTGTGGTCGGTATCACTTGCGGCACGGCGCTCTGGGGCCTGGCCTGCCTCTTCGGCCTCACAGTGATTTTCGCGACCGCTCCCTGGGCCTTTGTGGCGCTGCGCTGTATCGGTGCGGCCTATCTTGCCATGCTCGGGCTGAATCTGCTTCGATCCCGTGGCAGCCAGGATGCGCGCGGATCTTTGCACGACCCGATCCGCTGTTGCTTTTGCCTCGGCTTCGGGGCGAACCTGTCAAATCCCAAGACCGTTTTGTTCTTCGCCAGCCTGATGGCGGGTGCGCCAGGGGCAGAAGCCGCTGTCGTGGCCCTGACGACGGCGATTTCCGCTCTTGGCTACGGCGCGCTTGCCACGGCAGGCGCGACACAGCACATCAGCGAGGTGCTTGCGCGGCACCAAATCACGATCAGGCGTTTGGCGGGGGGGCTCTTCCTCCTACTCGCCGCAATGCTCATCGCGCAAGCCTGACTTTGGCCATCGCTGCGAGTCGTAGAAAGGTCGGCCTTCCGAAACGACGGCCCTTTCAGGTCTGACCTTGGCATTCTTGCGCCAAAACCCCCATGATGATGTCGTCGTGCCAAGCATCGCCGACACGAGCGCTCTCGCGTTCGCGCCCCTCTTCGATGAAGCCGCAGGCGCGATAGCACCGTATCGCTCGCTCATTGTATGCGAGCACCCGCAAGTCGACCCGGTGCAGCTGCAGCGTTCCGAAGGCATGCGATAAGATCAGCTTGATCACTTCACGACCCAGCCCTTTCCCGAGCTGTGAGAGGTCGTAGAGCCCGATTGCCAGGCGAGCCCGGCCGTCGTGGTGATCAAGCCCGTCCAGACGAGCCTCCCCTAATAGGCGGCCATCGACCTCGACCGCCCAACAAAGGGGATGCGCAAGGTTCCGCTCCACCCATGACCGGGCATCGCTTTCCTCATACGGAGGAAGGCCCCTCGGGTCGCCTCCGAAGCAATGTACGATCTCTGGCGACTGCCCAAGAGCGAGCCGTCCGTCAATATCGGAAATACGGAAGGGGCGCAGGCGGACGCGAGCGCCCCAAAGTTCAGGGATTTCTAGGGTCATTTCGGAATACTGGCATGCTCGCCACTGTCTGGCCAGCAGGAGAAAACTGACCTTCACGCATCAGCAACGATGGTCCGGTACGCCCGCATCAGCGACATTGGTCCAAGACTTTGCTGCGCCAGGTGCTGGCCGTCCGCTTCAGGAAAGCCGCGCCGCGGCATGGCGAGGCACCGACAGGCGGCAATGGGCCGGGCACGTCGATTGGCCAGCTTGGCATTACCTTTCCCCGTCAACTCTCTCGCCACAACGGGCGGCGGCCGATGAAACTCACCTCCGGTTCGCGGGTGACGCGTCCCTCGACCAGACCCCAGAACCCGGATTTCCGGCCATGGTTTGCCTTCAGCCCCGCCCGATAGGTCGCATGTATCTCCACCTCCGGCGGCCGCGCGGGATCGGCATCGCTGGCCGGGCCAAGGCGGTCGAGGATCTGCAGGTATTTCGCCCCATGCGGATAGGCTTTCGAGCGGGCACGGGCGAGGATGTCGTCGAGAAGCACCCGATAGAGCAGCGTCGCCGCCAGCGGTTGCTCTGCCTCCAGCGTCTCAGCGATGTCGGGCAGGATGTGCCAATCTGACCCAGACCAGGCGCCCCGATGCGAAATCACCACCCGGGCGGCCAGATCGAGCCGCTTCCAGTCGAGGAAGAACTGCAGCGCCACGAGCGGCACGGGGTGGTCAAGCGCCACCGCCATCGCCTTTTCCTCGGCCGCGACATCCTCGAAATCCGGCAGTGCCCGCAGATGGGCGCGCAGGATCGGCGGCGCGAGGGTGTCGCGAAACCGGTCCCAGAGGATCCCGCGCGCTTCTTCGCGCCGATCCAGGCGTTTCAGGATGTCGGCCTCAAGCAGGGCCTGCCGCACCGCGGGGCTGTCGCTGTCGTCCTCGTCGTCAAGAAAATCGAGCAAGGTGGAATGCGCGCGCGGCCCGCCCTCGCGCACCCAGTCGAGCGCCTCTTCAAGCCGGCCGGCATCGCGCAACGTCTCGGCAAGGCCAAGCGTGTCTTGCCCGCGCTCGGATTTTTCGCCTTCCAGCGCGATGAGGTGGTCGAGATCGCCGCGGGCCCGCGCGATCGACTGCCGGATCTGCCGCCACTGATCGGTCATCGAATAAAACCACCGGCCGGTTGCGCGTTGCGGCGCCTCCTCGGCGTGGCGGTCGGCCGAACGGCGGGCCAGATCCTCCTCCCAGGCGGAAAGCACGTCGGGGGCCAGATGCGGGATCACCTGATCGGCAACGCGGGGCAGATAGCCGTGCTCAAGCTCGCCCAGCCGGTCCATGATCCGGTCGGGCAGGTGGCGGGCGACATCAGGTGACAGCCGGGCCGCGATCGGGCCCAGGGCGGCGATGCCCTCCTCGTAGACGTCCTGCAGCGTGCCTGAGGAATCGTCGATCCGCTCGAAGACGGACTTGTGCGTGGCGAGAAACCGCAACAGCCGGTCGGCGCCGAGGTCGGGATCGGCGGGGGCAAGCTCACTCAGGATGCTGGCCAGAAGGGCGGCGAGATCGTCGCGGAATGCCCGGGCCTTTTCCCAGTCAACGAAGGCGCGGGCGCGTTCGAGGCCCGAAAGGCGGCGGTCGATCAGCTTGGCGATAGCCTCGGGGCCGGACTGCCCGGCCAGCGCCGCCGCAACGCGGCGCTTGAAGGCCGCGTTCGCGGTCGCCTCCTCGAAGACGAGGGCGGCGAGTTTCGCGGCGCCAAGCGCCTCAAGCGCGTCGGGGGAGAGGGGCGGTTTGCGGGCCATGTCGAGCGTCCGGGAAAACGGGCCAGACGACTTTGCCCGAGGCCAAGGCAGGCGGCAAGGGTGGGACAAGGCCGTCTCTGCGAAAAGAATGGCACCCCAGAATCCCGAAAAAGGCACATCCGAAGAAACAGGAAAACCTGACTCAGGAAAAATGAGATCGGGTCCAGCAGCATGCTGGTCGCAGCACTTCCGGCTTGTCCGGGAGTGCGAGAAGGGGTCTCGGGGGTATCCCCTGAGCGAACAGGTATTTTGAAATCCGCAGCAGCGGATTGCAAAATGCCTAGTGAGTATTGTTCGTGAAAAATTCACGGACTTGTGATTGAAACGGGTTCGCCGATTTTCGGGGGAAGGTTGGACAATTTCCTCACAGCACGATGCCCGAGGAAATCATGTCCGTCCAGCAAAAAATTGAAAATGTATTTCCTGTTGCGGAAAACAGGTTTCCCATCGTCTTTCGGCTCGAGGGGCTGCATCCACGGGATATCTGGCGCATTCTGATGCATGATCGGCGGCGCGGCGGAGATCTGTCGCATGTTGATCCAGAAGCGACGCGTTTCAACGAAAGACTCCTGGGAGAGCCGGATTGGGACATGAAAATCAAATCCGAAATCAGAGCGGCTCAAGAAGGAAATTTTGCGGAAAAAATCCGCGCACTGGAGGCGAAATCTCGCAAAAAAGAAGCCGAAAAAGTCAAAGTGCAGGGCCTTTCCGATCCGTGGAATTCATGCAGCGAGGGGCCGCTCCGGGAGGGGATTATCACGGTCAACAAGGATTGGTTTGGCGGCGCCGGGATTGCGAAATGGGACAAGGGCAAGGTTGCAGAATTCAAAGCCAGGGCCATAGATTTTCTGCAGGAGAGTTTTCCGAACGGGCAATTGCGCTATGCCTCGGGGCACGCGGATGAGGAGGCGTATCACATTCATTTCGTGGTCGCAGTCTGGCGCGAAAAGGTCTCGAAAAACAGCGGGCGGCAGGTTCTGTTGCAGGCCTCGGCCAATCCGTTGATCGCGCGGTACGAGACGGCGCAGGATCTGGCGGGCGAGGCATTTGCGCCGCTTGGCATCACGCGAGGGGAGCGCCGGGCCGAGGCCGCACGTGCGGTGAAGGCGGCGGGACAACGACCGCCGGAGAGGCGGGCGCATGTTCCGCCGTCGCAATGGCGGGCGAGGCTGTTGGCGGAGGCGCAGGCAGAGGCCGCGCAAGTGCTTGCTGGCGCGCAAAAGGGTGCGTGTGAGGCGGTTGGGGAGGCGCGAGACCTTGGCGAAAAGGTGATCAGGAAGGCCCGAAAACGGGCGATCGAGGAGGCGAGGCTCCGGAGAGAGGCGGCGGATCGTGACGTGAAGCGGCTGGAGCAGGGCAAGGCGGCGTTGACCGAAACCGTCGCGCATCTGCGCGACCAGGCCGATGAGGCGCGGGACGCATGTCAGCAGACATGGGGAGAGGTGGTGGCGTTGCAGGACAGAGCTGCGGAGGTCGCCGAGGAAATCGAAGGGGCGACCGCGGAATTGCGGCTGGTGCGGTTGGAACTCGGGGAGGAGGCGGAACTCAGGGAACGATTCCGGAAAGAGAAGGTGGAGGCGGAGAGGGCGCGAGACAAGGCCCGGGCCGAGTCGCTGGTGGCTGAGGGTGATTCCGTGAAGAAGACGGAAATGGCACGGGAGTTGCGCGAGAAACTGAGGTTGGTTCAAGAGCGGGCGTTGGAGGAGGAGCGGGAGTGGGGGCGGAAACGGGAACGGGTGGGCTCAGAACTGGCGTTGAGGGAAGAAAACCTGCGGTCGGTCCAGGCTCTGGTGGTGAAGGAACAAAAAAATCTGGCAATAGTCCGTCAGGAGGTCGGGGTCATCACCGACCGGATGACGGAGGCAAAAAATATGCTTCGGGCGGTCGTGAACGACCGGGAGGAAGAAGAAAAACGTTTGGCAGAGGCGCGGCGCCAGCTGAACGTGACCAAGGTCGTGGTTGCCGCAATAGAAGAGGGCCTCGAGGCGGTGTGCTCTGGGGCTCTGGATTTCTCGCCATCGGAGAACAGGGTGAGCTGGGGTGAAAACGCGCCTAAGGAAGTGGAAGAGCGCAAGCAATTGGTCGCGCGGTTGAAGCCGGGTCTGCCGCTGATCACAAAGATCGCGGACATGGCCGCTCGGGTGGTGAGAAAACTACTGGCGATGGAACGGAAGCGGCTGGAAGAAGATCTCGGCTTCGTTTCGGGGCTGCGGGCGCAATTGAGTGAGACGCAGGCGGAAAGACTGACCAGCATCGAAGATCGGCATGGCTTTGACAAAGGCATCAGGTGAGGCTTGATCTTGATTGCAGTGCAATCATCTCTTACCTTTGCACCGTAACCGGAGGGTCCGATGGCCAGCATTACGATCCGCAATCTTGATGACGACGTGAAGCGCCGCCTGCGGGTGCGCGCGGCCGAGCATGGCCGTTCCATGGAGGAAGAGGTGCGCGACATCCTGCGCCTGAGCGTCTCCGTTCCCGAGGCGCCGCGCAATCTGGGGCAGGCCATCCACGCTCGTTTCGCGGCGCTAGGTGGGGTCGATCTGGAGCAACCCTCACGTGGCTCGATGCGGGACCTGCCGGATTTTGGCTGACCGATGATCCTGCTCGACACAAATGTGATCTCTGAACTGATGCGGGCGGAACCTTCGCCCGAGGTGCTTGCGTGGTTCGCGGCCCGCGATGCCGCGGATATGTTTCTCACCGCGGTGACCGAGGCGGAGTTGCGCACGGGCATCGCGATCCTGCCCGAAGGTCAGCGCCGCGACCGGCTTCAGGCGGCGCTCGATGCGATGATCGCCGAGGATTTCGCGGGCCGGGTGCTGCCCTTCGACAGCCCCGCCGCCCGCGCCTATGCGCGCATCGCCGCCAGCCGTCGCGCGGCAGGCCGCCCGATCGCCGAGGCCGATTGCCAGATCGCCGCCATCGCCGCGGCCTTGGGCGCCGCAGTGGCCACCCGAAACACCAAGGATTTCGAGGGCTACGGCCCGACGATCATCAACCCGTGGGGCGGTCCGTGAATACATTTGAAGCCGACAACCTTTTTGATATCCGTTGTCGCCCGTCAACATCCACCAGTAGAGGCTGCTGACTTCGTAATGTCATTGCGAGGATGACGCCCCAAGCACTGAAAAAGGCGCAACATGAAGTTGATACGAAACAGTGGGCAAGAGCGCGTGATTGATGCGCTGCGGGAATGGATATCGCCCGGCTCAGCTGTCGATATGATGACGTCAGGCTTCTCGATCCACGCATTTGGTGAAGCACGCGATGTTCTGGGAAACGTCAAGAGTTGCCGCGTAATTCTAGGCGCGTCATCTGCCGATCCGCTTGCTCTGTCCGGAGGCGAAAGCGATCGGGTCTTCCGCAGTAGGCTTCAGGCGCGCTGGCTTTCCAAGCAGGTGGCGGACTGGATGGCGCGGAGTGTCGAGGTGCGCTTCACATCCTCTGAGCCGCCACAAAGCCTAATTCTGACCTGCTGTGGCACGACGCGTCGCTCACTCTCTGGCACTTGTGCCTTCACAACGTCCGGCTTGGGTGTAACGCCCTCAATGCAGCTATCCCTTGTGCAGCTTTCGGACGTTGGGGATGAGGTCCAAGCGTTTTCGGCTTGGTTCGAGGCGCAGTGGAACGTCTTGCGACCCGATGACGAAAAATGCGGAAGCCTTCAGCAGGCGCTCGCGTTTATGGCCGCGCACCGACCGCCTTCGCAGCTTTACTTTCATACCCTTTACCAACTCTTCAAAGACCTTGGAGATGAACTGGACGAAGAGAAGATCGTCAAATCTGCGACCGGGATCAGAAAGTCAGTGGTCTGGAACAAGCTTTTCAAGTTCCAGCGCGATGGGGTCATCGGCGCGATCGATAAGCTGGAAAGGATCGGCGGCTGTATCATCGCGGACAGCGTTGGCCTCGGCAAAACCTTCGAAGCCTTGGCGGTCATCAAGTATTATGAGTTGCGGAACGATCGCGTGCTCGTGCTTTGTCCCAAGCGTCTCAGGGACAACTGGACGCTTTACAAGGCCAATGACCGCCGAAACATATTGTCGACCGACCGCTTCAACTATGACGTCTTGAATCACACGGACCTTTCGCGCGACGGGGGGCATTCGGGAGATATCGACCTCTCGCATGTCAATTGGGGGAACTACGACCTCGTTGTGATCGACGAGTCGCACAACTTCCGAAACAAGGCTACGCACCGTGATCGCGAAACTCGGTACGATCATCTGATGAACAAGATCATCCGTGCCGGGGTGAAGACCAAGGTGCTGATGTTGTCGGCCACCCCAGTCAACAATCGTCTGGCCGACCTGAAGAACCAGATCGCCTTCATGACGGAAGGTGACGATTTCGCGTTGGCGAAGTATGGGATTTCCAGTATCGAAGCCACGATCCGCAAAGCGCAAGGCCAGTTCAACCGTTGGCTCGAACTTCCAGACCAGCAGCGCCGCCCAGCGCGCCTGATGGACATGCTTGGGTTTGACTATTTCAAACTCTTAGATCTGTTGACGATCGCGCGGTCGCGGAAGCACGTCGAACGCTACTATGGCACGGCCGAGACGGGCCACTTTCCCGACCGGCAAAAGCCCGCGAACATCAAGGCTGATGTTGATCTACTTGGCGAGTTCCGCCCGATCAGGGAGATCAACAACGAGATACGGCGCCTGAAACTTGGTGCCTATGCGCCACTCCGATATGTGCTGCCGCACAAGCAGCGAGCCTATGACGAAAAATACAGCACCAAGGTGCGCGGCGGGGAGAGCATCTTCCGTCAGGTCGATCGTGAGGAGAGCCTAATCCACCTGCTTCGAGTCAACATCCTGAAACGAATGGAAAGTTCTGTTGCATCCTTTGCTTTGACGATCAAGCGACAGCTAGAGGATGTTGACGCGATCCTGGGCAAAATCGACGCTCACGTCGACGGCATTGAGGCGATGGAGATCGACGATGTCGACATCGATGATCCGGCCTTCGAGCCGCTCATGGTAGGTCGCAAGGTGCGCGTGCTTCTTCAGGACGTCGATCGGGTGAAGTGGCGGCAAGACCTTGTTGAAGACCGCAACCGGCTTGCGACCCTTCTATCAGCCGCGCGGTCTGTCAGTGCCGACCGGGATGCAAAACTGGAAAGGCTGAAGGAAGTGATCGCGGCGAAGGTTGCCAGCCCGATTAACCCTGAAAACAAGAAGGTGCTCCTCTTCACGGCCTTCGCCGATACCGCCGAATACCTCTATCGGGAGCTGGCGCGCTGGGCGCAGGAAACGCTGGGCATTCATGCTGCGCTCGTCACCGGCGGGGGCACAAACAAATCGACCCTCGGCGGTCTGCGCGGCGACATGAGCACGATCCTGAGCGCCTTCTCGCCTCGTTCGAAAGAGCGACCGCAAGAACTGCGCGAGGAGGGCGAAATCGACCTCTTGATCGCTACCGACTGTATCTCCGAAGGCCAGAACCTTCAGGACTGCGACTTCCTGATCAACTATGACATCCACTGGAACCCGGTGCGGATCATCCAGCGCTTCGGCCGGGTGGACCGGATTGGTTCACCAAATACGCGCATCCAGTTGGTCAACTTCTGGCCCAACATGGAACTCGACGAATACCTTGACCTCGAAAGTCGTGTCAGTGGCCGGATGGTCCTCCTCGATGTTTCTGCCACCGGCGAAGAGAACGTCATCGAGTTCCAGGCGAACAACCAGATGAATGACCTCGAGTATCGCCGAGCGCAGCTGCAAAAACTGCAAGACACGGTAATCGATCTTGAGGACCTGTCCAACGGGGTGTCTATCGCCGACCTGACCCTGAACGACTTCAGGATCGATCTCTCCGGCTATCTGCATGAAAACAGGGAGGCGCTGGACCAGCTTCCCTTTGCGACCTACGCGGTCACGTCCGCGCCGCCGGACCACGGCGACAATGGCATCCCCCCCGGCGCGATCTTCTGCCTGCGCGCGGTGGGTGAGGCGGCGGGGAAGGCGGCGGAGCCTGGCTATCCCTTGGCACCGCACTTCATCGTCCATGTAGGCGACGACGGCGAAGTCCTACTGCCCTACACCCAGGCCAAGCAGGTGCTGGACCGGCTCAAGAAGCTCTGCATCGGCAAGGACCTCCCCGACGCAGAGGCCTGCCAGCGCTTTGACAGGGTCACCAAGGGCGGCAGGGACATGGAGCCCTATCAAAAGCTGCTCGCCCGCGCGATTTCGTCGATCGTCGGCAAAAGCGAAGAGCGGGCCGTCGCCAGCCTCTTCTCTCCAGGCGGCACCCACGCCCGGAAGGGGGAGTTTGCCGGGGCCAATGACTTCGAAGTGGTGGCCTTCATCATCGTCTTGCCCAACACCGAGGGCGCTGCATGACGGCAGGCGCTGATTTCGAAACCCCCAACTTCGAAACCTTAGTCCAGGCGCTAGGCCTGCCGTCCGAAGCCCGGGTCGAAATGCGGGTGCCGAAGAAGCTGCTGATCGAACAAGGCGCGCCGACTGCGGCCGACAAGCGAGTGATCGGCGATGGGATCGAGGAGCTGCAATGGTTCGCGGCGTGCAAGCCGACGACCATTGGTGTGCCCGACTATCGAGACGAGGTCCGCGAATACCTCGAAATCGCCGTTGTCGGTTGCGACTTGCGGCCCGGCGCCAAGGCCCAGCGCCTGACCGAACTGATCCACCGCGCCATCCCCTATCCGGTGATCCTGATCACCCGTGATCCGGGTGGTCTTGCCCTGTCCCTTGCCCACAAACGCTGGGCAGAACGCGAGGCGGGCAGGATCGTGATCGAGGATGTCTCAACCACCGGCCCCCTGACAAAAGCTGTCGTGGATCAAGCCTTTATCCACGACCTTTCGCTTGCGAACCTGCCGCGCCGTAGCCTATTCACGGTCTATCAGGGTTGGATAACCCGGGTTCAGGCGTTACACGCTGCGCGATTGTCGGGGGCATATGCTACAACCGAAGATCAGGCCGTGTTAGACCGGCGGCGGGCGGCGCTGGACACCATTTCTCGGCTGGCGCGCGAAGGGGCAACCCTGCGGGCGAAGGCTGCCAAAGAGAAACAGATAAACCGGCGTGTCGATCTGAACTTGCAGATCCAGCGCCTAGAAGCCGCCGTGGCTGCGGCACGTAAAGACCTTTGAAGGTGAGACAGACATGACCGAGATCGAAAAGCTGACTGCAGGCCACCCCGATACCCAAAGCGCCGATATCGTTGCGGACAATATCGAGGCGCTGCGGGCGCTGTTCCCAGAAGCTTTTACCGAGGGGAAGATCGATTTCGAGGTCCTGAAGCAGTGCCTTGGCGGCACGGTCGATGAACGGGAAGAGAAGTATGGCCTAAACTGGCACGGCAAGCGCCGGGCGCGGCAGATAGCGCTGACCCCGTCGACCGGAACGCTGCTGCCTTGCCCTGAGGAAAGCGTCGACTGGGACACGACCCAAAACTTGATGATCGAGGGGGACAACCTTGAGGTGCTGAAGCTCTTGCAGAAGAGCTATGCGGGAAAGGTGAAGGCGATCTACATTGATCCGCCATACAACACAGGCAAGGACTTCGTCTATCCTGATAACTTTCACGACAGCGTTCAGAATTATCTGAAGCTGACTGGCCAAATTGAAGGTGGTGCAAAAGTAACGAGCAATGCTGAGGCAAGCGGTCGTTTTCACACCGACTGGCTAAACATGATTTATCCGCGGATCAAAATTGCCCATAGTATGCTTCGTGCCGATGGTGTCATATTTGTCTCAATTGACGATAGTGAAGTTGCAAACCTGAAGACTGTTCTGAACGAAATATTTGGTGAAGAAAACTTCATCGATACTATTGCCGTCGAGATGTCGACCACATCAGGCCCCAAAACTGTTAACGCACAGCAGGGCACGATAGTTAAGAATGTGGAGTTTGTGCATATTTATCGGAAGTCTGCTGAGTTCGATAGAGTAAACAGAACCCCACTTTTGGATGGAATTGATTCCTACGATACTCACTACTCGATCTGGATGAACGATGATGGAACCCTTGCATCTCTTTCTGAGAAGATGGAAGCAGATCCAATCGTCGGGGAAGATATTGCAAGGTATGGCCTCGGGGGGCGAGGTGGTTTCAGTGTGAATAGCTTAAACAAGCTTCTTTCTGTATCAGACTCGGCCAAAGATTTCGTGGAGAGAAACTTAAAGTCTATTGCTCGTGTCGACAGGCCGCCAGTGTCTGCTGAAGGAAAGAGCACGCCAGTCGGTCGTTGGCTTGAGTTTGAAGTGGATCACCGTTCATACTTCCTGACAACGCTTGCTAATGGAACGCTACAGGCGTTGATGCCGTTGTCCCTCAACTACCGCATGTCTGATGACTATAAGCCGAGATTTGGCCGAACTGTCATTAGAGGGGACCTTTGGAAAGGTTTCCACCAAGACATGGGCAATGTGGCAAAGGAAGGTGAAATTCAATTTCCGAATGGAAAAAAACCAGTCCGCCTCATTAAGCAATTGGTCAAGTGGGCCGATAGTGCAAAGGATGGCCTGATACTGGACTTCTTCGCTGGCAGCGGCACCACTGGTCATTCTGTGATGCAGTTGAATAGCGAGGACGGAGGCCGTAGGCGTTTCATTCTAGTCCAGCTCCCTGAGGTAATTGACACTACCAATACTGATCAAAAGACAGCTGCAGATTTGTGCGACAAGTTGGGAAAGCCGCGCAGAATTTCTGAATTGACAAAGGAGCGCCTTCGTCGTGCCGGAAGAAAGATTTCTGCCGAGATGCCTAAAGGCGTCGAATTAGACACTGGCTTCCGTGTTCTTAAATTGGGAACTTCGAATATAACCGCGTGGAACCCAGATGTATCTGACCTTGAAGGCACACTACTTGCGAATGCCGAACACCTTGTCCCCGGCCGCACCGAGGCCGATATCCTGACCGAGCTTTTGCTGAAGCTGGGCCTCGATCTCTGCGTGCCGATCGACACGAAGGACATCGCGGGCAAGTCCGTGCATTCCGTGGGCGCAGGAGCGCTGATCGTCTGCCTGTCCGATGGCATCACCCGCGAAACGGTGGAAGGTCTGGCCCAAGGCATAATCGCATGGTGGCAGGCCCTCGCCCCCGCTGGTGACACGCGTGTCGTCTTCA
Organism: Rhodobacter lacus; assembly: GCF_042683065.1. Lineage (NCBI taxonomy): Bacteria > Pseudomonadati > Pseudomonadota > Alphaproteobacteria > Rhodobacterales > Rhodobacter > Rhodobacter lacus. The sequence continues at coordinate 439,286 of NZ_JBHUIX010000011.1, read as the reverse complement.
AGGATTCCGCCTTCGCTGATGACGTCGCCAAGACCAACATGGCCGCGATCCTGAACCAGGCAGGCATCAAAGACATGCGGAGCCTGTGATGAAGCTGCATTTCGAACCCGACCTCGACTATCAGCAACAGGCGATCGAGGCCGTCTGCGACCTCTTCCGCGGGCAGGAGATCAACCGCACCGAGTTCACCGTGACCCGCGCCGCCGCCGGTGGCGGTCAAGGTGAGCTGGGGCTGGAAGAGAACGCGCTCGGTATCGGCAACCGGCTGACCCTGCTGGACGACGAGATCGTATCGAACCTGCGTGACATCCAGCTGCGCAACGGCCTGCCGCCCTCGGCCACAGTTTCCTCCGGCGATTTCACGGTGGAAATGGAGACGGGGACGGGCAAGACCTATGTCTATCTGCGCACGATCTTCGAGCTGAACAAGCGGTTCGGCTTCACCAAGTTCATGATCGTCGTGCCCTCGGTCGCGATCAAGGAAGGCGTCTACAAAACGCTGGAAATCACCGAGGCGCATTTCAAGAGCCTCTATTCCGGCCAGCCCTTCGACTATTTCCTTTATGATTCCAGCAAGCTGGGGCAGGTCCGTAACTTCGCCACCAGCCCGACGATCCAGATCATGGTGGTGACCGTTGGCGCCATCAACAAGAAGGACGTGAACAACCTCTACAAGGACAGCGAGAAGACCGGGGGCGAGGCGCCGATCGATCTGATCCGCGCGACCCGGCCGGTGCTGATCGTGGACGAGCCGCAAAGCGTGGACGGCGGCCTGGAAGGGCAGGGGAAGAAGGCGCTGGATGCGATGCACCCGCTTTGCACGCTGCGCTATTCAGCGACCCATGTGGACAAGCACAACATGGTCTACCGCCTGGACGCGGTGGATGCCTATGAGCGCAAGCTGGTGAAGCAGATCGAGGTCGCCTCGATGGAGGTGGAGGGCGGCCACAACAAGGCGTTCGTCCGCTTCCTGTCGGCCAGTAACACGCGCGGATCGATCACCGCGAAGGTGGAACTGGACGTTCAGCAGAACGGCAAGGTCAGCCGGGAAACTGTCACGGTGCAGGATGGCGACCACTTGGAGGAAACGACCGGCCGCGAGATCTATCGCGACGTCCGGATCGGCGAAATCCGGGTGGGGGCTGACGCGCTGCTGGAAGTGAAGACGCCGGGTTCCGAAGAGTTCCTGCGCCCCGGCCAGGCAATCGGGGACGTGGACCCGGAAGGCATTAAGCGCCTGATGATCCGCAAGACCATCACCGAACATCTGGAAAAGGAGAAGCGGCTGGCTCCGTTGGGGATCAAGGTGCTCAGCCTGTTCTTCATCGACGCCGTGCAGCACTACCGGTTCTATGACGACGACGGAAACCCCGTGAAGGGCAAGTATGCCCTGATGTTCGAAGAGGAATACCGGCGGGCTGCCAAGCTGCCGGACTTCAAGAGCCTGTTCGAAGGGATCGATCTGACCTCGGACGCAGAAGAGGTCCATGACGGGTATTTCTCGATCGACAAGAGCCGCCGTTGGACAGACACGGCTGAGAACAACCAGGCCAACCGAGACAACGCCGAGCGCGCCTACAACCTGATCATGAAGGAGAAGGAGAAGCTGCTGAGCTTCGATACGAAGCTGAAGTTCATCTTCTCGCATTCGGCGCTGAAGGAGGGCTGGGACAATCCGAATGTGTTCCAGATCTGCACCCTGCGCGACATCGGCACGGAGCGCGAGCGGCGGCAGACGATCGGCCGCGGTCTGCGCCTGGCCGTGAAGTCAAAGGGTGACGACAAGGGGCACCGGGTCAGGGGCTTCGAGATCAACACGCTGACGGTCATCGCCACGGAGAGCTATGAGGAGTTCGCCGAGAACCTGCAAAAGGAGATCGAGAAGGACACCGGCATCCGTTTCGGTATCGTCGAAAAGCATCAGTTCGCTTCGATCCCGATCACCAAAGAGGATGGTTCCACGGCGCGACTGGGCTTTGAAGAGTCAGCCGCGATTTTCCAGCATCTTGAGGCCAAAGGCTATGTCGACGCCAAGGGCCGGGTCCAAGACGCGCTGAAGACAGCGCTGAAGGCAGGCAAAGTTGAGTTGCCAGAAGCCTTCCAGGCGCAGCATGTGGCCATCAAGGACATTCTCCGCAAGCTGGCGGGTAAGCTGGATATCAAGAACGCTGCCGAAAGGGTGAAGGTGAACACGCGCGCCGCTGTGTTGTCCGGCGACGATTTCCGATCGCTTTGGGATCGGATCAAGCACAAGACCACCTATCGGGTTCAGTTCGACAACGAGAAGCTGATCCAAGACTGCACGAAGGCGATTTGTGAGGCGGCGCCGATAAGCAAGGCGCGCATGCGTATTCGCAAGGCCGGGCTATCAATCGGACAAAGTGGCGTCGAAGCCAAAGAACGCGACAAGAACAGCAGTTCGATCGTGACGATCGAGGAGGGCGACATTGTCTTGCCAGATGTCATTACCGACCTTCAGGATCGAACACAGCTGACCCGTCGGAGCATCGTGGAAATACTGCGCAAATCGAACCGACTGGCCGACTTCAAGCGCAATCCGCAAGCCTTCATCGAACTGGTCGGCGAAACTATAAATCGGACCAAGCGCCAGGCGCTTGTAGATGGCATCAGGTATCAGCGCATCGGTGATGAAGCGTACTATGCCCAGGAGCTTTTCGAGCAAGAGGAGCTTATGGGCTATATGAAGAACATGGTGACCGACACGACCAAGTCGGTCTACGAGCATGTGGTCTATGACTCGGGCGTGGAACGGACGTTCGCTGAGCAGCTTGAAAAGAACACCGCAGTGAAGGTGTTCGCAAAGTTGCCGGGCTGGTTCAAGGTGCCGACACCTCTAGGGTCATACAACCCGGATTGGGCGATCCTTGTGGAGGAGGAGGGTGCCGAAAGGCTTTACTTCGTGGTTGAGACCAAAGACAGCCTGTTCACCGACGATCTTCGCAGCAGCGAAGCCGCAAAGATCGACTGCGGGAAGGCGCACTTCCGGGCTCTTTCTGATGGCAATGATGGAGTGCGCTACATCAAAGCTCGGACGGTCGACAACATCTTCGAGGGGGTGAACTGACTTCATGGCCTTCTCAGCGAGTCTGCCATTGCAATCAGATAATACAAACGGGGGTGGGCAATTGACGATGGCTGCGCGCCCCCGCAACCAACGAACCCGACACCCCGCCAACTCCAAGGCGGGGTTTTGCTTTTGAAACCTCCCCCAAAGACAAAATCGCCCCCCATAGAGTTCAATCAGATGCCCGCCATGTTGGTCCGGCCGAGGGATCATCACAATCCTCTCGATCAAGCCACGCAGGATCTCCACCGCTTCCGGTAGACTCTCCGGATCCTTGAGCGCCTCGGTCAGCCTTTCGTTCGATTGGCGCAACAAGGCCGAGATCGCTGAAAACGCGCCTTTGTTTTGGTCACGCCGTCGCGCGCAAGCGAGCCAGGGCTGCGACACCGCCCGCCAAAAGCAGCAGGGCGACGCCCGCGCCGAAGGCGGGGACATGGCCGCCCGCGTCGTAGAGCAGACCGCCAAGGCTCGCACCCAGCGTGATCGAGAGCTGGATGATTGCCACCATCAGGCCCCCGCCCCTCTCCGCGTCACCGGGCAGCGTGCGCGCCAGCCAGGTCCAGTAGCCCACCGGGGCCGAAGTGGCGAAGAACCCCCAGCCGATCATCAGCGCACCGGTTCCGATCAGGCTGGAGCCGAAGGCGATCAGCCCCAGCCCCATGACGGCCAGCAGCACGGGCCAGGCGATGAGGACCGGATAAAGCGCGCGCGCCAGCGGTTTTCCGATGGCGATCGTACCGACGAACCCCGCGAGCCCGAGCATCAAAAGCATCGCCGTCAGCTGCGCCACCGCCACGCCCGTGACGGTTTCGAGGAACGGCCGCAGATAGGTGAACAGGGTGAACTGCCCCATGAAGAACATCGCCGTTGCCAGCATTCCAAGGCACACGACCGGCGATTTCAACAATCCGAAAAGCGAGCCTTTGGCGCCGGTGCGCCGGGCGGGCGCCATGCGCGGCAGGCTGACCCAGAGCCAGAACAAGGCTGCCCCGGCCACCGGGACGAGGCACATGAAGGCGATGCGCCAGCCGAAGAGCCCCCCCAGCAGGCTACCGAGTGGCGCGGCGACCACCGTTGCCAGCGCGGCGCCGCCGTTGAAGACCGCCAGCGCGCGTGGCACCGACCGCTGCGGCACCAGGCGCATGGCGATGGCCGCGGACATCGACCAGAAACCACCGATCGCCACGCCGATCAGCGCCCTGCCCATGAGAAAGACGCCGAAGGTGGGAGCCAGCGCGGCGAGGGTGCCCGAGGCCAGCATGAGCGCCACGAGGCCAAGCAAAACATGCTTGCGATCCAGGCGCCGGGTGACGGTGCTCAGGCCAAGACTCGTGATGACGGCGAACGCCCCGGAGACCGCAATCGCCTGTCCCGCCTGGCCTTCGGTGATCGACAGGTCCGCGGCGATGGGCGTCAGGATGCTGACCGGCATGAACTCTGACGCAACGAGGGCAAAGGCCCCGAGCGACAGGGCCATGACGGCGCCCCAGTTGGCGCCGGTTTCGGGGGGATCGGCGCGGGATGCGCCGGAAACATGGGACATGAGAGGCTCCGCGGGTGATGCCATTTGGCGCACCGGCAAGCGGCACGCGGCTTTTCCGCTGGATATGCGCCGCAAAATTCAGGCGGCAGGGGCAATGGCCCCATGCCGGGCATGAGCGGTTCTCATGCTCGAAAGCGCAGCCTGTCGATCAGAAGCCGCAGCGCCAGGCTGACATTCCTGCGCCCTGAGTAGCACAGGAAATACCCATCAAAGGGCGGGCACCAGTCTGCCAGCACCCGGACAAGGCGACCCGAAACGAGATCCTCCTTCAGCTCGGGGGCGGTCAGGAAACCGATGCCATGCCCGGCGCGCGCCGCCTCCCGCACGAGGTCCGGATCGTTCAGGACGAAGGGGCCGTTCAGCTTCATCACGGTTTCAACGCCGTCTCGCTCAAACTCCCAGTCGTAGGTGCCGCCATCGACCCTGTGGCGCATGAGCAGGCAGTCATGGTCGACCAGATCTTGCGGCTGTGCGGGAACGCCGCGCCGCTTCAGGTAGTCTGGGCTGGCAAAGGCCATCATCTCCAGCGGCGGCCCGACGGGCACCGCGATCATGTCTGGCCCGAGATGCTCGCCAAGACGGATCGCGCAGTCGAAGCGGTCTTCGGCAAGGTCCGACAGACGGCCGTCGGTGATGATCTCGATGCTGATCTCGGGGAAGTCCCGCACGAGCTGCGAGGCGACGGGCCAGAGGATCAGGCGCGCCGCCGGCCTGCTGGCGGTCACGCGCACCACGCCCGAGGGGCGTTCGCCAAGAGAACGCACTTCCTCGATCCGGTCGCCAAGCTGTCGGAAGCTGGGGCGCAGGCTGTCGATCAGCCGCTCACCCGCATCTGTCAGGGTCACGCTGCGCGAGTTGCGGTTCAGCAGCTTGACCCCGATGCGATCTTCGAGCCGGCGGATGGTATGACTGACCGCCGACTGGGAGATTCCGAGCCGGTGGCCGGCCCGCGTGAAATTGCCCTCGTCCGCCACAGCGAGAAAGATCGACAGATCTCCGAGCATTTCCCGATCCACGACGCCTGTCTCCCGACTGCCGATGCATGTGTCGAGTGATGATGAATCTTCGTCATGGATGCAATGGGCGATGCGCGCCTTTTGCAGCCGGTCCCGTCACCTCAGATATGATGGGACGCAACCGAAGGGAGCCCGACATGACCGAAGAGACACATCTAGAGAACCCCGACCGCCGCAACCTGATGATCAACGCAAGCATCGGCGCAGCGGCCCTGACCGCCGCGATGTCGGCGCAACCTGTGTTGGCCGCCGCGACGAGCCAGTGGGACAAGACCTTCGCCAAGAGCGACCGGGTCGACCACGGCAAGGTGAGCTTCACCAACCGCTACGGCATCACGCTGGTGGGCGATCTCTACATGCCGAAGGACCGCGGCGCCGGCACGCTGCCCGCTCTCGCGGTCGCAGGCCCCTTCGGCGCGGTCAAGGAGCAGGCCTCGGGTCTTTACGCCCAGATCATGGCCGAACGCGGCTTTGTCGCTCTGGCCTTTGACGGCAGCTACACCGGCGAAAGCGGCGGTATGCCGCGCTACGTCGCCTCGCCCGACATCAACAGCGAGGATGTCATGGCCGCCGTCGATTTCCTCGGCCTGCACAATGCCGTCGACCGCGACCGGATCGGGGTTATCGGGGTCTGCGGGTGGGGCGGCCTTGCCCTGAACGCCGTCGCGGCGGACAAGCGGGTGAAGGCCGTGGCCGTCACCAGCATGTACGACATGTCCCGCGTGAACGCCCGTGGCTATTACGATGCGATGACCGAAGAGCAGCGTCTTGCGCTGCTGACCCGCCTCAGCCTGCAACGGTGGGAAGATGCCGCTTCGAACGAGGCTCCCGCCCTGGCAGGCGGGCTCCCGGACACGCTCGATGGCATCGATGACCCGGTCATCTCCATGTACTGGCAGTACTACAAGACGAGCCGCGGCTATCATCCCCGGTCACTGAACTCGAACGGCGGCTGGAACATCACCTCTGCCATCTCGTTCATGAACATGCCGCAGCTGACCTACATCCACGAGATTTCGCCCCGGCCGACGCTGATCATCGCGGGCTCCGAGGCGCACTCGCGCTACTTCAGCGAGGATGCCTACGCGGCGGCGGCCGAACCGAAGGAACTGGTGATCATCGAGGGCGCAGATCACGTCGATCTCTACGACCGGGTGGACATCATTCCCTTCGACCGGCTGGAAGCGTTCTTCACCGACCACCTGGCCTGACGCCTGGCAACGCACGGGTGCGCCAATCCCTGATTGGCGCACCTGGAGGGACCTAATCTGCGCGAGGGGGGCGCTCTGCACATGCCGCGAACGGCGAAAAGTCCTGCTCCGCCGATCTTCGCTTGAATGGCGTTGATGACATGCTTTCGGCCGAGATGATCATTCCCAGCTTTTGACCCAGCTCGGGCTGATCATGCGTCCATCGGGGGCGTTCATCTCGTCGATCGCCCCCATCTCTTCCGCCGAGAGCGCAAAATCAGTGACGGCGATGTTCTCGCACACGCGCTCGGGTTTGCTTGATCGCGGAATTGCGATGTTGCCGCGCTGCAAGTGCCAGCGCAGCATCACCTGTGCCGAGGTCTTGCCATGCGTTGCCGCGATCCCGCTCAGAACCGGATGTTCGGTGAGCTTGCCGCTGCCAATCGGCGAGTAGGCCACAAAGGCGATGTCGTTATCGTCACAGAAGTTTTTCAGCGGTTTCTGGTTCAGGCGCGGATGGCATTCACACTGGTTGGCAACAATCGGTTCGCTGGTGAGAGCCAGCGCCTGTTTCAGCAGAGAGATCGGGAAGTTGGACACCCCGATATGTTTGGCCAGACCGTCGCGCTTGGCGGCGCAAAGCGCCTTCATCGTTTCCGCGAGCGGGATCTCCGGGTTCGGCCAGTGGAGCAGCAGCAGATCCACAGCGCCAAGGCCAAGCCGCTCAACGCTGGCTTCCGCAGCTTTGCGCAGCGCATCGCGACCAAGCTCCGTATACCAGACCTTGGTGGTCAGGAAGTAGCTGTCGCGCGCGAGTCCGGTAGCGCGCAGCGCATGGCCGACATCGGTCTCGTTGTCATAATAGGCGGCAGTATCGAAATGGCGGTATCCGGCTGCAACGGCAGTGGCAACAGCGCCATCCACCACTTCGCCATGCAGATGCCACGTTCCCAGACCGATCTGGGGAATGGCCGCGCCACCGGCGGTGATGACGGGAACGGATTGGTTCGAAGACATGGTCGGTCTTTTCCTTGGGGGTCCGAGAGTGGGACCGGCCGCGAGCGTTGGCTGCCCGCGGCCGATCATGTGAAAAGAGAGAGCGTTTACTGGGCGTTGCGCGACCAGTGCGCGACATCCCACAGCTCGCTGTCCCAGCTGTTCATCCGCACGCCATCAAGTGTCGCGGCGGCAGCAGAAACATTGCCGCGATGCACCAGCGGGATCACGGCATAAGACTGCACCAGCATGTCGTTCATCTGACGGGCGATCTCGGCGCGGGCCTCGATGCCGTCGGTGGCATGCAGGCGCGCGGCGAGCGCGTCATACTCGGGCGCGCAGAAGCGCGGCATGTTGCTGCCCTGCCATTGCGTTTGCGGCGAGGGGATCGCAGCACAGGTCCATTTGCCCAGGAACGCTTCCTGATCGAGCCCCTTGGAGTTGTCGGTGTACATCTCGACATCGGCGTAGAACTTTTGTCGCGTGTCGGGGTTCCCGGCGTCGCCACCAAAGAACACCGAGCCACTGACATTCCGCAGATCGACCTGAATGCCGATGTCTTTCCAGGCTTGTTTCAGCAGCGCCTGCTCATCTTGACGGACGCCGCTCGTCGAGGTCAGGAACTCGATCTGCAGCGGTTGGCCATCCTTGTCGCGGATGCCGTCGCCATCGGAGTCGCTCCAGCCCGCTTCCTCAAGCAGCGCCTTGGCCTTTTCGACATCCGGCGTCAGGCAGCCATCATTCGCGCTGGACACATATTGCGCAGGCGCCGGCACGACGTTGCAGGTCGGCTTGCCCTGAGCGCCATAAAGAACCTCGGCGATCAGCTCGCGATCAACGGCAAGCGACATCGCCTCGCGCACCCGGATATCGTCAAGCTTGCTGTTCGGCCCGCCCGCGATGGTGGAGCGCTTGTCGCCAAGCGCGGGGTTGGGATCGGTCAGGTTGAGGAACAGGTATTCCACCATCGAACCGAAGGCAACGACGGGACGACCGCGGCCCTCGGAGGCGAGTTGCTCAAACACATCGGGCGCGAGTTGCAGGTTCCAAGCGTAATCGGCCTCGCCGGTCTCAAACACGGCACGCGCCGCCGCCATCGCATCGCCGCCGCCCTTGATCGACACATCGGAAAAATGTGGCAGATCGGCTTCGCGGAAGGCGGGGTTCATCGTGAAGACCGCCACGTCATTGGGGTGGAAGGTCTTGACCACATAGGGGCCGGTGCCGATTGGCGCGAAGTTTTGCGCGCTGCAGGCGGCCATGCCCGGGCCCATGCAATCGGCGAATTGTTTTTCTTGCAGGATCGGCACGGTCGAGCTGACAAACGGCAGGTAGGGGTAAGGTGTGGGCTCGGCGAAGGTGATCTGCACCGTGGTGTCATCGGCGGCCACGACATCGGCAACGCCATCAAAGACGTTGGCCGCAGCGCAGCCTGCGCCTTCTGCCGTGCAGTATTTCCATGTAAAGACAACATCCTGGGCGGTGACCGGGGTGCCATCAGACCAGCGCACGCCGTCGCGCAGTTTCCACGTGATCGAGGTGAGATCCGCAGAGATCCCGCCGTTTTCACGGGTCGGAATCTCGGCCGCCAGCATCGGCACCAAATTACCTTCCGGGTCAAAACGCGCCAGCGGCTCGAGGATCAGCGCCGAGGCATCCACATCCTTACCCATGCCTGAAAGATAAGGGTTCAGCGTCGAAGCCGCCTGCCAGTAAAGGATTTTCAGCGCGCCGTCGGCACCGCGTTCCGCCTGTGCGGCAAACGGAAGCGCGCACAGGGCGGCTCCGGCAAGGAATGCGGCTGTTTTCTTCATGGATCGTCTCTCCTGTTGCTATCCCCGGGGCGTTTTTTCTGTCGTGGGGAGGGGATTGATTTTTGTAACATACTGTGCAAAGAGACTCCAAAGTGTCAATATGTAATAAAGAATACAGATCATGTCGCCCCAACATCTGCTCGACAAAATCCGGACCGAGGCGCGTTCGACGGCAGAGCGAAAGGTGGCTTCGGTGCTGCTCGAAGGCTATCCGACGCGCGCACTCACAACGGTTGATGCCCTGGCCAAACAGGCCTCGGTCAGCGCGCCGACGGTGCTGCGTTTCCTCTCAAAAATCGGCTTTGCGCGCTTTGCGGATTTTCAGGCTGCGGTGATCATTGATGTCGAGCGCCAGCTCGGCTCGCCGCTGACAAACCTGCAAAACGGCTCGCCCGCCGACACCCCTGATCACATCTATCAAAAGACGCTGATGCTTCAGGCCGAGTCCCTGCGCACCGCTGCGGCACAGGCGATGCCCGCGGAATTTGACGTTGTCGCCAATTATCTGGCCAACCCGAAGCTCTCGGTCAAAACCGTGGGGGGGCGCTATAGTCAGAACCTAGCTCAGCGTCTGGCGGCGCTGCTCAAACAAGTCCGCCCCGGGGTGACTTTCCAGCCCTATCAGGCGGGCTTTTTCTTCGACTCGCTTGTTGATGCCGGTTCGCAAGACATTTTCGTGATGTTCGACTATCGTCGCTATCAGCCCGATCTGCTGCACTTCGCCCGCGGGGTCCGCGCGGCAGGGGCAAAAATCTGCCTGCTCACAGATACATGGCGCTCTCCCATCGCAGAGTATGCCGAGGCGATCCTGACCGCGCCAGACAGTTCAACCTCGCCATTTGGCTCAAGCGTGGTGGCGATGGCGCAGGTGGAAGCGTTGATCGCTGCCGTGGTCTTGCGCCGCCGCGAGGACAGCCGCGACCGGCTCGCGCGGATCGAGGAATTGCGCCAACTCGGCCAGCCAGGCGCCAAGAATACCCAGAAGAACGAAGGATAAAATGCAAGTACATGCCAACCCGCCGATTGTGCTCAATCCGGCGGGGCAGTTGCCGGGGCTGATCGTTGTCGATCATGCGGGGATCACGGTGCCGGAACACCTGCACGATCTGGGGCTGAGCCCGTCCTGGCGCAACACACATTATTTCTGCGATCTCGGTGTGGCGGCGCTTGCGCATTCGCTGGCGGGCAAGATCGACGTGCCTGTCGTGCTGTGTGATGTCAGCCGCCTCGTGATCGACGTCAACCGCTGGCTTGATGATCCGGATTCTATCCCGCGCGATCTGGAAGGCACACCGATTCCGGCCAATGCCGCAATGGTGGATCAAGACCGCCTTGCCCGTCAGGAAGCAGTGTTCTGGCCCTATCATTGCCGCGTTGGTGAAATCTGGGCGCAACAGACCATGCGTCATGCGCGCCCGTTCTTCTTTGCGCTGCACAGTTGCACGCGGGTATTTCGCGGGCAGCGCCGCCCGTGGGACGGCGGCACGATCTGGAATGATGATCAGGTGCTTTCCCGGCATCTGCTGCACAGCCTTGGTCGCGAGCCGGGCCTGACTTTGGGCGACAACAAACCCTATACCGGGCGCGAGGGTCTATATACCGTTGACCGCCACACCTTTGGCTCGGGGCTCCCGGCCTGTGGCTTCGAGGTGGCCAACGACATGCTTGAGACCGCTGGCGGGATTGAGGTTTGGGCCGATCGGCTCGCCTCTGCGCTGATCACCGTGAGTGAGGAGGAAATGGCATGACAACCGTTCGCAGAACAGAGCCCCCCTATGAACGCACTGCCGTTGCGGCGCCGCCGACCGAGGCACTGTCGGGCGCGGTGCAGGTCGATTTTGCGCTGGTGGGTGCGGGCTATGGCGGGCTGCTGACGGCGATCGAACTGGCGCAAAAAGGCGCGAATGTCGCGGTGGTTGAGGCGCATGAGGTCGGCTGCGGCGGCTCCGGGCGCAATCACGGCCAGTGCATCCCGATTTACGGCTATGTCGAGGCGCCGTGGGTTCCCTCCAAGGGCAGGGATCTGTTGGTCAACTCAAGCGCACAGGTGTTTGAGATGGTGCGCCGCTACAAGATGAATTGCGAGGCGGTGCAAAATGGCCTTGTCACGGCCGCCTATAACGCGCGCACGCTGGCAACGACCAAGGCCGCGCAGGCGCGTTATGCCCGCTACGGCAAGAGCGATGCGTATTACTCTGCGGCAGAGCTGGCAGAGCTGACCGGTATTGCAAGCGGCTTTTTGGGCGGTTGGGTGCATAAAGACGGCGGCCATCTGAACCCGCTCGGGTATACGCGAGAGCTTGCGCGGGTCGCAATCTCGCTTGGGGTGCGGGTGTTCACGCAAAGCCCGGTCACGAGCCTTGCACGCAAAAATGGCGCTTGGGATCTCAAAACCCCCGGAGGCGAGATCCGCGCCAGGCGCGTTGGCCTCACCACGGATGCCTACTCCGAACAGGGCGTGCCGGGGCGGGTGCGGCGCGGCTTCTTTCCGCTCGAATGCTACGGCCTTGCCAGCCGTCCGCTGACTGAAGCCGAGCGGCGCGCGGTGATGCCGGGCGGGATGAACTTTGGCGACACGCACCGCGACCCGATGTTTTTCCGCATCGATTGCTCGGGGCGGCTGATCACCGGCGGGCTGGTCGAGCCCAAACGCGGGCGCGACTTTGCGTATACCTCCGCCTTCATGACGCGCCGGCTTGCCCAGCTTTGGCCCGAACTCGCGGGGCTCAGCTGGGAGCATATGTGGAGCGGCACAATCAGCATGGCGCTTGATCAAACGCCGACGATCCGCGACCTCGGCGAGGGCCTTTGGGCGCTTTCTGGCTGGTCTGGCCGGGGGGTGCCGACCTCGGCGGCGCTTTCCGTTGCCTTTGCGCGCACGCTGGAGGATGCGGCGACCGGGCTCGATTATTGGCCCCATCGCCATCCCCCCAAGGTTTTCGGGGGGGCCATTCTGGGACAGATCGTGCAGCTTTGTCGTGGCCCCTTCAATCAGACGCGGGACCGTTTCGGCCTCTGATATGATTACATGAACAAAAGGCCCCCGCGGGAAACCGTGGGGGCCTTTTGTTTTCTGCCTGTGTGTGGGGGGAGGGGACGCTCAGCGCCCCCGCAGCCGCGGGTCCATCGCGTCGCGCAACCCGTCACCGACATAGTTCACCGAGAGCACCGTCAGCGAGATCGCCACGCCGGGCAAGATGACCCGGATCGGGTAAAGCTGAATCTGGTCAATGGCGTCGAACAACAGCCGGCCCCATGTCGGAAAATCGGGCGGGAAGCCGAGGCCGAGAAAGGAGAGCGAGCTTTCGGTGATGATCGCGCTCGCGATGCCAAGCGTGGCCGAAACCAGAACCGGCGAGAGCACGTTGGGGAGCACATGGCGCAAGATCATCTTGCCATCGCGGGTGCCGCTTGAGCGCGCCGCAAGAATGAACTCCCTTTCCTTCAACGTCAGCACCTCGCCGCGCACGAGCCGCGCAGTATGCATCCAGCTGGTAAGCCCGATCGCGAGCACGATCAGCAGAAAGATCCCGGTTTCCGGGCCAAGGCTGCGCGCAAGCGTTTCGCGAAACAGCATCGACATCACGAGCAGCAACGGCAGCAGCGGCAGCGCGAGGAACATATCCGTCAGCCGCATCAGCGGTCCGTCCAGGCGGCGGAAATAGCCCGCGCAGACGCCGATCAGCGTGCCGAGCGACAGCGAGAGCAGCATCGCCGTCACCCCCACCGTCAGCGAGACCCGGCCCCCGGCGATCAGCCGGGCAAACAGGTCGCGGCCAAGCTGGTCGGTGCCGAAGGGATGGGCAAGCGAAGGCCCCTTGTTGCGCGCCCGCATTGCGATCTCGGTCGGGTCGATGTGCCATAGCAACGGCCCCAGCACCACGGTGATCACGATCAGCCCCAGCACCACCATGCCGGACATTGCCCCCTTGTGGTGGCGGAACTGGATCCAGACATCGTGCCATTTGCCGGTGCGTGGCGCGGCGGGTTGTGTGAGAGAGGTGTCACTCATAGCGGATCCTCGGGTCGAGGAGGCCGTAAAGAACGTCTGCGATCAGGTTGAACAGCACGATCAGCACGGCAAAGATGAACGTCAGGGTCTGGACCATTGGTATGTCGTTGGCTTGGATCGAAGAGATCAGCAACTCGCCGATCCCATTCACCTTGAACACTTGCTCGGTGATGATGGCGCCGCCAAAGATCTGCGGCACGCCCAGCGCGATCACGGTGATGACGGAAATCATCGAGTTGCGCAGCACATGCACCAACACCACAACACGCTCGCTCAGCCCTTTTGCGCGCGCGGTGCGCACATAATCCTGGCGCAGGTTGTCGAGCATCGAGGCGCGCATGAAGCGGCTGATCTGGCTGGCGTTGTAAAGCGCCATCACGGCAACGGGCAGCACCATCTGGCGGATCTGCGCGAGCAGGCTCGCCCCGTCCGTCACCTCCAGTTGGGTGTCGTAAAAGGACGGGAACCAATGCAGATGAACCGAGAATACCACGATCAGCACGACGCCGGCAAAGAAGGTCGGCACCGAAAAACCAATCATGGAGACAAAGGTGCCGATCTGGTCAAACAGGCTGTATTGGCGATAGGCCGAGATGATGCCGATCGGCAGCGCGATCAGCACCCCGACAAGATAGGCAAGGCCGACAACCCAGAGCGTTTGCGGCAGGCGCTGTGCGATCACCTCGGCCACCGGGGCGTGCGACTGCCATGACAGGATGCGCTGGCCGCCCTCAACCATCTGCGTGTCGAACAGCGTGTCGAGCACGTGCAGCGGTTCGACCCAGAAGAACTGCTTGAGCCACATGAGGTAGCGCATCCAGAGTGGGTCTCCGAGACCGAGCGCCTCGCGCATCTGCGCCTTGACGTCTTCGGGGATCGTCAGCGGCAATTGCGCCATCGGGTCGCCCGGCGCGAGCCCCAGCAGCATGAAGATGACCAGGCTGATCAGCAGCAGGGTCGGGATTGCGATGAGCAATCGTCTGATCGTGTAGTGAAGCATTTCTTCTCCGAAGGCGCCTCGATCGGACCGGTTGCAAAGCGCCGCAAGGCAGAGCCTGACGGCGCGGTTTCCCGGGGTCGCATCGGGGGCGCGTTCTGATTTCCCTGTCGTCTTATTATGTAATTTATCTTGCAAGTTCGCATCACGGAAGTCAAGATGTAACAAAACATACTAAACGCGTCCGGGCGGGAAATATGGGGCAACCGACTTTTGGCCGCCCCGTTCGGCCGGGACAGGGAGCCCAGATGTTCGACCAACCAGAGCCCTCAATGCCCGAGCAGCCGCTGATCTCGATCCGCCACCTCCAGATCGGCTTTCCGACTCATGCCGGGGAAATCCTTGGCGTGAAGGATGTCAGCTTTGACATCGCGCCGGGGGAATGCGTCTGCGTGGTCGGGGAATCCGGCTCCGGGAAATCCGTCTCCTCGCTGTCGTTGATGCGACTTGTGGAATTTGGCGGCGGGCGGATCCTTGGCGGCAACATGCTGTTTCGGCGTGCCAATGGCGAAATCAGCGATCTCGCCACGATTGACATGAAGAGCATGCGCAAGATCCGCGGCAACGAGATCGGTATGATCTTTCAGGAACCGATGACCGCGTTGAACCCGGTGTTCACGATCGGGCGTCAGTTGGTGGAGGCGATCCGCACGCATACCGATCTTTCGTCCGCGGCCGCCTCTGCGCGCGCGCTCGATTTGCTGCGCCAGATGCAACTCAGCGAGCCAGAGCGGCGAATGAAACAGTATCCGCATGAGCTTTCGGGCGGGATGCGCCAGCGTGTGGTGATTGCGATGGCGATGGCCTGCGAGCCGCGGCTCTTGATCTGCGACGAGCCGACGACGGCGCTTGATGTCACGATTCAGGCCGAGATTCTGGCGCTGATCGACCGCCTTAAACGCGAACATGGCACTGCGGTGATGTTTATCACGCATGACATGTCGGTGGTGGCGCAGATCGCCGACCGCGTGGTGGTGATGTATCGCGGCGAAAAGGTCGATGAGGGCCCGGTACAACAGATCTTCGCGGCGCCCCGGCACCCCTATACCAAAGCACTGCTCGCGGCGGTGCCGCGACTTGGCGAGATGCGCGGAAAGACCGCCCCCGAGCCGATGCCGGGGATCGAATATGGCGCCACCGAGGGCGCCACCGAGACACCGGTTCCCGCCCGTGCGCGCGACCAAGCGCCGGCGGTCGCACGCAAGGTGCTGCTTGATGTGAAGCACCTCACCACCCGCTTCCCGATGAAGAAGGGACTGACCCGCAAGACGGTGGCGAATGTTCATGCGGTTGAGGATGTGAGCTTTACCCTCAATGCCGGAGAGACGCTCAGCATCGTTGGCGAATCCGGCTGCGGCAAATCCACCTGCGGACGCTCGATTCTGCGGTTGGTCGAGCCGACGTCGGGGCAGGTCTGGCTGGGGGGGCGCGATGTGCTGATGCAGACCACGCCGGAACTGCATGAGATGCGGCGCAGCATGCAGATGATCTTTCAGGACCCCTATGCGAGCCTCAATCCGCAGCTCAAGCTGTTTGATCAGGTGGCCGAACCGCTGCGCAATTACGGCGTGCTTTCGGGGGCGGCGCTGCAGGCACGGGTCGAGGCGTTGTTCGAGCGCGCGCGCCTGCCCGCAGCCTTTGCTGGGCGTTATCCGCATGAGCTTTCTGGCGGCCAGCGCCAGCGGGTGGCAATCGCGCGGGCCCTGGCGCTCGACCCCAAGCTGATCATTGCCGATGAAGCGGTCTCGGCGCTTGACGTGTCGGTGCAGGCGCAGGTGTTGAACTTGCTGATGGAGTTACAGGAAGATCTCGGGATCGCCTTCCTGTTCATCAGCCATGACATGTCGGTCGTGGAGCGGATTAGCCACCGCGTTGCGGTGATGTATCTCGGCCGTATCGTCGAAATTGGCACGCGCGCCGAGATCTTCGAGAACCCGAGCCATCCCTACACCAAAGCGCTACTCGGGGCGGTGCCGATTGCAGACCCCGCACGGCGCTCGATTGGGGAGGCGCGTCACTATCTCCCGTTGCGCACGCCGATCCATCCGGTCGGGGCAGATGTGCCGATGTCGTCTTATGACGAGATCTCGCCGGGGCATCTGGTGTTGCGCAGCTAGGCGCGTGCCCGCCTTTGGCGCACCATGAGTTTGCCCAAGGCGGCGCAAACTTCTCTCCCGCGTAACCGCCCCCGGCGCGCGGTTTGAACGTGCGCTTGACGCGAGCGTTCTGCGCCGGTGCCCCGACCGCCCGTCAGTGGTGACGATCCCAGGATTCCGGGGCCATCTCCGTTGCCCGAGGCTGGCGCATTCTCCGCGCGGGATTATGCACAACAGCGTTGCTGCGAACTTCGGCCATAGTCCGGGCGCCTTCTTCCCAGCCCGCGCCCGGCATCCGCCGCCCTCTCCAGCCGGTTCCGCGCTGCCGCATATGCTTCGCAAAAGACTTTTACCGCCGCGTCGTCCAGCAAACGATACTTGCGCGCGTGCAAAGCCCCGCCGCGCGGCCGGATCACATACGAGAGAGCATGGCTGCACTGCGCGCATCCGCTCTTGCCGGCGCCGTGTCTCCCTCTATTTATGAGCACGAATATAATTAGTGCGCTACACAAATAGCGCGAAGACGGTACCGCCCCCTGATGCATGAGCCCACACATAAACCGAGCGCGGACTTCCTTGAGGCGCTGACTCGGTTGAGCCGCAAACTGCGCACCGCGTTCAACGCGCGGCTGCTCGAACATGGGCTCACCTATCCGCGCGGCCGCGCCCTTTTGCGCCTCGCGCAGCGGCCGGGCATGACACAGAGCGAGCTTGCCTGCGAACTTGAACTGGAAAAGCCCACGCTCGTGCGAATGCTGGACCGCATGGCCGAGATCGACCTGATCCGCCGCGAGCCCGACCCGAACGACCGGCGCGCGAATATCATTGTGCTGACCGATCACGGCAGGGTTCAGGCGCAGCTGGTCCAGAGGTTGGGGGCTGATCTGCGTAAGGATTTCTTTGCCTGTACCGATATAGAGTCCCTGCGCGCGGCGGTTGAGCTGATGGAAGCCGTGTCCGAGCGGATCGACCGGCAATCGAACGAGGGACGGGATCATCATGCCTGAGGCCGAGGCCAAGACCGCTCCGGCTGTGGCGCCGGACCAGCCTCCGGCGGCGGCACCCACCGGGTTGCTGAAACCGCCGCTTCTGGCGCTGTGCTACATGGGCACCTCGGTCATCATCGCCCTGACCCAGGGCCTCGGCATGAGCCTGATCTCGGCCAACGCCACCCAGATCTCCGGGGTGCTCGGAGCGACCAGCCAGGAGATGACCTGGCTGCTTGCCGCCTATCTCGCCCCGACCGCAAGCCTCACCCTCATGGTGTTCAAGCTCCGTGCCCAATACGGGCTGCGCAACTTTGCCGAAGTCGCGATCGCGGTGTTCGTGGCCGTGGCGGCGCTGCAACTGTTCTTTGCCGATACGCTGCAGTCGGCGCTGGTTTTGCGCTTTCTTGCCGGCGTCACCGCTGCGCCGCTCTCTTCGCTCGCCTTCCTCTACATGATGGACCCTCTGGCGCCCAAGCTGCGCCTGAGCCTGGGGGTGAGCGTGGCGCTCACCGCGCTGTTCATATCCACCCCCGTGGCCGGGCTGCTCTCGCCGATCCTGCTTGAGACGGGCAGCATGACCACAACCTACTTGCTGGAGATGGGGCTGGGCATGATCTGCTTCGGGCTCATCTACATGCTGCCATTGCCCTCGCCCCCGCGCGAAAAGGTGCTGCACTGGGTGGATCTCGTCTCCTATGGTTTCATCGCGACGGGGCTCGGCTCGCTGGCCGTGGTCGGCTATCTTGGCGTCAGCTATTGGTGGGTGGAAACGCCCTGGCTCGGCTGGGTGCTGGCGGGCGGCCTCCTCTGCGGCCTGATCAGCGTGCTGATGGAGCTCAACCGCAAGAATCCGTTCATCGACGTCCGCTGGCTGACATCGCCGGAAATGCTGCATTTCGCCGGTGTTCTTTTGCTGTTTCGCCTGATCCTTTCGGAGCAGAGCGCCGGCGCGGTCGGCTTCTTCCGGGCGATGGGGCTGCAGACAGAGCAGCTTTCGGGCTTCTACCTGGTGGTGTTGCTGTCGATGATCGTGGCCGGGGCCACCTCTGCGGTGATCATGCGGCCGGATCGCCACGCGCTGCTGCAGGGGATTGCGCTTGTCCTGCTCGCCATCGGCTCGATGATGTGTGCCAATGTCACCGTTCTGACCCGACCGGAACAGCTCTATGCCAGTCAGATCCTGATCGGCTTTTCCAGCGGGCTCTATCTGCCGCCGACCATGGCCAACGGGCTGATCGTCACGTTCCGCCGCGGCGCGCACAACTTGCTGAGCTTCGTGATCGTGTTCCTGACCACCCAGAGGATCGGGGCGATCATTGGCGCGGCGCTGTTCAACAGCCTCGTCACGCTGCGCGAGCAATACCATTCCCACGCGATCGTGCAGCGCCTGTCCTCGGTCGATCCGCTGGTGAGCGAGCGCCTGTCGCAATATGCGGGGCAGCTGCGTTCGACCATCACCGACCCCATCATCCGCTCTGCCGAGGGCGTCTCGCTTCTGGGCACGGCCGCAACCCGCCAGGCCAATGCGCTCGCCTATGGCGACGCCTTCTTCGTCTCGGGCTGCCTTGCCCTGGTGGCGCTCGCCGCGCTGCTGTTTCAAGAAGGCCGGAAGCGCTACAAAGCGCGCCGGCAGGCCGCCGTCGCAGCCCCGACCCCGGCCTGATCCTCCGCCAGCCCCCCGTTCCAACCCGCCCCCCCACCTGCTTCGCGAGTGCGTCAGATGTTCCAGTTCTTCCGTTCCCCCACGAATTATGTCGCGACCCTTGCCGGCATCGGAGGGGTGGTTCTTGTGCTCTTCGCCTTCGGGCTGCCGCCGTTCACCAGCGCGGCCCAGACCACCAATGACGCCTATGTGCGCGGCAAGGTGACCTTCCTCAGCCCGCAGATCGCCGGGCTCATCGACGCGGTTCCGGCGCAAGATTACCAGCGCGTCAAGAAGGGCGATCTGCTGGTCAAGATCGATGACCGGATCTTTCGCCAGAAGGTCGCGCAGGCGCAGGCCTCGCTTGAGGCCGCGCAGGCCTCGCTCGCCAACAACGCGCAAGATCGCGTGTCCGACGAGGCCACTCTCGCCTCGGCCCGGGCCAAGTACGACATCGCCAAGCAGGATCTCGCAACCCAGAAGGCCGCCTCGGAGCGGTTCTCCGCGCTGTTCGTGAAGGGCGTGGTCACCAAGACGACCGCCGACGATGCCCAGGTCGCCTATCTCGCGGCCCAGACATCGGAACAGTCGGCCGCGGCGGCGCTGAAGGTCGCCGAGCAGGATCTGGCCTCGAACGGAATCGAAAAACAGTCCTTGCTGGCGGCGGTCGACGGCGCGCAGGCGGCGCTGCGTCTGGCCGAGATCGACCTCGAGAATACCCGCATCACCGCACCCGAGGACGGCACCCTCGGCGAGGTTGCCGCCCGGGTCGGCCAATATGTCTCCGCGGGGACGCAGATCGGCACGCTGGTGCCGGATATCCGCTGGGTTTCTGCAGCCTTCAAGGAGACCCAGATCGCGGGGATGACCATCGGCCAGAAGGCCACCTTCACCGTTGACGCGCTCGACAATGTCGAACTGCATGGCACGATCGAGTGGTTCTCCCCGGCCACGGGCTCGGAATTTGCCGTTCTGAAATCCGACAATGCGACCGGGAACTTCACCAAGATCACCCAGCGCCTGCCGGTGCGAATCCGCATCGACCCGGATCAGCCGCTGGCTGGCCGTCTGGTTCCGGGCATGTCGGTCGTGGTGCGGATCGACACGGCCGGCCCCTCGTCTGTGAGCGCGGCGGAACTGCCCGCAAACACGATCAGCTTCGCGCCGATCTCCTCTGCGGCGGCGGCGACCCGGTGAGCACCGGCACCGGGGGGGGGAGCCTTCTGGTGCCCTGCGCTTTGGGGGGGGCATGCAGCTCGCCCCACGATGGGGTGTTCCGCGCCCCGCGCCCTCCCGCCATGGGCGTCGCGCAACGCCGCCATGCATGCATTGCGCCCGCCCGAATGCGGATTAGATGGGAGCGATAGCGCTATCGCCAAGCCATTGACTCGCCTGAGCGATATCCATTCACGAGGATACCATGCCCGCAATCGCCAACAATAAATTCGTCATCGTCGGGGGCGCGAGCCTGCTTGGCTCGAATATCGCGCGCCAGTTACTCTGCGCGGGGGCGGGCACGGTGGTCTTGCTCGACAACCTCTCTCTGGGCAGCCCCCATGCCATTGAGGATATGCTCGCCGATCCGCGCTGCACCTTTGTGCGCGGCGACATGCTGCGCCTCAACGAATTGCTTGACGCGTTCAAGGGCACGGCCGGGGTGTTCAACGTCGCGGGTTTCCTTGGCGGGCCGCTTCTGGCCAACCCCTGGATGGGGCTCGACGTGAACGTGCGCGGCTTCCAGAACGTTCTTGAGGCGGCGCGTGTGCAAGGCGTCGAAAAGGTGATTTTCAGCTCTTCGATGGGCGTTTATGGGCGCATCACCGCGCAGCCCTGCACCGAGGATGCGCCGTTTGACTGGAACGGCCTTGGCACCGGCCTTGCGCTTTATTCCGGCACCAAAATCGTGGGCGAGGGGCTGTGTCAGCATTATCACACGCAATACGGCCTCGGTTATGCGGCGCTGCGCTACTCGAACCTTTACGGCGAGAACCAGCACCGGCGCGCGATTGATGCCACCCGCATCGTCAATGCCTGGGAACGCATCCGGGCAGGAGAGCCGCCGGTGATCGAGGGCGATGGCACCAACGTCGCCGATTTCATCTATATCGGGGATGCCGCACGCGCCAACCTTGCCGCGATGGAGGCACATGAAAACGGCGCCTACAATATCACGAGCGGTGTCGATACCCCCTTCAACACGCTGATCGCGGCGCTGCTGAAAGCCTGCGGTTCGGATCTTGTGCCGCAGTACAGGGCCGATGCGGCGCGGATCGCCAACCCGGTCGTGACGCGCATTGGCGCCAGCAATGACAAGGCGCGCCGCGAGCTTGGCTGGGTGCCCGAAGTCGATATCGAGGAGGGGATGCGGCGCCTCGTGGCGTGGCTCGACAGGGAGCGCGCCACGGGCCGGATCTGACCTCGACCAAGGGGCCGCCGAACGCCCCTCGGGCGGTGCGACGGCCATCAACACGCCTGCGACGCCCCCGGCACCGCAGGCCAAACATGGACAAAACAGGAAAAACCATGCCGCATATCACCGTTAAACTCGCCACCGGGCGCACGGAGGACCAAAAGCACGACCTTGCCAAGCACCTTGCCGAAGCGCTGATGAACACGCTCGGGACTTCGGAAGACGCGATTTCGGTGGCCATCGAGGATGTGCCGCAGGCGGAGTGGTTCACGCAGGTCTACGACCCCGAGATCGCTCCGAACCTCGATCATCTTTACAAAAAACCGGGCTACAAACGCCCCTGAGGCGCCGCGGAGGGGCGCGGCGCGGGCGACCTTCCGCGCCCCTCACCAAGACGCGTGGCGGGAAACCGCGTTCCATAGGGAGAGATCCCTTGGCAGGCCGATCCGAACGGTCGTCGGGCTCCTCACACCGGGCGGGGCGATCTGAAAAGGGGCTGCGCCAAGGTCTTGCCGCGCAGGCGGGGCCTTTGGGGCCGCGCGTTCGCGCAATATGCGCCGTCACTTCGAGGCCGCCAAATCCGCGCAAAAGCACCTGCAACCGTGACATAGCCCGTCAAGGCACGTATTTGCGGTGCTTGCGGGGCCTCTTCCCGCACCATGCCGGGAGCCCCTCTTTGACCTTGTCGACGCTCGTGCTGCGCTACGCCGCCTTTGCGATGATCGCGACCCTGATCAACCTCGGGGCGCAGCGGGGCGTGCTACTCGTGGGGCAGGGCCCGGTCGGCTTGATCTGCGCGCTCGCCGTGGGAACGCTGGCCGGGCTTGTGGTGAAATACCTGCTCGACAAGCACTGGATCTTCGATGATCGCGCCACTTCACTGCGGGAGCACGGGCAGAAATTTTCACTTTACACGATGATGGGCCTCGTCACGACGGCCCTCTTTTGGGGCATGGAAGCGGGGTTCTGGGCGATCTGGCGCACCGAGGCGATGCGCGAGACCGGTGCCGTGATTGGCCTCGCGATAGGCTATGTGGTGAAGTACAATCTGGACCGACGCTTTGTCTTCAATCGCTCCAGCCTGCGGGAAACGGCCTGAAATGAGAACCGAACTTCAAGGTTGGGGGCGCTTTCCGACCCATCACTCCCACCTTGAGGCGCCACGCTCCGAAGACGAGATCCGCCGCAGTCTTGGCGCGGGGCGGGGCGTGGTGGCGCGGGGCAATGGCCGCTCCTATGGTGACAGCGCGCTCGGGCGCGTGGCCACGCTCTCGACCCGTCATTTCAACCGGATGATCGCCTTCGACCCGGAAACGGGGATCTTGATCCTTGAGGCAGGCGCGCTTCTGGGCGATGTGATCGCGGCGTTTCTGCCGCGGGGCTGGTTTCCGCTGGTCACGCCCGGCACCCGGCATGTGACGATCGGCGGCATGATTGCCTCCGATGTGCATGGCAAGAACCACCACAAGGATGGCGCGATGCGGGCCTCGGTGGCCTGGCTTGACCTGATGACCGCCGATGGCGCGGTGCTGCGATGCGCGCCAACCGAAAACGAGACCCTGTTTGATCTGACCTGCGGCGGGATGGGGTTGACGGGGGTGATCTTGCGCGCCGCGATCCGGCTGCGCCGTGTGGAAAGCGCCTGGATCGAGCAGCGCATGCTTCCGGCGGCGACCCTCGCGCAGGCGATCGCGATTTTCGAGGCGAACCACGAGGCGACCTATTCTGTCGCGTGGATTGATTGCTTGGCCAGCGGGCGCGCGCTTGGCCGTTCGCTGGTGATGCTCGGAGAACACGCCCGCCCGCAAGCGCTGCGCGATGACTATGCACTGCGCCCGCTCGACTGGCCGCGCAAACGCAAGCTGACGGTGCCGCTGGATTTCCCGTCCTGGGCGCTCAACCGCGTGACCTTGCGCGCCTTCAACGCGCTTTACTATCGCAAGGGGCTTGCCGCCGAAGGCCGCAGCATCGTTGACTGGGACAGCTATTTCTATCCGCTCGATGCGATCAACAACTGGAACCGGATCTACGGCGCCAAGGGCTTTGCGCAATATCAATGCGTGCTGCCGCTGGCCGCCTCCGAGGCGGGGCTGACCGAGTTGCTCGCAACCATCGCCGCCGCCGGAACCGGCTCCTTCCTTGCCGTGCTGAAACGCTTTGGCGCGCAGGAGAGCGCGTTTTCCTTCCCGATGGAGGGCTACACGCTCGCGCTCGATTTCCCGGTGCGCCGCAGCACGTTTGCGCTTCTGGACCGGCTCGATGCGATCACCCTTGCCCATGGCGGGCGCTTTTATCTTGCCAAGGATTCGCGCATGGAGGCGGCCACGCTGCACGCGGCCGATCCGCGCGCGGCACAATTTGCCGAATGGCGGCGCAGCCATGGCTGTGCGGCGGCGCTGCGCTCCCAGCAATCCGAAAGGTTGGATCTTTGACGAAAGCTCCCGTTCTCATTCTCGGTGCCCGGTCCGATATTGGTCTTGCCACTGCGCATGCCTTTGCTGCCGCGGGGCATCCCATCCAGCTTGCCGCGCGCCGTGCCGACACTCTGGAGCCCGACCGCGCCGATATTGCCCTGCGCTACAATGTCGAGGTGAGCACGCATGCCTTTGACGTGCTCGACACCGCGGGCCATGCCGCCTTTCTCGATGCGCTGCCCGCCCTGCCAGCGGTGGCCGTGATCGCCGTTGGCCTGATGACAGCGCAATCGGAAAACGAGCGCGACATGGAGCAGAGCGCGCTTGTGCTGCGCTCCAATTTCGAAGGGCCCGCGCTGATCATGGCGGCTTTGGCGAACCGGATGGCGGCGCGCGGTTCGGGCACGCTGGTGGGGATCTCGTCGGTGGCGGGCCTGCGCGGACGGGCCACGAATTATGTTTACGGCTCCGCCAAGGCGGGGTTCACCGCCTTTTTGTCAGGGTTGCGCAACCGTCTGGCCGGAAAGGGGGTGCATGTCGTCACCGTTCTGCCGGGCTTTGTGAACACCAAGATGACCGAGGGCATGGACCTTCCGGCGGCACTGACGGCGGAGCCCAAGGAGGTGGGCTTGGCCATCGTCAAGGCCGTCGCGACCGGGCGCAACGTGATCTATGTGCGGCCCGTCTGGCGCATGATCATGGCGGTCATCCGCGCGATCCCCGAGCCGATCTTCAAGAAAATGTCGCTCTGAGAGCGCTGGACACGGAGAGCCTTCGCCTCTTTGGCATTAAGGCTCCCGGGGCAGATCATGCCTGTGGCGGGTCAGGCCTGTGTGCCTGACCCTTTGGGGCCCGATCATGGCCGCAGCGGCACCCAGACCGCGCCCGCCTGCGCGGAAGTGAGGCAAGCCTCGACAAAGCGCAGCCCCGCCACGCCCTCGGGCGCGCCGGGCACAAGGGCGCCCTCGGTCTGGCCCGAAATGGCGCGGGCCGCATCGCGGTAAAGGTTGGCAAAGGCCTCCAGATAGCCTTCGGGATGCGCGGCGGGCACACGGCTGCCCGCAACGGCGGCTCCCGTCGCCCCGGCCCCATTGCGCCGCAGCATCTGCCGTGCCTCTCCGAGCCGGGTGAACCAAAGCTCTTCCGGGGCCTCCTGGCGCCATTCCAGCCCGCCCTTGTCGCCATAGACGCGCAGCGAAAGGTTGTTGCCATTGCCCGGCAACACCTGACTGGCGAGGATGGAGCCCTTGGCCCCCCCGGCATAGCGCATCAGGATCGCGGCATCATCATCAACGCGGCGGCCCTCCACAAAGGCGCTGAGTTCGGCAAGGAGTTCGTCCGGCTCGAGCCCGGTCACAAAAGCCGCGAGGTTGTAGGCATGGGTGCCCACATCCCCGATCGCCCCGCCAGCCCCCGCCTTTTTCGGATCGGTGCGCCAGACGGCCCCTTCCGCGCCGGTGCGCTCCACCGGGGCGGCAAGCCAGTCTTGCAGATATTCCGCCTCGACGCGCCGCAGCGTGCCGATCTCGCCCGCTGCAACCATCTCGCGCATCTGCCGGATCATCGGATAGCCGGTGTAGGTATGCGTCAGGAAGAACTGCTTTCCGCTTGCCTGCACGAGCGCGGCGAGTTCTTCGGCCTCTTCGAGCGTCACCGTCATCGGCTTTTCGCAGATCACATGCAGCCCCGCTTCCAGCGCCGCTTTCGCCACCGGAAAATGCAGGAAATTCGGCGTGACGATTGCCACCGCCTCGATGCCATCGGCGCGGGCAGCCTCGGCGGCCAGCATGTCGAGATAGCTGTCATAGGCGCGCTCGGGCGCAATGCCCAGCGTGGCTGCAAAGCGGCGCCCGCGTGCGGGCTCGGCATCAAGCGCCCCCGCCACCAGTTCGAAAGCGTCGTCGATGCGCATCGCAATGCGGTGCACCGCGCCGATGAAGGCCGTTTCACCGCCGCCGACCATGCCAATACGGATACGGGATTTGCTCATGGTCATGTCCTCAGTTCAGGCCCAGAAGGCGCCGGTTCGCGGCCTGATCAACGCCGCTTTGCGCAAAATCGTCAAACGCATGTTCGGTCACGCGAATGATGTGATCGCGGATGAAGGCCGCCCCCTCTGCCGCGCCCTGCTCGGGATGCTTGAGCGCGCATTCCCACTCCAGCACCGCCCAGCCATCGAAATCGTATTGCGCGAGCTTCGAGAAGATCGCCTTGAAATCGACCGAGCCATCGCCGAGCGAGCGGAACCGGCCGGGGCGGTCGACCCAGCCCTGATAGCCGCCGTAAACGCCCGAGCGCCCCGAGACCTGAAGCTCGGCATCCTTCACATGGAAGGCGCGGATGCGGTCGTGGTAGATGTCGATGAATTGCAGGTAATCGAGCGCCTGCAGCACGAAATGCGACGGGTCATAAAGGATGTTGGCGCGGGGGTGATCGCCCGTCGCCGCCAAAAACCGCTCGAACGTCACCCCGTCGTGCAGATCCTCGCCGGGATGGAGCTCGAAGCACAGATCCACCCCCGCCGCGTCAAAGGCATCAAGGATCGGGGTCCAGCGCCGGGCCAGCTCCTCGAAGGCGGTCTCGACAAGGCCCGCAGGCCGTTGCGGCCAAGGGTAGATATAGGGCCACGCCAATGCGCCGGAAAAACTCGCATGCGCGGACAGCCCGAGGTTTTTCGAGGCCTGCGCAGCAAGCTTGAGCTGTGCGCTCGCCCAAGCGGTGCGGGCTGCCGGATTGCCGCGCAGATGCGCGGGCGCAAAGCCGTCAAAGAGCGTGTCATAGGCCGGATGCACGGCAACGAGCTGGCCTTGCAGATGGGTCGAGAGCTCGGTGATTGCGAGCCCCTTCTCGGCCAGCCGCCCCGTCAGCTCATCGGCATAGCCCTGCGATTGCGCCGCCAGCTCCAGATCGAAAAGGCCTGCCGTGGTCGGCAGTTGCAGCCCCTTGTAGCCAAGACCGGCGGCCCAGTCCGCGAGCCCGTCGAGGCTGTCAAACGGGGCGCTCGTCCCTATGAATTGCGCCAAAAACAGGCCCGGTCCCTTGAGCGTTTTCATCTGTGTCCCCTTTCCTGCCGAGGATGTGTCCGCCCCAAGGGGCGGGTGGAGTTGCGCACGATCAACTCGGTCGGAAACACCCGGTCGGTTGGCGTGACAACGCCGGAAAGCCGCTCGATCATCATCGTCATGGCGGCAAAGCCGATGTCGCGGCGCGGTTGATGGATGGTGGTCAGCGCCGGGTCGACCATCGAGGCAATCAGCGTATCGTCGAACCCGACCACCGAGATGTCTTCGGGCACCCGCAGGCCGCGCTGGCGCAAGGCGGTGATCGCGCCAATCGCCATCTGGTCAGAGGCGGCAAAGATCGCGCTGAACGTGCCGCCGCGCGCGATCAGATCCGCGACCAGATCATGCCCCGCGCCAAGGCTGAAGTCGCCTGCCAGCACAAGACCGGGATCATCGCCGATTCCGGCGGCGGCAAGGGCGGCGCGATAGCCCTCCAGGCGGGCCTCGCCGAGGTATTCGTCCAGCGGCCCGGCAATATGGCAGATCTGCCGATGCCCGAGCGCGATCAGATGCTCCACCGCCGCGCGCGCGGCCGCCACATTGTCCACCTTGACGGTGGGCACGTCGATGGTGCGGATCGCTTCTGAGGCCACGACAATCGGCGGCAAGCGGGCGGGATCTTCGCCAAACCTGTCGGGCAACCGACCGATCATCAGGATCAGGCCATCGGCATGGCGCTCGCGCACCGCCTCGATGTAATGGCTGATGCGTTCGTCATCATCGCGGGCATCGCCCATCAGCACCTTGTAGCCCGCGTCAAAGGCCGCCTCTTCGACGCCCTTGTAAACATCCAGATAGAACGGGTTGGAGATGTCGCGCACGAGCAAGATCACGGTCTGGCTGGATTGGCGCCGCAACACCCGCGCACGATCATTGGGCACGAAACCAAGCGCCTCGACGGCCTCCATCACTTTTTGCCGGGTATCCTCGCGCACCTTGTCGGGATGCGCCAATGTGCGCGACACGGTCGCGGTCGAGACCCCGGCGCGCTGCGCCACATCGCGGATGTTTGGAGCGGCGCCCGCCACCTCAGACCCTCGGTGCCTGTTGGCGGCCATACATGGCGAGCAAAACCAGAAGCGTGGCGCCAAAGATGAATTGCCGCCCCCAGACCTCCAGATGCAGCGTTGTGAGCAGGCTTTGCAACAGCACGAGCGCAATCGCCCCCGCCACGGTGCCGATGTACCCGCCGCTGCCGCCCGCAAGCGACGTGCCGCCGATCACCACCGCGATGATCGAGGGCAGCATGTATTGATCCCCGACACTGATGAAGGAGTTGCCGGTGTAGCCGATCACCATCACCCCGGTCAGCCCGGCAAGCGCCCCCGAGAGGCCGAACACCAAAATCCGCACCGCCCGGACCGGCAGCCCGACAAGCCCGGCGGCCCGCTCATTCGCGCCGATGGCATAGATCGCGAAGCCAAGCGCGCTGCGCTTGAGCAAGATCACCATGGCAAGGCAAAGCGCCAGCCAGGCGAACAGCACCCCCGGCAGGCCAAACAGCGCAGGCTGGTTGATGAACTGCATCAGCGCGGGCGCGGCATTGCCCGAGGGGATGCCTTGCGAAAACACCACCAGCCCGCCCTGCACCACGGCCATCATGCCAAGCGTCATCACGATGGGCGGGATGCGGATCAGGGTCACGCCGATCCCGTTCACGCAGCCAAAGAGAAAGGTGACGGCAATCGCCGCGAGGATCGCGGGCAGGATCGCGGCATCGACGCCGTTCATCACATTGCCCGCCACCACCGCCCCGAACGAGATCAGCGCGCCGATCGAAAGGTCGATCCCCGCGCCACCGGCGAGGATCACAAGGTTCTGCCCCGCGGCGGCAATGCCCAGCAGGGCCGCGACCGTCAAAAGCCGCACGATCTGATCGCCGCGCGCGAATCCGGGGGACAAAAGCTCGCCAAGGCCGAGCATCACCGCGATCGCCACCAGCGCAAGCGTGAGCGGATCGCGCAGGAGTGCAACCGCCCGGCCTGCCGGGGAGGGGGCCGCCGTGTCAGAGGTCATACCATTGCTCATCTTGCACTCTCCTTACCGGCGCGCCAGAACCACACCGCCCGCCAGGGCGGCCAGAACGATCAGCCCCTGCACCAGCGTTTGATATTCATAGGGCAGCCCGGCGAAGTAGATGACGTTGCCGATCATGCCCAGAAGCAGGGCGCCCAGCATCGAGCCGATGGCCCCGCCAACTCCGCCCGAAAGCAGCGTGCCGCCGAGAGCCACCGCCGAGATCGACCCCATGCCGAGGCTTTGCCCCATCAGCGGGTCGCCCGTCGCGGTTTCTCCGGTCAGGCAGAGCGCGGCAAGCCCGGCAAAAACCGCGCTGAGCAAAAAGGCCTTGATGCGGATCCGGTTCAGCGCGAGCCCGCTCTGGAACGCGCCGCTGCGGTTTCCGCCAACCGCCTTGAGCCAGCTCTGGAACGGGCGGCGGGCCAGAAGCACCACAAAGAGCGTTGCGAGGATCAAGATCACCAGCACCGTCGGCACACCGAGAACATGGCCGCCATAGGTGCTCCAGTAGGCCTCGGGCACCTCAAGGCCGGCCTGCGGCAGCACCCAAAGCGCAAGCGCCGAAAAGATGATGCCGGTGCCGAAGGTTGTCACCATCGGCTGCAGCCGCACAAGCGCGATCAGGATGCCGTTCACCATGCCGCACAGAAGGGCCGTGCCCAGCCCGGCAAGCAGCCCCGCCGCAATCGCGCCGTGGCCGCCGCCAAGCGCGGCCATCACGCTCACCACCACCACATTGACCAGAGCCGCGATGGCGCCGACCGAAAGGTCGATGTCTCCGCCGAGGATCACATAGGTCTGCCCGATCGCGACCAGCACAAGCGGCAGGAAGGTCGTGAGGTTGGATTGCAGCACCGAAGGGTCAAAAAAGCCCGGTTGCACCAGCCCGTTGATCACGATCAGCAGGATCAGCGTTGCGGCGGCCAGAAGCCAGGCGGGGCGTTCTCGTGTCAGCAGATCACGCATCACGTCTCTCCGAAAGCGGCACGGGTGAGATGGAAGGAATCGAGCGTGGCGCCCGAGAGTTCGGTGACGACCGCGCCGCCGTTGAACACGGCGATCCGGTCGCAATTGTCCAGCAGTTCGGCTTCTTCCGAAGCATAGAGGATGATCCCCACCCCCTGATCCGCGAGCTCCCTGATCAGCGCGAACAGATCGGCTTTCGCGCCGAGGTCGATCCCCTTCGTCGGATCGTCGAGCAGGAGCAGGCGGGGTTGCGTGGCAAGCCAGCGGGCGATGAACACCTTTTGCTGGTTGCCCCCAGAAAGCGTGTTGATGCTGTCTGACAGGCGGGCGTATTTCGTTTTGAGGCTCGCGGCTTCTGCGGTGAGGCGCGGGGCAAGCACGCGGGGCGAAAGCCAGAGCTTGCGCTCGCGCATCACCAGCGCGGCGAGCAGGTTTTCATAGATCGAGCGGCCCTGCAGCACCGAATCCGAGACGCGGTCGCCAGAGACATAGCCCATGCCCTGCGCCATCGCATGCGCCGGGCGGCGCAAGCGGCAGGGCGAGCCGTTGAGGCGCAGCGTGCCCCCGCGCAGCGGCGAAATCCCGAACAGCCCGCGCAGGAGCGCCGACTGGCCTTGCCCCTGCAAACCGCCAAGCCCCAGAATTTCGCCGGGCGCGAGGCGCAGCGAGACGTTGTGGAACCGGTCTCCGGTGGCGTTGTCGAGCTCGAACAGGGGGGCAGAGAGGGGGGCGGTGCGCTGGCGCTTTTGCGGGCGGTGAATGTCTCCCACCATCATCCGCACGACCTCTTCCTGCGTTGTTTCCGCCACCGGCATCTGTGCCACGGTCTCGCCGTTGCGCATCACCGTGATCCGGTCGCACAATGCGAATACCTCGGCCAGACGGTGCGAGATGAAGACGGTCGAGAGACCCTCGGCGCGCTTTTCGCGCAGAAAATCGAAGAACACCGCAACTTGGCGGCTGTCGAGCGCGGCGGTCGCCTCGTCCATGATCACGATCCGCGGTTCCTTGGCATAGACCTTCAGGATCTCGACGATCTGCCGCTCGCCGGGTTGCAGCTCGCTCACCCGGGCCTCGGGGCGCAGCCCCGGACCGATGGCCGCGCCGAATCGCGCGATCAGGGCGAGGGTCTTTTGCCGCATCAGCTTGCGGTCAATCGCGCCCGTCGCCGTGCGCGGCTCGCGGCCAAGGAAGATATTTGCCTCGACCGAGAGTTGCGGGATCAGGCTGAGTTCCTGATAAAAGAGCGCAACACCGGCCTCTTCCGCCGCGCGGGGCGAGGCAAAGCTGACCGGTTGGCCATCAATCGAAAGAAGGCCGGAGCTGGGCGCATGGGTGCCGGCGATGATCTTCGACAAGGTGCTCTTGCCGCAGCCATTCGCGCCCAGAAGGGCATGGATCTCGCCTCGGGCAACACTGAGCCGCCCGCCGGTCAGCGCCCTGACCGCGCCGAATGTCTTGGTGAGGTCTTGCGCCTCGATGGCCGGTTTCATGACATGCCCCGGTTGGTGTCCGGATACCCGCCCCCTCAGGCGCGGGGACCCGGAACGTGTTGGTTCACTTGAAGAAAGCGGACGCGTCTTCCGGCGACAGCGTGGCCGTCACCGACCAGTAGCCCGGCTTGCCTTCGGCCTCGGCGAGTTTTTCCGTCAGGTTCTCGTTCGACACGAACGGGATCGGCAGATAGATCGCATTGCCGTAGGTGCCGCCGAAGATGCCGTCCTTGAACTCTTTGCCCTGAAGCTTCAGCACCGCCACGTTGAGCGCGCTCGCCATCACGCCGGGCGGGTTCACCGAGGCGCCCGAGGTCAGCCCCTCGTCATTCCAGACCGTCATGAAGTCCTTGCGGATCTCGCCGGTGGCGGCGATGTCATTTTTCTTGCCTGCGGCCATGATCGCGCGCCAGGCGCCCGCGGCCATGCCGTCTTGCACCCAGACGCCTTGCAGGTCGGGGTAGGTGGCCAGGAGGTTTTGCATCACCTGTTGCCCCTGCGCCTGATCCCAGTTCGCATTGGCCTCGTTGAGCACCTTGATGTCAGGGTAATCGGCGAACACCTCTTTGTAGCCCGCAACCCGCATCTCGTTGGCCGGGTGCCCGGCGACGCCGTTGATGGCGACGATATTGCCCTTGCCATGCAGCGTCTCGGCGAGCCATTTGGCCGATTGCATCGCCCATTCCTTGTGGTCGATCCCCACATAAATCGCATCTTTCGACGAGACCTCGGCATCGGTGGCAATCACCAGAATGCCCTTCGCCTTGGCTTGCGCGAAGATCGGGTTGAAGGCGGTCGGGCTGTTGGCATTGATGATGATCGCATCGACGCCCTGATTGACGAAGTTGCGCACCTGACCGATCTGGCCCTGCGCATCAACATTGGCGCTTTGCACCACCACCTCGACCGTGGTGCCGGCATCGGCCCATGCGGCCGCGGCGGCTTGCGCCTCTTCGATCATCTGGGTGCGCCATTCGCTGCCAACCCAACCGTTCGAAAGACCGATCTTGAACGTATCGGCGCTGACCGTGGTGGCCAGCGTCGTCAAAGCGGTCGCGGTCACCGCCGCGACGAACCATTTCGATTGCATTCTTCCTCCTTTTGCCCGGCCTTGCCGGGTCCTCGACGAAATCAACCGGGCCTTGCGCGCTGAACCGTCTCCCCCGAACGGTGTGGTGCCCTCCGACTGGATCAGGTCACCACTTTCAGACTCACGCAAAGCACCCTCATTCGATGCCAGCAGCGTGATGTAATCGGTTACATTTGTCAATTCCACAATGCGCGTCGCCGGGTGCACGGACGGTCTGGTTCGATTGCAAGATGACGTGGGAGGCCAAGCGGACCGGCCAACGGGGCCGTCAGCAAGCGGGGGCGCAGCCGCGATCCAGAACGGTCTGTCAATAAAGGCGCCGGTCGCCATGGCGTTCAGGCAAACGACACGCTTTGTCGAGAGCCTGCGGCGGTTGGTTGGCCTCTCCTAGCGGGGCCGGACTTCAGCGCGCTATCCCGGCGCCAGAAGACGCCGTTAACGCCCCAATCGTGGCGCCAAGGGGCCGCTGCACTTGCGGATCGAGGGCATCGCCGACTTTGCGCCGAGACCAGGATGCATGGCCTGAAGCTGTTGGCCAACGCCTGATGGTGCAGAACCCGACCGCCAAGGCGTCTCACTTCAGGTTCGTGTCGCCGTCATGAACGGCTTCACCGCGCCCTGCCGTGGTCAGGCCGGTGCCGGTTGAGGCTCAGAATCGTGCCGCGCTTGCAGCAAAGCGGCCAGCTCCGCAATGATGCCATCGTCCTCAGCGCCGCGACCAAGCTTCAGCCCAAAGGAGGTCGGGCGCGTCGCGCCGCGTGCAAGCGGGATCGGTTGCAACCGCCCCGCCTCAAGATCGGCGCGAATTTGGCCGGCCGGCAACCAGCCATAGCACAGACCGCGCCGCACCGCGCCGATTGCGGATTCGACCGTGTTCATGCGCCAAACCCGTCCGCGCCCCTGCCGCCCGCCCGGAGCGTCGATGCCGCGGATTTCCACGCAGGGATGGCGCGCCAGCGCTGCCGGACCTGGCGCCGGCCCGGCCGCCACCAGCGGATGATCCGCCGCAGCCACGGCAACCATATGGACCTCTCCCACCAGGTTGATATCGGGTGCGCCCGGGTCTGCGATCAGGATCGCAAGCTCGAAATCCTCGGGGTCGGCTTCCAGCACCGTCAGCCGCACGGTCTCTGTCAGATGAATCTCGGTGTCGGGGAAGCGCTGCACAAAATCCTCAAGCGCCGAAAACAGGCGTCCGCGCGGAAACAAGGTATCGACGAGCAACCGGATCTGCTCCCGCCCCCCCTGCGCAATCGTGTGACCCTGCCGTTCAATCCGCGCCAGATCATCGATCAGCGGCACAGCCTCCGAAAGCAGCATCGCCCCGGCAGGCGTGAGCACGGCGCGCCGCCCGCGCAGCTCCAGCAGATCGACGCCAAGCGCATCTTGCAACCGCGCAATCGCATAGCTGACCGAGGACTGGCTGCGATGGAGCCGCTGCGCCGCGGCCGCAAAGCTGCCCTCCTCGACCACGGTTCTCAGCACGGTCCATTGTTCAAGTGTTGACCGGGGCACTGGGGCCATCTGCACCTCTGCTGTCTCTATTTATCTGATTTATAGATCATGATGATCAGAAATGGAAACTTGTTGATCTAATTTTCAAAGGTATGTCTAGACCCAGAGAAACCCGAAAGGACATCCCATGTCGGACCTGTTTGAATCCACCAAGCCTGAAGAACTGACCAGCTTCGTCGGCAAACATCTGATCTACACCTATGACAACGGCTGGCAGTACGAGCTCTATGTAAAAAACGCCCGCACCATCGACTATCGGATCCATTCCGGGATGGTTGGCGGCCGCTGGGTGCGCGACCAAGAGGTTCATATCGTCCGGCTCGCGCCCGACGTTTTCAAAATCTCCTGGGATGAGCCGACCGGCACCGCGGTAAGCGTGGCCGTCAATCTGACCAGCCGGCAGCTGCACGGGGTCATCTTCTTCCCCGCCTGGATTGGCGAGACCCCCGAAAAGACCGTCTGTTTCCAAAACGAGCATCTCGACGAAATGAGGGCCTATCGCGATGCGGGCCCGACCTATCCGAGACTCGTGATCGACGAGTTCGCCACCGTCACCTTTGTGGAAGACTGCGGCGCCGATGACGAGACAGTGGTTGCTTGCGCGCCGTCCGAGTTGCCCGCCGGCTACGCCGCGCGCCGCAACTGACGCGCTCGAGCTTCCGCTCTGCACAAGAAGACGTCGTCGCGGGGCGCAATCCCGCGGCGACTCATGCCTGCTCATGCAAGCAAGCTCCCGCTCTGGATTCACAAGATGAATCCCCCAAGGATTTTGTGCAGCAGAGCCAAACTCCCTCGGGGCCAGGATCTGAAGGCGGCGGTATGATCAACCGGCAAGCTTGGCACCGCTGCAAATCTGCCCGGGGAAAGAGGGGCAACCTCAGTTTTCGGTCCATCACCCCCCCCGGCGCATCGCCTCGGGGAACGGGTCACATGGCTCACGTCGCCGTGGAAATTATCCGCCTGCCGGGTTCCGCTTTGGCTGGACCTCAACGGGCCATTGCGGCGAGGTGCTAAAAGCGCTTCGTCAGTCCGATCGCGAGAGTATTGCGGTCATAGGCGTCACGCGTCTCGCGTGCCAGTGTGGCGCGCAGGGTCAGGCTGTCGTCGATGTCATAGGACAGACCTGCAAACCACCCCTGCGCGCGGATCACGTTGGTGCGGTCGATCTCGGGCGCATAGGCATATCCGACGACGCCGCGCAGACGGTCGTTGATCTGCCCTTCGAGCCTGACGAGCGCACCGTTGTAGCGGGTGCCGGCCTCGCCCTTGCCATGCAGCCAGTCGACCGAGACGGCCAATGCGTCATCGTAAAGCACGAGCCGCGGGCCAATCCGGGTCGTCAGCACTTTCCCCTCGACACCGCTTTCCTGCTTCGCCTCGAAATTGACCCAGAGCGCGGCGGGCAGGCTGTCTTCGTGCCACAACCGGACGTTGCCCCCAAGTGCGAAGGTCCGCTTGGGCAGAAAATCGGCGTCCGGGGCGGCGCCGATCAGCCCGTAAACCGTCAGCCGTGGCGAGAACGCATGGGTCAGCCGGACCAGAACCTGAGTGTCGTCGAGCGCGCCGCGATCGGCATGGCGCAGCGTGCCCGAGATCGCCGTTCCCTGCCCGAAAGCGTAGGACAGCGTCGTGATCGCCTCGTGCCAAGGATGCCGTCCGGCGCTGAGATCATGATATTCGCCCCCCAGATCAAGGCGCCATCGCAAAGGCGGCGGGGCATCCAGACGGGCGCGCAATGCCAGCGCCTCGGCGCTGTCGGGTTGGGCGGCGAGCACGATATTGACCAGATCCGAAGCGCCCGCGCGATTCGCGTTGCGAAAGGCGATTTGCGCAAGGCCGAGCCGGGCGTCCTGATAGTCGGGCGCAAGCCGCAGCGCGGCCTCAAAAGCGGTGCGGGCTGCATCCGGCTGATCCAGCGCCAGCCGCGAATAGCCCAGCAGCACCAGCGCATCGGCATTGCGCGGCTCGCGGCGCAAAACGGCCTCGAAGAGTTGCGCGGCGGTTGCGTGATCTTGCGCCGCGCGCGCGGCGACGGCGCGCTCGTAAAGCGGTTGCTCGGCCTGCGCCGCGCCCGCAACGCAAAGGCTCAGGCAAATCGCCATCAGACTCGCGGCCACCGGATGCAGGCGGCGAAAACCTATTCGGGACAGACTGCGCATGCTACCTCCCAATCTCGTGCTCCTCCGGGGTCGGGATGGCGTAGAGTGTCGCGCCCCCCCGCCCCGCCGCATAGCCAACGACGCCGACCGTGGCGCCGGGCCCGGCATCTGCGGGGGCGCGCATCGCGCCGCGCCGCTGCATCTCTCCCCAGCCATGGGTGCCGCGCAGAAACTCCCAAAGCCCCCGGATCCGCCACAGGCTGTTGAGCTGACGGTAGCCGAAATTCTCGATCACCGCGACAAGGCCGATCATGATCAGCCCCGCCACGCCCGGCGTGCGCTTGAGCTCGATCTCCTCGAGGATCAGGGCGCAGACACTGTAAAAAACTCCGAGCATCACGAACAAGCCGAAGAAGGCGAGCAGGAACGCCCCGTCGAGCGCCCCGGAGAGATAAAAGAGCGGCAGGAACAGATAGCCCGCAAGCTCGGCGACGGGCGCGATCACATCGACAAGCAGGTTGTGCGTCAGCCCCAGCATCCCGAACCGGCCATAGCGCGGATTGCCGATCATCCGGGCATTGGCGAGCAGCACCTGCATCGCGCCGCGTTGCCAGCGCCGACGCTGGGTGCTGAGCGTGCGCAGATCCTCCGGGGCCTCGGTCCAGCACACCGGCTCGGGGAGGTAGCGCATCTCGTAGGGGCGTTTGTTGTCGTGCAGATGGCGGTGCAGCCGCACGATGAAATCGTAATCCTCGCCATGCGAGCCCTTGGCAAAACCGCCGATTTCGAGTGCCAGATCGCGCCGAAAGAGCCCGAAAGCGCCGGAGATGATCGACAGCATCCTCCAGTGGCTCCACGCCAGCCGGGTCACCAGAAACGCCCGGATATATTCAAGGTTTTGCACCGAAGGCAGGAATTTGCGTGGCAGGCCGACGGTAACGATCTGGCCGTTCTCGACGGTGCAGCCGTTGAGAACCCGCACCGTTCCCCCCACCGCCGCCATGCCGTCGGGGTTCTCCATGAACGGGCGCACGGTCTGCAAAAGCGAATCCGCTTCCAGCAGCGAATCCGCATCGACAACGCAAAACAGCGGGTTGCGCGACAGGTTGATGCCGGCATTGATCGCATCTGATTTCGAGCCGCCATTGTGCTTGTCGATGACCAGAAGGCCGGGCCAGGCGGGGCTTGCATAAAGCCCGCGCAGCGCCGCATGTGGCAGCGCCAGCTCATGCGCGCGCACCACCGGGCTCAGCGCGAAAGCGGCGATCAACCGCTCCAGCGTTGCATCGCGCGAGCCGTCGTTGACAACAACGATCTCCAGATCGGGATATTGCAAAAACAGCATCGAGCGGACGTTGTCGACGATCGTCGCTTCTTCATTGTAGGCGGGCACAAGAACGCTCACCGGCATCGCGACATCGGAGATCAGCACCTCCCATGTTGCGTCGCGGTCCTCGGCGCGCGAATGGCGCAACAGCTCGCTCAGCGCCGCGGGGAGTTGCAGGACGCTGATCACATTGATCAAGACGCCGATCCCCAGAATGACGAGCGAGACCCCCTCGATCACGCCGCGATGCGTTTGCAGGAGGTTGGAAAGATCAGCCCAAAGCACTTCCACAATCATCCCGCCACCGCCATTTCCGCCAGGACCTGGCTTGCGATTTCGCCCTCCGGGCCGTCGCGGCGGGCGATGGCGCGCAGCGCCACCAGCCCTTTGCCGCCCGTGCGCCCAAGCGCCTCGGCGGCGCGAAAGCGCACACCCCAGGCGGCATCGTTCAGCGCCATGACCAGCGCGGGCAGCGCGATCTCGTCTTGCAACTCGCCCAACGCCTCGGCCGCACGGATCCGCACCTCGACCGCCTTGTCGCGCAAAAGCGCCGCAAGCTCGGGCACCGCGACCGGATCTCCGATCCGCCCGAGGGCCGTGGCGGCGGCGGCACGCAAAGGCGCATCGCGCTCGCGCAAAAGCCCGCGCAACACCGTGGTCGAGCCAAGCGCGCCGATCGTGCCGATGGCCATGATCGCGGCGCGGCGCACATGGCGGCGCGCGGTTTCATCCGCACCGTCCGGCACCGTGGTGGCGAGGTCGTGCAGGACCGGCAGCGCCGTCTCGCCAAAACGGCCCAGCACATCGGCAAGCATCAGCGTGTTGGTCTGCGTGGTCTTTGCGAGCGCGCGCAACACGTCTGAACAGTCGATCTCGCCGTGCCGGGCAAGGCCCCGCAATGCCGTGATCTGCAGATAGGGATCAGGGTCGCGCGCCGCGGCGAAAAGAATATCCCGGCTGCGATCATCCGGGTAATAGCCAATCAGCAACAGCGCCTTGCGGCGCGATGCCCGCCCTCCCTGTGCCGCTTCAAGCGCCAGATGCGGGTAGAGGCCGAGATGCGTGACGAGGGCGATGATCTGATCGACATAGCTGCCGCGCACGGTGCGGATCATCTCCAGCGCGACATCAAGCAGGATCGGAAAGTCCTTTTTCGCGAGCTTTGGCAGGCATTCGGGCGGCAGATCCACGGGGCTTTGCAGCACCGTATGCATCAGCGCGGAGAGCTCGCGCGCCCGCACCTGACGCCGCCGCTCGCGCCGGGTGGAGCGCGCGCGCGCCGCCACCAGAACGGCAAAGATCGCGATTGCGCCGAGCGCCAGCACGAGCGAGATCTTCCAGATCAGAAGCAGAAGATTTTCCTCGGAAATCATTGGTTTTCCTCAATACCGGTGCGCCAGCCTGCCCGTTCCGGGGGCCGCCCCGCCCTATGCAGCATCCGCGGCCCGCGCTTCGAGAAGCCGCACACAGCGCACGATCATCTCCTGCGGATTGAAGGGTTTGACGACATAATCGGTTGCGCCGAGCGCCAATCCGGCCAGCACGTCGCGCTCCTGTCGGCGCGCGGAGAGCATCACCACCGGCAGAGCGTTCAGCGCCGCATCGGCGCGAATTTCCTGCAAGACCGTGGTGCCGTCGAGCCGCGGCAGCATCCGGTCGAGGATTACCAGGTTCGGCGCATCGGCCCGGATCGCCG
Source organism: Rhodobacter lacus (assembly GCF_042683065.1). NCBI lineage: Bacteria > Pseudomonadati > Pseudomonadota > Alphaproteobacteria > Rhodobacterales > Rhodobacter > Rhodobacter lacus. Next base: position 399,815 of record NZ_JBHUIX010000011.1, on the reverse strand, counting down.
CAAGCGCGCTCATTCCGTCGCCAAACACCTCGACAGAATACCCCGCACTGACGAATTTGCGTGACAGCAGATCGCTGATGGCCGGATCGTCATCGACGATAAAGACCTTCTTTGCGATGCGATTGAGCCGCTCGCGAAGGCGCGTTCGCACCTCTTCGGCGTTGATCGGCTTGACGATGTAATCGACCGCACCGGCGGTGAGCGCGCGGATCACCGCTTCGGACTGATCGCTTGCGGTGATCATCACCGTGCGCACCGTGCGCAACGCCCGCATCACCGAAATCCGCTCCTGCAGCTTCAGCCCTGTCATCGCGCCGGGCATCTGGTCATCGAGCAAGAGCAGGTCGGGGCAGGTCTCGCACATCATCGCAAGCGCGGTCTCTGCGTCTTCGGCCATGGCGATCTCGGCCGCACCCTCCAGCAGCACAGCAAGCGCTGCGCGGACCTGTGCATCGTCATCGACGATCAGCACTCGAGGCAGACGGCCGGGCGCCGCTTTGGCAAGCGGGAGGTCGGGCGCGGGTGCCGCCTCGGCCCCGGAGACGCCCGCAGGCGCGGTCTGGGGCGCGGAGCCGGCAGCGCGGCAGACCGCGATCAGCGCGCCCAGAAGCGGCAGGATTTGCGCATCGCCGCCCGCATCGATCGCCTCTTCAAGGGCGCGCCCGGCGGTGCTGATCTCGGGGAGCCCGTAGGTTGCACCATTTCCCGCCAGTTTGTGCGCGCGGGCGCGCAGATCCTCGCGCAGCGCGGCATCGGGCGGGGTTGAACGCCCCGCGACGCTCTCGAAATGCTGCAACTCTCCAGAAAGATGGAGAAGGTAGCCCTGGCGCAACCTGTCCAGAAACGCGGCTTCGGCACTTGCCGGCATGATCTTTACCCTCTCTCCGAACATCGGAGATACTTGAACCAACCGATCCTTCGGGGCACGCGCCATCCAACATGGCGTCCGCGCCGTCTCTTCCCCGAAGTTGTTCCTCCATCTTCCAATACGATCCTTTAGATCGCATAAAAATTATCTGTAGGATTTTTAACGCCTTTTCATCAACTGGCCTGCGCGGCCTGCCACAGCCCCACGACCCGATCCGACAGTGTCATCGGATCGAAGGGCTTGGCAATCACGCCAACCGCGCCGAGGTCGAAATAGCCCTGCTGCTGATGCGGCTGCACCTTGGCGGTCATGAAGACCACCGGCACCGTGCGCGCCAGCGGGTTGATGCGCAGGGCCTTCAGCGTTTCCGGGCCGTCGATGCCGGGCATCATCACATCCATCAGCACGATCTGCGGCGCGAACGCATCAAAATTATCAAGCGCGGCTTGGCCGTTGTCGCAATGCATCACCTCGAAGCCGCCCAGATCCTCAAGCGCCATCACCGTCATGAAGGCGATTTGCGCATCATCTTCGACCAGCATGATTTTGTTGAGTCCATCGGGCATTTCTCGCACTCCTTTGTGAGCGGACAGGGTGGGGGAAAATCAAGGAAGAAGGTCGTGCCCTTCCCGGCTTCGGTTTCAAAATCGATAGTTGCATCCATCGCTTCGAGGATTGAGCGGGTGATGGAGAGGCCGAGCCCCGAGCCTTCGGCCTGACGCGAGGTGGAGCCATCGGCCTGAGCGAACTTGCCAAAGATCCGGGAGCGGAACGCCTCGGGAATGCCGGGGCCGAAGTCCTGCACCGAGATCCGTGTTCCGCCATCGGCGCGCGGGGTCGCGGCAACGATGATCCGCCCGTCGCGCGGTGAGAATTTGGTGGCATTGGCAATCACGTTGACCAGCGCCTGGGTGAAGCGGTCAGGGTCGACCAGCAGCGGCACGGAGCCCTGCTCCGGCAGGTCGGTCTCGATCTGCACCCCCCATTTGTCGGCGGCGGGCTGCTGCACCTCGGCAATCTTGCGGATCAGCGCCCCCGCATCGACCACTTCCAGATGATAGTCGATCTTGCCCTGGCTGATCCGTTGCAGGTCGAGAATGTCGTTGACGAGCCGTGAGAGCCGTTCACAGCTTTGATGGGAATTATCGACCAACATCAGTTCTTTGGGGGTGGCCCGATCGGCGAATTTCGCCCGCAGGAGCGCCAGAGAGCCCTGGATTGCGGTCAGCGGTGTGCGCAACTCGTGATTGACGGTGGAGATGAATTCATTTTGCAGCCGCTCGATCTCGCGTTGCTGGGTAATATCGAGAATCTGCGCGATGAAATAAGCCATCCGACCGCTTTCGTCGCGCGCGGCGGAGGCGGTCAGATGCACCCAGACCACCGAGCCGTCCTTGCGCAGATACCGTTTCTCGATCGCGTAATGGTCGATGCTGCCCTCGATCAGGTGCTGCAATTGCACCAGATCGCGCGCCACCGCCTCGGGATGGGTGACATCGATGAACCGGAGCGCGGTCAGTTCTTCCTCGCTGTAGCCGAGCAGCCGGCACATCGCGTCGTTGACTTTGACAAAGCGCCCCTCGAGGTCAATCAGCGACATGGCGATCGGCGCATGGTCAATCGCCATGCGCAGCCGCTCCTCGCTGGCCTGAAGCGCAGCCTGCGCGGCCTTGAGCCCGGTGATGTCGATCTTGATGCCGATGAAGCGCAGCGGCCGGCCGCAGGGATCGCGCTCGGTCACTCGCCCCACCGAACGCAACCAGACCCAGCGCCCGTCAGTGTGACGCACCCGATATTCGCGGATCGAGGCGGGGAGAACGCCATAAAAACAGGCCTGGTCGATCGCATGCACCATGTCGCGGTCATCGGGGTGGAGCCGTTCCTCCCACACCTTGCGCGGGTCCTCCGTCGAATCCGGCGTGAGGCCGTGCATCTCGTACCAGATATCCGACACCACCGCCTTGCCGGTGGTCAGATCGACGTCGAACACGCCGATATGGGCTGCGCTGAGGGCGGTTGACCAGCGCTCCTCTGCCTCTGCAAGCGCCGCGCGCATCGCCTGCGCCTCGGAGACATCGCGCACCATGCAGATGTAGTTGATCCCCGCAACCAGCCTGACGCGGCTGATCGACAGCTCGACCGAGATCGTGCTGCCATCGCCCCGCCGCGCCTTGACCTCATGGGTCTTGTCGCGCCCCCGCGCAAGCAGCGTGCCGATATCCGTGCCCGGTTCGATGATGTCGGGAAACAGCCGATCAATGCGTTGCTCAAGCAGATCCTCTTGAGGATAACGGAAGATCCGCGCACAGCTCGGGTTGAGCGAGGTGATCCGGCCCGAACTGTCCACCGTGAGCAACCCGTCGAAGATGTTGTCGACAATCGCTTGCGCCTGGGCTTCGCTTTCCAAAAGCGCATGGGCGCGGATTCGGAAGGCACGGGCCAGCGCGCCAATTTCGTCGCGCCGCGCAACCGGCAGGTTCTCGGGGATGCTGTGGCCGGTGGCCTGAGCGATCGCCTCTGTCATCGCATTGAGCGGGCGCATGAAGCGCCGCGCCAGATAGAACGAGGCCAGAAGGCTCAGCGCCAGCAGCGACACGCCAAAAAGCAGGCTCGCCTGCAGGGTTTGCCGCGCCGGCGCAAGGAAGGTCTTGTTCGGCATCCGGCTGACGATGCCGATGAAGGCCGCGGGGTTCTCCGGGGCGATCTGCAGCCGCACGAAATAGGCGATCTCGCGCTCATTGGAGAACACTTTCTCGTCCGCGCTGGACGCGAGGATCTCTTCCAGGAAGGGCGGCGGCGGGCGGGTGTAGCTGGCCGATTTTTGCATCGGGGTCACCACCGAGGATCTGCTGCGCTCGATATAGTCACCGACATTGTCGAGCACGACGACATCCTCCTCGGGCAGGATCGCGCGCAATTCCCGGCGCAGCAACCGCTCGGCATCGGCATTGATCACGACCATCCCGGCGAATGCGCCGTCCTCGGAGAAGACCGCGGTGACGGCCCGCACCGTGGGCACCAGCTCCGCCTCGACCGCCCCATTTTCGCGGTTGTAGGTCACCTCCGAAAGGTAGATCTCGCCGGGGGCCAGCTTGGCGCCCGCGGCGAAATAGGGCTCCTCGGATTTGTCTTGCAACGCGACCTCGGCGACGCGGCGTGGCCCCTCGGGCGTGTTGTTGACACGCACCCGTTCCCACCCTTCGGGGCCGATGAAGCGCAGCTGGGTGTAGTTGGACCGTGTCGCGAGCACCGATTCGAATATCATCCCGAGCTGGGGCGCGAGCGGATCGAGCGCAGGCAGATCGGGCACGCCGCCATGCGGCTTGCCATGCGTGCGCACCATGCCCTTCACCTGCGGCGTCGCGGCCAGCAATTGCACATCGCTGCGCATCTGATTGAAAACGGTATTGAAGCGCTCTGCCAAAAGCCGCGTCTCGCCGGCAAGCTGGGTCACCGCGCGCTCGCGCGCCAAGGTCGCAATGCGGAAATAGAGCCCTGCCGAGATCGCCACCGCGCTGCAGAACACTGCCCCCAGCGTCAGCAGGACAATCCGGTTTTTCAGCGACCACAGAAACCTGGTCTCGCGCTGGGTCTTCTCTGGTGCACTCTCGACCATCCAGCCACCTCGCCCGTTCCAACGACTGCAGCCGGGAAATCAGGATGCCCGCAGAACCTTGCCGAAGCTTTAACAAGGATAGCCATGCCCCACAGAGGAGCGATGCCGCTTTGGTTTTTTACGGCAGAGCCGCTCTCCGAGAGCGGCGTCCGGATCTGCACCGGGGGGCAGGTCCGGCGCGCTTCCCCATCAACATCGTCTTGCTCGCCGCGGCACTCGGCGATTGCAGCCACTCACCGCTCGCGCGGAAAGCGCCACTTTGCTCAGGAAGCGGTTGGTCGTATGTCCGTGGAAAAGCCCCGATGCTCCGCGCGTTGAGAGGCGCATCATCTTGCAAAGCTTTCCGGGGCGGGCGAGCCGGGCCGGGTGTCTCAAAGCGCCTCAATCCCGAGGCCGCCGATCTCCCTGCGGCAGGCGGCATGGCTTGAACCGAAAGCCCTGAACGCCGCCTTTAAGCGCGTTCAGCGGTGCGATGGCCATGCCCCGGCTCTGCGCGCGGGTTCACCTCGATTGTCACATGGGCAAGTTCATGGATGTCGCCAAGCCGGGCGCGATAGGCCGCGGCGGGCTCGGGGGTGCCCGTGCGCAGCGCAATAATCGCCCCATACTGGCCCGGCCCGAGAAGCCAGATATGCAGATCGGTGATTTCCGCCACCGGGGCGAGCGCGGCGCGGATCTCCCCGGGAAGCTCGGCGTCAGCGGGCAGGCGATCCACCAGCACGCCACCGGCCTGTTGCATCAACCCCCAGGACCAGCGCGCGATCACCAACGCCCCGACCACACCGATGACCGGATCGAGCCAGACCCAGCCGCCGATCCGCCCGGCAATCAGCGCGACGATCGCCATCACCGAGGTCAGCGCATCGGCCAGCACATGCAGATAAGCGGCACGCAGATTGTTGTCATGCGCATGAGAATGGTCGTGGTGGCCCCCCTCGTGGCCGTGATCATGCCCCTCGTGCAACAGCAGCGCCGAACCGAGATTGACGATCAACCCGATCACCGCAACGAGCGTGGCCTGCGTAAAATCAATCTCGACCGGATTGAGCAAGCGCCACAGGCTTTCCGCGCCGATCAGAAGCGACACCACCGCCAGCACCACGGCGCTGGCAAAGCCCGCCAGATCGCCCACCTTGCCGGTGCCAAAGCTGAACGCCGGATCATGAGCATGGGCGCGCGCATAGCCGTAGGACAATGCCGTGATCATCAAGGCCGCCGCATGAGTGGACATGTGCCAGCCATCCGCCATCAGCGCCATCGAGCCAAAAGCCGTGCCCGCCGCGATTTCAGCCACCATCATCGCGGCGGTGATGCCGATCACCGCCCAGGTGCGCCGGGCATTGCGGTCATGGTCCGCCCCAAGGAAAACATGCGCATGCGGCCCGTCCATCGCTGCCGAGCGGGCTTCGGGGGGGTGGGAATGGTGCGCGTGGTCGTGCATGGACACCTCGATCTCAAATGGACATCTCGCGCGGGGCCTTGCCTGCGGGCGGGGACTGTCGGGACGTTTTGACCTTCCGATCGTTTGAGGGGGCAGGCCTCAAGGCGCTCCCCCAGCGCGACCACTCCGTCCTGTCTATCATACAACTTGACAACTTAAACTGTTTTTATCAACTATTCAGCACCCAGCGACAAGCGCGGCAATTCTCTCCTGATCATGCAAGAGGTTTGCCGATGTCTGATCCCAAGGGCTGCGCGTGCCGCCACATCGAGCGTGCCAAGGCACCGGCCTGTGATGACCTGTCCGGGCAGGTGTTGCAGATCTTGCGGTTGCAGATCCAAAGCCAGATCCTGCCGCAGCGGCGCGGCTGGCAACGCGGGTTGCGGCTTGCTTCGGCGCTTTGGGGGGCGGAGAAGGGGCCGCAGGTTTTTGCGGCGATTGCGGCGATGCTTGATGAAATGGGCCGGGCGCGGCAATCGATCTTTCGCATTTCCAATCCTGATTGCCCCGGCTGTGCCGCCACGATGACAGCGCATGAAACGCTCATCGTGCAATGCTTTCGGCTTCTCCAGTCCGGCGCGCAGGACAAGGCCAAGCGCTGCGCCTTCTTGTTGTGCGAGGCCAACCCCTGCGCGGTGTTTCTGGCGATGACGGAGCGGTTGGTGACGCTTGTTCCCGCCGCCTCCTCTGAGCCGCGCTGAACGCCATGCCCCGCCGGCCCCCACACAATTCGCGCCATCTCGCAAAACGCCCGCCCGCCTCGCGGGATTGTCATTGCGAAGCGCGCGCAAAACCGCATTCCGAGACTTGCCTTTTTGCCCAGCCTCCGGCTCACTGAGCACATGAGAGGGTGGCTCCACAGCTTTTTCCTGTCCTGTGTCGGGCAAGGACGCTTTGGCCTGCGCATGATTGCGTGGGCCCTTGTTCTTGTCATCGCGGCGCAATCCCTGCCGTTGAAGGCTTTTTCCACCGCGACAGGCGATCAAGATGCTGTGGGTGCCCATGCGCCTGCGGGGGCGCATCATCACATGATGACGGATCTCGGCGCCGCGTCAAAAACCGCAAAAGACACATCCTCCACGCTCCCTTCCACGCATGAAGATCACGAATTTTCGGGGTGCAGCGGAACGGTTTGCTGTGCCGGATACTGCGCAATTGCGGTTTTGATCCGCGACAGCCGCGAGATCCTTGCGGTGCGCTTCCCTGTGGAGCGCGCGAAGATCACGGTCTCTCTCGCCCCGTCCACGCCTGAACATCCTCCACGCCTGACGGCCTGACCCGCGCGGGGCCTGATCCGGGCAACGCGCTGACAGGAAGACGGCCCCGTTCCCCCAATCGGTTCGGGCCGATCCGGTCGCATTGCGACCTCTGACAGGCACAAGAGGCATTCATGCAAGGACGTTATCTGGCGCTCGCCGTATTGGCTTTGGGCGCGGGGCTGGGCGCAGGAGTTGCGCTGGAGCGGCTCTATCTTGCCGTTCCGGCGCGCGCGGCGGAGACCGGGCCGAAGATCCTTTACTGGGTCGCCCCGATGGACCCGAATTTTCGCCGCGACGGCCCGGGGAAATCGCCCATGGGGATGGATCTGATCCCCGTTTACGAGGGCAGCGAACCGGCGCAGGACCCGGCGGTGGTGCAGCTTGACGCTGCCGAGATCAACGCCATCGGGGTGCGCACGGCGCTTGCAACGCGCGACGAGATCGCGGCGCAAATCCGCACCGTGGGCTTTGCCGATTGGGACGGGCATCGCACCGTTCACGTTCACACCCGTGTGGAGGGCTGGATCGAACGGATGGAGGTGCGCGCCATCGGAGACCGGGTGAAAAAGGGGGATCTGCTCTTTGAGCTGTTTTCGCCCGAGGTGGGTGCCGCCACAGCCGAGCTTGTCCGCGCGATCGAAGATGAACCGGGCGCCAGCATCGTTGACATTGCCAAGAACCGACTGCGCAGCATCGGCCTTCAAGATCAGCAGATCGAGCGCATCGCCCGCACCCGGCAGGCGGAACGCAATATTGCCGTCTACGCCCCGCAAGACGGAATCGTGGTGGCACTTGAGGCGGCGGAGGGGATGTATCTCAAACCCGATGTGCGCGCGCTGACCTTGACCGACCCGGGCAAGATCTGGGTGCTTGCCGATGTGTTTGAGCGCGATCTTGGCCGTCTGAGCACCGGAATGCGCGCGCAGGCCCGTTTCGACCCTCTGCCCGGACGGGTGTTTTCGGGCAAAATCGACTATATCTACCCCGAACTGGATCGCCAGACCCGCACGCTTCCCGTGCGCCTCGTCTTCGAGAATGCCGAGGGGCAGCTCAGGCCGGGCATGTTCAGTTCTGTCACGCTCGAAAGCACGGATCGGCATTTCGCAGTCACGGTGCCCTCCGAGGCGCTGATCCGAACCGGGCGCGCCGAACGGGTGATCCTTAAAACCGCCGCGGGGCAGTTTCGCCCCCGGCTCGTCACCACCGGCTTGCGCGACGGGTTCGGTGCGGGGGGGCGCACCGAAGTGCTGCAAGGACTTGCGCCGGGTGATGAGGTTGTGGCGTCGGCGCAGTTCCTGATCGACAGCGAAAGCGTGTTGAGCGCCGGGTTGATGCGCATGGCGCCGACAGAGGCCGCGCCCGTGGCCGCAAGGGGCAAAGTGGTCTCGCTTGATAAAGGCGCGCGCCGCGTGGTGCTGGACCATGCGCCGGTCGCAGATCTTGATTGGCCCGCGATGCAAACGGGTTTTGCCGTCGCAGGCGATGTGGCCCTTGATGGGGTCGCCCCCGGGGATGCGGTTGCGGTCTCGCTCCATCGCGGGGCGGACGGGCAGTTGTGGATCGGCAGCCTCACCGGCGATGACGGAATCGCCGCCACCGGGCACGGGATCGCAACGGGTGTCACGGCCGATGGGCGGCTTTCCGTTTCGCATGAGCCGATCCCGGAGCTTGGCTGGGGCGCGATGACAATGGACATGGCGGTGATCGGCCTCGACCCTGCAACGGTTCCGCTGAACACGCCGCTTGCCTTTGATCTGGCGCGCGATGACGCGGGGATGTTCGCCATCGTTGCGGTCCGCCCCGAGACGGCGGCAGCCGCGCCGCCCCCGCCCCCCGCGCCCCCCCGCCGGATCGAGGCCATCGGCAAGATTGAGCGGGTCGACCCGCAAACCCGCATGGCCCGGATCAGCCATGGTCCGATGCGCGCCATCGGCATGCCGGGGATGACGATGGATTTCCCGCTTGCCGAGGGGCTGGACGCTGCGCAACTGCCCATCGGTCAGCCCCTGCATCTCGATTTCGCGCAGCGGGCCGACATGTCGCTGGAACTCGTTCACGTTGAACAAACGGAGGGCGAACAATGATTGGCTCCGTCATCCGCTGGTCCATCGCCAACCGCTTCATCGTGATCCTTTTCGCGCTGGTGCTTGGCGCTGCCGGGGTCTGGGCGCTGCGCAGCACGCCCGTCGATGCGATCCCCGACCTTTCGGAAGTTCAGGTGATTGTGCGCACCCCTTACCCGGGGCAGGCGCCGCAGGTGATCGAGGATCAGATCACCTATCCGCTCTCCACCGCCATGCTCGCGGTGCCGGGCGCCGTCGATGTGCGCGGCTTCTCCTTCTTTGGGGACAGCTATGTCTATATCGTGTTCAAGGAGGGCACCGATCTTTACTGGGCGCGCTCGCGGGTGCTGGAATATCTTGGCCAGATCACCTCGCGCCTCCCCGAAGGGGTCTCGCCCGAACTTGGCCCGGATGCGACCGGCGTTGGCTGGATCTATCAATATGCCTTGATCGACCGCACCGGCACACATGACATCGCCGAACTCAGATCCCTGCAGGATTGGTGGCTGAAATACGAGTTGCAAACCATCGATGGCGTGTCGGAAGTGGCCACCATCGGCGGCATGGTGCGGCAGTATCAGGTGGTCGTGGATCCAGACAAGTTACGCGCCTACGGGCTGACGCTCGCACAGGTGCGCAGCGCGATTCAGGCCGCCAACCAGGAAACCGGCGGCAGCGTCATCGAGATGGGCGAGGCCGAATACATGGTCCGCGCGACGGGCTATGTGCAGGGGCTCGACGATCTGGCAAAGGCGCCGCTGCGGGCCAATGACCGAGGGGCGGCGCTCACCCTTGGCGATGTCGCGGAATTGCGCATGGGCCCCGAGATGCGGCGTGGGGTGGGCGAGTTCGACGGGCTTGGCGATGCCGCGGGCGGCGTGGTGATCATGCGCTGGGGCGGCAATGCGCTCGCCACGATCCGCGCCGTCGAGGCGCGGCTCGATGAATTGCGCCCCTCGCTGCCGGAAGGCGTCGAGATCGTCACAACCTATGATCGCTCCGGGGTCATCGAACGCGCCATCGACAATCTCAAGCACAAGCTGACCGAGGAGTTCATCGTGGTGGTGCTGGTGTGCGCGGCCTTCCTTTTGCACATGCGCTCCTCTTTGGTGATCGTTTTGTCGCTGCCGCTCGGGATCGCTGCGGCGCTTCTGGTGATGCGGCTGCAGGGGGTGAATGCCAATATCATGTCGCTCGGCGGGATCGCCATCGCCATCGGCGCAATGGTCGATGCGGCGATCGTGATGATCGAAGCCATGCACCGACGGCTTGAGCAGGAAAAGCTCACCTCCGAGAACCGCTGGCGGATCGTGGCCGAGACCTGCTCCGAAGTCGGCCCGGCGCTGTTTTACTCGCTTGCGATTATCGCCGTGAGCTTCCTGCCGGTTTTCGTGCTCGAAAGCCAGGAGGGGCGGATGTTCAAGCCGCTCGCCTTCACCAAGACCTATTCGATGGCCGCGGCCTGTCTCCTCTCGATCACGCTGGTGCCGGTCTTGATGGGCTGGTTCGTGCGCGGGCGCATCCGCCCCGAAAACAGCAACCCGCTCAATCGGCTTTGCATCTGGGCCTATCGCCCGTTTCTGGATGCTGCCGTGGCGTGGCCCTGGGCCACGTCAGCTTTGGCGATCGCGCTCGTTGCCTCCATGGCCTGGCCGGTCCAGCACATCGGCACCGAGTTCATGCCAGAACTGAAGGAGGGCGATTTCCTGTACATGCCTTCGCTTTACCCCGGTGTTTCCATCGGCAAGGCGCGCGAGGTGCTGCAACAGACCGACCGCCTGATCCGCACGGTTCCAGAGGTCAAAACCGTGCATGGCAAACTTGGCCGGGCCGAAACGGCAACCGATCCGGCGCCGCTGACGATGATCGAAACGACAATCCAGTTGAAACCTGAAGAAGACTGGCGCCCCGGGATGACGATGGAAAAGATCCGCGACGAGCTTGACCGGATCGTGCAAGTGCCCGGCGTGACCAATGTCTGGATTCAGCCGATCAAGAACCGCATCGACATGCTCGCCACAGGCATCAAGACCCCGGTGGGCGTCAAGATCACCGGGGCGGATCTGTCCGTGATCGAGCAGATCGGCATCAAGATCGAGCGGATCGTCGGCGCGGTTCCGGGCACGGCGTCAGCCTATGCCGAGCGCCCCGTTGGAGGGCGATATGTGCAGGTCGACGTGGATCGGGAGGCCGCAGCGCGATACGGGCTGTCGGTCAGTGCGGTGCAGGAGGTGGTGCAAACCGCGATCGGCGGCATGCAGGTCTCCGAAAGCATCGAGGGGCTTGAGCGGTATCCGATCAACCTGCGTTATCCGCAGGACTGGCGCAACAGCCCCGAGGCGCTGCGCGACCTGCCGATTGTCACCGCTGCAGGCGCGCAGGTGCCTCTTGGTGCCGTTTCCAAAATCTCCGTGGTGGACGGGCCGGGGATGATCCGCTCGGAAAATGCCCGCCGCACCGGGTTTGTCTTTATTGACATTGCCGGGCGCGATCTGGGCCGTTTCGTGGCAGAGGCGCGCGCAAGCGTGGACCGGGAGCTGACCCTGCCGCCGGGCTATTCCATCACCTGGTCGGGCCAGTATGAATATATCGAGCGCGTCCGCGACCGGCTTGTGCTGGTGGCCCCGGCCACGTTGCTGACGATCACTCTGATGCTGTTCATGGCGTTCCGGCGCATGACCGAGGTGGCGATCATCCTTGCCGCGCTGCCGGTCGCCTTGTCAGGGGGCGTCTGGCTGATCTGGTATCTGGGCTTTGATCTTTCTGTCGCGGTTCTTGTGGGGTTCATCGCCCTTGCGGGGGTGGCGGTCGAGACCGCCATCGTGATGCTGCTCTATCTGAACCTGTCTTGGGAAAAACGCATCGCCCGCGCGCGGAAAAGCGGCACCATGCTCACCAGCGGAGACCTGGAGGATGCGGTTTTCGAGGGGGCGCTTCTGCGCGTGCGCCCAAAGGTGATGACCGTGGCCACGATCTTTGCCGGCCTGATCCCGATCATGCATGGCAGCGCGACCGGCTCCGAGATCATGAGCCGCATCGCCGCGCCAATGATCGGGGGCATGGCCAGCGCCACACTGCTGACGCTTCTCGTCATCCCAGCGCTTTTCGTGATCTGGAAGCGGATCACGCTGGCGCACACCAACCAGACCCTTTTGCCCGTTTCACCCTGTGCCGAGGCGGCCTCCGCCCCGGCGCTCTGACCCACACGCATCCCATGGAGTTCCACATGCGTAAGATCCTTATTGCCACGCTTCTGTCCTTCGGCTTCGCCCCGGTCGCTCTGGCGCAGATGGACCATTCTGCGATGGACCATTCCGCGATGCCGATGGCCACACAGATGGTTCATGTCGAAGCCACGCTGAATGCCATCGGCGAAGGCACGATCAATGTCAGCCATGGCCCGATCAAGGAGATCGGCTGGCCCGCCATGACGATGGATATGCCGCTGATGCAGGGCGTCAGCCTGCCGGAAAATGTCAAACCCGGCGACCAGATCCTGCTGATGCTGAGCCCGGACGCGGATGGCATGTATGGCGTGAGCGGTGTTGCCGCGCTCAACTAAGCACCGCCATCGCACCTCCAACCGTCCCCCGCGCAAGCAAATGGCCGCGGGGGACAAAACCGGATGTCCGCCGTCGATGGCGGGCATGTCGTCTCCGGCAAAGCGCCTGGTCATCTCCACGTTCTGCGCCGCTCTGACACGCGCAACGAACGTGGCTTCGATGCCGTGCGCAACATCATGCGGGCCCACCTGATGCAGATCTGGCCGCTCGCGGCGGCGGCAATGGCAGAGGCGCCGTGATCAGATCGCGGCGTTGCGGCAAATCCGCGGCCCTGCCGATGATCATGGCGGAAACCGGCGCTGATCAGAGCACGATTCTTGCGGTGCTTTCGGCGCATGGCGTGACGTGGTTGCGGGGTGAGGCGCATGCGAAACGCTCGCATTATCCTTCTCTGCGCGCCGCGATGGCCCCGCTTTGGCAGGACGTGGTCCGCCGGTCGCGACACCACCGGCCCGCGCGGCAGGCACGCTGCAAATCTTCTTTGAAAACAGATGCCTGGCGCCCCGGTGCAGGCGCCGGGCACACATCTCATCACAGGGGGCATGAAACGCGCCAGATCGCGCAAGCCTATGCCCCACGGGCATTCAAGAGAGTTTGGCGACCCCGCCAGGACTTGAACCCGGAACCTAGCGCTTAGAAGGCGCTTGCTCTATCCAGTTGAGCTACGGGGCCGTGCCGCTGTTGATAACGGTTCGCAAAACCGCCCGCAACCGCCCGCTCTTGCCGCCGCGCCGGTTTTGCCTGGTGATCAGCCGGGCGCCCGTCTCAAAGATTGCGGGTGAGAAAAACCGACATCGGATCGGGGCGATAGCCCTCGAACGGCGGGCAGGGGGCAAAGCCCGCAGCCAGATAAAGCGCCCGCGCCGGGGCAAAACTGTCTTGCGCGCCGGTCTCGAGGCTGAGCCGCGCAAACCCCAGTCGCTGCCCCTCCGCCAGCAGATGCGCGAGCATCGCTTGCGCAAGTCCGCGACCGCGCGCTTCGGAGAGCACATGCATCGACTTGATCTCGGCGTGGGTCGCGTCGATCCGCTTGAGCGCGCCCATGCCGAGCGCCGCCCCGCTGTCACGCAGCACGTAAAACCAGATCCCCGGCGCGGCAAGGGCCGAGGCCGGCAGCATATGGATGGATTCGGGCGGGGTGTCGGCATGCATCGCCGCAGTGTGGCGCTGGTGCAGGAGGGCGAGATCCTCCTGCACCGGGTGTTCGAGGGTGATCGCGATCATCTCTGCCTCTGGCTCGGTTTGCGCGATCATCGCCGCGCGCGGGCAGAAAGAAAAGACCCGCGCGCGCCCGTGCCCTCAATTCAGCACATCGCCAATCATCGTGCCGTTCACTTTCGGAAGCCCGTCCGGTCCCGGTTCAATCTCCCAGATGAGCCCGCCATTGCCATCGGGGCGCGCGAGCGCCTTCATCGCGCCCAGCAGCACCAGCGCCGGGGTCAGCTGCTCGGGATTTGGTGCGGTGCCGAATGCGGCAAGCACCTTGTCCATGCCGGTCATGGTCGCTTTCCCCTGCACCTGCTCGGGCAGGCTTCCGGCGGAGAGCGATTGCCGGAAGGCGCCTTGAAGGCCGAACAGATATTCCGGGCCGGTGATCCGGCTTGGCGCCACTGATACCGACAGCCGCCCCCCGGGAACGAGCTGCGCGAGCGCGTCCTCCCCGGGTGTCTTGCCGGCGCCATAATCGCTCAAAGCGGCCTTGAAAAACCCCATCGGATCATAGCCCTCAAGGCCAAGATCAAGGTAGATGTCTTGCGGCAGCAACGGCTTTGCCCAAGCGGGAGAGATCTCTTCGGGCAGGCTCAAGCCCTCGACATCGAGCAGATAATGCATCTGCGCCGCCGCCCCCGTTCCGGCAAGCGAAAGCGCCGCGCCCGCCCGCGCCGCGCGGGCCGGGCCCTGCGGCAGGGCCAGCATGGGGGCGGTGATCTCGGTGGAGGTGGTGACTTTTTCGAAAAACGGCATGGCAGCGGCGGCATTCTGCGCAAGCTGGCGCGCATCCATTTGTGCGCCGCCTTTGGGCAGTGACAGAAGTGGCAGGATCTCCGCCCAGCGCAGCCCTTCGATCCGGGTTTCGCTCTGGCTGGGCCCGGTCGTGGCCGCCACCATCACAACGCCCTCCTCCTGCGGAAATGCCATCTCTTGCGTTGTCGCCTCGGTGCCGGAGCGGATCGTCACATCAAGCCCGGCGCCGCGCGCCAAGGCACGGCCATCGGCCCGGTAACGGCTGATCGTGGTTGGTGCGGCGGGGGAACGCGGATCGGATGCGGGCATAGTGGCGCTTTGCACCATCTCGAGGCTGTCAAACGCCGTTTGCCAGGACCGCAGGAACCCGAGCGTTTCATCATAAAGCGCGGAGACGGCATAGCCTTTGAGCGTATAATCAATGCTCGCCGACGCGGTGGTGAGAGCAATCCGTCCGCGCAGATCTTGCGGCGCGGCTGTCACCTGCCACTGCCCGCCCTCCATTGGCGTGAGATCCACCTGCCAGGGCGTCATGGTCGCAAGGATCGCGCGCTCGGGGGGGGGCGCGCCCGCGACCCGATCCGGGGCGATTGTCACGATATAGTGGTTGAATGCCGGGGTCACCACAACCGCCGGGCTCTGGAGCCCGAAAGCCTGCGTCAGCTTGCCCTGAAGCGCCACCGCTCCGGGCCCGCTTGCATGGGGATGGTGCGCCCACCAGAAGCCCCAGGCCAGCACCCCCGCAAGGGCCGTCCCCGTCAGCAAAACCTTGCCATACATGTTCGAAACTCCCGCTGAAAATACCGACGTGATGGTGCGGCAGCGGGAGAGGGCTGTCCATCGCGCAAACTGGCGCGGGCAGCCGGCCCTCACCCGAGCGTGATCACCATGCGGGGGAACCCTGATCGGGGCTCAGGACTTGAAAGAGCAGACCCTGCGCGCCCCAACCGGTGAGTTGGAGGCTGCAGGATAGACCCGAAAGGAGAAGACGATGTCTGAACTGCTCGTGATCGGCTATGATGATGCCGAAACCGCCGAGGCGGCGCGCAAGAAGCTCTTCGAACTCTCGAAAGATTATTACGCCGATGTCGGCGATGCCGTGGTCGCCGTGGCGGATGCTGACGGCAAGGTGCATCTGCGCCAGATGGTGAACCCGTGGGCGCTTGGCGCGATGTCGGGCTCGTTCTGGGGGCTTTTGATCGGGGTGATCTTCCTCAACCCGCTGTTTGGGCTGGTGCTGGGCGGGGCCGCGGGGGCAGCGGCGGGCGCGCTCACCGATTACGGTATCCGCGACGATTTCATGAAGGATATCGCCTCGACCCTCGCGCCCGGGCGTGCCGCGCTCTTCATGCTGGCGCGCAATGTCACCTCGGACCGGGTGATCACCCATCTGGCCGACTTCGGCGGCACGGTGCTGCGCACCAATCTCTCTTCGACCGATGAGGCGAAGCTGCGCGAGATCTTCGTGCAGGCGCGCAAGATCAACGAGCACGCCTGAGCGTCAGAGCCTTCATCAAAAATTCGCGCCGGGGCAAAGCCTCGGCGTGCCCGTCTGTGGCTCAAGGAGACCCCATGCCCCCACCGCAGCCCCGCTCCGCATCTTTGCCACTCAGCCTTGACCCGCGCGCGGCAGCATCGGCGCGCCGCGTGCACGAAAGGGGGAAACGTTCTGGAATGTGGGTTTGGGGGGGCGTGCTGCTCGGGCTCCTGCTCGCCTGTTTTGCGTCCGTGCCCGCGGGGGGGGCGCAAACCGCTCCGCTGTCCGCGGCGCCCCCTGGAGCCAGCGCCCCCGAGGCGTCAACCTTGCAAGGCGCGGGCGCTGCGGCCCCCCCTGCGACCAGCGCGCCCGCCGCAGAGGCCGGCGAGCCGCTCCTTGTGAGCCGGGTGCTCGACCTCGGCACCGGGCTTGCTGCCGAGACCCGTGCGCAACTCCGCGCGCTGGAGCGTGAGGGCGCGCGGCTCTTCAGCCCTGACTATCTCGACACTTTGATCTCGGCGCTGGCCGCAGCAGATCTGGGACTTCTGGCGCTGAATATCCTTGTCACTGTGGGCACGGCGCTTGGCCTCTCGGCGCTCATCGCGCCGCTGCGCCGCAGGCCGCTGGCCAACAGCGGAACGCTGGCGCAGATCGGCGGCACGCTCAGTGCAACGCTCTTGCGCCTGCTGACGATTGCAATCGCCTGGGCGGTGGGGCTGGGGCTGGCCAGCCAGCTCTCTGCCCTGACCGGCCAGCTCTTCGTGTTGCAAACGCTCTATCTCTCCGCTTTCGCGGTGTTTGGTCTTGCGCGGGTGGCGCTTGCCATTGTCGCAAGCCCGGAGGCCGAAAGCGGGCGCAGCCTCTCTTGGGTCGATCCCGATCTGCAAAGCACGATCTATCGCGCCGCGCTGATCCCGCTTGGCATTGTCACGCAGGGGATGCTCTTCGTGCTGCCCGCCCTGCGCGAGATTGCGGGGCTTGGCGTGGTGCGCCCGACACGGGTGTTGATTGCCACCGCAGCGCTGCTTGCCGCGTTTTGGGGAATCCGGCAGGTTTTGCGCCGTATCGCCACCTGCCGCCGCGCCGATCCCCCCACGATCGACCGCAACGCGTTGCTGGCGAGCCATCCGGGGCTCTGGGTCTGGCCCACCGCTGCCGCCTGCCTCTATGCTTGGCTCGTCACCATCACCATGCCCGCGCTCGCCGGGCAGATCGTGCTGGCGGGGCTCGGGGGCACGGCTGCGGCGCTGATGTTGAGCGCGGCGGCGCTGCGGCTCTATGCGCAAAGCGGGCTGCGGAACAGCCCCGGTGCGGCCGCATCGACTTTCAACCTGGATCCAGACCGGTTCACACCGTTGCGGATGGCCGGTGCGGGGCTGGGCGCGGGGGCGCTCTTGCTGCTTGCAGCCTTGGCGCTTCTTGCCGGTTGGGGGGTGATTGATCCCGTGGCGCTTGTCGCAACCGGGGTGGTGCAAAGCGGGCTCTTGCGCATCCTCTCGGCGGGGCTTGTGCTTGGCGCGGCCTGGGGACTCTGGCTCGGACTGTCGACCTTTTTCGACCGCTGGCTCGTGGCCGCTCTTCCGGGGCGGCGCGAATACAACCGCCGCCGCACGCTTCTGCGGCTCTTCCGCAATGCCTTTGGCCTCACCGTGGCCGTGATCGCGATCATGCTCGCGCTCGCGCAGCTCGGGCTCGACGTGGCGCCGCTGCTCGCCGGGGCGGGGGTGGTTGGCATTGCCGTCGGCTTTGGCGCGCAAAAGCTGGTGCAAGACATCATCACCGGCATTTTCATTCAGATCGAGAATGCGGTGAACGAGGGCGATGTGGTCGAGGTGGCGGGGCTTTCGGGCGGGGTCGAACGGGTTTCGATCCGGTCGATCCGGTTGCGCGCGCTTGATGGCACGCTTCATGTCGTACCCTTCTCGGCGGTCACCACGGTTTCCAACATGACACGCGATTTCTCGGCCCATGTGGCGAGTTTCTCGCTTGCCCCGGAGGCGGATGTGGCGGCGGTGCGCGCCGCGATCCTCGACGCCTGGGAGGCCTTGAAGGCGAGCGATCTCGGCCCCGATCTGCGCGGCGACATCGAGGTGCAGGGGATCACCGGGATGACGGAGGGCTTTTACAGCTTCGGCGCGGTGATCCGAACCGCGCCCGCCGCGCAATGGGCGGTCGGGCGGCGCTTCACCCAGCTTGCGCGCGAAAGCCTTGCCGCGCGCGGCATCCAGAGCCCGCCCGCGCCGCGGCGAATGCTGTTTCGCCCCGATGCGATGGAGGAGGGGGAGGCCTGAGCGGGTCTTCCCTGACCCCTGGGCGTGTTTTGAGCCGAGCGGATCTGAATGCGATGATGCCTTTGCGCGGTTTCGGCCGTTTGCGCCCCTGGCCGCGGCCGGCCTCACCAGATGATCTGATGTCGCGGCGCGACGCTTGATGCCGGGGCCACAGGCGATCGACCGGCTTCGCGGCACGACGGGTGAGCCCCGTCGGGGCGGATGCCCGGGGGGCGGGGCGCGAGGGGCGGGGGCTACCGCCCCGGGAATTGGCGTCTTGTGGAACTCCCGCCCGATGAACAGGCTTTGATGAACAGGCTTTCCCGCATGCGGTCTTCCCCGCATTCCGGAGGGTCGGCCCCGGCCAATCTCATGCCTGCCGCGACCGGGGCTGCCGCGGAAGAGGCCGCCCCCCCCCGGTCAACTCAGAAGCCGGTCATGAGGCGTCGTCATCAAGATGGATCTCCGCGATCGCCACACCGAGCGAGCCCCAGCACGACAGGAAGCTCAGCACCCCCAGGATCGCCGCCGGGATAAAATAGGCCCCCTTGTTGAACGCCGGAATCGCCAGGAAGCGCAGGGTTTGCCCCGGCACGAGGTTGAGAATCCCGCGGCTGAATGCGAGCTTGTTGCGCGTCGTCTGCTCCTGATTGGCGAAATGCACCGAGAGCATGATCAGATTGGCCACCCCCCATGCCGTCAACGTCAGCTCGGAGGTATAGATCTTCGCCTCGCCGGTGATCCATTTCTGGTAATGCAGCGCGACCCCGCGGCCCGGACCACACAGGAGTTGGCAGATCCAGATCGTCACGCCGAACCCCGGATCGCCGGGGCGGCAGTTCGGCGCGCCCGCGAGCGGCGAGAGCGCCCAGGGCATGGTGAAGATCGTGCTGAGCAGCCGCGCTGCCACGGGAACGATTCCGGCCTCGCCGAGCCCTGTCCCCGTCGCACTGGCCATTGCAGAGCTCGGATCGAGCAGCGAGCGGAACGCCATGACGACGCAATACCCGGTCAGGAAATTTTCCCGCCATTCCGGTGTCCAGCCCCCGGCGTCTGTCGCCGTCAGCGCTTTTGCCTGGCCCATCCCCAGGCGTTGCCGCAGCATCTCCACGGTAAAGCTCGCCTCGAAGGCCGCCAGCTGTTCCGCGTTCCAGGGCGCGCGGCCAAGAATGAGCTTGCTCGTGATCGTCATCGGAATGGCCGCGATCCAGGCCACGATATCGATCGGCGTGAGGGTCAGCCGGTCGCCGGTGAAGAGTTGATAGAGCTGCGACAGGATCGGGATCTCCCATTCCTGAAACAACGCCAGCTTGACCAGCTTGATCAGATCCTCGACCAAATCGAAGAGCGACAGGACAATGCCTTCGGCCGCATCAAGCGCGAAGAGCGCGGCCGCTTCCAGCGCTTTCACGAGGCCGCTCAGCAACAGTTGCGCCGCGCGCCCGGGCTCGTTGCCGATGTTGTTGAAATAGCCGAAAGCCTCATCGAGGGCTTGCTTGCCGTCGCCGAACTGGAAGTTGTCGGAGAAGGATTTCATCCGCCCGAACAGATCCTGCAGCGGATCGGTCAGCGCGGTGCTTGCGCGCAGAATAGCCGTGCCGTCGGATTTGACGGTGACCTGGTTCTCGTTCTCGCGAAAGGCGTTGAGAAAGATGTTGTGATCGGAGGCGTGCTGCGATTCCTCGCTCGGCTCCTCCTGACCGAAATAGGCGCCCATCGTCGGGTCGCCCTGCCGGTTCAGATCGAGGATCAGCGTGTTGACGATGCTGTCGAGCTCGCTCTTGAGATACTCGAACCCTTCCTCGACGCGGTCGCGCAGCGCATGGACCGCATCGGCGGCAAAATCCAACGTCACGCCGACCGTATGCTTGATCCCGTCGGCGGTGCGCTCGAAATCCTTGAAATTGAACAGGAAGGCGAGCCATTCGAACAATTGCTCAAGCTTCACCTTGAGCCAGTTCCAGACCCCTTCGATGAAATCGAGCGCCTGCTGGGCGAATTTTATCACCGCCTGAAACACTTGGCCCGCGATCTTGAACAGCACATTCGCGACCCCGTCGATGATCGTCACGACGATCTTTTCGAGGCCGTTGACGAGCCATTTGACCCCATCGCGGATCCCGCGCCAGACCGAACCCCAGTCGATCCCCAGAAACGAGCCGTCCCGCGCCATCAGCGCGGTATGCGCGCCCCGGAACGCGGCAACATCGTTGCTGTCGAGGCTGCGATAGATCGGCACGCCAGAGGCGAAGTCGATTTCCCACGACACCGTTCCCAGGGAGCGGAAATCCGCCTGAAGGCTGTGCCTGGCCGCGTAGGGCGAGGCGAACTTGTACTGGATCGCCTGGGCCGTTTCGTCCGACTGGGCGATCAACATCGACTGCCGGGTGATCTCTGCGATGCTTTCGGCCACCTGGTCGCGGTTTTCGGTATCGGCGGGCAGCAGCAGGGTTCCGGCGCTGTCGGTGGCGCTCAGCACATCCTCCTTCGTGGTCTGCGCCATCTTCGCCTGCAGCTGGGCGTTTGGCTGCACGACGATCGGTTGACCAACCGCGGTCGTGGGGGTCGAGATCAGCAGGGTCGCCCCCGCCAACGCATTGGCGCGCTGCAAGATGACGACCTTGCCGGTCGCGTCGGTCTTGAGATTGACCGGATCGACGAGGCTCGAGCGATAGGCCTTCCCGTTGACCCAAAGCGTGTTGAGAAAGGCCGCGTTGATGCTGATATTCGCGTCAAAAATCGGTGCCCCCTGATCGTCGACGACGAAGATCTCGGTCGAATGAGTGGGCACGGAAACCAGCTTGTCCTCGGCTTTCGGCAGATCCAGCACTTCGGAGAACCATTGCTCGGTATCGGGCGCCTGCCAGAACCGGAAGATCTCGTTGTCATCGGTGACCGAATAGGCTTCGGAGTAGCCGTTGGCATTGCGCCCGACCGAGACGATCCGGTTTTCCATGTCACAGGCGATCGGAAAGATGACCCGCCAGCCCTGCAGCTGGCCTGCGGCATTGGTGACCTGGCGCGTATAGGTCAGATCGCCCGTCTCGTTGAGCGCGAACACCTCGATCAGCCCGTCGCGGCGCAGGTTGGCCGTCAGCCGACCGAGCCGGCCGCTCTGGCCCGGATCAACCTGCACCCAATCTTCGAACTGGATGCCGCCCGTGGAGTATTTGCGCTGCTTCTTGACCCAGAGCAGACCGCTGTCGCGATCCACTGCGAAGATGTTCAGCAGATTGTTGGAATCTGCGATCGCCGCGATATGCGAGGCCTTCCTGTTGAGCTTGCGCATATGCGAGGTGCGGAAGCTGTCCTCGGCGAACAGAACCTCGTCCTCCATGTCGATCGCAAACAGCGCCGATTGCACCGGGTTGTTGGCGGCCATGGCGATGTCCTTGACCACCGCGTCCTTGCCGTCCGGGCCGATCACCGGCGCCCAGACCGGACCGCCCCATTTGTCGGTGAGCGGGTCGTAGTAATTGGTGCACAGCCGCCCGTCAGAGAGCCGCACGTTGATGTAGATCCGCCCCGTCACGCCACGCACCCCGAGAAAGCGGCGGATCACCTCATCTTGCGGGCCGCTGTTGCGCTGGCCGTAACCGCCGGATTGGTAGGTCGCGAGCGTGAGCTTGCTTTCGCTGTTGAGCCCGAAGATCGAAGGCGTGTTGGAGCGCCCGCCCGCGGTATCGAAAAAATAGAGTTGGCTGGCGCGGATCCCCAGATCGGCCTGCTCGTAGGGCGCCTTCGTCGCATCGTTGCGCCGGTAGCGATAAACTTGGCCGGTGGTGCCGACGCTGTAGATGTCGAGCACGCCGGCGGCGTTCAGATAAGTCTGGATTTCCGTGCCCGAAGAGACAGGCTGAAGCGGCATGAAGGTTTGCATGTAATTCGTGCTGACACGCAGTGTCGGGGTCGCACCGACCGGCGCGGCCTCGCGCGCCGCGGAGGAAAAGAAGGTCATTCTGGTCTCCCTTGTTTGAAAGCGCAGGCGTTGGAGTGCATGAGAGAGGGCGGCGGGGCGCGGCGGCGCGCCTGTTGCAGCACCGGCGCACGCCAGACCGGTTGCCCGTGGTCGTTGCAGTAAAGCGGTTTGTCGGGCGCGAGCGCCGCGCTTCCCAGCAATGGTGCGAGCCAGCTCAGCACCGGGTCCAGCGCCCTGGCCCCCTGGGCGGCAGCGCGGCGCACGGCAAACCACAGTTCGGACACATGGGCATAATAAGGGGCGAGCCGCCGGGCGAAGAGCGCAGGATCAAAGGCGCCGGCGGCCGCGGCACAAAGTGATGCGCTCGCCCCGCGCGCCACCGGATGCGCGTCAAGGCCGAGACGGCAGGCCAGCGCCAGCACGTTGGCATTCACCGCGAGGTCGACCGGATTGTCCCGCCCGCGTTCGATCAGCCAGGTGCGCACCGCCCCGCCGCGCACCCACGGCGGGGCGGTGCCCGGCACAAACAGGCAAGCGGCCGGCGCGATCACGGCCTCGAATGCCGCGCGCGCCCGATCCGCGCTGCGCCGCTGGCCGTGCAAGAGCGCGAGCCAGGCCAGCGCCGTATCGTCGGCATCGGGTGGCAGGCCTCGCACCAGCATCGGCCCCCGCCCCTGTGGCGGATAGAAGGCGAAAGCGCCCGGATGGCGGGCATCCTCGCAGCTTTCGATGAAGTCGAGCGCGCGTTCCAGCGCCGCGCGATGCGCCGCCGGGTCGAGGCAGAGCGCCACGCTCGCCGTGACAAAGCAGGTCTCGTCCACCATCCCCGCCACTTCCGAGGGAAAGGCACCGGCGGCGGATTGGCGGGTCAGGACATCGCGCATGAGCGTTACGCCTGGCTGCGCGTCGCGCAGGTGACCGAGAGCGCCAGCCCCTGTCGTCCAAGCGTCAGCCCGATCAGCCCGTGCCAGGGGATGCCGCCGGGGAGGGGGGCGCTCAGCGCGCTGTAACGCGTCATCGGCCAACCGCGGCGCCGGCCAAACGCCAGCAGGCTCTCGCGCGCCTGCGCCGCCGGGCCCAGCAGTGCGTCGCAATGCACATACCAGGTCAGGGCCTCGGCCATCTCGTCGCGGCCCCAGGAAATGCTGAGCCCCTGATCATGGGTCGGCAGGACCGGGCGCAGGCTCTGGTCGCGCAGATCGGTCAAAAGTTGCAGCGCGTCGCGCGCCAGCGGCGGCAAGCCCAGATCGGCCAGCAGCAGCGCCAGAGCGTCGCGCGCCAGCGGTGCGATCGCGGCATAGATCTCGACCTGGCCCCGGGCCGGGTCCAGTCCGAGCAGCACCGGGTTGAACGCGCGCACGGCCGGCAACCGGCGCGACAAGAGCGCCGAAGGCGCCGCATATCCGGCGGGCAGTTCAAGATAGAGTTTGCGCTGCAGCCCGGTGGCGCCGGGGCGCAGCCCGATCCAGCCACCGAAGCGGGCGCCGCGGGCATTCTGCGCGGCGCTCACATGATCACGCAGCGCGCGCTGGGCGGGGTGCAGATCCTGCACTGCCGCGATTGCGCGCTGCCTGCGCTCCGCCCCAGAGACCCCGGGATCAGGGTCGAGCGTGGCGCGGACCTGCTCCTCTCCTGCGGCGGTCCAGAGCAGCTGGAACTCTACCGGATCGCCGATCGCAGAGAGGTTGCTGTCCTGCGCTTCGGGGCTGGCACAGAGCGCGCGCAGCGCGCGCTCCCACAAATCGGCCGGGACATCGGCTCCGCTTGCCGCCCGACACGCCCGCGAGAGCGCGTCGGGCGGCGCGGCAAAACCGACCGGCGTGGCGGCAAAGAGACCCACGACCATGGCTGTGCTGCCGTTATCGGGCGGCGATGCGGGCGGCCTGCAACACGCCCGGAGGATCGCTTGCCACCGGCGGAAGGTGGATCTGCAGCTTGTTCGTCACCTCAAGCTGCCCCGTTCCCTTGCGGGTGCCGTCCTTGAGCACATAATCGGCATTGTAATAGAACACGATGTTCTGCGCGCTGCGCAGCCGGTAGAGCGTGTAGTAGAGCGGCAGCGATTTGACGATCATGTTTTCGGCAGGCTGTATCATGTTGTAGGCAATCAGGTTGACCGCCTGCAAGGGGAGCAGCCTTGCGCCCGCCCGCGAGGTTGGTTGCTCACCATGCACCGATCGCATCAGCGTGAAGCTCTGCTGTGCATCGGTGTGCAGATCCGCGAGGACAGCGCCGGTTTCATTGGCGAATTGCAGGATGTTCAGCGAGACCTGCTTGACCACGGACCAGTCGATTTGGTCGGTGAAAATCTCCACGCTGTAGACCTCTTCGGTATCCTTGAGGATCAGCGCGCGGCGGCTGTAGGGCACTTTCACATTCGCCAGCGTTGCAATGTTGCCATCGCCGTAGATCACCTGTCCGTTGAGATCGAAAAAGGCCGTCTGCGGATCGGGTTGCGACTGGAACACCCAGGTGGGCGAGGTCGAGAGCCCGGGTTGATGCTCCGGCACCCAGCCGTCCCAGTTGTAGTTCGGCGGCACGCCCTCTGACGGGTTCTGGTTGTCGTAATAGGCGCCGTTGATATCCAGTTCCATGAAACCGGTGCCACCTTTCATCGCCAGCGCCCGGAACGAAAAACTCGTCAGATATTTCTGCGGTGTGAGCACGAAAACAGTATCGGCATTATCCGATCCGAATTGAACATCGGGTTGCACGGTGATCACATCGCCGGATGTGAGCTGATAGCGCAGTCGATAATTATAATCGTTCGCGATCGGAACATTGTAGGTTGAGGAAAAGATGATTTCCGTGTCGTTTTCCGTCATCTCCTTGGTTTGAAGTTTTGGCTCCTGGCCCTCGGGGGGCGTTTCAAAGAAGTCGATAAAAAGCGTCTTGACAGCATATTGAGAGCCATCGTCGAACGGGATTCCGGAGCCGATAAAAGATACATTTCGGATACCGAGACGGTTGGGGCGGAACGTGACCCTTGTTGCGGCATCCGTGATCCATTCAGAGGTATAAGGAGGGGCGCCACCAACAAAATTTACGGTGTAGCGATAGGCATATTCCGGGTCGAATTCTCCGCCGCCGGGGGCGCGATAGCTGACCGAGCTGGTGCCGCCCTCGCCAAGGCTCAGTTTGAAGCTGTTGTCGGTGGTGCGGGTGGGGTAGCGGACCTCGACCTCGACATCCTCGAAAACGACGACACCCGCATCGTTGCTCGGATCGCCGGCCAGTTCGAAGATCACCACGAGTTCGCGGTTGTCGACTTCGTGATAGAGTTTTTCCCAGCTCTCCGCGCTGAACCGCGGCAGGAACCGGGACACCGGTGTGCTCCATTCGATGATCGTATCTTCGGAATAGGTCAGGAAAATGTCGCTCACGACCGAGATCGGATTCTCATTGCCGGTGGCTTGGCGCTGCGCGGTCTCGATCGCGGATGCAACCTGCGTTTCCAGCACGCTCCAGGCCCAATCGCGCACCATCTGCACCAGTTCGGGGCTTCCGCCCACGCCCGGCGTGACCTTGACGTCCCCCGCCCCGGAGGATTTCAGGTTCTGCTTCACCTCGACCAGAATCTGTTGCGACTTGCCCCAGGTGTCCTTCTTGCTCTCATAGGTGCGCTCGTAATCGATCGCCACTGACGCGGTGTATTTCACCTCCGCCCTGGCGCCCAGAAGCTGCGTCAGAACACCCATCGAATAGCTGACCGAGAACGGGGAGAGCGCGCCCGTGCCGGTGAAGGCGCCGACGAAGCTATTGAGCGCCGCCTCTGTCTCCAGCTCGATCTGGAACCGCGCGACATTGGAGCCGAACAGCGATGGCGAAACGCAGATCTGCTGCCCCTCGGTCTTGTCGCCGACCGGCAGATCGAAATCGAAGAACACGTCCCCGCTGGTCCAGATGAACTGGCCCCAGGAGGTAATTTCCGGGATCTGCGCCTGCGCCGCCTTCTTGGCCTCTTCCGGCGCAAAAAGCTCCACTTCAAAAGTGCAAATTCCGGCTATTCCTCCCTGATTGTCGATATATTTCGTGAGATTGAATGCGGGCTGGCCGTTGTCAATGCATAGCCGGGGCACCGGAACCAGATACCACAGCCCCTTGTTTTCCCGGTCCTGAAAAACGGTCACTTGTAACTGAATACCAAAGCTGTCCGTGTAGTCGACTTGTCGCGCGGTAGTCACGTCAAACATGATGTCGTCCTCGCTCAACTTAGGGATGAATTTCTCCACACCAACTCAACGCAAATGCTACACCCTTCGAAATAAATTTACAGCGTGAAATGAGGCGCGCGTAACGCGCTTGCAAATATGGACTATTTTCGAGTCAACCCAAAGTTGCATAATTTTTTTCCGATTCGTCCCCGTCGCCCGAATGGTGAACATGCCGCCCGAAGCGCGGTCAGATCCGAGCCGAAGCTCCGTCAAAACCGGCCCGATGGCTGGCATCCGAAGCGCGCAGATGCCTCTGCGGGGCGTTTCCGGGGCCATTGTCGTGCAAAGCGGTTTTGGAGCGGAGGGCCGATGCACCCTTTCAGAGTGCGGCAGGCGTGAAGCGCTGCAGCCAAGAACCTCTCGGGGCGCCGCCGCTTGCCGGTCTTTGCGCCATGCCGGACCGCGTCGCGCGCAGCCGGGCGCGCACAAACTCGGGGATTGATGGCGGCCTGCGCGGGGCCTTGCCCCCGGCGCTTGGGCGGGGCAAAGTCCCCGCGGCCACGGGAGGGGCGAATGATGGTGATCTATGTCGATGCCGATGCCTGCCCGGTGAAGGCCGAGATCGAGCGTGTCGGCACCCGCCACGGGGTGCGGATGGTCTTGGTTTCAAACGGCGGCATCCGCCCCTCTGCGCATCCGCTGATTGAAACAGTGATCGTGCCCGCAGGCCCCGACGAGGCGGACAAATGGATCGCCGAGCGCGCGGGGCCGGGGGACGTGGTGGTGAGTGGGGATATTCCGCTCGCGGCAAAATGCGTCGCGGCAGGGGCGCAGGTGCTCAAGCCCGACGGCACGGAACTCACCGCGCAAAACATTGGAACGGTGTTGGCGATGCGGGATCTGATGGCAGATCTGCGCGCCGCCGATCCGTTTTTGCAGGGGCGGGGGCGCAGCTTTTCGAAGGCGGATCGCTCTGCCTTTCTCGATGCGCTTGAGCGCGCATTGCGGCGGGCGGTGCGCGGCTGAGGCCGGGTCTGGCGGCCCGAAAGAGCCCGGTAGGCCCCTCAGAGGATGTCAGCCTTGCGCAAATCCTCGGCGGCGAAGTCGATCAGCGCACGCACCTTGTGCGGCAGCGCCCGCCCCTCCAGCCAGATCGCCGAGAGCGGACCGCTTTCGCCGCGATGATCTGCCAGAACCTGCACCAGCCGTCCGGTTGCAAGCGCATCCCCAAGGGCAAAGCGCGGCACATTGGCGAGACCCAGCCCATGTTCGGCCAAAGCCACCGCGGCCCGCGCCGAATTGACCTGATAGCGCCCGGAGATATCGACCGGCTCGGGCGCCTGCGCCCCCGGCGGCGAAAACTCCCAGCGCCGCGGCCGCCGCCGGTTGGTGTCGACGATGCATTCATGCCGCGCCAGATCGGCCAGCGACACCGGACGCCCGGCCCGTGCCAGATAGTCCGGGCTCGCGACGATCAGGCTCTGGAACACACCAAACTTGCGGGTCTTGAGCGAGAGCATCTCCGACCGCCCGATGCGAAAGGCGACATCAATCCCCTCGCTCGCCAGATCGACAAAGCGATCGTCGAGCCGCAGATCGACCGTGAGCTGCGGCGCGGTGGCGGCAAAGCGCTCCAGCATGCCCGCCACCCAGATCTCGCCGAACGTGACCGGCGCCGACACCCGCACAAGGCCGGAAAAGCCGCGCGAGCCTTCGGCAACCTCGGCCAGCATCGCATCCAGCTCATCCAGAAGCGCGGGCGCGCGCGCGAACAGATCCGCCCCGGCAGGGCTCAGCCCCACCCGCCGCGTGGTGCGTTGAAACAGCCGCACACCAAGCCGTGCCTCCAGCTCTGCAACATATTTCGAGGTGAGCCGGTTCGACACCCCGAGCTGCTCTGCCGCTCCGGTGAACGAACCCGCCTGAGCGGTTGCCACAAAGGCGCGCAGTTCCTCGACAAGATCCATGGGGGGCTCCATTGAGAACAAATAGGCGAAAGTCAGTGAACAACTTCGCCGTTTCATGGAGAGACATCAAGGCCTAGATATAGTCCATCGAAGCGCTGCGGCGCGACACAGATCCCGGCGCCCCCCGCGCCCACCGAATGGAGACACGACCATGAACACCACCGACATCACCGCCCTCCTGCTGCGCATTGGCAGCGGCGTCCTGTTTCTCGCGCACGGCCTGATGAAGGTCTTTACCTTCACCATCCCCGGCACCGTCGCCTATTTTGAAAGCCTCGGGCTGCCCGGCGCCTTCGCTTATCTGACGATCCTTGCCGAGCTTGGCGGCGGCCTCGTGCTGCTCTCGGGCATCGCCACCCGCCTCGTTTCGATCCCGCTGGTTCTGGTGCTGCTCGGCGCAACCTGGGTGCACTCGGGCAATGGCTGGACCTTCTCGAACGCCAATGGCGGCTGGGAATTCCCGCTGTTCTGGGCGCTTGTGCAGGTGACGATCGGCATCCTCGGCGCTGGCGCCTACCGGGTGCGCGTCCCGGTGCTGCAACGGGCTCTGGGCGCCTTCGCCTGAGCCTTGCCCCAAACTGCGGGCCGACGACTGCCGGCCCGCCCCCTGTTCCGGCGGCCCCTCCGGGCCGCGTCGTTTTTGGAGATCGCGTCATGAGCACTGCCCAGAAGCTGCAACGGCTGGCCGACAGCCTCCCCCCTTCAGACCGGATGCCGCTGGTCTTTCTTGGCCACGGCTCACCGATGAACGCTCTTGAAGACACGCCCTATTCGCGCGCATGGACCAAGCTCGGCAAAAGCCTGCCGCGACCGCAGGCCATTCTCGTGGTATCGGCGCATTGGATGACCCATGGCACCACGCTCGTCGATGTGTCGGCGCTGCCGCGCACGATCCACGATTTCTACGGCTTCCCGCAACCGCTCTACGAGATGAAATACCCCGCGCATGGGGCGCCGGAACTGGCCCGTGAGGTGGTGAGCCTGCTTGCCTCCCACCACGCCGAGGAAGATGACCGCTGGGGGCTCGACCACGGCGCATGGACGGTGTTGAACTTCCTCTACCCGGAGGCCGATGTGCCGGTGTTCCAGGTCTCGATCGACATGACGCGCGATCTGCCCGAGCATCTCGAGATCGGCCGCACGCTCTCTGCCCTGCGCGACCGCGGCGTGTTGATCCTTGGCTCTGGCAACGTGGTGCACAACCTGCGCGCCATGCGCATGGGCGGGCGGCCGCAAGATTTTGCCGTTGAGTTCGACACGCTCTTTGCGGACCGGCTTGAGGCGCGCGACTTTGGCAAGCTCAGTGATCGCGCGGGCCTCGGGCGTCTGCTCACCATGGCGCATCCCTCGATCGACCACTATCTGCCCGCCCTGACGATTGCGGGGGCCTCGGATGCGCGTGACGAGCTGACCTTCATGACCGACCGGATCGACCTTGGCTCGGTCGCGATGCGCTCTTTCGTGTTCCATGGCTCGAAGACCGCGGCGGCCTGAACCGCTGCCCGAAACGCAAAACGCCCGGGGCTTATCCCGGGCGTTTTTGATTGTACTGCCGCACGGGCGTCAGAGCGTGACCACCTGCACCGAGCCGCCCGCGGCTGTCAGCGCAATTTCCCCCCGCGCGAGGCGCAGCGCATCATTGCCGAAAACATCAAGCCGCCAGCCCGAGAGGGCGGCGACATCGCGTTTTCCGGCGGCGATGCGGTCAAGATCAGAGGCCGTGGCGATGAGTTTTGCCGCAACGCCCGCCTGTTCCGATTTTGCCTTCAGGAGCACGCGCAGCAGATCGGCAAGCGCGGAATTGACCTGAAGCTGGGCATCTTCATCGGGCGGGCGCGGAAAATCTTCCGGCTTCGCCTCAAGCCCGGCCTTGACCGCGGCGATGATCCCTTCGGCAATCTCGCCACGGCGCGCCTCGCGCAGCAGCAGCCGGGATTTGCCAAGCTCTTCCAGCGTCGTGGGTTTGGTCGAGGCCAGTTCCAGCAGCGCATCATCCTTGAAGATGCGCGAGCGCGGTATGTTGCGGGCCTGCGCAAAGCCCTCGCGGAACCGCGCGAGTTCGCGCACCACCGCCATGAACCGGCCCGAATTGGTGCGCGTTTTCACCCGCATCCAGGCCTCTTCGGGGCGGTTGATATAGGTCTCGGGGTTGAGAAGGATCGCCTCCTCCTCCTCGACCCAGCTTTCGCGCCCGGACTTTTTCAGCTCTTTCGAGAGGAATTCATAGATCACCCGCAGATGGGTCACATCGGCAATCGCGTAGTTTTTTTGCGCATCGGTGAGCGGGCGGCGCGACCAGTCGGTGAAGCGCGAGGTTTTGTCGAGCGCTTGCCGTGCGATCTTTTTTACCAGCGTCTCGTAGCCGACCTGCTCACCAAAGCCGCACACCATCGCCGCGACCTGCGTGTCAAACAACGGCACCGGGAACACATTTGCCTCGGTGAAGAAAATCTCGAGATCCTGGCGCGCGGCGTGGAACACCTTGACCGTCGCCTCATGGCGGAACAGGTCATAAAGCGGCTCGAGCGAGAGCCCCTCGGAGAGCGGGTCAACCAGCACCGCCTCGCCCTCCTTGCCCGGAAGCGCCATCTGCACCAGGCAGAGCTTCGACCAATAGGTGCGCTCACGCAGGAATTCGGTGTCGACCGTCACATAAGGGGTGGTTTTCGCTCGGGCGCAGAACTCGGCCAGGGCTTCGGTGGAGGTAATCGTCTGCATGGCACCTTCCTGCTTCACGGGGTCATCCCGCCACTACTTTTCCTTTAGGCGCTCAACGGCGCGAAGAAAAGCACGGATTTGAGGCGGGCCGGGGCGGGATCAGAGGTCGAGCCGGGTCCGGGTTCCCGCGACGAAGCGGCGCAGCACCGCAGGATAGAGCCTGTGCTCCTGCACCAGAACCCGCGCGGCAAGGCTCTCGGCGCTGTCGTCCGGCGCGACCGGCACGCGCGCCTGACCGAGGATCGGCCCGTCATCGAGCACCGGCGTCACCTCATGCACCGTGCATCCCGCTTCCGGGTCGCCCGCCTCCAGCGCGCGCTGATGGGTGTGCAGCCCCGGGTATTTGGGCAGCAGGGAAGGGTGGATGTTGAGCATCCGCCCCTCGAAGCGCCGCACGAAATCCGGCGTCAGCACCCGCATGAAGCCCGCGAGGCAAACCACATCGGGCGCGGCGGCAAGAAGCGGTTTCAAAAGCTCCGCCTCAAAGGCGGCGCGATCCTTGCCGAAAAGGCGGTGATCGATCACCGCCGTGGGCACACCCAGGCGCCCGGCATGCGCGATCCCGGCGGCGCTCGGGTCGTTGGAGGCCACAAGAACCGGCGCGGCATAGCCCAGCGTCTGCATGTCCTCGACAAGGCGCAGCATGTTCGAGCCGCCCCCCGAAATGAGGATGGCTATGCGTTTCACAGCAGGCTGCCCCGATAGGAGACGCCCGCCCCCTCGGTTACGGTGCCGATCACGGTTACGGTCTCGCCCTCCGCTTCAAGCAGCGCCTTGAGCGCCTCGGCGCGGGTCGGGTCGACCACGCAAATCATGCCGATGCCGCAGTTGAAGGTTTTGAGAAGCTCGGCCTCTTCCATCGCGGCGGTCTCGGCGAGCCAGCGGAACACCCCCGGAAGCGCCCAGGAGGAAAGGTCGATCGTTGCGCCCAGCCCCTCGGGGAGCACGCGCGGCAGGTTTTCAGTGAGGCCCCCGCCGGTGATATGGGCGAGCGCATGAAGCCCGCCCGCGCGCACGGCGGCCAGCGCCTGTGTCACATAAAGCCGGGTCGGGGCGAGGAGCGCGGCGCCAAGGCTGCCCTCGCAGAAAGGCGAAGGCGCGTCCCAGCCAAGCCCCGAAAGCGCAACCACCTTGCGCACGAAGCTGTAGCCGTTCGAATGCACGCCGTTCGAGGCGAGGCCAAGGAGCACATCACCCGCCGCCACACCCGCGGGCAGATCTGCGCCCCGTTCCATCGCGCCCACGGCAAAGCCCGCAAGGTCGAAGTCGTCCTTGGCATACATGCCGGGCATCTCGGCGGTTTCCCCGCCAATCAGCGCGCAGCCCGATTGTGCGCAGCCCTCGGCAATGCCCTCGATGATCCGCGCCGCCTGATCGACATCAAGCTTGCCGGTGGCGAAATAGTCGAGAAACAGGAGCGGCTCCGCGCCCTGACACACGAGGTCGTTCACGCACATCGCCACAAGGTCGATGCCGATCGTGTCAACATTGCCGGTGTCGATGGCGATGCGCAGCTTGGTGCCCACGCCATCGGTGGCGGCGACGAGGATCGGGTCCGAGTAGCCCGCGGCCTTGAGATCGAAGAGCGCGCCAAAGCCGCCAAGGCCAGACATCGTGCCCGCCCGGGTCGTGCGTTTCGCCGCCGGTTTGATGCGTTCGACAAGCGCATTGCCCGCGTCGATATCGACCCCGGCTTGCGAATAGGTCAGGCCGTTCTTGCGCTCGCTCATCGGTCACTCCTCGGGGTCGGTCGCGGGGGATTCGTCGCGCGAAGCCGTAGCGCAAAGGAACCTTCCCCGCAACGCCTTGCCGCGCCCAAGCCGATGGCCCGAAGCTTGACCGGAGGGGGCTTCGCCCTTATGGCTTTGGGCACTCTGGGGGCCTGTAGCTCAATGGTCAGAGCAGGGCGCTCATAACGCCTTGGTTGGGGGTTCGAGTCCCTCCGGGCCTACCAGAGGCGCAAAAAGGTCTTGAGAAGACTTGGCTTTTTGCCGTTTTTATCAAGGTTCATGGGCGACACAGCATTCCCGCCTTGTTCCGACCCCATCACGAGTCGGCGCCGGTCTGCGGCGCGGGTGTCGTGCTCGGCCTCTGCAAGGGTCTGATGGCCGCCCCTCGCCATGATCGCATGCGCGGATTCCGCGATGGCCGTAAGGCGCTATTCGCGCAGGCCGTGGGCGGGCTTTTCGATGCCGGCAGCGCGGGCCGCCTCGCGGATCATGTTGCCGCGGCCTTTGACCGGCCACACCCGGCCATTGGCCTCGCGAAACGTGAAACCACCAGCGCGGCAGACCTGCGCGTCCTTAACGCCTTCGCGCTCGGCAGCGCAGCTGGCAGCATGGGCTCGCAGTGGGTTTGCCCACGGCCCCAGCCAGCACCGGGGGGCCGGCCAAAATGACATTGTGAGCCGGTCAGGTCACGTCGCCTGACCCGCCACACATCAGTTAAATCTCGGTCAGGATCAGCCGCACTTCGAATGACCGCAATCGGCGCATGTCATGCAGCCCTCGACCTTGCGCATCGCGTAGCTGCCGCAGGAGGGGCAGGCCTGACCGCGCGGGGGCGCGCCGACGGCCATTGCCTCGGCGCGCGGGTCGGCTTTCAGCCCCATGCCTTCGCCGGCAATGAACCCGATTGCGATCAGATGCCGCTCGATCACTCCGCCGATCGCGGCGAGGATCGAGGGAATGTATTGCCCCTGAATCCAGGCGCCTCCCCGCGGGTCGAACACGGCCTTCAGTTCCTCGACCACAAAGCTCACGTCGCCGCCGCGCCGGAACACCGCCGAGATCATCCGCGTCAGCGCAACGGTCCAGGCGTAATGCTCCATGTTCTTCGAGTTGATGAACACCTCGAAGGGGCGCCGGTGGCCGGCCTGCACGATATCGTTCACGGTGATATAGATCGCATGTTCCGAGCCCGGCCACTTGAGCTTGTATGTCGCGCCTTCGAGGGCCGCGGGGCGGTCCAGCGGTTCGGTGAGGTAAACCACCTCGGCGCCGGAATCGGCCTCGGGCGCTTTTTCGGAACTTTCCGAAACCGTGAGAACAGAGCCCGTGACATCATTCGGGCGGTAGGTGGTGCAGCCCTTGCAGCCGGTCTCATAGGCCGCCAGGTAGACATCCTTGAACGCATCAAAGGAGATGTCGACCGGGCAGTTGATCGTTTTCGAAATGCTCGAATCGATCCACTTCTGGGCGGCGGCCTGCATCTTCACATGGTCCATCGGCGCGAGCGTCTGGGCATTGACGAAATGATCGGGCAGCGGAGCATCGCCCTTCATCTCGCGCCACATCCGCACCGCGTAATCGACCACCTCTTCCTCGGTGCGCGAGCCGTCTTTTTGCAGCACTTTGCGGGTATAGGCATAGGCGAAGACCGGCTCGATGCCGGAGGACACGTTGCCGGCGTAAAGCGAAATCGTGCCGGTGGGGGCGATCGAGGTCAGAAGCGCATTGCGGATGCCGTGCCGGGCGATCACCGCGCGCACATCGTCATCCATCTGCATCATATTGCCCGAGGCGAGATATTTCTCGGCATCAAAAAGCGGGAAGGCGCCCTTTTCCCGCGCGAGATCGGCGGAGGCGAGGTAGGCGGCGCGCGCAATCGCCTTCATCCAGGCCTCGGTTTGCGCGGCGGCCTCGTCCGTGCCATAGCGCAGCCCGAGCATCAAGAGCGCATCGGCGAGGCCGGTCACGCCAAGCCCGATGCGGCGCTTGTTCGCGGCCTCTTCGGCCTGTTGCGGCAGCGGGAAGCGCGAGGCATCGACGACATTGTCCATCATCCGCACCGCCGTGCGCACAAGCTCATCGAGCGCGTCCAGATCGAGCGCGGCCGCCTCGGAGAAGGGGGCGCTCACCAGCTTTGCCAAGTTGATCGAGCCAAGGAGGCAGGCGCCGTAGGGCGGCAGGGGCTGCTCGCCGCAGGGGTTGGTGGCGCAGATCTGCTCAAGGTAATTGAGGTTGTTCATCGCGTTGATGCGGTCGATGAAGATCACGCCCGGCTCGGCAAAATCATAGGTTGCCCGCATGATCTTGTTCCACAGATCGCGCGCATGGATCGTATGATAGACGGTGCCGCCGAATTTCAGCTCCCACGGGCCGTCCGCTTTGACGGCCTCCATGAACGCATCGGTGATCAGCACCGAAAGGTTGAACATCCGCAGCCGCGCCGAGTCCTGCTTGGCGGTGATGAAGGCCTCGATGTCGGGGTGGTCGCAGCGCATCGTTGCCATCATCGCGCCGCGGCGCGAGCCCGCCGACATGATCGTGCGGCACATCGCATCCCAGACATCCATGAAGGAAAGCGGGCCAGAGGCATCCGCCGCCACCCCCTTCACCGCCGCGCCGCGCGGGCGGATGGTGGAGAAGTCATAGCCGATGCCGCCGCCTTGCTGCATTGTCAGCGCGGCCTCTTTCAGCATGTCGAAGATGCCCGCCATCGAATCGGGGATCGTGCCCATGACAAAGCAGTTGAACAGCGTCACCGTGCGCCCGGTGCCCGCGCCCGCCAAAATCCGCCCGGCGGGCAGAAACTTGAAGTCTTCCAGCGCGCGGTAAAAGCGGGGCTCCCAAGCCGCCGGATCGGCCTCCACCGAGGCCAGATCGCGCGCCACCCGCCGCCAGCTATCCTCCACCGTGGCATCCACGGGCGTGCCATCGGCGTCTTTCAGGCGGTATTTCATGTCCCAGATCTGTTCGGCGATCGGGGCGGAGAAACGGGTCATCTTGTCCTCGGTATGTCTGGGCGGTCAGAGCGGGCGGTCGCAAAAGGAGACGCCCCGGAACATCTGGTGCAACCGGGGCGAGCACCCACCATACAGCGTATGGCGGGCAGAGGCCAGACGGAAAGCCCGGTTGCCGCCCCGGGCCGGGCGGCCTAGATCAGGGGCGAAGGGGGCTGCGATGATTCACCTGCTCAAACTTTGCGTTGGCGCCGAGAGCGTCGAGGATCTGCTGGACTGGCAAAGGGCGCATTATGGCGCCGGGCCTGCGCGCCATATCACGCGGATGTGGCCCAAACGCGCCGAAGAGGTGCTGGATGGCGGCTCGCTCTACTGGGTAATCAAGGGCGTGATTCTGGCGCGCCAGAAGGTGATCGACCTTGCGCCGGTGATGGGGGCGGATGGGATCTCGCGCTGCGCCTTGGTGCTGGACGGGGAGATCATTCGCACCGAGGCGATGCCGCGTCGGCCGTTTCAGGGCTGGCGCTACTTTTCCGCGGCAGACGCGCCCCGCGATTTGCCCGCAGGACAGGCCGCCGAGCCCGCGCTGCCGCTCGATCTGCAGTCCGCCCTTTCCGAAATCGGCCTGCGTTAGGCTTGGCGTGCGCGCCGCCCCTCGATCCGCCAAGCGGCGAGGGTGAGCGCGGCGGCAATCAAAAGCCAGGCCCAGCCCGGCATCAGATCCCCGCGGCGAATGCCGGTGACCTCTTCCGCGCCGCGCGGTGTGATGCCGATCCAGCCGCGCCCGGCGGCGGGTTTGCCCGGCCGAACTTTCCGCACGGAGGGAATGCCGTTTTCGAGCGCGGTGTCGGCGCCCCCCGAACTGGCGAGCGCCACCGCGAGCGGCGCGGCGGATGCGACCGGATCTTCAAACTCCCTCGGGCTCGCGGGGCCAAGCGCCACCACCCGCTCGAGATCGTCCTGTTTCAGCCGGTAGAGGCCCTCGGAGGGCGCCTGCCAGCTCGTGGCAAACCGGCCCGGCTCTATCTCCGAAAGGGAAAGCTCGGTGGTGGAGCCATCCGGCAGCGTGACCGTGAGCGGGCCGACGCTTTCTTTCATCGTGCGGCGCGTCACCGTAAAGCCCTGCGTGCCGGGCGTGATCTCGACCTGCAACGCCTCTTCCTCCAGATCGGGCTCCTTCATTGCCCAATGCGCGATCCGGCGCAAAAGTTCGAGTTGCGGCCCGCCGCCCTCAAAACCGCGATCCCAAAGCCAGGCGTGATCCGAGCCCAGAAGCGCCACCCGCCCCTTGCCGGCGCGCGAGAGCACCAAAAGCGGCGCACCCTCCGCCCCGGTCATCACCACTTCGCCGGTTGCGCCCGAAAGCTCGATCTGGCGCAGCCAGCGGCCCCAATGCTCCGCCCCCGGATCGCCCGAGACAGGGGGGGCGCCTTCGAGCCCGGCAGTCACCGGATGGCGCAGGCCAAGCGCGGTCGGGCGCGGCAGATAGGGTTCGGACAGCACCCGCCCGGTGGGCCGCGCGGGCAAGATCTCGCCCAGCGGCGTCTGCCAGA
The DNA here is from genome assembly GCF_042683065.1 of Rhodobacter lacus. NCBI lineage: Bacteria > Pseudomonadati > Pseudomonadota > Alphaproteobacteria > Rhodobacterales > Rhodobacter > Rhodobacter lacus. The sequence continues at coordinate 362,298 of NZ_JBHUIX010000011.1, read as the reverse complement.
GGCTCTGCACCGTGGCAAATTCCGGCCCGGCAGAAACCAGCACCGCGCCGCCGCGCTCCACATAGGCGCGGATATTTTCGAAATAGGCGGCCGGCAGGATGCCGCGCGCGGCGTAACGGTCGAAGATGATCAGGTCGAACTGGTCGATCTTGTCGAGAAACAGCTCCTGCGTCGGGAAGGCGATCAGCGAGAGTTCGGTCACCGGCACGCCGTCGTGCTTCTCGGTCGGGCGCAGGATGGTGAAATGAACGAGGTCGACCCCCGCGTCGGATTTGAGCAGGTTGCGCCATGTGCGCTCGCCCGCATGCGGTTGGCCGGAAACCAGCAAGACGCGCAGCCGGTCGCGCACGCCATTGATCTGCACCGCCGCGCTGTTGTTGCGCGCGGTCAGCTCGCCCGGCGTGGGGGCGAGGGTAAATTGCACCACGTTCTGCCCGCCGTGTTCCAGCGTCAGCGGCAATTCGAGATCCTGCCCGACGGTGACGGTGTAGCTTTTCGCCGCGGCGCCATCGATGGCGATGGAGAGCTGCGCGAATTGCCCCACCGAGGCCGGGACGGCGCCGCTGTCTTCGACCCTGAGCCGGATCGCGGTCTCTTCGCCAATGATGCCAAAGGCGGGGGCCGTCTCGATCACGAGGCGGCGGTCCCAGTCCGTTGCATGGCCGGTGCGCAAAAGCTGCAGCGGCGCGGGCAGTGCCGGGAGCGCCTCTGGGTCATGGATCTGCCCGTCCGAGACCACGAGCACGCCCGCCACCCGCCCGCGCGGCTCGGCGGCGAGCGCTTCGGTCAATGCCGCGCCAAGCTGGGTGCCGCCGTTCCCCGGGGCATCCGGCAGGGTGACGCGGCGCAGCTCGGTCTCGGGGAGCGCGTCGATCTGTGCCGCAAGGCGGGCCACCGCCGCATCGGTCTGCGCGGCGCGGTCGGACAGGCTTTGCGAGGCGGTGCGGTCCTCAAGCAGCAGCACGATATCGGAAAGCGGGCGGGTCTCTTCGCTCTGGAGCGCGGGTTGGCACAGCGCGGCAAGCAGCACCGCAGCCGCAAGGCCGCGCAAGGCCCAGCCCTTCAGCCCGCGCCAGAGCGCAAAGGCCACAAGACCGAGGGCAAGTGCGCCCATGGCGGCCAATAAGGGCCACGGCAGGAGCGGCGCAAAAGTAAGGGTTCCCGCGGTCATTGGCCGAGCCTTTCCAACAGGGCAGGGACATGGACCTGATCGGATTTGTAATTGCCCGTCAGCACATACATCACCAGATTGACGCCGAAGCGCCAAGAAATCTCGCGCTGCCGCTCGCCCGCCGAGCCGCGCCCGACCGGCAGCATCGGCTGGCCCGTCTCATCCACCGCCCAGGCCGCGGCCCAGTCGTTGCCGCCGATCACCACCGGGCTCACCCCGTCGTTGAGGTTGCGAAACGGCATGCCCTCGGCCTGCTCGGCATCGGGGGGCGCCGCCTCCACCCAGATCGGGCCATCGTAGCGACCGGGCATGGTTTGCAGCAGATAAAAGGTGCGGGTGAGCACATGATCCGCGGGCAAGGGCTCCAGCGGCGGGATGTCGAGCGGTGCTGCCAGCGCCTGCAGCCGCTGCCCGGCGCCGGTGGCGGTGCCAAGCCCGGCCAGATCGGCGTCGCGGGTGTCAAAAAGGATCAGGCCACCGCCCCTCAGAAAGCGGTTGAGCTTTGCATAGCCCTCTGGCGAGGGCATCGGCGCGCTCTCCGTGACCGGCCAGTAGATCAGCGTGAAGAGCGCAAGATCGTCCCGCAAAAGGTCAATCGCCATCGGCGGGGAGGGCTCGACCGTGGTGCGCCGGGTCAGCACCCGGGTGAGCCCGTCGAGCCCGGCCCGCGAGGTCGCGTCGATCTGCGCATCGCCCGAGGGCATATAGGCAAGCACCACATTCTCTGCGGCGGTGACCGCGCGGGCCGGGTCCATCGGGCTTTCCTCGGCGCGCAGATCCATTGGCGCGGCGGCGAGCGTGAGGGCCACAAGCGCCAGCGCGCGTGCGCCCCGCAACCGGCCCGAAAGGGCAAGGGTGGCGAGCAGATCGAGCAGCAGGGCCACCAGTGCCGCCGCCAGAAGCGGGCCTGCAAGCGGTGTGGCGCGCGGCGCGCTCTCGCCTTCAAGCGTTATCCCGTCAGGCCAGCGCGCCACCGAGAGCTGGCGTCCGGGCGCGAGCGCGTTGAGGGCAAGCATGCGATCCTCGCTGCGGTAAAGGCCCGGCGAGAGGCCGGGGCCGGGCGGGCCTTCGGCGAGCTTCTCGCCCGGCACACCGGCGGCGGCCTCGGCAGGGCTCAGCGCGCCGAAACCGTCCAGCCGCTTCACCGGCGTGAAGATCTGCCCGGCCAGATCTTCGGCCGAGGGCGCAGCGGGGCGCGCCAGCACCGAGAGCCGTTCGAGCATCTGCGGGAACAGCCCCGAAAGCGGCAGGTTGGACCATTCGGCATTCGCCGTCACGTGAAAGAGCACGATCTGCCCCTGACCAAAGGCGGCGCGGGTCACGAGCGGTGTGCCGTCCGCCAGAGCCGCGATGGTATGGGCGGCGAGATCCGGCCCCGGTTCGGCCATCACCTGCTCGCGCACCGTCACCTCATCGGGGACCGCAAGCCCGGCAAAGGGCGAGCCATCGGGAAAAGGCGCGATGCGGCGCGGTTCGCCCCAGCTCATCGCGCCCCCCACCGAGCGCCCGCCCTGACGCAGGGGCACAGGCAAGAGCATGTCTCCCGCGGTTTCGGCTGCAGCAAGGCGCGGGCCGGCAAAACGGATCAAGAGCCCGCCCTCTTCGAGCCACTCGGCGAGCCGGTCCGCCTCGGCCACGGCGCCGATATCGGCGAGGATGATCACATCGGGCTTGGCCGCAAGCGCATCCGAAAGCGTCGCCTCGATCAGATCGGCGCTCGGTGCGAGCGCCTGGTGCAGGTAATGGGTGGGGGCCAGAAGTTCGAGCCCCTCGCGCGCGCTGGAGGGAGAGATCAGCGCCACCTTGCGGCGCTTTTGCGCATCATCGGTGAGGCTGACGGCGCCGGCCGAGCGCAGCCCGGCAAGCTCGAAACGGGTGATGCGGTTGCGCAATTCGGGCGGCAGATCGAAGCGGATCGGGGCTGTGGCGGTGGCCTCAAGGCTGACGATCTCGCGCGCAAGCTCGCGCTCGCGCCCCGCCGGATCGAGCCCGAAGGCGACCGCATCGAGGGTGCGGGAAACGGGGGCCGAGGCCTGCACCGGGAGCACGAGCCCGGTGCCGTCGACCGCCGCCGTGCCAAGGGCAAGCACCGGGGCGGCGGGTTGCCAGACGCTCACGGGGCCGCGGTCGGTCACCGCCCGTTGCAACGCGGCGCGGCTCGCGCGGTCGAGCCCGTCGGAGAGCCAGAGCGTTTCAAACCGCCCGGCGGGCAGGATTTGCGCGGGCATGAGATCGACCGCGGGTTCCCATGGCTCCGGCTTGACCCCGGGAAGGGTGGCGCGAATGTCCTCGGCGCGGGAAAACGGTGGCGGCGCGGGCGGCGGATCGGAAAGATTGATCAGCGCCACCGGGCGGCCTGCCGCCTCCGCCGCGCTCAGGGCGCGGGTGATCCGTTCGATCCGGCGCGACCAGCCCGGCGCCGAGGCCCAGCTTCCATCTTCAAGGATCACAAGCGGGCCATTTTGCGCCGCGGAGATCGGCTCAGGGTTCAGCACCGGCCCCGCAAAGCCGATGATTGCCGCGGCAAGCGCGAGCATGCGCAGCAGCAACAGCCACCACGGCGTGCGCTCGGCTTGGCTCGCCTCGTCTTTCAGCCCGAGCAGCAGCACAACGCCGGGAAAGCGGCGGCGCACCGGCGCAGGTGGCACCGCCCGGAGCAAGAGCCACAGCAGCGGCAAAGCGAGAAGTGCAAGCAATAGCCATGGCGCGGTGAAGCCGACGGGGCCAAGACCTGTCATCGCCAGCCCCCCGAAAGCGCGCCATGCAGCCACAGAAGCGCCCCCTGCGCAGGCGCCCCGGTATGGTGGGTCGAAAACGCCCAGCCCGCCTCGGCGGAGAGCCGCGCAAGCTGCGCGCGCCGGTCTGACAGGCGTGCACGATAGCTTGCGCGCAGCCCCGCGGCCTCGCGGGTTTCAAAGTGCACCCCGCCCGCCATCGAGGTGAAGATGGTGCGCCCGTCGAAGGGAAAGTCTTCCTCGGCGGGGTCGAGCACCTGCAACAGCGCGCCGCGAATCCCGCGTTCGGCAGCCCCGCGCAGCACCGTCTCCAAGGCGCCCACCTCACCCAAAAAGTCCGAGAGCAGCACCACCTCTGCCTGCGGCGCTACGGCGGACAGATCCGGCGTGCCGTAATCGGCGGCCCCTGTCTCGGCGCCAAGCGCCTCTGCCAGGGTCAGAAGCTGCGCCCGTCCGGGGCGTGGCGGCACCAGCGCGGTTGCCAGCCCGACGCGCTCGCCCGCGCGCAACGCCGAAATGGCCAGCGCAAGGGCCAGAAGCCGGGCGCGATCGCGTTTTTCGGGCCGGGCCGCGCGCCCGGAGGCGGCGCCGGTAAAGCGCATCGCGGCGGAGGGATCGACCCAGAGATGGAGCGATTGTGCGTTTTGCATCTCGCGTTCGCGCACGAATTGCGTGTCGGAGCGCGCGGAGCGGCGCCAGTCGACAAAGCGGGCGGCATCGCCGGAATGGGCGGGGCGATACTGCCAGAATTCTTCCCCCGCCCCGGCGCGGCGCCGACCGTGGCTGCCCATTTGCACCGTGCTTGCCAGATGTTCGGCGGCAATCAACAGCGCCGGAAGCGCCGCCGCGTCCGCTTCGGCGGCGCGGCGCATTTCACGCGCCGCCGCGTCTTGCAGGGGATCGCTCACGCAGCCTGCTCGGCCGCGGCGCCGAGCACCTCGGTCACGACCCGGGCGATGATTTCCGAGAGGGTTTCGCCACGGGCGCGGGCGGCGAAGGTCAGCGCCATGCGGTGCGAGAGCACCGGGCGCGCAAGCGCTGCGACATCGGCCACCGAAGGCGCAAGGCGCCCGTTCAGCAGCGCGCGGGCGCGCACGGTGAGCATCAGCGCTTGCGCCGCGCGTGGCCCCGGCCCCCAGGCGAGGCTCTCGCGGGCGATGGCGCGGGCCTCCGGCTCGCCCGGGCGACAGGCGCGCACGAGATCAAGGATCGCCTCGATCACCGCATCGCCCACCGGCATCCGCCGCACCAAAGCCTGCGCGGCGATCAACTCTTCGGCGGAAAACACCCGCAGCGCGGCGGCACTCTCTACCCCGGTCGTGGCCAGCAGAATATCGCGCTCGGTGGTGCGGGTCGGGTAATCGACATCGACCTGCACGAGAAAGCGGTCAAGCTGCGCCTCGGGCAGCGGATAGGTGCCCTCTTGCTCAATCGGGTTTTGCGTCGCCAGCACGTGGAACGGGGGGCCGAGCGGGCGGTGCTGGCCTGCCACCGTCACCTCGCGCTCCTGCATCGCCTGCAACAGCGCAGATTGCGTGCGCGGGCTCGCGCGGTTGATCTCATCGGCCATCAGAAGCTGGCAAAAGATCGGCCCCTCAAGGAAGCGGAAGGCGCGCGTGCCATCGGCGGCGGTTTCCAGCACCTCGGAGCCCAGAATATCGGCGGGCATCAGATCGGGCGTGAACTGGATGCGCGCGGGGGCAAGGCCCATCACCGTGGCGAGCGTGTCGACCAGCATCGTCTTGCCCAGCCCCGGCAGGCCGACCAGCAGCGCATGCCCGCCCGAGAGCATCGCCGCGAGCGTCAGCTCCACCACCCGCTCCTGGCCGATGAACCGGCGGTTCACCGAGGCGCGCGCTTCGCCGAGCTTCGCGCCGAGCCGGTCGATTTCACTGACGAGGGTTTCGGTCTCACTCATGACAGGGCTCCGGTTGCGGGGTAGGATCACCTCAACATGTAACCGCAGCCAAACCAACCGCAAAGAGCCGATGACCGAACCAGAGACGAGACACACAAGCGTGAAGCCCGCCGTGAGCGCCGAAGGGTTGGCCGCCGCGGCACAAAAGGCGGGGGCCAAGGGGCCGCCGCCCGTGCATCTGTGGAACCCGCCCTTTTGCGGCGATCTCGACATCGAGATCCGCGCCGATGGCACATGGTTTTACCTTGGCACGCCGATCGGGCGGGAGGCGCTGGTGCGGCTCTTCGCCTCCATCCTGAAGCTGGAGGAGGGGAAGTATTTTCTTGTAACGCCGGTCGAAAAAGTGGGAATCCGGGTGGCGGATGCGCCCTTTATCGCGGTGGATTGCACGGCCTCGGAGGGGGATCTCACCTTCCTGACGAATGTCGGGGATCGTGTCACCGCGGGGCCCGAACATCCGATCCGGGTGCAATTTGCCGCCGATGGCGAGCCCCGGCCCTATGTGCATGTGCGCCGCGGGCTTGAGGCGCGGATCGACCGCAAGACGTTTTACCGGCTTGTCGATCTGGCGCAGCCGGGGCCCCATGCGGGGGCAGAGTGGCTCGGGCTGAGCTCGCAGGGCATGTTCTTTCCGATCACGCCGATGGCGGATCTCTGAATGCGGCTGGCGGCGGATCTGTCCAGGCTGTTTCTCGAACTGCCCGAGCCCGCGCGGTTTTCGGCGGCGCAGGCGGCGGGGTTTTCGGGGGTGTCGCTGCCGTCCCCTTACGAGGGGCCGGTGCAGGAGCTGCGCGACCGGCTGGTGATGAACGGGCTTTCCTTCGCCGCGATGCAGGCGCCGCCGCCCAATTACACAGGCGCCGCGCCCGGCTATGCGGCCACGCCGGGCGGGGAAGATCGGTTCGCGCGCGATCTCAAGCGCATGGCGCGTTACGCCGATGTGCTCAAGCCCGCTGTTGTCGAGATCCGTGCCGGGCCGGAGGGGGATCTGGCGCCGCTGGTCGCCAATTTGCGCCAGGCCTGCGCCGCGGCGCCAAAGCGGAGCTATGCGATTGCGCCTTACGCCGCGGGCGACTTTTTGACCGGTTATGATCAGGTGGCCGAGGTCCTGGCCTCTGTCAATGCCCCCAATCTTGGTCTTGTGCTCGACACCTGTGAAGCGGTGGCGCTGGGCGCAGCACCTTTGGCGCTTTGGGAGCGGTTCGCGCCGCAGATCCGGTTGATCCGCCTTGCCGCAGCGCCGGACCGGGGCATGCCGGGCGCTGACGGCCTTGATCTCAAAGCCTTTTTCAAGCGGCTGTCAAAAGACAAGTTCAAGGGCTGGGTCAGCGCCGATTTCGTGCCAAAGCTGACCACCTCAGCGGAGCTTGGCTGGATCGCGTTGGCCGGAAAATAGGTATTTCTGTATTTATCGAAATTTCGGCAAATCAGGAAATCATCCGGGCCAGATCGGCAATGTTGCGTGCGCCCATTTTCGCGAGCACGCGCGAGCGATGCACCTCGACCGTGCGCATCGCGATCCCGAGACTGTCGGCGATCTGCTTGTTCATCAGCCCTTCGAGCATCAGCGCCATCACCTCCGCCTCGCGCGCCGAAAGGCTCGCCCGCCGCGCCGCCACCGCCTCGCGCACCTGCGCCTCGGCAAGCCGTCCGGCATGGGCCGCCATGGCAGAGAGCGCAATGTCGACGATATGATTGTCGTTGAAGGGTTTTTCGACAAAGTCGAATGCGCCCGATTTCAGCGATTGCACGGCAAGCGGCACATCGGCATGGCCGGTCAAAAAGATCACCGGCGGCACCAGCGCTTGCCCGGGAAGCGCCTGCAAGGCATCGAGAAGCTGCGGGCCGGACATCCCCTCCATCCGCACATCGAGGATCAGGCAGCCGCAATCGGCGAGCGGCCAGGCGGCCAGCATCGCCTCTCCCGAGGGCCAGACCCGCGCCGCGATGCCGCGTGAGGCAAAGAGAAAGGCAAGGCTGTCGCGCAGGCTTTCCTCATCGTCGACGATATGCACCGTGTCGCTCATGGCAGGCCTCCTTCAGGATGAATGGGCAGGGTGAAGGAGAAGATCGTGCCGCCGCCGGGGCGGGGGCGGTGCACGAGCCGGCCGTGATGCAATTCGACGATCGAGCGGCAGATGTTGAGCCCCATCCCCATGCCCTCCGATTTGGTCGAGGTGAAGGGATCAAAGAGGCTTGCGGCCACCGCATCCGAGATGCCCGGGCCGCGGTCCATCACCTCAAGCGTCACAACATTGTCGACACGGGCCATCCGCACGGTCAGGTCATTGCCCGCCCGCGGCCCCTCGGCCATCGCTTCGATGCCGTTGCGGATGAGGTTCACGAGCACCTGCTCGATCAAGATCCGGTCCGCGCTCACCGGAGGGATTCGCCCTTCCAGAAGGCTCGCGAGCTTCACCCGGTTCTCGCGCGCCTGCGCCGCCATCAGCGCCATCGCCTCGGCGAGCACTTCGGGCAGATCGAGCGGGCCAAGCTGGGGCGTGCGCTTTTTCACGAAATCCTGCACCCGGCGGATGATCAGCCCGGCGCGGCGCGCCTGTGCGGCCATCTTTTCAAACGCCTGCCGCAGCATCCCCATGTCCGGCTCGGGCTGATCAAAGAGATTGAGCCCGCCCGCGGCATAGGAGGCAATTGCGGCCAAGGGTTGGTTCAGCTCATGCGCCAGGGTCGAGGCCATCTCGCCCAATGTCACCAGCCGCCCGGTGCGGGCAAGGCTCTCGTCTTGCGCGCGCGCGCGCCGGGCCGCGCCCTTCGCCTCGGTGATGTCGATCGTTGAGCCCATCCAGCCGCGATGCTGGCCGGAGGCGTCGATCAGCGGCGCCTCGAACACCTGCACCTCGATCTCGGTGCCATCCGCGCGGCGGAAGCGGGTTTCAAATGCCTGCGGCACCGCGGGGCCCTCGGCCAGCTGGCGCTGGCGGGCAAGCGTTTCCTCAAGCGTGTCGGGCGCCCAATAGGGCATCGGCGTGCCGCGCCCGACAAGATCTTCCGCGCTCAGCCCCACGAGTTTGCAAAAGGCCGCGTTGACGTAAAGGATCCGCCCGCGCAGATCCTTCGCCCGCATTCCGACGGTGAGGCTTTCTTCCATCGCGCGGCGAAACGCCATTTCGGCATTGAGCCGGTCTTCCGCCTTGCGCCGCCGTGTGGCGTTGCGGTGGAGAGCCGCGAGCGCGAGGATTGCAAACACCGAGAGCGCGGCAATTGCCGCCAAGAGCGCCGTTGCGCCAAAGATCGGCGGCGCGTCATAGGCCATGATTTCGAGCGTGGTGCCTGCCAGCGGCGGGTCGAAGCTGATGCCGTGGCGCGGCGCGCGCTCCGCCACCGGGCGGCGGGCGCGCTCGACAAGCACGCCGGAGGCATCGGTGATGCGCACGCCATATTGCTCGGCGATCCACCACGGGATGTGGCGCTCGAACATGATCGGCAGCGAAAGCGTGGCGACGACCACGCCGCCCTCCGCCGAGATCCGCTGCGCCATCGCAACCACGCCCCCCGTCACCGGGCCATAGACGGGCCGTGCCGTCACCGCACCTGCGGCAAGGAGTTGCCGTGCCAGTGCCTGCTCGCCCGCGCCGGTGCTGTCAGGGATGGCCGACACCATCCGGCCTTCGGCGTCGAACCAGCGAATGCCCAGCGTCTCGGGGTTGGTGGCCACATGAAGCCGCGCCCGCGCCGCCAGCACGTCGGGGGCGGCCCCGGCGGCCGCGTCAAGCGCAAGCCGGACCAGTTGATCTTCATCGACCGACATCTGGAAATGCAACGTCTGCTCGACCCAGAGCGCATCGGTGGCAAGCTTCGCGCGCGCTCGCGTTGCATCGGCCTGCGCGACGAAGAACACGAGCGTGCCGACCAGGCCGACGAGCGCAACAATGGCCACAAGCGGGATCAACGCCAGCACATCGACCCGGCGCGGGCCGAGCATCTCGGCCACGCTCCAGCTTTCCGGCCCTTCGGCCGCGTCGGTTGTGATCTTTCGTGCCATGCCCGCTTCTTAGCACGGCGCAGCATTGCGGAAAGCCGCAATAGCGCCACGCAAGATTATTGCGCAATAAGGCGCCGTCCGCCGAGGAGAGCGGATTTCGGAGGAGAATCACATGCTGACCCGTCGTTTTCTCGGCGCCCTTGCTGGCGCCACCGCCCTGAGCCTTGCGCTTGCCGTTCCGGCCATGGCCGAGCCGATCGTGATCAAGTTCAGCCACGTTGTTGCCCCCGACACGCCCAAGGGCAAGGGCGCGGCAAAATTCGAAGAGCTGGCAGAGCTTTACACCAATGGCGCGGTGGATGTGGAAGTCTACCCCAACAGCCAGCTTTACAAGGACAAGGAAGAGCTGGAGGCGCTGCAACTGGGCGCGGTGCAGATGCTTGCGCCCTCGCTTGCCAAATTCGGCCCGCTCGGCGTGCAGGATTTCGAAGTGTTCGACCTGCCCTACATCTTCCCGAGCTATGATGCGCTCCACAAGGTGACCGAGGGCGAGGTGGGCAAGATGCTCATGGCCAAGCTTGAGCCGAAGGGCATCACCGGGCTCGCCTTCTGGGACAACGGTTTCAAGATCATGTCGGCCAACAGCCCGCTGATCGCCCCGGATGATTTCCTTGGCCTGAAAATGCGCATCCAGTCTTCGAAAGTGCTCGAGGCCGAGATGAACGCGCTTGGCGCCGTGCCGCAGGTGATGGCCTTCTCCGAGGTTTATCAGGCGCTGCAAACGGGCGTTGTCGACGGCACCGAGAACCCGCCTTCGAACATGTATACCCAGAAGATGAACGAGGTGCAGAAATACGCCACCGTCTCGAACCACGGCTATCTGGGCTATGCGGTGATCGTGAACAAGCAGTTCTGGGACGGGCTGCCCGCCGATGTGCGCGAAGGGCTCGAAAAGGCGATGGCGGAGGCCACGGTTTACGCCAACGGTATCGCCAAGGAAGAGAATGACAAGGCGCTTGAGGCCATGAAGGCCACCGGCACCACCGAGTTCCACGAGATGACCGAGGAAGAACGCGCCGCCTGGATGGAAGCGCTGGCCCCGGTGCATGAGGAAATGGCGGGCCGGATCGGCGCCGAAACCATCGCCGCGGTGAAGGCCGCGACGGCGGAATAACGTTCCGGGGCGGCCCGCGCGGCCGCCCCTTCCTTTCATCCTGCCAGACGGGGGCCGCCATGCTGCGCATCCTCGACCGGGCCGAAGAAGTCCTGATCGCCACGCTCATCGCAACGGCGACGGTGCTGATCTTCGCCTCGGTCACCCATCGTTTCGCCCTGGGGTTCGTTGCCGATTTTGTCGGCTTCTTCCGGGGCCACGGTATGCCCGGCGCTGCCGCCGCGGCGAAAAACGCCTATCTGTCGCTGCGCTCGATCAATCTGGTCTGGGCGCAGGAACTGACGATCATCCTGTTCGTCTGGATGGCAAAATTTGGCGCGGCCTATGGTGTGCGCACCGGCATCCATGTCGGCATCGACGTGCTGATCAACCGGCTTGAGGCCCCCAAGCGGCGGTTTTTCATCCTGTTCGGCCTCGCCGCAGGCGCGCTGTTCACCGGCATCATCGCGGTGCTGGGCGCGAATTTCGTGCATCACATGTATAACGCCTCCTCGATCTCGCCCGATCTCGAACTGCCGATGTGGCTGGTTTACCTCGCGATCCCGATGGGCTCGGCGCTGATGTGTTTTCGCTTCCTGCAGGTGGCGGTGAGTTTCGCCCGCACCGGCGAGTTGCCGCATCACGACCACGGCCATGTCGATGGCGTCGACACCGAGGACGAGGGGATCGACGATCTGGGCGAGGTGTTCCTGCATTCGCCGCTGACGCCCCGCGACCTTGTCGAAAAAGAGAAGGACAAGTGAGATGAGCGCTCTGATTATCTTCGGGCTGCTTGTCGCCCTGATGCTGACCGGCATGCCGATCTCGATCTCGCTCGGCCTGACGGTGCTGACCTTCCTGTTCACCATGACCGAGGTGCCCATCGACACGGTGGCGCTGAAGCTCTTCACCGGCATCGAGAAATTCGAGATCATGGCGATCCCGTTCTTCATTCTGGCGGGGAACTTCCTCACCCATGGCGGGGTGGCGAAGCGGATGATCAATTTTGCCACCGCAATGGTGGGGCACTGGCACGGGGGCCTTGGTCTGGCCGGCGTGATCGCCTGCGCGCTCTTTGCGGCCGTTTCCGGCTCTTCGCCCGCAACGGTGGTGGCGATCGGCTCGGTGATCCTGCCCGCGATGGTGGCGCAGGGCTTTCCCAAGCAGTTCGGCGCCGGGGTGATCACCACCTCGGGCGCGCTCGGCATCCTCATTCCGCCCTCGATCGTGATGGTGATGTATGCCGTCGCCACCTCGGGGATGCTGGTCGAGGGGCCGAATGGGGAGGTGGTCGACGCCGCCTCTGTGGGCGAACTCTTCATTGCCGGCGTTGTGCCGGGGATGATGCTGGCCGGCTTCCTCGCCTTCACCACCTGGTATCGGGCGCGCAAGAACAACTATCCGCGCCTCGCCAAAGCGAGCTTCCGCGCGCGCTGGACGGCGTTTCGCGAGGCGATCTGGGGGCTTTTGCTGATCATCGTGGTGATCGGCGGGATCTATGCGGGCATCTTCACGCCGACCGAGGCGGCGGCGATGTCGGCGGTTTATGCCTTCGTGATCTCGGTCTTCGTCTACAAGGATCTCACCTTGCGCGACGTGCCAAGGGTTCTGCTCGCTTCAGCCAACATGTCGGCGATGCTGCTTTACATCATCACCAACGCGGTCCTGTTCTCCTTCCTGATGACGCATGAGGGCATTCCGCAGGCGCTCGGCACCTGGATGGTGGATGCGGGGCTGAGCTGGTGGATGTTCCTGATCATCGTCAACGTGCTCTTGCTTGCCGCCGGGAACTTCATGGAGCCCTCGTCGATCGTGCTGATCATGGCACCGATCCTGTTTCCGGTGGCGGTGCGGCTCGGCATCGATCCGGTGCATTTCGGCATCATGATCGTGGTCAATATGGAGGTGGGAATGTGCCACCCGCCAGTGGGGCTGAACCTCTATGTAGCGAGCGGCATCACCAAGATGGGGATCACCGAGCTCACGGTGGCGGTCTGGCCGTGGCTGCTGACGATGCTCGCCTTCCTCGTGCTGATCACCTATGTGCCCGCGATCACCCTGACACTGCCGCATCTGATCGGCATGTAACGACCCGCGCCGCGCAGAGGATCGAACGCCGCGCCCGGGCTCCGGGCGCGGCGTTTTCGTTTCGCTTGGCGAAGGCAAAGCCACCCGGCGGGGGCAAGCCCCCCGCCCCCCTCTTCGACTTTGTGAAAATATCCTGGGGGGTCCGGGGGGCAACGCCCCCCGGCGGGTCGCTTCGGCTTTGCCGAAGCGAAACTCCCCACGTCAAAACTCGCCCCGCCAAAACCCGCGCCCGCTGCGCCGAAATGGACCGTTTCGCCCCGCGTCAAGGCTGTTAAGGTGGCGCCGTTTCGGAGGACGTCAGATGAGCCCGCACATTTCCCCCATGCGCTACCGCACCCTGCTTCTGGGCGGCACCGGCACGATTGGCCGGGCCACCGCCCGCGCCCTGATCGAGGCCGGGCATGGCGTGACCGCGCTGGTGCGCCCGGGCACGGACCCGGCGCTTTTGCCCGGCTGCACCCTGGTTGAGGGGGATGTGACGCAGCAGGGCCTTGTGGAGGATCTTCTGCGCAAGACCCCCCATGCGGCGATTGTCTCCTGCCTCGCAAGCCGCACCGGGGAGCCTGCCGACGCCTGGGCGATCGACCACCGCGCCCATTCGCTCGCCCTTGAGGCGGCGCTCGAAACCCGGGTGCAGCGATTCGTGCTTTTGTCGGCGATCTGCGTGCAAAAACCCCATCTCGCCTTCCAGAAAGCGAAAATCGCGTTTGAATCGCAGCTCCGCGCGTCGCCGCTGCACTGGTCAATCGTGCGCCCCACCGCCTTTTTCAAATCGCTCTCGGGGCAGGTGCCGCGTGTGCAGGCGGGCAAGCCCTTCCTCGTTTTTGGGGATGGCACCCGCACCGCCTGCAAGCCGATCTCGGATGCCGATCTTGGCCGCTTCATCGCCGCGTGCCTGACCGACCCCGCGAAAGAGCGCAAGATCCTGCCCATCGGCGGGCCGGGGCCGGCGATCACACCGCTCGATCAGGCGGCGATGCTCGAACGCCTGACCGGCAAGCCCGTGAAAATCAAGCATGTGCCCTTTGCGCTGATGGAGGGCATTGTCGGCGTGCTCTCCACGCTGGGGCGCGTTTCGCCCAAGCTCAAGGCGAAGGCCGAACTGGCCAAGATCGGGCGCTATTACGCCACCGAGAGCATGTTGTTGTGGAACCCCGAAACGCGCGCCTATGACGCCGATGCCACGCCCGAATTCGGCACCGACCGGCTTGAGGATCATTACGCCGCGATGCTGCGCGGCGAGGTGGGCGATGATCGCGGCGCGCATGCGATCTTTTGATCTCACGCGTTGGTGCGCCAAAGTGACGTGACAGCTTGTCGCGGGATGCTACCTTCGTAAAACCGCCTTTCCGGCGGCCGAGCGGAGGACAAAATGCAAAGGCGCCAGTTTCTGATGACCTCCTGCCTTGCCGCGCTGTGCGGCAAAGCGGGTCTTGCCCGGGCCGAAGAGGCTTTCGCGGTCATGCATAGCGATGCCGAATGGCAAAAGCTTCTGACCCCCGATCAATATGCGATCCTGCGCAAGCACGGCACGGAATACCCGTTTACCAGCGCGCTCCTGAACGAGCATCGCAGCGGAACATTTGCCTGCGCGGCCTGTGACAACCCTCTTTTCGCCTCGGGGACAAAATACGAAAGCGGCACCGGCTGGCCAAGCTTCTGGCAGCCGATCTCCGAGACCGCCGTGGGCGAAACAACGGACCGCTCGATGGGGATGACCCGCACCGAGGTGCATTGCGCGCGCTGTGGCGGGCATCTGGGCCATGTGTTCGAGGATGGGCCGCAGCCGACCGGGTTGCGCTACTGCATGAACGGCGTGGCCATGACCTTCCATCCGGCGGATGCCTGAGATGACGCTCGCCCTTCTTGCCTTTCTCGGTGGCGTGCTGACGATCCTGAGCCCCTGCATCCTGCCGGTGCTGCCCTTCGTGTTCGCCCGTGCCGGGCAACCGTTCTGGCGCGGTGCGGCCCCGATGCTTGCCGGCATGGCGCTGGCCTTTGCGGCGGTGGCCACGCTCGCGGCAATCGGCGGCGGATGGGCGGTTGCGGCGAACCAATGGGGGCGCTGGGCGGCTTTGGCCCTGCTGGCGGCCTTTGGGCTGATGCTCCTGTTTCCCGCTCTGTCGGACCGTTTTACCCGGCCTGTTGTGGCCTTGGGCAACCGGCTCTCGAGCGGGGCAGAAGCCCAACCCTCGGTGGCCGGATCGGCGCTTCTCGGGGGGGCGACGGGGCTTTTATGGGCGCCCTGCGCCGGGCCCATTCTCGGCCTCATCCTGACAGGCGCGGCGCTCAACGGGGCAAGCCTTGCGACTTCGGCGCTGCTTCTCGCCTATGCGCTCGGGGCCGCCACCGCGCTGGCGGTCGCCGCCTTTGCCGGGGGGAAGGTTTTTGCGCTCCTCAAACGGGGTCTGGGCTGGGGCGAGGGGGTACGGCGCGCGCTGGGCGTGGCCGTGCTGCTGGGGGTGGGCGCGATTGCGACGGGGCTTGATACGGGGGTTCTGACCCGGCTCTCGCTTGCCTCGACAAACCGGCTTGAGGCCGGGTTGATCGATACGTTGCAGGCGGAGCAGACCGCATCTGTCGTGATGCCCGAGGCGGGCGGGGCGATGATGATGCAGGGCGGCCCGGCGATGACAGGCCCCGCCATGACCGGTGGCCCCGCCATGACCGGTGGCCCGGCCATGATGATGGCTGCCGATCCGGCGATGACGGCGCCCGCCGCGGCGCTCCCCGTCGAGGGGCAGATGCCCTCGCTTGCGGGCGCGGTGCAATGGCTCAACTCTGAACCGCTCACGGCGGAAGACCTGCGCGGCAAGGTCGTGCTGATCGACTTCTGGACCTATTCCTGCATCAATTGCCTGCGCGCCTTGCCCTATGTGAAGGCTTGGGCCGAGGCTTACGGGCCGCAGGGGCTGGTGGTGATTGGCGTGCATGCGCCGGAATTCGCGTTTGAAAAGAACCCGCGCAATGTGGCGCGCGCGGTGGCGGATCTTGGCATCCCTTACCCCGTCGCGCTCGACAATGACTATGCGATCTGGCGCGCATTCCAAAACCGCTTCTGGCCCGCGCATTACTTCATCGATGCCGAGGGGCGCATTCGTCATCACCATTTTGGCGAAGGGGGCTACGCAGAATCCGAACAGGTGATCCAGCAATTGCTGGCTGAGGCGGGGCTGAGCAAGGTGGCACGGCCCCCGGCGGAAGTCACGGCCACGGGGGTTTCTGCCGCCGCAGATATGGCCGATGTGCTCTCGCCTGAAACCTACCTTGGTCATGCCCGCGCCGCGAACAATTTCAACGACGGGGGGTTGGTGGCGGATCTCCCCCACGACTATGCCGCGCCAGATGACCTGCGGCTCAACGAATGGGGGCTGGGCGGGCGCTGGAGTGTCGGTCCCGAAGCGTCAGAGCTTGTGGGCGACGACGGCGCGATCCGGTTTCGCTTCCATGCCCGCGATCTGCACCTTGTGCTTGCGCCCGGGGAAGCGCCCGTCCCCTTCACGGTGACGATCGACGGCAAGCCACCCGGGGAGGATGCGGGGCTGGATGTCGATGCGGCGGGCAAGGGCAGCGTCACCACCGAGCGGCTTTATCAACTCTACCGCGCCAAGGGGGAGGTTGGAGAGCATCTGTTCGAGATCCGCTTTCAAGCCCCCGGCGTGCAAGCTTTTGCCTTCACCTTCGGATAGGAGAGTCCCATGAAACGCCTGATCCTTGCGCTCGCGCTGAGCCTCCTGCCCGGCTTGGCGCCCGCCGAAGAGGGCCGCGAGATCCCGGCCTATGCGAGCCACATTGCCGAGACCGGGCCGCAGACGGCGGTTTTTGCGGGCGGCTGTTTTTGGGGCGTTCAAGGCGTGTTTCAGCACACCAAGGGGGTGATTTCTGCCACCTCGGGCTATGCGGGCGGCGCGGCGGGCACGGCGCAATATGAGCGGGTGAGCCGCGGCGATACCGGCCATGCCGAGGCGGTTCAGGTCATCTATGATCCGGCGCAGGTAAGCTATGGCGATCTGATGCGGATCTTTTTCTCGGTTGCGCATGATCCGACCGAGCTGAACCGGCAGGGGCCGGACGTGGGCCCGCAATACCGCTCGCTGATCGTGCCACAAACGGCGCAGCAGGAAAAAGCCGCGCGCAGCTATATTGGCGAACTGAACCGCGCCCGGGTCTTTCCGGCGGCGATCGTGACCCAGATCGAGGAAGACGCGCCCTTTTACCCGGCCGAGGCTTACCACCAGAACTTCCTCGCCCGGCATCCGATGCATCCCTACATCGTTCAGGAAGACCTGCCGAAGATCGACGCGCTCAAGCGCCTCTTTCCCGCGGCGTTCCGTGCCGATCCCGTGCTCTTGCCGCTAACGAACTGAGCGGAAAACCGATTTGCGCGCGGGGTTTGACTATGGTCAACTTCGCGCGGCACGGTTTGTGCCACAAGGGCGCGAGAGTGAAGGCGAGAGGACCGATGGAACCCGCAACCGAGAGCCGCGCCCCCCAATGCCCGTTTGCGCATCGCCGCCCGGTGAAGCCTCCACCGCGCCCTGAAAAGGTGGGGCCGAGAGAGTTCTTGCGCCTTGTGCGGCTCGATATTCTGGCGGTGCAACCGCAGCGGCTGTTTCGGGCTTGGATGGCGGAGTTCCGCTCGCCCTTCTTTACCTCCTATCTCTGCAACGACCCCGACCTTGTCGACCTCGTGCTGACAAGGCGGCCCCGTGATTTTCCCAAATCGCTGCGGCTCTTCGAAGGGCTGACCCCGCTGCTGGGTCATTCGATCTTCATCACCAACGGGCCGGAATGGGAGCGCCAGCGCCGCATCATCGACCCCGCTTTTGACGGCGGGCGCACCAAGGAGGTGATCCCGGCGATGTGGGATGCCGCCGCCTCGATGGTGGAGCGGATGCGCCCCTTTGCCGATGGTCGCCCGCTCGATGTGGAAGGGCAGGCGAGCCATGCCGCGCTTGATGTGATCTTCCGCACGCTGTTCTCGATCCCGGTCGAGCATGCGACGGCGAATGCGGTCTTTGATGCCTTCCGCGCGCATCAGGCCTCGCGCCCGATGGTGAACACCGGCACCCTTTTCAGCCTGCCGCGCTGGCTGCCCAAGCTGCGCTTTGGCGCCACCACGAAAACGGCCAGGCAGATCCGCGGGTTCATCTCGAGCCTGGTCGAGGCGCGCGCGGCAGAGATCGCGGCGGGCACCGCGCCCGATGACCTCGCCACCCGGATCATGACCACGCCCGACCCGGTCGACGGCAAATGTTTCAGCCCCGGCGAAATGGTTGATCAGGTCGGCATCTTCCTCCTTGCGGGCCATGAAACGGGGGCGGCAGCGCTTGCCTGGTCGCTCTATCTGATGGCGCTTTTCCCCGAATGGCAGGAAAAGCTGGCCGCCGAGGCGCTCGAGGTGATCGACGCCGAGAAAATCTATGCCTCCTCGGTGCCGCGCCTCAAGCTTGCCCGCGCGGTGTTCCGCGAATCGATGCGGCTTTACCCGCCGGTGCCGATGTATCTGCGCGAGACCGTGCAGGAGGAAGAGTTCCGCGGCCGCAAGGTGGCGAAAGGCTCGCTCATCGTCGTCAGCCCCTGGCACCTGCACCGCCATGAACGGATCTGGAAAGACCCCGACGATTTCGACCCGACCCGCTGGGACACGCCCGAGGGGCGCGAAAGCTCGCGGCTGTCTTATATTCCGTTCTCCGCCGGGCCGCGGGTCTGCCCCGGGGCAGGATTTGCGATGGCGGAGGGGCCGCTTCTGCTCGCCATGATGCTGCGCAGCTACCGGGTGGAATTGGTCGAAGGGCGCGAGCCGATGCCGGTGGCGCAACTCACCGTGCGCGGGCGTGACGGGATCTGGCTCAAGCTCACCCCCCGCGAAGGCGTGGCGCCGGTGCACTCGAGCGCGAAGGTGGCGGAGATGGAAGAGGCCTGAGAGTCAGCGCAGCCGCTGCACGATCTTGCCGATTTCGGCGCGCTCGGTGGCGGAGGTGAGGTCTTCTTCCGGGGGGCGCATCCAGACCTCCCGGCCCTGAAAACCAAAATCTCCGTCTTCCTCAAGCCGTTTGATCAGCCGCGACATGGTCTCGCGCTGCACCCCGATCAGATCGGCAAGGTCGGAGCGCGTCATCGGCAATTGCATCCGCATCATGCCGTCTTCAAAGCCGCCATGGCGGGCCATCAGCCATTTGAGAAGCTGCGCCAGCCGGTCCTTGTTCGAGGTGGTGGCAGCGGCGATGATCCGGGCATGGCTGCGGTCGATCTCGGCCACCGCGCGCACCATCAGCCGTTCCAGAATGGCCGGGTGGTTGCGCACCAGTTTCTCGGCGCTCATGCGGGTGACAGTGCAGACCCGCGAGGGCATCAGCGCCCGCGCCTCTGTCTGGTGCTCGCTGCGGCTCAGGAACGAGCGAAAGCCGATGATCTCGCCCGGATAGGCGAGCCGCATCAGTGTCGAGGAGCCATCCGGGTTGTGGCTGCGCAGCGCGATGAGCCCCTTGGAGACGCACAGCACGGCGTGGTTGCGGCTGCCCTGTTCAAACACCACCTCTCCCGCCGCCACTTCGCGGCGCGAGAAGCTGCCGTTCAGCTGCTGCACGGATCCAAGCCCGACCGGATGCCAGAGGCTCTTTTCATAGAAGATGCACCGCCCGCAGGGATGGTTGGGCAGTTCGGAGATCTCGGCCATGGCGCGCCTGTGCGATACGTGTATTCTACATATAACGCATTCGACGATCCGCGCGACTGCGACGCATGGTATCAGCCGGGCGGCCCCGCGGGGCAGGCCAGAAGCCTGTGAGATCCGTCATTTACAGCCGCAAGGGCGCAGATTAGAGGCGGACGGAGGCTCTGAAAGGAACGACACAGTGACGATGACGGACGAGACCGCCCACTCCGCGCATTCCTGCCCGGTCTCGCCCCCGCCGAAACCCGCGGCGCGGCAAGGCAAGGTCTCGCTGTGGCAGTATTTGCGGCTGTTCCAGCGCGATATTCTCTCCGCCCAGCCCGCGCATCTTTATCGCGCCTGGATGGCAGAGATGCGCACGCCCTTCTTCCGCTCCTTTCTGTGCAACGAGCCCGAACTCGTGCACCGGGTGCTGCGCGGCTCGGCGCATGACTTTCCAAAATCCGAGCGCATCCGCATGGGGTTGAAGCCGCTTTTGCGCGAGAGTGTCTTCATCACCAATGGCGCAACATGGGAGCATCAGCGCCGCATCATCGACCCGGCCTTCGAGGGCGGGCGGCTGCGCGAGGTGTTCCCGGCGATGTGGCAAAGCGGGGTGGCCGCGGTGAAGCGGCTAGAGTCGGCGGCCGATGGCACGCCGCACGAGATCGAGGCGGAAACGAGCCACGTGGCGATGGATGTGATCTTTCGCACCATGTTCTCGATGCCGATCGAACATGAGATCGCGCAGGCGGCCTTTGATGGCTTTCGCGCGCATCAGGCGGCGCATCCGGTGGCAAACCTCTCCGCCATTCTGCCGTTCCCGAAATGGTTCCCGAGCTTTCATTCCAGGAAGACCCGCGAGACGGCCGCGGCGATCCGCGCGTTGATTGGCCAGCTCGCCCAGATGCGTGCCGACGAGATTGCCGCGGGCACCGCGCCCGATGACCTCGCCACCAAGATCATGACCACGCCCGACCCGGAAACCGGCGCGGTGTTCGATACCGCCGAGATGGTCGATCAGGTGGCGATCTTCTTTCTGGCCGGGCATGAAACCTCGGCGGCGGCGCTCGCATGGTCGCTCTACCTGCTCGCCACGCATCCCGAATGGCAGGAGAAACTTGCGACCGAGGCGCAGGAAATCCTGACAGACGCGGAGCCGTCGTTTCAGGTGATGAGCCGGCTCAAGCTCGCGCGCGCGGTCTTCCGTGAGGCGATGCGGCTTTATCCGCCGGTGCCGATGTTCGTGCGCGAAGCCGCCTGCCCGATGACGTTCCGGGGGCGCCGCGTGCCGAAAGGGGCGCAGATCATCGTCTCGCCGTGGCATCTCCACCGCCATGAGCGGATCTGGGAGAACCCCGACGCTTTCGAACCCGGGCGTTGGGAGACCGAAAACGGCAAGGCCGGGTTGCGCGAGGCTTTCGTGCCGTTCTCCGAAGGGCCAAGGGTCTGCCCCGGGGCCGCCTTTGCCATGGCCGAGGGGCCGCTTCTGCTTTCGATGTTCCTGCGCGCGTTCCGTTTTGCGCCGGTTGAGGGCGCCGTGCCGATGCCGGTGGCGCATCTGACGGTGCGCTCCGACCACGGCATCCGGCTGAAGATCACGCCGCGCGGTTAAACCGAAATCGTCAGGCTGCGGTCGGCCAGGGCGGCATCGGCATGGCGGTGGCTGACAAAGATGATCCCGGCCTCGGGCAGAAGCTTTCGGAGCCCCGTCAGCGTGCCATGCGCGGTTGCGGCATCAAGCCCCTCTGTCGGCTCATCCAGCATCAGGATCGGGGGGCGGCGCAGCGCCGCGCGGGCAAGGGCGAGCCGTTTGGCCTGCCCGCCCGAAAGGCCCGAGCCCTGCGGGCCAAGGAGCGTTTGCAGCCCCTCGCGCGCGTGCAAAACGCCCGCCAGATGCACCGCCTCCAGCGCCTGCCACATCCGCGCTTCATCGCCCGCGCGTTCGGGCGGGAGGGCGAGGGCAAGGTTTTCCGCAATCGTGCCCGACATCAGCGCCGAGCGTTGCGGCACCAGCGTGAGTTTGGCGCGCAGCCGATCCTCGGGCCAGTCGGTGAGCGGCGCGCCCGAGAGCAGGATCTCGCCCGAGGTCGGGGTGATAAGCCCCGCAAGCGTGGACAGCAGCGTTGATTTTCCGGCGCCCGAGGGGCCGGTGATCAAAAGCGTCTCGCCCGGCGCGAGGGTGAAGGAGAGCGGGCCATAGCTTGCCCGCGCCGCGCCGGGGCGGCGGTGGACAAGGGCGCGGGTTTCCAGAAGCGGCGCCCCCGCGCGCGGAGCGGGCGCAGCTTTCGGCGTGGGCCGCGCGGGCGTGTCGACGAGCGTCAGCACGCGCTGGGCCGCGCCCTGCATCCGGCCCCATTCGGCAAGGCCGCGGCGCAGGGTGGTGAGCGTTTCCGCAAGCGCCAGCGCCACGAAAAAGCCGATTGCCGCCTCGGCGGGGCTGATTTCTCCGGCTTCCGCGGCAAGGCCCCCCATCAGGAGCGCGGCGGTGGCCGCAAGCCCCGAAGCGAGCGCAAGCGCCGCACCGGACCAGAGGTCGATCACATCGAGGCGCTGATGCGCGGCCTCTTCGGCGCGCACGGCATCAAGCGCGCCATCGGTTTGCCGCTCAAGCGCGCCCGCGACGGCGAGATCTGCGCGGTTGCGCATCAGATCGAGGCTCGCGGCGCGGATCGCCTGCAGGCTCGCCTCGGCGGCGGCGGCGGGGGCATGGGCGGTGAGCGCGGTGAGTGTCAGGATGGCGATGCCACCGAGCGCATAGATCGCAAGCACGGCAAGAGCGGTGCCGGGGGTCACAAGGAACCAGAGCGCCACGAAGGCCGCGGCCTGGGTGGCGCAGGCGGCAAGGAAGGGCAGCACGAGGCGCAGCATCAGCCCGTCGAGCGCGTCGATATCGGCGGTGAGGCGGTTGAGCGCTTCGGCGCCGCGCAACCGGGCCTGCACCTCATGCGGCAGCCGTGTGATTCCGGCGTGAACGGCGCCGCGCAGGCGGGCAAGCGCGCGCAAGGTGGCGTCATGGCTCAGCATCCGTTCGCCATAGCGAGCGGCGGCGCGGCCGAGGGCGAGGAACCGCACCCCCGCCGAGGGGCGGAAGAAATCAAAGGCGATGCCGACCCCGGCGATGCCGGCCGCCGCCGAGGCGGTGACGAACCAGCCCGAGAGGCCGAGCAGGGCCGCCCCCATCACCATCACGAGGATCGAGAGCACGAGACCGCGGAAAAAGGCCATGCGCTCGGTTTCGGAAATCAGCCGGGCAACGGCGAGCAGCGCTTTCATGCCAGACCTCCCGGCTCAAGGGTAATCACCCGGTCGCAAGCGGCGATGACGGTCGGGTCATGGCTGGCGATAAGGAGCGCCGCGCCCTTCGCGCGCAGCGCCATCAACCCGGCCATCACCGCCTCTGCGGTCTCGGCATCAAGGTCGGCGGTGGGTTCATCGGCCAGAATCAGGCTGGCGCGGGCATGGTGGGCGCGTGCCAGCATCAGCCGGCGCGCCTCGCCCCCCGAAACGCCGCCGCCGATATCACCGAGCGGCGTGGCAAGCCCCTCGGGCAGCGCGGCGATGATATCTTCGGCCCGCGCGGCCTTGAGCGCGGCGGCCAGATCCCCCGCGCGGCCCAGCGTGATCGCCTCTGCGAGCGGCGCGGCAATGAATTGCGGCGCTTGCGGCAGCCAGCCCATCGCAGCGCGGATCGCATCGGCGCTTTCGTCATCGAGCGCGGTCTCGCCCCAGCGGATCTCTCCGGCATCGGGGCGGATAAGACCGGCAAGCGCCGCGAGAAGCGTGGTTTTTCCGGCGCCCGAAGGGCCGGAAAGCGCCACCGCCTCGCCCGGCGCAATGGCGCCGTCGGCAAAGCGGATCGGCGCGGCCCCGGGGGCGGGGCGCAGGTTCAAGCCCTCCCATGCGAGCGCGGCGGGGGCCGGCGCAGGGGCGGGCGTGCCATAGCCAAGCAACGTTCCCTCGCGCGCGAGCACCTCTTTTGCGGCGGCGAGTTCGGTGGCCACCGCCAGCGCCGCGGCCCGGTCATGCCAGGCGGCAGAGAGATCGCGCATCGGCTGGAATACGGTCGGGGCGATCATCAACAGGAAGATCCCGGCCTCTGCGTTCAGCGGCGCCCCCCAGGAGCCCCAGGGGATCTCGCCCAGCAGGTTGAAGCCAACGTAAATCGCCACCAGCGCCACGCCGAGCGCGGAAAACAGCTCCAGCACGGTCGAGGAGAGGAACGCCACGGCCAGCACTTTCATCGTGCGCGCGCGCAACCGCTCAAAAACATCGGCAAGATCGGTGCCCGCTCGCGTTTCGGCGCCGATCAGCCGCAGGTCGGTGACAGCGGCAATGCGGTCGACGAGGGCGCCATTGAGCGTGCCGATCTGCACCATCTGCCGTTCGGAGGCCTCCTGCGCGGCAATCCCGATCAGCGCCATGAAGATCGGAATCAGCGGCAGCGCGATCAGGAAGATCAGCACCGCGATCCAGCTGAACGGCAGCGTGATGGCGATCAGCGCGAGCGGCACGATTCTTGAGCGCATCATCGCCGGGCTGTAGCGCGCGGCAAAGGGGCCGAGCAGGGCGAGCTTTTCCCCCGCGAGCGCCGCGAGTTCGGCGGGGGTGAGGCCGGAGGCGCGGGCATCGAGCCGGGCCGCCGCGCGCAAAAGCGCCTGGCGCTCGGTGGCGACGAGCCGGGTCGAGGCGCGGCTGGCGAGCCCCTGCGCGGCGGCATCGAGCAGCGCGCGCAGCGCCATCAGCGCCAAAAAGCCCGCCGAGGCCTCCCAGATCGGGAGCAGCACCGGGGGTTCGAGCAGCCCGCCGATGGCCAGCGCGACAAGGGCCGCCTGCGCGGCCCAAAGCAGTTCGGAGACAGCGGCGAGCAGGCCCGCCAGACGCAAGCGCCCCGCCACCGGGGCGACAAGGCGGGCCAGTTCGGCCTTGGCGGAAGAGGTGGAAGAATCGGTCTTGGTCATGCGGTCAGAAAGGCAGGGCGCGCGGGCGCGCAATGGCAATTGCGAAACCGGGAGAGCCCCGGCCCCGGCAAGCTCTATCACCCTCTCGCGTCAACCGCCACCACGCAGCGGTTGACGTAACGACCGGCACAGGGCAAGGCAACACGATGACCAAAGGGATCGAGATCAACAATGTCGCGCTGGCGCGCGAGGGACAGCCGGTGTTTGCCGCGCTGAGCTTGCGGCTTGCCGAGCGGCGCATCGGTGTGGTGGGGCGCAACGGTGCCGGGAAGTCTTCGCTCATTCGGCTGCTGGCCGGGCTGATGGCGCCGCAGGCGGGGCAGGTGCGGGTTGAGGGGGTCGATGTTGTGCGTGACCGGCGCGCGGCCCTCCACACGGTTGGAATCCTGTTCCAAAACCCTGATCACCAGATCATTTTTCCGGTGGTGATCGAAGAAATCGCCTTCGGGCTTGAGCAGATGGGTCTGCCGCGGGCCGAGGCGCGGGCGCGGGCGCAACAGGTTCTGGAGCGCCACGGGCGCGCGGACTGGGCCGAGCGGCTCTGCCATACGCTCTCGCAGGGGCAGCGCCAGCTTCTGTGCCTGATGGCGGTGCTGGCAATGCAACCGCGCTGGATCTTTTTTGACGAGCCATTCGCGAGCCTCGATCTGCCCACCACGCTCGCCGTCGAGGCGCGCATTGCGGCGCTGGATCAAAATGTCGTGCTTGTCACCCATGACCCGGCCCGGGTCGCCGGTTTCGACCGCATTTTGTGGCTCGAAGCCGGGGAGGTGGTGGCCGATGGCGCGCCCGATGAGGTGCTGCCGCGCTACCGCGCCGCGATGGAAGCGCTGGCGAAAGATCTCGCATGCTGAGCCTTGCGCTCCCCCGCCGCAGCTGGGCGCATCGGCTTCCGGCGAGCGCCAAATTCGCCACGCTGGCGCTGCTGATGGTGGCGCTGATGCAAATCGGCGCGCTCGCGGGCCAGATAGCGGGCTTTGCGCTCGCGCTGGCGCTCACGCTCAGCCTTGGCCTTACCGCCGCGCGCATCGCCCTGCGGGCGCTCCGCCCGATTGTCTGGATCGTTGCGGTGATCTTGCTGTGGCAGCTCTGGTTGGGGGAGCTGCGCCAGGGCATCACCTTTGCGATCCGGGTTGTGACCATGGTGGCGCTGGCGAATTTCGTCACCCTCACCACGCCGCTGCCGGAGATCATCGCCTTGGTCGAGCGGCTCGCGGCGCCTCTGGCGCGGATCGGCATCGCGCCCCGGCTCCCGGCGCTTGCGGTGGGGCTGGTCTTGCGGTTCATCCCCGAGGTGCGGGCGCGCTATGCCGTGATCGGCGAGGCATGGCGGGCGCGCTCTGCCCGTCGCCCCGGCACGCGGATTATCGCGCCGCTGGCCTTTTCGCTGCTTGACGACGCGGACCATTTGGCCGAAGCCCTCAAGGCCCGGGGCGGCATTGCCCCTTTGCCGATAGGGAGTGAGCGGCATGGAACGTAACCTGACACTGATTGTTCTGTTTTCGGCGCTGATCGTCGTGCTCGGGCTTGTGCCCGCGATCCCGCTTGGATTTGGTGTGCCGATCACCATGCAATCGCTTGGCGTGATGCTTGCCGGGGCCGTTCTGGGCAGCTGGCGCGGCGCGCTGGCGGTGCTTTTGGTGCAGTTTCTCGTGGCGCTCGGGCT
The DNA here is from genome assembly GCF_042683065.1 of Rhodobacter lacus. Lineage (NCBI taxonomy): Bacteria > Pseudomonadati > Pseudomonadota > Alphaproteobacteria > Rhodobacterales > Rhodobacter > Rhodobacter lacus. Next base: position 336,008 of record NZ_JBHUIX010000011.1, on the reverse strand, counting down.
GCCGGTGCTTGCGGGCGGGCGGGGCGGGCTTGGCGTCTTTGTGGGCCCGACCGCGGGCTTCCTGATCGGCTGGCTTCCGGCGGCCTTTGTCACCGGTCTTGTGGTCGAGCGCATCCGCGCCCTGCCGGTGGCCATCGGCGCCGGGATCGGTGCGGCGCTCGGCGGCATCGTTGTGCTTTATGCGCTCGGGATCGGCGGCTTCTGGCTTTTCAAGAATGCTGCGTTGCAGCCCGGCGACACGCCGATGAGCCTTTGGGCGGCAACGCTGATCATGGCGCCCTTCATCCCCGGAGACATGGTGAAGGTGGTGCTGGCAGGTCTTATTGCCCGCACGATCGCGCGCTACCGCCCCTCGGCCTTGATCGCGCGCAGCTGAGCTGCCCCCGCGACAATCTGGCAAAACTGCTTGGTTGTCGCGCAACACACGGGAATGTGGCCCATTTTCTGCACTTGACAGGGCGTTTGGTGGCGCCCTGTCATGAAAATTTCGTGTCCTCGTAACCGAAGCGTCTTCCCCCGCGTTCATGGCGTAGATGCGCCAACACCGGGGGCTATGATGTTCGACACCACACTTTCCACGCCACGTCGCCGCGTTCGGAGCCTGTTCCTCTCCGATCTCCATATGGGGGCGCGCGGGTGCCGGGCGGACGATATTCTGGAATTTCTCAATTCTGTGGATGCCGAGACGATTTATCTCGTCGGCGATATCCTCGACATCTGGCATCCGGGCAAGGTGCATTGGGGGCCAAAGCAGGATGCGATCTGGGAGGAACTCACGCGCCGTCAGGCCGAGGGCACCCGCGTTGTCTATCTGCCCGGCAACCACGATGCCGCGCTGCGCGAAGGCGGCGGTGGTCGGCTCGATCGGTTCGAATGCACCGACAGTCTGACCCATGTGGCGGCCGATGGCACGCGCTACCTCGTGATCCATGGCGATCAATGCGATGCACGGATCTTCCGCTTCCATCTGATGACCCGGATCGGCTCGCGCGGCGATGCGGCCTTGCGGGCCGTTGATGCCTGGCTGCGCCGCCTGCGCCCCTCGATGGAGCGCGGCCTCTTTGAACTCCTGATCTCCGGGGTGAACCAGTTGATGATGGTGGGCAACGGCTTCGAAAAGCGGCTCGCGGCGCTCGCCCGGACGCAAGGCCATGATGGCGTGATCTGCGGTCACTTCCACAAGGCTGCGCTGCGCCGGATCGAGGGGAGCATCATCTATGCAAACTGCGGCGACTGGATGGACAGCCGGACCGCGCTGATCGAAGGCTTTGACGGCGCCCTCAAGCTGATCGAATGGCAGGCGCAAGCGGTGGCGGCTCCGGTCGCGCCGCAGCCCGCGTTGGCCGGGGTGGCGCAATGATCGCTGCCGTCCTTGCCGCCTTTGCCTTGCTTGCCCTTGCCCTCCATCTTGCCTCCGCTGCGCTGACGGCGTGGCGCTACCGTCGCCCGACACCGCGGATTCTGCCGGCCCCCCCGCCGATGGTCACGCTGCTGCGCCCGGTCTGCGGCCTTGATACCCATGATGCCGAAACGCTCGGCTCCAGCTTTCGCCTCAGCTATCCGCGGCTCGAGATCCTTTTTTGCGCCGCGCATGAGGATGACCCGGCGGTGGCGCTGCTGCGTCGGCTGATCGCCGCGAACCCCGGCGTGAACGCCCGCGTGCTGGTGGGCGAGGACCGGATCACCGCGAACCCCAAGCTCAACAACCTCGAAAAGGGGTGGCAGGCAGCCAAGGGCGATTTCGTGGCGATGACCGATGCAAACCTGCTGCTTCCGCCTGATTATATCGAGCAATTGCTGGCCGCCTTCCGCCCGGATACCGGGCTTGTCACCTCGCCGCCCATCGGTGTGCGCGGCGAAGGGCTTGCGGCGGCGCTCGAATGCGCTTTTCTCAACGGTTTTCAGGCGCGCTGGCAGCTTGCGGCCGACAGCCTTGGCCTTGGCTTTGCGCAGGGCAAAACGCTGATGTGGCGCCGCGAGGTGCTGGAGCGCGCAGGCGGGCTGGTGAGCCTTGGGCGCGATCTGGCCGAAGATGTGGCCTCGACCAAACGCGTGCGCGCGCAGGGCCTCAAGGTGCGCCTCACCCGTCAGGCTTTCACGCAGCCGGTCGGGCCGCGCAGCCTTGGCGCGGTCTGGGCGCGGCAATTGCGCTGGGCGCGGGTGCGGCGCGACGGGTTCGCGGGGCTTTTTGCCGCCGAGATCCTGCTGGGGCCCTTTGTGCCGCTGGTGGCGCTCGTGCCCGCCTGCGGATGGGTGACGGCACCGCTCGCGCTGCCCTTCCTCGGGCTTTGGTATGGGGCGGAGCTTGGGCTGATGCGCTTTGCCGGCTGGCCGGCGAAACGGGAAGACATCATCGCAATGGTGCTGCGCGATCTGCTGCTTGCGCCCCTCTGGGTGCAGACATGGCGTGCGCGCGGCTTCGAGTGGCGCGGCACGGCGATGGCGCCGGGCACCGCACAGGAGGTGAAGGCATGAGAGGGCTGAGCTGCATCATTCCCGCCTATAACGAGGCGCCACGGATCGAGGCTGTGCTGAATTCGGTGGTGGGGCATCCGCTGATTGACGAGGTGATCGTCGTCGATGACGGCTCGCGCGATGGCACTGCCGAGATCGCTGCGCGCGTGCAAGGTGTGCGGCTGATCCGCCTGCCGCAAAACCGCGGCAAGAGCTGGGCGGTGGCGGAGGGGGTGGCCGCAGCCGAGCATGAGCTGATCTTGCTGCTCGACAGCGATCTTCTGGGGCTTGCGCCGGAATCGCTCGCGGCGCTGATCTTCCCGGTGCGGGAGGGCCGTGCCGATGTCACGATTTCGCTGCGCGGCAATGCGCCCTTGCTGTGGCGCCTGATCGGGCTTGATTACATCTCCGGTGAGAGGGTGCTGCCGCGCGCATTGATCGGCGCGCCCGAGGCCCTTCGCGCGCTGCCGCGTTTCGGGCTTGAGATGCACCTGAACCGGCGCATGATCGCGGCGCGCGCGCGGATCATGGTGGTGCTCTGGCCACAGGTGGCGAGCCCGTGGAAAGGCACGAAGCGCGGGCGCTGGGCAGGCATCAAGGCCGATGTGGCGATGCTCGCCGACATGTTCCGCACCGTATCGCTTCCCGCGGCAATGGCGCAGATCTGGGCAATGCGCGGGTTGCGCGCCTGATCTCAGCTGCGCCCCGTGTCTCGGGGCGGATCGGGCAGCGCGCCGAATTCGACAAGGAACTTGGCCGAAAGCGGCAAGCTCGCCGCGCCAAGCGCGCGCGCCTGCGGCCCGGCGGTGCCCGCGATGAGTGTGGGCCGGGTCATGCCGGACAGCGGGAGGCGGTCGAGTTCGGCTTCGATCCCGGCAATCAGCCGCGCGCGGAGGGATTCGGGCATCCAGCCATCCACCACCATCGCCTGCAGATCGCACAAAGCCCCGGCGGATGCGCCCACATGCGCAAGGGCGCGGGCCGCCTTGGCAAGCCATGGCCCGATGATCTCTTCCTCAAGCTGCCAATCTGGCGCCGCTTCCCACAGAAAGCCGCCATCGCGCCCGCGGGCGGCAAGCTGCTGCTCAAGCGCCGAGAGCGAGGCGAGGTCGACCAGCTGGCGCGTGCCCCCGCGCCCGTCCGGCACGGGCATCGAGGCCAGCGCCCCGGCATTGCCGCTTTGCCCGGCGAACATCGAGCCCGAAAGCACGAGCCCGCCGCCGACGAAGAAGCCAAGAAACACATAAACAAAATTTCGCGGCAGCGGGTTGGTGCCAAAGATCAGCTCGGCATTGCAGGCGGCAGAGGCATCGTTTTCCAAAAGCACCGGCCAAGGCAGATCCGCGGCAAGCTCGGCGCGGATATCGCGCGTGCCCCAGGCGTCCATGGCGCCCGGTTGCAGCCCAAGGCTCTCTGCCCAGTCCCAAAGCTGGAACGGCAGGCCGATGCCCAGCCCCTGAATCCGGCTTTTGAGCGCTTCCGGGAGCGGGCGGGTCAGCTCCATCGCGGCGCTGCGGGCAAAGTTCAAAACGCCATCGGGGCTGGGGTGATCGTGGCGCATCATCTGCGCGGCCCGCGTGTTGCCGAGAAAATCGATCAACACCATCTCGGTGCGCCGGCGCCCGACCTTGAGGCCGAGAAACAGCGCCCCCTCCGCCTCAAGCGACATCGGCACCGTGGGCTGCCCGACCTTGCCCCGCACCGGCTCCTCGCGCCGCAAGAGCCCGGCCGCCTCCAGCCCGCGCATGATCACCGAAACGGTCTGCGCCGAAAGCCCGGTCAGCCGGGCAATCTCCGATTTCGCCAAGGCGCCATGGCGGCGGATCAGCGACAGAACCAGCCGTTCGTTATGCGCGCGCATCGCAGAGTGATCGGCGCCGATCTTTCCCGATGGCGCGGGTGACTCGCGTCCGGTATCGTCTTTAGACGTTGCTTGCACGTCATCCTCCTGCGGCTTGGCGCAGAATGGCGCGCCCGCCCGGAAGGGTCAAGAAATAATTAATTATCCGTGATTTAAGGCGCGTCGCCAAAGCGGCGCGGCAGGCAAGGCCGACCTGCGACGAGGGCGCAGATCGGCTGTTCTGCGTCAGGCCTTCGGGCCGGCCTCGAGCGCATCTTCAAATGTGCGCAGCCCGGTCGTCGGCGCCTGCACCAGCACCGCCATGTTCCCCGGTTTGTGCTTGTTGCGCAGCATTTTGGTATGTGCCTGCGGGATCTCCGCCCAAGGAAAAACCTCGGACATGCAGGGGTCAATCCGGCGCTCAAGCATCATCCGGTTCGCCGCCGCGGCTTGCTTGAGATGCGCGAAGTGGCTGCCTTGCAGGCGCTTTTGATGCATCCACATGTAGCGCACGTCGAAGGTGCAGTTGAACCCCGAGGTGCCGGCGCAAATCACCACCATGCCGCCCTTTTTGCACACGAGCGAGGACACCGGGAAGGTGGACTCGCCCGGATGCTCGAACACCATGTCGACGTTCACGCCCTTGCCGGTGATGTCCCAGATCGCCTTGCCGAACTTGCGCGCCTCTTTCAGCCAGACATTGTATTCGTCCGAGTTCACCTTGGGCAGTTGCCCCCAGCAGTTGAAGTCCTTGCGGTTGATCACCCCTTTGGCGCCCAGCCCCATCACGAACTCGCGCTTGTCCTCGTCGGAAATCACGCCGATCGCATTGGCCCCTGCGGCGTTGATCAGCTGGATGGCGAAGCTGCCAAGGCCCCCCGAGGCGCCCCAGACCAGCACATTTTGCCCCGGTTGCAGATCATGCGGCGCATGGCCGAACAGCATCCGGTAGGCGGTGGCGAGCGTCAGCGTGTAGCAGGCACTTTCTTCCCAGGTCAGATGACGCGGGCGGCGCATCAATTGCTGCGCCTGCACACGGGTGAATTGCGCAAACGAGCCGTCATGCGTCTCGTAGCCCCAGATCCGCTGGCTGGGCGAAAACATCGGGTCGCCGCCGTTGCATTCCTCGTCGTCGCCGTCATCCTGGTTGCAGTGGATCACGACCTCGTCGCCCACTTTCCAGGTTTTCACCTTGTCGCCGACTTTCCAGACGATGCCCGAGGCATCGGAGCCCGCGATGTGATAGGGCTGCTTGTGGCCGTCAAACGGGCTCACCGGCACGCCGAGCCCGGCCCAGATGCCGTTGTAGTTGACGCCCGCGGCCATCACCAGAACCAGCACCTCGTGACTGTCGATCTCCCAGGTGGGCACCACCTCGACCTGAAAGCTCTGCTCGGGTTCGCCGTGCCGCTCGCGCCGGATCGCCCATGCGTACATGTTCTTGGGCACATAACCGAGCGGCGGCATCTCGCCGATTTCGTAGAGGTCTTTCTCGGGCGCGTTGTAAGGCGCAATGCCGGTGTTCTGATCGAGGGCCATCAGCGTCTCCTAGGTTTCGCCGCGCCGCAGAATCGGACGGCGTCGAGAAGGAATTAAAGCTGAGGGCGCAACAATGCAATGCCCAACGTGACGTTTTTGTAATTTTATGACCGTGAGATTTTCTGCATCTGAAAATTCAGGTGGCCACGCGCGGCGTGACCACCTGATGCGCTCAGTTGTAGGTGAAGGTGCTGATCTCGCAGATGTTGACGTTGTTCTTCACAAGCTCGTCGCCGTCTTCGAACACTGCCTTGAAATCGAATTTGCAGTAGCCGGAGGCATCGTCGAAATCGATCGTCACCGAGGAGCCGGAAGGCAGAACGTCATTGCCGAGGATGTCCTCTTCCCAGCTGCCCGAGCCGGTGTTCGAGCCGTAAAACCGAACCATCGTGAAGCCCGTCTGATTGACGATCCGCACTCTGCGGTCGAGCGCCGAGGCTGGCGCAGCCAGAGAAACGATCATGGCAGCGACTGTTGCTCCCAGCAGGAATCTTCTGGACAGCATGTATTCCCCCTTTTGAATTTTTACATTTACGAGACGACACAATCTTGCCGTCACGCCACAATGACACGTTCGTGAACGGCGGCAAAGCGTCTCTTGGGGGGAAAGATTGCGCCCGCATCGATTCCGCTCGTGCCGCGGCGCAGCGAATTGACAGCGACACATTCTTTCGCGTATCTGCATTTTTGAAGCAACAATCTTGCGAAGACCAGAATCGCCCGATGCCGGAGGCCGAGATGACCGACACGACGAAGACCGCACCTGCTGCCCGCCGCGACAAGCCGTGGCTGTTCCGCACCTATGCCGGGCATTCGACGGCAGAAAAATCCAACGCGCTCTACCGGATGAACCTCGCCAAAGGGCAAACCGGGCTCTCGGTTGCCTTCGACCTGCCGACCCAGACCGGCTATGACAGCGATCATGTGCTCGCACGGGGGGAGGTGGGCAAGGTGGGCGTGCCGGTCTGCCATCTGGGCGACATGCGCGCGCTTTTTGACCAGATCCCGCTGGAGCAGATGAACACTTCGATGACGATCAACGCGCCCGCGCCGTGGTTGCTTGCGCTTTATATCGCGGTGGCGGAAGAGCAGGGGGCGGATGTCTCGAAGCTGCAAGGCACGGTGCAAAACGACCTTGTGAAGGAATATCTGAGCCGCGGCACCTATATTTGCCCGCCGAAGCCCTCGCTCACGATGATCACAGATGTTGCCGCCTATACCCGCGAACATCTGCCGAAATGGAACCCGATGAACGTTTGCTCCTACCACCTGCAGGAGGCGGGGGCGACGCCGGAGCAGGAGCTTGCGTTCGCGCTGGCCACGGCCATCGCGGTGCTCGACGATCTGAAAACCAAGGTTCCGGCCGAGAGCTTCCCCGAGATGGTGGGGCGGATCTCGTTCTTCGTGAACGCAGGCATCCGCTTTGTCACCGAGATGTGCAAGATGCGCGCCTTCACCGAGCTTTGGGACGAGATCTGCCGCGCGCGCTACGGGATCGAAGAGGAGAAATACCGCCGTTTCCGCTATGGGGTGCAGGTGAACTCGCTCGGTCTGACCGAGCAACAGCCGGAAAACAACGTCTACCGCATTCTCATCGAGATGCTGGCGGTGACGCTTTCGAGGAACGCGCGCGCCCGCGCGGTGCAACTGCCTGCATGGAACGAGGCGCTTGGCCTGCCGCGGCCCTGGGATCAGCAATGGTCGCTCCGCATGCAGCAGATCATGGCCTATGAGACCGATCTTCTCGAATATGGCGATCTCTTTGATGGCAACCCGGCGGTGACGGCAAAGGTCGAGGCCCTGAAGGAGGGCGCGCGCCAAGAGCTCGCCACGATCGACACGATGGGGGGGGCGATTGCGGCCATCGACTACATGAAGGAGCGGCTTGTCGACTCCCATGCCGCGCGCATCGGCGGCATCGAGATGGGCGAGACCACGATTGTCGGCGTGAACCGCTGGACCGAGGCCGAGCCCTCGCCGCTTCTGGGCTCGGACGGCGGCATCATGACCGTTGATCCGAAGGTTGAGGAAGATCAGATCGCCCGGCTTGAGGCGTGGCGCGCGGCGCGCGACAAAGCGGCGGTTCAGGCTGCACTTGAGGCGTTGCGCGCAGATGCGGCTGCCGGGCGCAACATCATGCCCGCCTCGATCGCCGCCGCAAAGGCGGGCGCGACGACGGGGGAATGGGCCGGCGTGATGCGCCGCGTGCATGGCGAATACCGCGGCCCCACCGGCGTTTCGCGCGCGCCGTCAAACCGGACCGACGGGCTGGATGATATTCGCGCCGCGGTCGATGCCGTCTCCTCGCGCCTTGGGCGGCGCCTGAAGTTTGTTGTTGGCAAGCCCGGGCTGGACGGGCACAGCAACGGGGCCGAACAGATCGCCTTTCGCGCCCGCGACTGCGGCATGGACATCAGCTACGAGGGCATCCGCCTCACCCCCGAGCAGATCGTTGCGCAGGCGCTTGACGAGGGCGCGCATGTGGTGGGCCTCTCGATCCTCTCGGGCTCGCATCTGCCGCTCATCGCCGAGGTGATGGAGCGGATGCGCGCGGCGGGGCTTTCCGAGGTGCCGGTGGTGGTGGGCGGTATCATCCCCGACGAGGATGCCGCGAAACTCAAGTCTTTTGGCGTTGCGCAGGTCTATACGCCGAAGGATTTCGAGCTGAACCGGATCATGATGGATATCGTGGCGCTTGCCACTCCGAGCGAGGCGGCGGCCTGACCCGGCGCGGCGGGGGGCTGTCTGCCCCCCGCACCCCCCGAGGATATTTGTGGCAAGATGAATGGAGCGCCTTCCGGTCCCCCGGCACGCCCTGTAAGGTCGCGCCATGACAGTGCCCGCCACACTCACATTCTCCGAGGATCAGGCCGAGGCCTGGGATGCCGTTGCCGCTGCGCTGGAGGCGGCGGGGGTTGATCTTCTCGATGGCACGCTGATGCCCGACGGCGGCGCGGCGCGGGTGATGGCGGTGATCGGCAAGGCGGGCTCGGGCAAGACGCTGCTTCTGGCCCAGCTTTACAAGGCGCTTGCCGAGGCGGGGGTGGAGATCGTCTCGGGGGATTGGGAGGGCAAGCGGCGCAAGGAGCGGCGCACGCTCGCGATCCTTGCGCCCACCAACAAGGCGGCCTCGGTGCTGCGCTCGCGCGGCGTGCCGGCAACGACGATCCACCGCATTCTCTATACGCCGGTTTATCATGAGGAATATGAGCGCATCGCCGAGTGGCTGGCGGGGCAGGGGGAGCGGCCCGACCTTGAGCTTCTGAAGATCGACGGGCTTTCCGATCTTGCGCTCGACCGGGCGAAAGCGTTTTACGAGACCAATGCCTCGATCCCCGGGGCGCTGGCTGCGGCGGGGCTTCGGGGCTCTGACTTCATCTCCGGCTGGAAGCGGCGCGACGATCCGCTCGACATCGGCTTTGTCGACGAGGCCTCGATGCTCGACGAACGCCAGTTCGACGACCTGAAAGAGATCTTCCCGACGCTGGTGCTTTTTGGCGATCCGGCCCAGCTTGCGCCGGTGAACCAGTCTGGCCACATGTCGTTTGAGCGGCTGCCCGAGGCGTCGGTCCATGCGCTCCACCGCATTCACCGGCAGGCCGATGACAACCCGATCCTCGATCTGGCGCATGCGCTCGCCGATGACAGCCTCGATTTCTACACGTTCGAGCGGATGGTGGCAGAGGCGGCGGCGCGTGACGCCCGCGTGGTGCGCGCCGAGCGGGTGCAAAGCGATCTGATGGCGCGCTCGCCGGTGCTGGTGTGGCGCAACGCCACCCGCATCCGCCTCATTCAGGCGTTTCGCGCGGCCCACGGCGCGCCCGCCGATGCGCTTTTGCCCGGTGAGCCGCTCATCTGCGACGGGATCGAACTGCCGCTCAAGCACCGCAAGAAGCGCATCGACCTTGAGGCGCGCGGGCTGATCAAGGGCGCGCAGGTGATCTACCTTGGCCCCGGCAAGAAGCCCGGCTTTTCGCGCCTGCATGTGATCGGGGCGGAAGATCCGCGCCTTTCGGCGGCCTCGATCGTCAAGATCGAGATGCCCGACGAGGAAGAACCCTTCATCCCCTTTGCGGCGCGGATGGGGGCCACGTTCCTGCATGGCGCGGCGGTGACGATCCACAAGGCGCAAGGGTCGCAATGGCCCGATGTGCAGGTGTTTGCCCCCGACATCTATGCCGCCTTCCGCACCGGGCGCAGCGAGGCGGGGATTCCGCTCTGGAAGCGGCTCGCCTATGTGGCGATCACGCGCGCCGAGCACCGTCTGATGTGGGTGACGCAGGCGCGGCTGGCGCGCCCCTCGGCGCCGCTTGGGATCGAGGATTTGCCCACCGGCGCGGCGACATTGAAGCTTGAGGCCGAAGAGCAGGAGTGAGCCCGCGCGGTTCGGCCTTCCCCTTTCCGTCGCGCTTGCCTAATCTTGCCCCAACCAAGGAGAGGCCCGATGCGTTGCGTTTTCGTTCAGTTCCGTTGCCAGCCCGGCAAGACCTATGCCGTGGCCGATGCCATTTATGACCGCGAAGTGGTGAGCGAGCTCTATTCCACCTCGGGCGATTTCGACCTGATGGCGAAGGTCTATGTGCCCGACGAGGAAGATGTCGGCCATTGGCTGAACCAGAACCTCTTTGATATCGAGGGGATCAGCCGCACCCTGACGACGATGACCTTCAAGGCGTTCTGAGCGGGGCGTTTTAACGCCGGATCAGCCGGAACAGCGCCGAGGCCGCCCAGCCCGCAAAGATCGCCAGCGCCAGCGAGAGCGCGCCGTAAAGCGCGGGCTTTTCGCGCGAGAGCGTATAGACGAGCCGTTCAAGGCCGACCCGGCGCACCCGGATCCGGCTCTCGGCGCGGTCGATCAGCGTGCCGGCGCGCAAAAGGAAGATCCGCGCCTTGTAATCGCCCTCGATCAGATTTGCGGGCAGGTCGAAATCGGCCCGGAAAAGCGTGTCCTGCACCAGTTTGACCCGGCTCATCTTGAGCTGATAGGCGCCCTGCTCGGAGCGGATCCGCATCAGCGCCTCGGCATAGGGGCGGGTGTCATGCTCTCCGAGCGGCCCGGCAAAGCTCTGCATCGCGAGCGGCAGCGAGATCCGCTCAAGCGCGTCGAGGGTGGGCGGCAGGATCTTTTCCAAAGGTGCGGAGGCGGCCACGGCGTAATAGCTCGGCGCCTCCGGCACGACGATCTTGCCGGTATTGACCCAGATCCCGACTTCGCGCGATTTGCGCCGCACGGTAACGCGCTGGAGCGGGCCTTCCAGCGTGACGATGACGGAAAGCCGCCCCTCGGGTTCGGGCGCATCGCGTTTGATCGCGCCGTAAATCAGCACTGTCGAGCCGTCAAAAGAGGCAGTGAGCCCGATGTCCTCGGCGCTGAGACCGGCCACCACCTTTTCCGCTGCGGCGGGAAGGGCGAGCCAGAGCAGGGCAAGGAGCGTGGCGAGAACGCGGATCATCGCACGCTCCCTGTCGACAGGCTGTAGAGCTCGCCCGGGGGAAGCAGCAGATCGAGCCCAAGCTTCACGCCGACCGCCAGCACTAGAAGCGCAAGCAGGATGCGCAGCTGTTCCGCCTTCAGGCGCGCGCCAAGTTGCGAGCCGATCTGCGCGCCGATCACCCCGCCGAGGATCAACAAAAGCGCCAGCATCGCATCGACCGACTGGTTGGTGATCGCATGCAGCATCGTCGTGAAGGCGGAGACGATCAGGATCTGAAAGAGCGAGGTGCCGATCACCACCTTGGTCGGCATGCCGAGCAGGTAAATCATCGCGGGCACCATGATGAAGCCGCCGCCCACCCCCATGATCGCGGCGAGGACGCCCACCGCCATGCCGACGAGAAGGGGGGGGATCACCGAGATATAGAGCCCGGAGGTGCGAAACTTCACCTTGAGCGGGAGCTTGTGGATCAGCCCGTGATTGCGCGCCTTGGGCCGGGGCAGGTCCGTGCGGCGGGTGCGGCGCAGCGCGCGCACCGATTCCTGCAACATCAAAAGCCCGACGGAGCCAAGAAAGACGACATAGGAGAGCTGCACCACAAGGTCGAGCTGGCCAAGCCGGGTCAGGTAGTTGAAGAGCACGATGCCGAGGCCCGAGCCGACAAGGCCCCCCGCCTGCAACACGAGCCCCATGGGCACATCCACGGCCTTGCGCTTGAACTGCGCGAGCACGCCCGTCACCGAGGAGGCCACCACCTGATTGGCGCCGGTCGCCACGGCGACGGCGGGCGGGATGCCGATGAAAAAGAGCAGCGGCGTGATCAGAAAGCCGCCGCCCACGCCAAAAAGGCCCGACAAAAGGCCCACGAGCCCGCCAAGGCCCAGCAGCAAAAAGATGTTCACCGAGATTTCGGCGATGGGAAGATAGATCTGCATGGCGATGCTTCGGCTTTGCTCTTGCAGCATGACGCGCAAGCGCCAGCGTAGCAAGAGCGGCTTGCCGCCGGGTTAAGCGGTTTTCAGCATCCGCCGCAGGATGTGTTCGAATTTTTTCGCGCCGAGCGGCGCCATCGCCTTGGTTTGCGCGTGGCTGATCTGTTCATCGGCCATTCCCGCGCCCATGTTGGTGATGACAGAAACGGCGGCGACGCGCAGGCCAAGGAACCGCGCGAGGATCACCTCGGGCACGGTCGACATGCCGACCGCATCGGCGCCAAGCACCCTGGCGGCGCGGATTTCGGCAGGCGTCTCGAACGAGGGGCCGGAGAACCAGCAATAGACCCCTTCGGGAAGCGCGATCCCCTCGGCTGCCGCCGCCGCCTTCAGTGCAGCGCGCAGGTTCGGGTCATGGGCTTGCGTCATCGGCACGAAGCGCGCGTCGGTCGGTTCGCCAATCAGCGGATTGGTGCCGGCAAAAGCGATGTGATCGGAGAGCAGCATCACATCGCCCGGGCCAATATCGGGGCGCAGGCTTCCGGCCGCATTGGTGAGCAAGAGGCTCTCGCAGCCCAGATCGCGCAGCACTTCAAGCGGCAGGCGCATCGCGGCCGGATCGCCGTGTTCGTAGTAATGCACCCGCCCCCCGAAAACGGCGACGCGCACGCCCTCAAGCATGCCGATCACGAGTTTCGGATTGTGCCCGGATACGCCCGCCTGCGGAAAGCCCGGCAAATCGGCATAGGGGATCGCCACGCCCTCGATGCCGTCGGCCAGATGGCCGAGCCCCGAGCCGAGAATGAGCCCGAAGCGCGGTGGTTCCGCGCCGGCGCGGGTGCGGATGAGGGCGGCGAGCTCAGCGCTCTTTGACATAGGGTTGGCCTCCGGCACGGGGGGGGATCGCGCGCCCGACAAAGCCCGCCAGCACGATCACGGTGAGAATATAGGGCAGCGCATCGAGCGCAGGCACCGGGATCTTCATGTGCAGCGTGCCCTCGATCACATCGGGGCGCAGCGCAATCGCCTGCAGGAAGCCAAAGAGCATGGTGGCCCAGAGCGCCTGCCAGGGCCGCCATTTGGCAAAGATGAGGGCGGCAAGCGCAATATAACCGCGCCCCGCCGTCATCTCCCGGCCAAAGCCTGCCTGCAGCGAGGTGGCCATATAGGCCCCGGCGATGCCGCACAGAACGCCCGTCAGCATCACGGCGGTATAGCGCAGCCGGATCACCGAGACCCCGGCGGTATCGACCGATTCCGGGTTCTCGCCCACGGCACGGAGCCTCAGCCCGAAGCGGGTGCGGTAGAGCAGCCACCAGGTCAGCGGCACGCACAGAAGGGCGATGTAAACGAGGATCGAATGGCCCGAGAGCACCTTGGCATAAAACGGGCCAAAGCCCGGCACGGCTGCCAGCGTTTCGACCCCGGGAAGCTGGATCGGGGAAAACCGCGCCGCGCCGGAAAGCGGCGGGGTGCGCCCGCCTTGGCCAAAGAGCGTCTGCGCGATCAGCACGGTCGCGCCGGAGGCAACGAAATTGAGCGCCACGCCGGAAATGAGCTGATTGCCGCGGAAGGTGATCGAGGCGAGCCCGTGCACGCCAGCAAAAAGGAGCGAGGCAAAGATGCCCGCGCCAAGCCCGATCCAGGCCGAGCCGGTGGTGGCGGCAACCGCCCCCGAGGCCATCGCCGCCATCAGCATCTTGCCCTCGAGCCCGATGTCGAAAATGCCCGCGCGCTCGGAAAAGAGCCCGGCGAGGCAGGCCAGCAGCAGGGGCGTGCCGAGCCGCAGGGTGGAGCCCAGAACTTCGATCAGCGTTGCATAATCCATCACGCGGCCCCCCGGGCTGTGCGGAAGAAGGGGGTGAGCATCATCCGCACCATCGTGTCGAGCGCGCCGGTGAAGAGGATCACAAGCCCCTGCACCAAAAGCCGCAGCTCAATGGGAATGGTGGTCCAGAGCCCCATTTCCGCCCCGCCCTGATAGAGAAAGCCGAAGAGAAGCGCGGCCAGAAACACGCCAAACGGATGGTTGCGCCCCATCAGCGCGACGGCGATGCCGATGAAGCCCGCCCCTTCCGAGGCGTTCTGCACCAGCCGCTCACTCTCCCCCATCACGTTGTTGATTGCCATCAGCCCCGCGAGCCCGCCCGAGATCAGCATCGAGAGCATGATCACCTTGGTGGGGGAGATCCCGGCATAAACCGCAGCACTTTCAGATTTGCCGAAGGCGCGGATCTCGTAGCCGAGCCTTGTGCGCCACAAAAGCGCCCAGACCGCAAAGCAGGCAGCAATGGCCACGAAAAAGCTCACATTCGCGGGCACCTTGTTCGAGAAAATGAGCGAAAGCCCCGGAATCTCCCCAAAGTTCGGGAGCTTCGCGCCAACCGGGAAGCGTGCCGAGGCCGGGTCCATCTGCCCGATCGGGCGCAGCACCTCAACCAGCATGTAAACAATGAGCGCCGCACCGATATAGTTGAACATGATCGTGGTGATGACGATATGCGAGCCGCGCTTCGCCTGCAGCCAGGCCGGAATCGCCGCCCAGGCGGCACCGAAAAGCGCGGCCCCCACGCTTGCCGCCAAAAGCGCAATCGACCAGTGCGGCCAAGGCAGGGCAAGGCAGACCAGGGCCACGCCCAGCCCGCCCAGTTGCGCCTGCCCCTCGCCGCCGATGTTGAACTGCCCGGCGTGATAGGCGACCGTTACCGCGAGCCCGGTGAAGATGAACGAGGTGGTGTAATAGAGCGTATAGCCCCAGCCGTAAGGGGAGCCGAGCGCGCCATCGACCATCACCGTCACCGCCTCGACCGGATCGCCGCCGATGGCAAGGATCACGAGCGCCGAGATCACCGCGGCCAGCAGAAGCGAAATGAGCGGCACCAGAACGAGGTCGGCCCAGGTTGGGAGTTTTGCCATCACGCGGCCCCTGCTTCGGTCGCGACCCCGGCCATCAGAAGGCCCAGTTCGCGCTCATTGGTCTGATCGGGCAGGCGCTCGCCCATGATCTGCCCGTCGAACATCACCGCGATCCGGTCGGAAAGCGACAGGATCTCCTCCAGCTCGACCGAGACGAGAAGGATTGCCGCGCCCGCATCCCGCAGCTCGACGATGCGGCGGTGGATGAATTCGATCGCGCCGATGTCAACGCCGCGGGTCGGCTGGCCAACGAGCAAAAGCACCGGGTTGCGCTCGATCTCGCGGGCGAGCACGATTTTTTGCTGGTTGCCGCCCGAGAAGCTTTTGGCGGGCAGCTGCGGGTTTGGCGGGCGCACGTCAAAGCGCGCCATCTTGCCCTCGGTGTCGCGGATGATCGCGTCATTATCCATGAAAAGCGCGTTCGCCTGATAGTCGGGCGCACCGTGATAGCCGAAGGCGATGTTCTCCCAAGCCGCAAAGTCGAGAATGAGGCCAAGGTGATGGCGGTCTTCGGGCACATGGGCAATGCCCGCGGCGCGCCGGGTCTGGCCGGTGGCGCCGGGGCCTGAAAGCACCAGATCTTGCCCCAAGAGGCTGACGCGCCCCTCGATCTTGCCGGGCGCAAAGCCGCCCAACACGTCAAGTAGCTCGGACTGACCATTGCCCGCCACACCGGCAATGCCCAGGATCTCGCCTGCGCGGATTTTCAGGCTGACGCCCTTGAGGCGTGCAACGCCCGCGCCATCCGTCGCCCGCAGGTTCTCGACGTCGAGCACCGTTGCGCCGGGTTGCGGGGCCGCCTTGGGCACATGCAGCAGCACCTTGCGCCCCACCATCAGCTCCGCCAATGCCTCGGGCGAGGTTTCGGAGGTGGTGACCGTGGCCACCATCTCCCCGCGCCGCATGACGCTTACCCTGTCGGTGATCTCCATGATCTCGCGCAGCTTGTGGGTGATCAGGATGATCGTTTTGCCCTGCGCCTTCAGCCCGCGCAGAATGCGGAACAGGTGGTCCGCCTCGTCGGGGGTGAGCACGCCGGTCGGCTCGTCGAGAATGAGGATATCCGCCTGCCGGTAAAGCGCCTTCAAGATCTCGACCCGTTGCTGATGGCCGACCGAAAGCGCCTCGATCACCGCCTCGGGGTCCACCTCAAGCTCGTATTCCTGGGCGAGATGGGCGAGCGTCTTGCGTGCCTTGGCGAGCGAGGGGCGCAAAAGCGCGCCCTCTTCGGCGCCGAGAATGACATTCTCGAGCACGGTGAAATTCTGCACCAGCTTGAAATGCTGGAACACCATGCCGATGCCTGCGCGGATCGCGGCCTGACTGTCGGTGATGGTGGTGGGGCGGCCGTTGATGAAGATCTCGCCCGCATCGGCGCGGTAAAAGCCGTAAAGGATCGACATCAGCGTCGACTTGCCCGCGCCATTCTCGCCGATGATGCCATGGATCGTGCCGGGCATCACCCGGATCGAGATGTCCTTGTTCGCCTGCACCGGCCCGAAGGCCTTGGAAATGCCGCGCAATTCGATGGCCGGCGCCCCGGCCTGCATGTTTGAAGGGGCGGCAGTTGCCTGCCGCCCCGAAGCCTTGCCCAGAGTCATCATTCCACCGGGCAGGTGTTGTCCGCCATGTAATCATGCACCGCGATCTCGCCCGCCTTGATCTTTTCGGCGGCGGCATCGACCGCGGCTTTCATCTCCGGGGTGATCAGATCGGCGTTATATTCGTCGAGCGCATAGCCCACGCCCTCATCCTTGAGCCCCGAGACAACGAGGCCGGTCTCAAGCGCCGGGCCATCCTTGAACGCCTCATAGACCGACAGATCAACGCGCTTGACCATCGAGGTCAGCATATGGCCCGGGTGCATGTAGTTTTGGTTGCTGTCGACGCCGATGCCGAGAATGCCCTCGTCGGCGACGGTTTGCAGGATGCCAAGCCCGGTCGAGCCCGCCGCTGCATAGATCACATCGGCGCCCTGCGCGATTTGCGCCTTGGTGAGTTCGGAGCCTTTCACCGGGTCGTTCCACGCGGCGGGGGTGGTGCCGGTCATGTTCATCACCACTTTCGCCTCGGGGTTCACGGCCTTCACGCCCTGCGCATAGCCGCATTCAAACTTGCGGATAAGCGGGATGTCCATGCCGCCGACAAAGCCGACGGTGCCGGTTTTCGAGGCCATCGCGGCCATCATGCCGACAAGATAGGAGCCTTGTTCCTCCTGAAACACGACCGAGCGGACGTTGGGCTGATCGACCACCATGTCGATGATGACGAATTTGGTGTCCGGGTAATCCGGCGCCACGGTGTTGAGCACATCGCCAAAGGCAAAGCCGGTCATCACGATCGGGTTCGCGCCCGATTCGGCAAAGCGGCGCAGCGCCTGTTCGCGCTGGGCCTCGGATTGCATCTCAAGCTGCTTGTAGCTGCCGCCGGTTTCCGCCACCCATTTCTCGGCGCCATTGAAGGCCGCCTCGTTGAAAGATTTGTCGAACTTGCCGCCGAGGTCGAAGATCAGCGCGGGGTCGGCCGCGGCGGCGCCCGCGCAAAGCGCCAGGGTGGCGACCGCGCCCAGAAGCTGTTTCATCATCGTCATGGATCTCTCCCGGTCAATGTTATGCATTCCGATGCGGAACGCTCTTGGCGGGCCAAGCCCGCGGACCAGATCGATAGGGCCGCGAAACCGGGAGAGGGTCAAGCGGGATTTTGGCAGACGTATCAGCTTGGGGGGCGGCTTGAGCGGGGGCTGCTCAAAGCGTCAGCACCAGCACGAGCGCATCGTCGGTCGTGCCGTCTGGCGCGTGGTAATAGCGCTTGCGGCGGCCTGCCTCTTGCCATCCCGTTGCCGCATAAAGCGCGCGCGCGGGGCTGTTGCCCGCAGCCACTTCAAGGAAGGCCGTTGCGGCGCCGCGCGCGCGCGCGGCTTGTGCAAATTGCGCCATGAGTCGCGCTGCCTTGCCCTGTCGGCGCGCGCCCGGATCAACGGCAAGGGTCAGCAGTTCGGCCTCATCTGCGATGACCCGACCCAGCAGGAAGCCGCCGGGTTCCGTAAGCAAAAAGCAGGGCGCCGAGGCCAGAAGCTCGGCAAATTCCGCCGCCGACCACGGGCGCGGCGTGGAAAAACAAAGAGCATGCAGCGCGGCCAGCGCCTCCGGCGCCATCAGTCGAGCAGCTTTGGCGGCGCGTCGGAGGGCGGCGCGGCATCGGCGCCACGCAGATAAAGCGGCGCCGGGCGCGGTTGCGCGGTGCCAAGGCGGCGGCGCGCGACGCGGGCGATCGCCACGGCGAGCGGATAGGCGGCCCGCGCTTCCGGGGCCATCACGGGGCTGCCCGCCCCCTCTTCCATCAGGCTTTCCAGCGGCGCAAGCCGTGGCGGCTCGGCGCCGGTTTCCGAAAAACGTTGCGCATAGGCCTCGCCGCGGCGCGCATCAAGGAGCACAGTCACGGGGCGGGGCGTGCCCTCGGCGCGCGCCTCGAAGCTCGAAACGCCAATCGCCGGAATGCCGAGCGACAGGGCGAGCCCCCGCGCGGCGGAGACGGCAATCCGCACGCCGGTGAAATTGCCGGGGCCAATGCCCGCGCCAAGCGCGGCAAGATCGCGCCAGCCGAGCCCGGCGCCGGCGAGCAGGTCTTCCAGAAGCGGCATCAACCGTTCGGCCTGCCCCTTCGCCATCTCTTCGACCCGTTCGGCCAGCACCCGCTCGCCCGCAAGCAAAGCGGCCGCGCAATGCGCGGCCGATGTGTCGAAGGCCAGAATGACGGGCTCAGCCGGCAACGGCGCGCACCTCGCTCACTTCGGGGATATAGTGGCGCAGGAGGTTCTCGATCCCCATCTTCAGCGTATAGGTGGAGGAGGGGCAGCCCGCGCAGGCGCCCTGCATGTGCAGATAGACAATGCCCTTCTCGAAACCGTGGAAGGTGATGTCGCCCCCGTCGCGCGCCACCGCCGGGCGCACGCGCGTGTCGAGCAACTCCTTGATTTGGGAGATGATCGCACCATCCTCGCCGTCATCGGCGCCGCCTTCCGTGTGACCACCGGCCGCCGCGCCCATCAAGACCGGCTGGCCGGATTGATAATGCTCCATGATCGCGCCAAGGATCGCGGGGCGGGCGTGGGCCCAGTCCGTTGCCTCGTCTTTCGTTACGGTGACGAAATCGGCGCCCAAAAACACCGCCTTCACGCCTGCAACCCGGAAGATCCGGCCCGCGAGCGGCGAGACCTGCGCGGCCTCTTCGGTGGTGAAATCGGCGCTGCCTTCGCCCAGCACATCGAGCCCGGGCAGGAATTTCAGCGTGGCGGGGTTCGGGGTGGTCTCGGTCTGGATGAACATCGGCGCCTCCTTGGCTTGGGGCAGATATGCGCGCTCTGACCAATTTCGTCAAGTTTTGGGGGCGAAACCTTTTGCCCCACCCCCCGCGGGGTGCCACGCCGGCAGAGCGGGCTCAGGTGATCGCCTCAAGCCGTTCCTTGGACATGTCGCCCGGCACGATGGTGACCGGAATCGGCAGGTTGCCGGAGTTGCGGCTCATCTGCGTCACGAGCGGGCCGGGCCCGGCTTTCTCGGTGCCCGCGCCCAGCACCAGCACCCCGATCTCGTGGTCTTCATTCACGAGCGCGAGGATTTCAGAGACCGGATCGCCCTCGCGGATCACGAGTTCGGGGTTCACCCCCTGCTTGTCGCGCATCCATTTGGCAAACACCTCGAAATGCGCCTCGATCGCCTCGCGCGCCTCGGCGCGCATGATATCGGCCACCCCGATCCAGTGCTGGAATTCCTCGGGCGAGATGATCGCGAGGATCGTCACCCCCCCATGCGTATGCGCGGCGCGCATCGCCGCATAGCGCATCGCATTGAGGCATTCACGGGTCTGGTCGAGCACGACGAGAAACTTGCGCATACGCACCTCCGGCATTGCCGCCATGATCACCCTCCCGATGCGTTTTGGCAACTGCGGTCCGGGCCCTCCTCGACCCGGGCCGCCGATCCCGGCTCAGAGCCGGTGGCTTGCCGCAAAATCCCAATACAGGCTGCGGATCCGGTCTGTCACCGGGTGGTCGCCATAGGTGACATCGTCAAAGGCGCTCACCGGGGTGACCTTGGCGAAGTTGCCCGAAAGGAACACCTCGTCGGCCTGCCGCACATCCTCGATGGTGAGCACGCATTCGTGCACCTCCATGCCCGCGGCGCGCATGTTGGCCATGTGGCGTGCCCGCGTGATGCCGGAGAGGAAGGTGCCATTGGCGATCGGCGTCATCGCCACGCCGTCTTTCACGATGAACATGTTGGCCGAGGCGGTCTCGGCCACATTGCCCATCGCATCGCACACGAGCGCATTGCCAAAGCCCTTGCGCTTGGCCTCCACCAGCATCCGCGCATTGTTGGGGTAAAGGCAGCCCGCCTTGGCGTTGCAAACGTTGTCGGCCAGAACCGGGCGGCGGAACTGGGTTGTTGTGAGCGTGGTCGCCTTGTCGGCGGGCGGCATCGCCACCTCTTCGAGGCAAAGCGCGAAGCGGGTGGAATCTTCGAGCGGCGAAATGCCAAGCTCGGAGCCGTCAATCGCCCAATACATCGGGCGCACATAAACCGCTGCATCGGGCGCGTATTTGCGCAGACCCTCACGCGCGATCTCGACCATGTCTTCGGCGGAAATCGTCGGCGTGATCATCAGAGCTTGCGCCGAGCGGTTGACGCGCGCGCAATGCAGGTCAAGGTCGGGGATCAGCCCCTCGAAGAGCCGCGCTCCGTCGAACACCGAAGAGCCCTGCCAGAGCCCGTGATCGGCGGCGCGCATAACCGCAATATCGCCCTCGTGCCATTTGCCCTCGAACCATGTGCGGATATTCGTGCCGAATGCCATTTGTCGTCTCCTTTTCGTGGCCGGATGCTAAGCACCCTGTGCCGCAAAGGTCCAGAGCACGGATTGTATCAATTCTGCTGCGGCAGAAGGCGGCGCGTGAGTGGTTGGTGCCGCCTCCGTGAGGTGCTATCGCTGGCGACGATGACCCAACCGGCGAAAGGCGCCCGATGCGCAAGGATCTTCAGATCAGCCCTCCTGCCACGCCCAGGCTGCTCGTGGTCGGCGGCTCGGGGCGGCTCGGGCGGCTGCTGCGCCGGGCCTGGCCGCTGGCGGGGGCGGGCGTGCGCCCGCTCTGGCAGGCGCGCAGCCCAGAGGCTTTCGCGGGGCTCGGCGGGCCAGATCTCGTGTTCGACCCGCTGCGCGACGCCGAAGCCTTTGCAGCAGCCGTGAGCGGTGTGGATGCGGTCTTGATGCTCGCCGCCCCGGTTGCGGGCGATGCGGCGCATCTGGCCACCACCACCGATCTGGCGCGCGCTGCCCTGCGCGCGGCGGCGGGGCGCCCGCTTGTCCTCGCCTCTTCGGCGGCCGTCTACGGCCTTGCGCAGGGGCTTTGCCGGGAGGATGCGCCGGTCGCGCCGGTTTCCGATTACGGGCGCGCCAAGGTGGAGATGGAGGCCGCTGTGGCAAGCGCGCCGGGCGTGGTCGTTGTGCGCATCGGCAATGTGGCGGGCGCGGATGCGCTTCTTGGCCACCCCGCCGCGGCGGCAAGGACGCTCCATGTCTTTGAAGACGGGCGTGCCCCGCGGCGCAGCTACATCGGGCCACAAGCGCTGGTGCGGGCGCTGGCGCGGCTTGTGCGGCTCGCCACCGCCGGGGCCGATCTGCCCGAGGTGATCAACCTTGCGCTGCCCGGCACCGTGGGGATGGAGGCGCTGCTTGAGGCCGATGACCAGCCCTGGCAGGCCGAGCCTGCGCCCGCGACGGCGATTGCACAGGTCGAACTTGATGTGGCACGCGCGCAGCGCCTTGGCCTTGTGCCGGAAGAGGGTGCGACGGCGCGGCGGATCGTCGCAGATTGGCGCGAGCTTGAAACCCTGCGCGCGCGGCAAAGCGATGCCGGGCAGGCAGAGGGGTGACGACATGAGCGTTTCGAAGCGGCTGTTCGACATATGCCTCGCGCTCCTGCTCCTGCTGCCGATCGGGGGGATGGCCGCCACCGTGCTTCTGGTGCTGATGCTCACCCAGCCGCGACCGTGGTTTTATGCTGCGGAGCGGATGAAAACCCCGACCGAGGGGTTCAGGCTCTGGAAGTTTCGCACCATGACGGTGGTGGCCACTGATGCCGGGGTCTCTGGGGGCGACAAGGCGGCCCGGATCACCCCGGCGGGAAAAATGCTCCGGCGCTACCGGCTCGATGAGCTGCCGCAAATATGGAATATTCTGAAAGGGGATATCAGTTTTGTCGGGCCACGCCCGCCGCTGCGGCTTTATGTTGAGCGGTTTCCCGAAATTTATGCGCGCGTGCTGCAAAATCGCCCCGGCGTGACCGGGCTCGCCTCGATCCATTATCATCGCCATGAGGAATGGCTGCTGGCGCGCAGCCGCTCTGCCGCGCAGACAGACCAGATCTATTGCGCGCGCTGCATTCCCGCCAAGGCCCGGCTGGACGGAATTTACGCCGCCCATGCCTCGGTGTGTTTCGACTTGCAGTTGATCGGGCGCACCATCGCCCGGATGCTCGGGCGCACATAGCGAAAGGCGCGCCAGGGCTGATTTTGGCTGCGCAGGCGAAAGTATGCCCATGCGCAAAGGGCGCACGGGGTAAGTAATGGCATACTGTGGCATGAAATCGCTAGTTGTGGTTTTCTGCGCCTGCACATGGTTGACCCGAGTCGTCTGCGGGGTATTGTCGGACAGAAATTAATATAGGGGGACGGACGGGACGTGTTCGTCAAGTCCATCATATCACTGAGCAGGCGCCAGAAAGCAGTTATCCTGCTTGCCATGGATATTCTGCTCGTGGCGGCATCCTACCTGCTGGCGCTGGTGCTTCTGACGATTGACGGACCGCCTCTGCCGGGGGGATTGCGCAGCACTTTGGTGCAATTGCCGGCCCTGCTCGTGACGGCAGGCGGGCTCTCGGTTGCGCTCGGGCTCTCGCGGCGGCGGCTGCGTGATTATCAGGGCAACGCAATCGCACTCTCGGTGCTGCTCGCGGTCGTGCTGGCGGTTGGCTCCTTTGTCCAGGCGCGCGTGGCAGGGCTTGCGCTGCCGGGCGGTGTGTATGTGGTTTTTGGCCTGCTGTGCTTCATCGGCCTCTTTTTGAGCCGTGTCACACTGATCTGGGTGCTCACAGAAATTTATCGGCATTCCCGCAATTTCAAGCGCGTCGCCATTTATGGGGCGGGGCGCACCGGCATGGCGCTCGCGCATGAGTTGCGCAAGAGTGATGATTTTGTGGTCTGTGCCTTTCTCGATGACAACGCGGCCCTGCGCGGCATGACGCTCAACGGGCTGCAGGTCTATCCGGGGGCGCAGGCGGGCAAGGTGGTCGAGCGCTACAAGGTCGACCGCATCATCCTTGCGATGCCATCGCTCTCGATCGACAAACAGACTTTCCTGTCAAAGCGTCTCGAAAAGCTTGGCCTGCAAGTGCAGAGCCTGCCCGCGTTCACGCAATGGCACGGCGGGGCGGAGCTGCGCAAGATGCTCACCCCGGTGGGGCCGGCCGCGCTTTTGAGCCGCGATCCGCTCTGTCAGAACCTTTCCGCGGGGTGCAACGCCTATCGCGACGCCAATGTGATGATCTCTGGTGCGGGCGGGTCCATCGGGCTTGAGCTGTGCCGCCAGATCGTGGCTTGCCGGCCGCGCAAGCTGGTGCTGTTCGAACTCTCCGAGCTTGCGCTTTACAATGCCGATGCCGAATTGCGGGTGCTCGCCGAGGCGGTGGGCGTGGAAATCGTGCCGGTGCTGGGCTCGGTGGCCGATGCCGTGCAGGTGCGCCGGGTGCTGGCCGAGCATGAGATCGAGATCGTGCTCCATGCCGCGGCCTACAAGCATGTGCCCCTCGTCGAGGTCAATCCGCGCGCGGGGCTTGCCAACAACACGCTTGGAACGGCGGTTCTGGCGCGGGCGGCGCGCGATGGCGGGGTGCGCCGCTTCGTGCTTGTGTCTTCCGACAAGGCGGTGCGGCCGGGCAACCTGATGGGCGCCTCCAAACGCTTTGCCGAACTGGTGGTGCAAGATCTCGCGGCGCGTCCGGGCAAGACCCTGTTTTCCATCGTGCGCTTTGGCAATGTGCTTGGCTCTTCGGGCTCCGTGGTGCCGCTGTTTCAGGAGCAGATCGCCCGTGGCGGCCCGGTGACGTTGACCGACGAGAATGTGTCTCGTTACTTCATGACAATTCAGGAGGCTTCGCGCCTCGTGCTGCTGGCAGGCTCTTTCGCCGAGGGGGGCGAGGTGTTTGTGCTCGATATGGGCAAGCCGGTCCGCATCGGCGAGCTTGCGCGCAAGCTGATCGCGGCGGCGGGCTTTACTGTGCGCGATGCCGCGAACCCCGATGGCGATATCGAGATCGTCACCACCGGTCTGCGCCCCGGCGAAAAGCTGCACGAAGAACTGATGGTGCGCCGCGGGGCGACCACGACGGCGCATCCGAAAATTATCTCGGTGCGCGAAGACCACCTGTCCGAGCTGGAAACGGCGGCGGCGCTGCGCGATCTGCGCGATGCGATCGAGCGCGGGTCGGATGCCGATGCGATTGCCGCTGTGGCCTGGGCCGTGCCGGAATATGCGCCCAAGAGCCTGCCCGAGGATGCGCTGCAATGCCAGGTCGTGCGCGCGCGCCGCAAGCGCGACCACGAGGTTCCGGCGGAATAATCAGCCAAACGGATCGGACGGGTAGCCCACGCCCGTCAGGTAAAGCCCCTGCGGCGGCGCCACCGGGCCGCAGGCGCTGCGGTCTTGGGCGGCGAGGGCTGTGGCCACATCTTCAGGGGCCCAGCTTCCGGCCCCCACGCGCTCCAGCGTGCCGATGATCGAGCGCACCTGATTGTGCAGAAAGCTGCGCGCGCGCAACCGGAACCGGTATTCGCGGCCCTGCGGCAAGGCGATCTCTTCGAGCGTGATCTCGTCCAGCGTCTTTACCGGCGATTTCGCCTGACACATGGCCGCGCGGAACGTGGTGAAATCGTGCCGGCCCAGCAGATGCGCGGCGCCCGCCCGCATCGCCTCGGCGTCGAGCGCATTCTGGACCTGCCAGACCTGCCCGCGCTCGAACACGACCGGCGCGCGGCGCGCCACCAGCCGGAACAGGTAGCGCCGCTCGGTGGCCGAAAACCGGGCATGAAAGTCGTCGGCCACCCGCGCGCAAGCCGTAATCGCCACCGGTGCGGGGCGCAAATGGTGGTTGAGCGCCTCGGACAGGCGGAACGGCTCCCAGTCCTTCGCAAGATCTGCATGGGCGACCTGCCCGGTTGCATGCACCCCGGCATCGGTGCGGCCCGCCGCGGCAATCGTGTGTGCGCGCGGCTCAAGGCGTGCAAGGGCCGCCTCAATCGCCCCCTGCACCGAGGGCTGCTCGGCCTGCCTTTGCCAACCGGCAAAGGGGGCCCCGTCATATTCGATCCTGAAGGCATATCTGGGCATGGTCGGGCGATAGCGCGGCGCCGCCCGGCGCGCAATGGCCTTGGCCGGTGCCGCCGCCCCTGCGCTGCTTTCGCCCCTGTGAATCGCAGGGGGCCGCGCCTATCTTGTTACAAAACAGGAAAGGCAGCGCAGTGGGTATCACCGAGATTGCCGATGACATCGGCCGCAGCATCGAGGGGCTTGGCTCCTCGGTTTCCGAAGCCCTGTTCGAGCCGGTGATCCGGCTCGGCGTCACCGGCCTGTCGCGGGCCGGCAAGACCGTTTTCATCACCTCGTTGGTGGCAAACCTGCTCGACCGGGGAAGGATGCCGGCCTTGACGGGGGGCGAGCGTATCCGCGCCGCCTATCTCAAGCCGCAGCCCGATGATACCGTGCCGCGCTTCGATTATGAGGCCTATCTTGCCGATCTGACCGGCCCCGCCCCGCATTGGCCCGAGGGCACGCGCGCGGTCTCGGAGTTGCGGCTGAGTTTCCGCGTTGCCTCGGGCGGGCTTCTGGGCGGGCTGCGCGGGCTGCGCACCGTGCATCTGGATATTGTCGATTACCCGGGCGAGTGGCTTCTCGATCTCGGCCTGATCGAGCAAAGCTTTGACGACTGGTCGACCGGGGTGCTCGACCGGTTGCCGGGGCGGCCCGGCGCGGATGACTTCCTGCGGGTTCTCGACGAGGTGGACCTTTACGCCGCGCTGGAAGAGCCGCGTGCAAAGCAGCTTGCCGAGGCCTTCACCAGGCATCTGCAGGCCGCGCGCGAGGCAGGCTTTTCCGATTGCTCGCCGGGGCGGTTCCTGCTGCCCGGCGAGATGGCGGGCTCGCCCGCGCTCACCTTTGCCCCGGTGCCGCCGGCCCGCTACCCGCGCCATTCGCTTGGCCGGGAGATGGCGCGCCGGTTCGATGCCTACAAGCGCGAGGTGATCAAACCCTTCTTTCAGGACCATTTCTCCCGCATCGACCGGCAGGTGGTGCTGGTCGATGTGCTTGGCGCGATCCACGCCGGGCCCGCCGCGCTTGAAGATCTGCGCCAATCCATGGCGGGCATCCTCTCCGCCTTCCGCCCCGGTGTGCCGGGCCTTTTGCTCACGCTGATGGGGGTGAAAAAGGTCGAAAAGATCCTCTTTGCCGCGACCAAGGCAGACCATTTGCACCACGCCCAGCACGCGCGGCTGACCGCGATCACCGAGGCGCTGTTGCGCGAGGCGAAGGACCGGGCGGATTTTGCAGGCGCGCAGACCATGGCGATGTCGCTTGCGAGCCTGCGCACCACCTCGGAAGACATGATCCCGCATGAGGGTGAGGAGCTTCCGGCGGTGCGCGGTCGGCTCAAGGACGGGCGCTCGGTCGCGCTTTATCCGGGCGATCTGCCCGAAGACCCGGCGCAGCTTCTCGCGCCCGCGCGGGAGGGGGCCGAAAGCTGGCTTGATGCCGATTTCGGGCTGATGAGCTTTGCCCCCGCGCCGGTGGTGCTGCGCCCCGGCGAGGGCCCGCCGCATATCCGGCTCGACCGCGCGGCAGAATTTCTGTTCGGGGACAAGCTATGAGAAAACCGGTCGTATTTGAACTTGATGCGCCGCCGGTCTCTCCGGCGGAGGCGCCGCCCGTTGTCGATATCCCCACGCCCGCAGAGGCGCCGCAGGGCCGCGCAATGCAAATCGCCGCCCGGCTCGCCACCCGCCCCCGCTCACGGCTCACGCGCTTTTTCTGGCAGGCCACCTCGGCGCTTGTGGGCTTTTTCGTCACCATCGCGCTGTGGCAATTCATCGACGGGCTGTTTGCCGCCAACCCGATCCTTGGCTGGGTCGCCTCCGTCTTGGTGGGGGTGTTCCTGTTTGCCGCGTTTCTGGTGACGATGCGCGAGGTCTCGACCTTCGCGCGGCTCGGCCGGCTCGACAAGATCCAGCAGGAGGTGACCGAGGCGGCAGCGCATGACCAGCTCAAGGCGGCGCGGGCGGTGGTGAGCAAGCTGCAAAAGCTCTATGCCGGGCGGCCCGACATGGAATGGTCGCTCTCGAAGCTGAAAGAGCGCGCGCCCGAGCAGCTTGATACGCATACGCTTTTGCTGCTGACCGAGACCGAGCTGATGGCGCCGCTCGATGCCGCGGCGCGCCTTGAGGTGGAGGCGGCGGCGCGCACGGTGGGCACGATCACGGCGATCGTTCCGCTTGCGCTTGCCGATGTGGCAACCGCGCTCATCGCCAATATCCGCATGATCCGCCGCGTGGCGGAAATTTATGGGGGCCGGGCCGGGGCGCTGGGGGCGCTGCGGCTTGCGCGCACGGTGATGACGCATCTGGTGGCAACGGGGGCGGTCGCTGCGGGGGACGATCTGATCGACACGGTCGCGGGCGGCCATGTCGCGGCCAAGCTCTCGCGCCGCTTTGGCGAGGGGATCGTCAATGGCGCGCTCACCGCGCGCGTCGGCATTGCCGCGATGGAAGTCTGCCGACCGATGCCGTTTTCCGCCTTGCCGCGGCCAAAGGTGCGCAGCCTCACCGGGCGCGCGCTCTCGGGTGTGTTCTCGAAAGCGAAGGACGACTAACGCAGGTTCGGCACGGCATCGGGGGGGCGTCCGACATCCTCGACGCCCATCCTCAGCCCCTTGCCGATCCGGTGCGCCAGGGCTGACCATGCCGCGGCGGCCTCGGGCGCAAGTGTCTCGCGCAGCACGGCATCGAACGTGGCAAGCCAGAGCGGGAAATGCCCGCCCGCGACATCGCCCGCGCGGCGGTGCGCGATCATCGGGCTGCCCTCGTAGCCTTTTTGATGCAGGATCGAGCCCTTCCAGAACCGCGCGATCTTGGCTTCATGATGCGCCCAGTCCGTGACATGGGCGGCAAAGATCGGCGCAAGCTCCGGGTGGGCGCGCACACGGGCATAAAAGCGCGCAACGACGCGCTCGATCTCTTCCTCGGTAATGGTGAAGCGGGGGGGCGGCAGGGTGTTCATGGGGGAAATGATACGCCGAAGGCGGCGCGCGTCCAGTCACGCCCCGTCAAAGAGGTCGGATTGGCCCGGTCCTTGCGCATGGGGCGCTTGCGGTGCATCGAGCCCGAGGTGGCGCCAGGCGCGCGCGCCCAGCATGCGCCCGCGCGGGGTGCGCTGCACAAGGCCCTGCTGCAGAAGGTAAGGCTCGATCACCTCTTCGATCGCGTCGCGGCTTTCTGAAAGCGCGGCGGAGAGCGTTTCCACCCCCACCGGGCCACCGCCATAATGCTCTGCCATCAGCCGCAGATAGCGCCGGTCTGCCCCGTCAAGGCCGAGATGGTCGACGCCAAGGCGGGTGAGCGCATTGTCGGCCAGCTTGCGGGTGAGGCGGCCATCGCCCTCGACGAGCGCAAAGTCGACCACGCGGCGCAAAAGCCGCCCGGCAATGCGCGGCGTGCCGCGGGCGCGCTTGGCGATTTCGCGGGTGCCGTCGGGCTCTGCGGGGATGCCAAGCAGGCGCGCGCCGCGGCTCACGATCAGGTCAAGCTCGTCCTCGGTGTAGAACTGCAGCCGCGTCGGGATGCCGAAGCGGTCGCGCAGCGGCGTGGTGAGCAGGCCAAGGCGCGTGGTGGCGCCCACCAGCGTGAAGGGTTGCAACTCAATCCTCACCGTGCGCGCCGCCGGGCCCTCGCCGATCACGAGGTCGAGCTCGAAATCCTCCATCGCGGGGTAAAGCACCTCTTCCACCGCCGGGTTCATGCGGTGGATCTCGTCGATGAAGAGCACATCGCGCGATTCAAGATTGGTGAGGATCGCGGCAAGGTCGCCCGCCTTGGCCAGCACCGGGCCCGAGGTCATCTTGAAATTGACGCCAAGTTCGCGCGCCATGATCTGCGCGAGCGTGGTCTTGCCCAAGCCCGGCGGGCCATGAAACAGCGTGTGGTCCATCGCCTGACCGCGCATCTTCGCGCTTTCGATGAAGACGCGCAGGTTTGCCCGCGCCTCGGCTTGCCCGATAAAGTCTTCGAGCACCTGCGGGCGCAGCGCGCGGTCGGCATCCTCGGGGAGGCGGTCGGGGCGAAGGGTCGGGTCGGGGTCGGTCATCGTCTGCTTTCAGGGTCCGTGGGGGCGCTGCCCCCACACCCCCGGGATATTTGGGGCAAGATGAAAAGGCTAGTCCTTTGGCGCCAGCAGGCGCAGCGCGGTGCGGATCAGCTTGGCGGTATCGGTGGCGGCGGGGTCATCTGCGGCGCGTGCAACGGCGCTGGCGGCATCTGCCGGCGTGTAGCCGAGGTTGGTGAGCGCAGAGAGCGCCTCGGCGGTGAAGTTGGTCTTTGGCGCGGGGGCCGGGCGTTTGGCGGGTTTGGCGGCGGGTTTTTCCGGCGCGTCACCCCCGTCATCGGCGGGGCCGGTGTCGATGGTCAGCGCGCCGCCCATCGCCATCACGCTTGGCGCCTTGTCCTTCAACTCCATCACCACGCGCTGCGCGAGTTTGGGGCCAACACCGGGGGCGGCCTTGATCGCCGCCCAGTCGCCAAGGGCAAGCGCGCGGCTCACCCCCTCGGGGCCAAGCGTGCCGAGAATGGCAAGCGCGGCCTTGGCGCCGATCCCTTGGACCGAGGTGAGCAGCAGGTGCCATTCCTTCTCGATCAGGCTGGGGAAGCCGAAGAGCTGCAGCAGATCCTCGCGCACCACAAGCTCGGTATAGAGCGCGCAGGCCTCGCCCACGGGCGGCAGGTTGGAGGCCGTGCGGGGGGAGACATGCACGATATAGCCCACGCCGCGCACGTCTATCAGCACATGATCCATGGCCCGGTGCAAGATCACCCCGGCAATGCGCCCGATCATCCGCGCAGCCTCCGAATGCGCGCCTGCCCGGCGGTGATGTCGAGCGCGGCACGCCCGAGCATCGCCGCGCCGGTGCGGCGCGCGGATTGCAGGTGATGCGCATGGCAGATCGCAATGGCGAGCGCATCCGCCGCATCGGGGCTGTCAAACACCACGCCGGGGAGCTGATGGCGCACCATATGCTGCACCTGCCCTTTCTCGGCATGGCCAACGCCGACCACCGCCTTTTTTACCGCATTGGGCGCATATTCACCGATCTCCAGCCCCGCCTGCGCGGGCACCAGCAGCGCGATGCCGCGCGCTTGCCCGAGCTTGAGCGTGGCAACGGCGTCCTTGTTCACAAAGGTCTGCTCTACCGCCGCCGCCTCGGGGCGATGGGCGGCAATCACCTCCGTGAGCCCGGCATGGAGGGCAACCAGACGCCGCGCGAGATCCGTGCCCTCGGAATGCAGCGTGCCATTGGCGATGTGGCGCAGCCGTGGCCCCTCCATCTCGATCACGCCCCAGCCGAGGTTGCGCAACCCCGGATCGATTCCGATCACCCGCATCTGCCCGCCCTCTTTTGTGTGGCATTTTACCCACGGTTAGCACAAAAGAGGAACATCGCAAAGGCCAAAGCCACCGGCATGCGTTAAGGCTGATCGCCACCTGAGCCGGGAGATCCGCCCGAACGGCGTGTTTCGGGGGGAGGGCGGGCATCAAAATGACGGAAATGCCATGCATTTTGACGAAGCCGAGTCGGGCCCGTTAACTTCCTGAGAGGCCATGCAAAAACTGCATGGCGGGGCTGATCTGGCGGATGTTGTGTTCTTCTGAAGCCTCATCTAGATGCGGATTCATGGGCTGGTTGCCCAAGAAATTTGCACTTTATGAAAAAGGAAACGCGACATGTCCGCCCTCGACAGCTACCGCTTTTCTGCCCGGAATGCGCGGGCGGGTCTTTTCAACCGTGTCCTCGAGACGTTCGTGGTGTGGAACGAGGCGCGGCTGACCCGCCGTGCGCTCGAACAACTCAGCGACCGTGAGCTCAATGACATCGGTCTGAGCCGTTTCGACATCGACCGTATCGGCCGCTGAAACGCAAGGGCCGCGCCCGGCCCGAAGGCAGAAAAGACAAAAGGCCGCGCTTCGAGCGCGGCCTTTGTGCTTTGGGCTTGGCTTAGTAGAGCAGGGTGCGCAGCTCGGCCGCGATCCAGCGGGTTGGCGCGTCGGCCTGCATCGCCCAGCCGCCCACGCGGTCGAGCGCGCTTCCGGCCTGCAACTCGGCCACGCGCCGGTCATAGGTTTCGGTGCCGATCTGCGCGAGCAATGCGCCTTTGAAGAGCAGCGCCCCCACCAGCATCAGCGCCAGCGCCCGAACCGGCAGCGTGCGCCGTTCCCGCGGGCGACGGGCGTCAAAATAGCTGCGCCCGAGGGAGCCTTCGGCCTCAAAGGCGCCGCCCGCGGCGTGAATCGTGTCGATCCGCTCAAGGCGGTCGGCAAACGTGGTTCTTCCGGTATCACTCATGACCAGGCTCCACAGTCGCAAGATCGCCAGCCAAACTGGCTAACGAAGACTTAACAAATATGGCGCAAGTTTCGGTTTTTTGCGAGCGCGGCCTGCGCTTACTGGTTCCGCCTCAGAACCAGTGTCGTCCAGTCGCCGTGTTCGTTGCGCATATGCGGGGCAAAGCCCTGCGCAATATAGGCGGCCTGCACCTCATCGGCCTGTTCGTTGAGGATCCCGGAAAGGATCACATGCCCCGATTCGGCACAAAAGCGGGCCATGTCGGGGGCGAGCGCGATCAGCGGTGCCTTCAGGATATTGGCAAAAATGAGGTCAAAGGGCGCGGCCTCTTGCAGCATCGGATGGGCAAAGCCCGCGGCTTCGAGGCAGATCACCCGGCCTTCGAGCCCGTTTGTCACCACATTGGCGGCGGCGGTCTGGACTGCCACCGGGTCAATATCGGAGGCGAGCACCCGCTCGGGCCAGAGCTTGGCCGCCGCCATCGCCAGCACCGCAGTGCCGCAGCCAATATCCGCCACATTCCGCGCCCGCACGCCACCCGCTTCGAGCTGGTCGAGCGCGGTGAGGCAGCCGAGCGTGGTGCCATGGTGGCCGGTGCCAAAGGCCATCGCAGCATCAATGCGCAGCGCGATCGCCTCTGCGGGCACCTTGTCGGCATCGTGGCTGCCATGCACGAAGAACCGCCCCGCGACCACGGGGGCGAGCTCGCGCTTCACATGGGCGACCCAGTCTGTTTCGGGGAGTTCGGAGACGGTGAACCCGGTGCCCCCGAAGGCCACGGCGAGAATGTCGAGCACCACGTCGTTCGGGCGCTCGAGGAAATAGGCGCCAACCTCGTAATTGCCTGACCCGTCCTCGATCTCGAACACACCTACGCCATAGGGCGCGGGATCAAGCTCTTCCACCCGCTCGGCCAGATCTTCGGCAAGCTCGCGTTCGGGCAGGACGGCGAAGGCGGTGAAGGTGGTCATGGCGGGCTCCGTTGCTTTTGCCCCCAATGGCGCGAAAGCGGGGCCGGGTCAACTGTAGCGGCTTTACAGGAAGCTTTGCGGGTCGATGTCGATGGCCAGCTTGACGCCGGTGGGGAATTTCACCCCCCGCAGCCAGCCGCGGATCGCGCCTTGCAGGGGCGCGCTTTTCTCGGCCTTGATCAGGAGCCGCACCCGATGACGGCCGCGCACCCGGGCGATGGGCGCGGGGGCGGGGCCAAAGAGCTGCGCGCCGATGCGCGTGAGCGGGGCGGCATTGCGCGCGAGCTGGTTGCCAAGCTCGAAGAGCGGCGCGACCTCGGGGCCTGAGAGGATGATCCCCGCCATGCGGCCATAGGGAGGCACACCGACCGCCTTGCGCCCCGCGGCTTCTGCGCGCCAGAACGCCTCCTCGTCGCCATCAAGGATGGCGCGGATCACCGGGTGCTCGGGCTGACAGGTTTGCAAGAGCGCAAGGCCCGGCTTGTCGGCGCGCCCGGCGCGCCCCGCCACCTGCCGCATCAGTTGAAAGGTGCGCTCGGCAGCGCGCAGATCCGAGCCTTGCAGGCCAAGATCGGCGTCGATCACCCCCACAAGGGTCAAAAGCGGGAAGTTGTGCCCCTTCGCCACGATCTGCGTGCCGATGATGATATCGGCCCCGCCGCCGGCGATGCTTTCCACCGCCTCTTTCAGCGCGCGCGCCGAGCCGAAAAGGTCGGAGGAGAGCACCGCGGTCCGCGCTGTGGGGAAGCGCTCGGCCACCTCTTCGGCGAGCCGCTCGACGCCGGGGCCGACCGGGGCGAGCTTGCCCTCCACCCCGCAAGAGGGGCAGGCGGTGGGGATTGGCTTCGTCTCGCCGCATTGGTGGCAAACGAGGCGCTTCAAAAACCGGTGCTCCACCATGCGCGCATCGCAATGATCGCAGCCGATCTGATGACCGCAGGCCCGGCAGATGGTGACGGGCGCATAGCCGCGGCGGTTCAAGAACAGCATCGCCTGTTCGCCGCGCGAAAGCGTGGCCTGCACCGCGCCCACAAGCGAGGGCGAGATCCAGTGCACCGATTCGATGCGTTCCTCGCGCATGTCGATCGCGCGCATCTCGGGAAGGTCGGCGGTGCCAAAGCGGCTTAGCAGATCAAGGCGGCGATATTTGCCGGCCTCGGCATTGGCCCAGCTTTCGAGCGAGGGCGTGGCGGAGGCCAGCACCACCTGCGCACCGGCAAGCGAGGCGCGCAGCACCGCCATGTCGCGGGCATTGTAAAGCGCGCCTTCTTCCTGCTTGTAGGAACTGTCGTGCTCCTCATCGACCACGATCAGCCCGAGGTCTCGATAGGGCAGAAACAGCGCCGAGCGCGCCCCCACCACCATCTGCGCGCCGCCCTCGGCCACCATGCGCCAGAGCCTGCGCCGCTCGGCCTGGGTCGCGCCCGAATGCCACTCGCCCGGCCGCGCCCCGAACCGCGCCTCGACCCGCGCGAGGAATTCGGAGGTGAGCGCGATCTCGGGCAAAAGCACCAGAGCCTGCTGGCCCTTGGCAAGGCATTCCGCCACCGCCTCGAGATAGACCTCGGTCTTGCCCGAACCGGTAACGCCCTTGAGAAGCGTGACGCCAAATTGCCCGAGCCCGGCGCGCAACGCCGCCGCCGCCGCCGCCTGATCCTCGGACAGCGCCTTGCCCGGCAAATGCGGGTCAAGCCGCGGATAGGGCAGGTCGCGCGGCTGCTCTGCCTCGATCACCGCGCCCTGTGCCACGAGCCCTTTCACCACCTGCGGCGTGACGCCAGCAAGCTGGGCCAGTTCCATCAGATAAAACCCCGCGCCCCCATGCTCGCGCAAGACTGCAAGCACCTTCTCGCGCGCCTCGGTCATCCGTGCGGGCGCGCCCGCGCCCAGCCGGTAGATCTTGCGCGCGCCCGGCGGCTCGAAAAGCCCCGGGGTGCGGGTGGCCAGCCTGAGCACGCCGGGCCGCGAGGTCATCGTGTAATCGGCCATGCGGATCAGGAACTGCTGCAATTCCTCCCGCATCGGCGGCACATCGAGCACGCGCGCGACCGGGCGCAGCTTATCGGCCGCAAACCGCCCGTCCCCCGGCCCCCAGACCACGCCAACCACGCGGCGCGGCCCAAGCGGCACCTCGACAAAGGCGCCCGGAAAACACCCGCCCTCGGGGGCAAGGTAATCGAGCGGCTTGCCCACCGGCTCGGAGGTCATCACCGAGACCCGCGACCCCTGCGGATAATACCCCGGCTCAGCCATGCGCGCCTCCGCGCCCCGTCGCCCCTTCGACTTTGCGCAAATATCCTCGGGGGGGGCGGCCGCAAGGCCGGGGGGGGCAGACAGCCCCCCCTTTCCCCGGCCCGAAGCTGTCGATCCGCTCTCGCATCCCGCGCCCGTTTGCGCTAAATCCCCGCGAGAGAGAGCGCAGGAGGCCCGCCATGAAATTCTTCGTCGATACCGCCGATGTTGCCGCCATCAAGGAGCTTGCCGATCTCGGCATGGTCGATGGTGTCACCACCAACCCGTCGCTGATCCTGAAATCGGGCCGCGACATTCTCGAGGTGACGAAGGAGATCTGCGAGATGATCCCCGGCCCGGTCTCGGCGGAGGTGGTCGCCACCGAAGCGCCCGAGATGATCGCCGAGGGGCTGAAACTGGCCAAGATCGCCTCCAACATCGCCATCAAGGTGCCGCTGACCTGGGCCGGCCTCACCGCTTGCAAGGCTTTCGCATCCGAAGGCCATATGGTCAACGTCACTCTGTGCTTCTCCGCCGCGCAGGCGATCCTTGCCGCCAAGGCAGGTGCGACCTTCATCTCGCCGTTCCTCGGCCGTCTCGACGACATCAATCTCGATGGCGTGCAGCTGATCGACGACATCCGCACGATCTACGACAATTACGATTTCAAGACCGAGATCCTCGCCGCCTCGATCCGCTCGGTCAACCACATCACCGAAGTGGCCAAGATCGGCGCCGATGTGATCACCGCGCCGCCCTCGGTGATCAAGGCGATGGCGAGCCATCCGCTCACCGACAAGGGGCTCGACCAGTTCCTGAAAGACTGGGCGAAAACCGGCCAGAAAATCGTCTGAACTGGCGCGAGATCGTGAACAGACCCGCCTTTCGGGGCGGGTCTTCGCATATTTGACCGAAATTTAACCTGCAATTAACTAGAATCTGTGTCAATTTGCACAGTAACCCGCTGACCACGAGGACGGCATGAGCGACACGGCATTTGCACCCGAACTCCGCACCAAGATCATCAACGACCCCGATGTGATCCTCGAGGATCGCGACCTGATGCGGGCTCTGATCTCGGCCAATGAACGCGCCATGGGCGCCAATATCGTCGATCTGCGCGGCGTGGCGATGGAGCGGCTCGAACGCCGTCTCGACCGCCTCGAAGACACGCATCGCTCGGTGATCGCGGCCGCCTATGAAAACCTTGCCGGCACCAACCAGATCCACCGCGCGGTGCTGCGCATGCTCGACCCGATCGAGTTCGAGACGTTCCTGAAGAACCTCGCCACCGAGGTGGCCGACATCCTGCGTGTCGACAGTGTCAAACTCGTGCTCGAGACCGAGCAGGAGGGCGAAGAGGTCGCGCTGCGGCGCCTTGGCAATGTGCTTTGCGTCGCCGAGCCGGGGTTCATCTCGGAATACATGCGCTCGGGCAAGGGCTCGCAACTGCGCCCGGTGGTGCTGCGCCAGACCCTGCCGCAATCGGAAGCGATCTATGGCGAGGCCTCGACCTGGGTGCGCTCGGAAGCGCTGATGCGGCTCGATCTTGGCGAAGGCCGTCTGCCGGGCATGCTGGTGATGGGCGCGGAAGATCCGCACCAGTTCAAACCCTCGCAGGGCACGGACCTTCTGGCCTTCTTTGCGGGCGTGTTCGAGCGCGCGATGCGGCGCTGGCTGGCCTGACATGGGCATCGGATTTTCGCCCGCCGCGGGCATGGCGCTCGGGCGCTGGCTTGAGCACATGCGCGCGCTCAAGGGGGCCTCACCGCATACGCTGACCGCGTACCGCAACGATGTGAGCGGCTTTCTCGGCTTTCTGCATCTGCACCATGGCGAGAGCCTCGGCATGGCGCGTCTGGCAGAGCTTACCCCCGCCGACATGCGCGCCTGGATGGCCTATGAGCGCAACCGTGGCCTTTCGGGCCGCTCGCTCGCCCGGGCGCTCTCGGCGGTGAAAAGCTTCATGCGCTGGCTGGGCGAACGCGAGGGGTTTGATGCGACCCATGTGCTTTCGACCCGCGCGCCCAAATATCAGCGCAACCTGCCCCGCCCCCTGGCCGAAGACGCCGCGCAGGCGGTGATCGAGCAGGTCGAGCTGCAGGCGAACGAGCCTTGGGTGGCCGCGCGCGACGCGGCGGTGATGACGCTCCTTTACGGTTGCGGGCTGCGGATCTCCGAAGCGCTCAGCCTCAAGGGCGAAGATGTACCGCTGCCCGAAGTGCTGCGCATCCGCGGCAAGGGCGACAAGGAGCGGATGGTGCCGGTGCTGCCTGCCGCGCGTGACGCGATGGAGGAATACCTGCGCCTTTGCCCCTTCGTGCCCGCGCCTTGGGAGCCGGTGTTCCGCGGCAGCCGCGGCGGCGCGCTCAACCCGCGCATCGTTGCCAAGTCGATGGAACGGGCACGGCTTGCGCTGGGCCTGCCGGCCTCGGCCACGCCGCATGCCTTGCGCCACAGCTTTGCCACGCATCTGTTGTCTGCGGGGGGCGATTTGCGCGCGATCCAGGAGCTTCTGGGCCATGCCAGCCTTGCCACCACGCAGGTTTACACGGCAGTCGACTCGGCCCGACTCATGGAGGTCTATCAGGCGGCCCATCCGCGCGCCTGATCGCATAACCCAATAAAATCAGGTCTTTTTCAAACCAAGGTTTAGGGCCTGGGTAAGGAGTCGTTCATCAGACCCGACGAGCCTCACGGCACGTTGTCATCCAGAAAGGATCTCTGATGAACGTCTCCTCTCTCTCTTCGGTGTCGAGCTATTCCAGCAGCACCGCGCTCTCGTTGTTGCAACAACAAACCTCCAGCAGCAGCGCAACACAAAGCTCCGGCACCCAAACGAAAGGCAGCGGGTCGCCGCCGCCGCCGCCACCATCGCCCCCGGCCTCCAGCTCGGGCGGTGTGGATTCTCAATCCCTGTTCGAGGCCCTTGCCTCGAACGACGACGCCGATGGGGATGGCCTGCTCTCCGAAGCCGAGATCAGCGCCAGCCCGGTGGCAGACCTGCTGTCGAGCCAATTCTCGACGATCGACAGCGATGGCGATGGTCTGCTGAACCAGACCGAGCTTGACGCGGCAGAAGTCGCAAGCCGGTCCGGTGGAACGAGCGAGGCGCAGGGCTCGCGGCCCCCGCCGCCGCCCGGCCCGCCGCCGTCTGGCTCCGCGGAAGCTTCGGAGGAAGACATCACCTCGTTGTTCGAAGTGCTTTCGGCCAACGATGATAGCGACGGGGATGGTCTGCTTTCCGAAACGGAAATCGCAGCCAGCCCTGTGGCCGAGTTGCTGTCGAGCCAGTTTGCGACCATCGACAGCGATGGCGATGGCCTGCTGAACGAAACCGAGCTTGACGCGGCAGAAGCCGCGAGCCGGTCTCAGGGCGCGGGCGGCGCCCAGGGGGCGATGCCGCCGCCCCCCTCCGGCCCGCCGCCGGGTGCTGAAGGCACAGAACGTGCCAGCGGTCTTTCGTCGAGCGGCAGCGAGACCGCGGCGCAATCCCTCTATGAGTCGCTCTTCAATGCGCTGACGGTTGAGGATGACTCGCGCCCCAGCGTCCCTCTTGAGCGCGATCTGGCAAACCAGTTTGTGTCGCTGCTCAAGGAAATTGCCTGAGGCAGGAAGCTTGAGGGGTCGGGCCGGGGTGTTTGCCCCGGCCCGACGTCTTTTGGCCCGGGCAAAAAGACGTCGGAAAATCTGAGATAATTGCGCGCTATCAAGGCGGTGGGCGGTAAGTTCGTGTTCACCCCCGCAGTGGCAAAGTCGCGGCAACCGTCATCAAGGGGGTAAGAATGATGGACCTGCCGCAGCTTTCGGGGCTGGGGGCGCAAAACGCTGCGCCGCTTGTGCCGAATGCGCCCGCCAACGCGGTGCCCTCCGCGCGCGCGGAAAGTTTCGAGAAGATGCTCGCGCCTTCGGGCGGAGCGGAGATGCAGGCGCTGGTGCTCGCCATTGCGACCGTTGAGCCCGGCTCTGGCGTGGAGCCTGCCGAAGCGCCCCGGCCGGGCGAAGAGACCGCCACCGCAATAGCGCCCGCTGAGGCACAGATCTCTTTGACCGAGTCGCTGTTTTCGGCGCTCCATGGTCCGGGCGGGAGCGCACGCGACACCATGTCCGGGGGGGCTTTGGCGCAGCAATACAAGGCGCTGCTCAACGGAATCCGCTGATTGTCCGCGCCCCGGTCCGCTCTGCCTTGCGCGCTCCGGGGGTTTGCGGCAGGAAGGGCGCATGGACATTCGTATCAAGGCGCTCTCGGTTCACCTTTTTACCGCCACGGGCGCGGTGCTCTCGATGCTGGCGATGCTGGCGGCCGTGGAAGAAAAGTGGTCGCTGATGTTCTTGTGGCTCGTCGTGGCGCTGGTCGTCGACGGGATCGACGGCCCGCTCGCACGGAGGTATCAGGTCAAGGTCAATTGCCCGACCTATGACGGCGTGTTGATGGACCTGATCATCGACTATCTGACCTATGTGTTCATCCCGGCCTATGCGCTCTTCAAATCCGGTCTGCTTCCGGGCTGGACCGGCTGGCTCGCAATCATCGCCATCACCTATCTGAGCGTGGTCTATTTTGCCGATACGCGGATGAAGACGAAAGACTGGTCCTTCTCCGGCTTCCCGGCGTGCTGGAACATGGTGGTGCTTGTCCTCTTTGCGGTCAGCCCGGGCTATTGGGTGACGCTGGCCGTTGTCCTGGCGCTTGCGGTGGCAATGTTCTTTCCGCTCAAGTTCATCCATCCCACGCGCACAAAGCGCTGGCGCCCGCTTTCGCTGACGGTGGCGCTGTTGTGGACCGTGTTCGCGGCCTGGGCGGCCTGGGTGAATTTTGAGGAAGGAAGCTGGGCCCATTGGGGGCTGGTGGTGACCTCGATCTATCTGCTCGGCGCGGGCATCGCGCAGCAGATCGTTCCTGTCCGGCGCCCCGCCTAAAGCCGCGTCAGCACCACGCCCGCCACGATCAGCACCGCTGCAATTGCCTTTGAACGGGTCATCCGCTCGCCAAAGGCGAGCCAGCCGATCAGCACGGCAAAGAGGATCGCCGTCTCCCGCGTGGCGGCAACAAGCGCAATCGGCGCCTTGGTCATCGCCCAGATCGAAATCGCATAGGCGCCATAAGAGGCCGCTGCCCCAAGCCCCGCCATGCCCCAGTCGCGCGCGGGCGAGAGCGTCAAAAAGCCTTTCGGGCGGCGCAGGGTCATGGTGAGGCCAAAGAGAAGCCCGCCCCCGACCATCAGCCAGCCCACATAGCCCGCCGCATCGCCTGCCACCCGCGCGCCAAGCCCGTCGGTGAGCGTATAGGTGGCGGTGGCGCAGGCCGAGCCGAAGGCATAGGGCAAGAGCCTCCGGCTCTCGCCATCGGTAAAAACGCCCCGCGCCATGAACAGGATGCCGAGCCCGAGCACGCCGATGCCGAGATAGCCGAGCGGGCGCACCACATCGAGCGCCAGAAACGCCGTGACGATGGCCACAAGCATCGGCGCGGTGCCGCGCGCAATCGGATAGACCCGGCTCAAATCGCCCTGCTCATAGGCATGGGCGAGAAAATACTTGTAGGCGAAATGCACGAGGCAGGCGGCGGCCACCCATTTCCAGGCCGCGGGCTCGGGCAGGGGCCGGGCCAGCGCGATGGCGAGCCCCACCGCGGCCTCCATCAGGCTCAGCATCACCATGGCGCGGATTTTTGAGCCGCCAAAGCGCAAAAGCGCATTCCACAGGGCATGGAGGAAGGCGGCCGCGAGCACCGCGAGGAAGATGGAAAGGCTCATCGCGGGGGGATCTCGCTGTCATGGCGCTGCCATATCGCTAGCCCTTCGGTGCGGGCGCGGCAAGGGGCCGGCGCGATCTTCCGGGGCCAAGGAAAAGGGCGCCCGCAGGCGCCCTCAGGGTGTGACACTATGGGCGGGCTCAGCCCAGCACGTCGTTGCAGCGCTGGCAGGTCTGCGCATGGGCATGGCTGCCCACATCGGGCAGGATCTTCCAGCAGCGCTCGCATTTCTCGCCCGTCGCGGTCTCGAACACCACGGCCACGCCCGGCACCTCGGGCAGGCGGAAGGCCTCCGAGGGCGCGGGGTCAGTGGTGAGCGTGAGATCGGAGGTGATGCAGATATCGGCGAAATCGACCGATTTCAGCGCCGCCTCAAGGCCCGCATCCTCGACATGCACGACCGGGGCCGCCTCAAGGCTCGCGCCGATCACCTTGGCGGTGCGCTGCACTTCGAGCGCTGCGGTCACGGCGCGCCGTGCACGGCGGATGCCCTCCCATTTCGCCGCGAGTTCCGGCGCACGCCAAGCGGCGGGCGTCTCGGCGAAATCTTCGAGGTGAACGGAGTTCTCCTCGCCCGGGAAGCGCGAGAGCCAGACATCTTCCATCGTGAAGGGCAGCATCGGCGCAAGCCATTTCGTCAGCCGGTGGAACAGGAGGTCCAGCACCGTGCGCGCGGCGCGGCGGCGCAGGCTTTCCGGCCCGTCGCAATAAAGCGCATCCTTGCGGATGTCGAAATAGAAGGCCGAAAGGTCCACCGTGCAGAAGGTGAAAAGGCTCTGGAACACGCCCTGGAAGTCATAGGCGGTGTAGCCCGCGCGCACCGTCTCATCAAGTTCGGCAAGGCGGTGCAGCACCCAGCGTTCGAGCTCCGGCATCGCCTCGGGGGCGAGAGCCTCGGCCTCGCTGTAGCCCGCCAGCGCGCCGAGCATGAAGCGCAGCGTGTTGCGCAAACGGCGGTAGCTGTCGGCGGTGCCCTTGAGGATCTCTTTGCCGATGCGCAGATCGACCGTGTAATCCGATTGCGCCACCCACAGCCGCAGGATGTCCGCCCCGTATTCCTTGATCACATCGGCGGGCGCCACGGTGTTGCCGAGCGATTTGGACATTTTCATGCCCTTCTCGTCGAGCGTGAAGCCATGCGTCAGCACGCCCCGATAGGGCGCGCGGCCCTTGGTGGCGCAGGCCTGCAGCATCGAGGAATGGAACCAGCCGCGGTGCTGGTCGGTGCCCTCAAGGTAAAGGTCAGCAATGCCGTCCTTGGTGCCGTCGGGGCGGTCGCGCAGCACGAAAGCATGGGTCGAGCCACTATCGAACCACACGTCGAGCACGTCGAAAACCTGGGTGTAATCGTCCGGGTTGACGATATTGCCGAGCATCTTCTCCTTGAAGCCCGGCGTATACCAGACATCCGCGCCGTCCGTCTCGAACGCGGCGGAGATACGGGCGTTGACCTCTGCGTTGCGCAAAAGGAAATCCGGGTCGGTCGGCTGCGCGCCCTTTTTGGTAAAGCAGGTGAGCGGCACGCCCCAGGCGCGCTGGCGGCTCAGCACCCAGTCCGGCCGCGCCTCGATCATCGAGTAAAGCCGGTTGCGCCCGGTCGGGGGCGTCCATTGCACGAGCGTGTCGATCGAGGTCAGCGCGCGGGTGCGGATCGTGTCGCCATAGCTGCCCATGCCATCGTCGAGCTTCACGTCGATGGCGGCAAACCATTGCGGCGTGTTGCGGTAGATCAAGGGCGCCTTGGAGCGCCAGGAATGCGGGTAGGAGTGCTTGAGCTTGCCCTTGGCCAGAAGCGCGCCTTGCGCATGCAGCGCCTTGATGTTGGACACATTGGCCGGGCCATCCTTGCCATCGGCCTCTATGATCGCCTGCCCGCCGAAAACGGGAAGCGAGGCGCGGTAGCAGCCGTCTGGCTCGACGTTGTAGGTCATGGCCAAGCCGAACTTGAGGCCAAGCTGATAGTCGTCGTCGCCGTGGCTCGGCGCGGTATGGACAAAGCCCGTGCCTGCATCGTCGGTGACGTGATCGCCCGGCAGCATTGGGACCGGTTCGTCCCATTCGCCATTGCCACCCTCGATCCCAGCATAGGGGTGATAAAGCTTTAGGCCTTCGAACTCCGAGGTCGCAACCTCGCGCAGCCGGGTCCAGTTTTCGACTTTTGCAGCGATCTTCACGCTCTCTGCAAGGTTATCAGCGAGCACCAGCGCTTCGTTAACCCTTGCACTGGAGTTCTCTGCCACAGAATTGACGAAGTAAAGCCCATAGGTGATGCCCGGGCCGTAAGCGACGGCGCGGTTTTGCGGGATCGTCCAGGGCGTCGTCGTCCAGATCACGATAGAGGCATCCTCCAGCGCAATCGGTAAATTCATTGAGGGCTTCACATCACCGCTTGCGATTTTGAACCGCACCCAGATCGTGTGGCTGGTGTGGTCGTGATATTCGACCTCGGCCTCGGCGAGCGCGGTCTTTTCCACCGGCGACCACATCACCGGCTTTGAGCCCTGATACAGGCTGCCGTTCATCAGCAGCTTCATGAACTCCTCGGCGATCACCGCCTCGGAGTGGTAATCCATCGTCAGATAGGGCTTTTCCCATTTGCCGGTGACGCCAAGGCGCTTGAACTCCTCGCGCTGGATGTCGATCCAGCCCTCGGCAAAGCGGCGGCACTCCTGCCGGAAGGCGACGGTGTCGACATCGTCCTTGTTGAGCCCCTTGGCGCGATATTGCTCCTCGATCTTCCATTCGATCGGCAGGCCGTGGCAATCCCAGCCCGGCACATAGCGGCTGTCATGCCCCATCATCTGCTGGGAGCGAACAATGAAATCTTTCAGGATCTTGTTGAGCGCATGGCCGATGTGCAGGTGGCCGTTGGCGTAGGGCGGGCCGTCATGCAGCACGAAGGAGGGGCGGCCCTCCTTTTCGCGCAGCCGGTCATAGATGCCGATCCGGGCCCAGCGTTCGAGCCATTCCGGTTCGCGCTTGGGCAGGTTTGCCCGCATCGGGAACTCGGTCTCGGGCAGAAAGACGGTCTCGCGGTAATCGACGGAAGTTTCGGGCGTGTCGGCGCTCATCTCATATCCATTCAGGCTGGAGGGGGCGCCAATGCGCCCGGGGCTGGCTCATGTGGTCCCGGCAACCCTGACGCGTCAGAGCGCCGGGCCGGTAATTCGATGTATGAAGCAAAGCCCGGTCATGGCGGCCTTATAGGCTTGGGCGCAGGGCCGGGCAAGCGCGAAGGCGCGCGGGGTCGCGATGATGCCGCGGCGCGGAAATTTGACCGCGCGCGGCTTGCCAATCGCCGCCAAAGCGCCATGATCGCGCCAAGGCATCAGGGAGAGACGCATGGCGGAACCGGAACGGGTCGATCTGTTCGTGATCGGCGGCGGGGTGAACGGATGCGGCATTGCGCGCGATGCCGCGGGGCGCGGGCTCACGGTGCGGCTCGCCGAACAGGGGGATCTGGCGCAGGGCACCTCCTCGGCCTCCTCCAAGCTCTTTCATGGCGGGCTGCGCTACCTTGAATATTTCGAGTTCAAGCTGGTGCGCGAGGCTTTGGCGGAGCGCGAGGCCCTGCTCAAGGCGATGCCGCATATCGCCTTTCCAATGCGCTTCGTGCTGCCCTATGACCCGAAGATGCGGTTTGAGAAGACCACGCCGACAAGCCGCCTTCTGGGCCTTGTGGCGCCGTGGTGGAAGGGGCGGCGCCCGGCGTGGCTTATTCGGCTCGGGCTTTTTCTTTATGACCATCTTGGCGGCAAGAGCAGCCTTGATGGCACGAAGCGGCTGGACCTCACCAAGGGCAAGACCCGCTGGGGGCTCAAGCCCGGGTTCCGCAAGGGCTGGGAATATTCGGATGGCTGGGTGGATGATGCGCGCCTTGTTGTGTTGAATGCCCGCGATGCGGCGGCGCGCGGCGCCGAGGTGCTGACCCGCACGAAGGTGGTGGGGGCCGCGCGCGTGGGCGATCATTGGGAGATCCGCACTGAGGGCCCGGAGGGGCCCGCCACGCATCACGCCCGCGCGCTCGTCAATGCGGCCGGGCCCTGGGTGGACCAGGTGCTCTCGGGCGCGGTTCAGGGCCACTCTCCGGCCAGGGTGCGC
Source organism: Rhodobacter lacus (assembly GCF_042683065.1). Taxonomy (NCBI): domain Bacteria; kingdom Pseudomonadati; phylum Pseudomonadota; class Alphaproteobacteria; order Rhodobacterales; genus Rhodobacter; species Rhodobacter lacus. The sequence goes on along the minus strand of NZ_JBHUIX010000011.1, from coordinate 291,119 downwards.
CTCGTGCGCGGCTCCCATATTGTTACAAAGCGGCTCTTTGCACATGATCGGGCGCTCTTTTTGCAGGGCCGCGACGGGCGGATCATCTTTCTTTTGCCGTTCGAGCAGGAGTTTACGCTGATCGGCACCACCGAGGCCGCGCAAGAGGCAAGCCCCGAAAAGGCGCAGTGCACCGAGGCCGAGCGCGACTATCTGATCGCCTTCGCCAATGAATATCTGGAGCAGCCGATCGCGGCGGACGATGTGGTCTGGAGCTTTGCCGGGGTGCGCCCGCTTTACGACGACGGGTCCACATCCGCCACTGCCGCATCGCGCGAATATGTGTTCCATCTGGATGCGGAGGGGGCGCCGCTCCTCAATGTCTACGGTGGCAAGATCACCACCTATCGGCGCCTGTCCGAGGCGGCGGTGGACAAGCTCGCGCCCTATTTTCCGGGCCTGAAGCCCGGATGGACCGCAGGCGTGCCGCTGCCGGGCGGGGATTTCGGCTATGGCGCGCGCGCGCTCACCGAGCGGCTGCGGATCCGCTATCCGTTCCTTGGCGAGGCGCGGGCCTTGCGGATGGCGCATGCCTACGGCACCGAGGCCTTCGATATTCTGGGCGATGTGCGCCGCGCGCCGGAGCTTGGGCGCGATTTTGGCGGCGGGCTGACAGAGGCGGAACTGCGCTGGCTCAGGACGCGGGAATGGGCGCAAACCGCCGAGGACGTGCTGTGGCGGCGCAGCAAGCTGGGGCTGCGGCTGCGCGCGGAAGAAGTTGCCGCGCTTGCGGCATTCATGGCGCAGGAGGCGCCCTAACGGGGGGACGACATGAGCTATATTCTGGCGCTTGATCAGGGCACCACTTCGACGCGGGCGATCATCTTTGATGGCGATCTGCGGGTGGTTTCTGTCGCGCAGGAAGAGTTTCCGCAACTCTACCCGGCGTCGGGCTGGGTGGAGCATGACCCCGAAGAGATCTGGCGCACGGTGCTGACGACGGTCCAGACCGCACTTGGCACCGCCGGTCTCGACGCGAAAGACATCGCCGCGCTTGGCATCACCAACCAGCGCGAGACCACGGTGGTCTGGGATCGGGTCACGGGCGTGCCCATCCACAACGCCATTGTCTGGCAGGACCGGCGCACCGCGCCCGCCTGTGCGGCGCTGCATGCGGCAGGCCATGAGGCGATGATTGCCGCCCGCACGGGGCTTTTGCTCGACCCCTATTTTTCCGGCACCAAGCTGGCGTGGCTGCTCGAAAACGTGCCCGGTGCTGCCGAGCGCGCGCTGCGCGGCGATCTCGCCTTTGGCACGATCGACAGCTACCTGATCTGGCAGCTTACCGGTGGCAAGGTGCATGCGACCGATGCCACCAATGCGGCCCGCACGCTCCTTTATGATATCGGCAGGAACGCTTGGGATGCCGAGATCTGCGCCCTGCTCAATGTGCCGATGGGGCTCCTTCCCGAGGTGAAGGATTGCGCCGATGATTACGGGGTGACGGACCCGGCGCTGTTTGGCGCCGAAATCCCGATCCTTGGCGTGGCGGGGGATCAGCAGGCGGCAACCGTCGGGCAGGCCTGTTTTACCCCCGGCATGATGAAATCGACCTATGGCACCGGCTGCTTTGCGCTTTTGAACACCGGGGCAGAGCGGGTCGCCTCGCAAAATCGCCTGCTCACCACCATCGCCTATCGGCTCGATGGCCAGACGACTTACGCGCTGGAGGGCTCGATCTTCATTGCCGGGGCCGTGGTGCAATGGCTGCGCGACGGGCTCAAGGTGATCGCTCAGGCGGCGGAAACGCAGGGCCTTGCCGAGGCGGCGGACCCGGCGCAGGGGCTGGTGCTGGTGCCTGCCTTCACCGGGCTCGGTGCGCCCTACTGGAACCCCGATTGCCGTGGCGCGGTCTTCGGGCTCACGCGCAACTCCGGCCCCGCCGAATTTGCCCGCGCTGCGCTTGAAAGCGTGGGGCTGCAAACACGCGACCTTCTGGAGGCGATGCGGGCCGACTGGGGCTCGGCCGCCGAGGGGGTCTTGCGCGTCGACGGCGGCATGGCGGCGAGCGACTGGACGATGCAGTTTCTGGCCGACATTCTGGGCGCCCCGGTGGACCGCCCGGTCGTGACCGAGACAACGGCGCTGGGCGCTGCCTATCTGGCCGGGCTCAAGGCCGGGATCTGCCCGCCGCCCGATCAGTTTGCCGCGCGCTGGGCGCTGGAGCGGCGCTTCACGCCTGCGTTGCCCCGCGCCGAGCGCAACGCCAAATATGCCCGCTGGCAGCGCGCCGTGCAGGCGGCGATGGCGGTCTGACGGGGCTCTGGCCGAGCGGTCTGAACGCATCGGTTTGCGAAGCCCGGCCCGATGCCATAGGGTCGGGGGATCACAGGGGGATCGGATGACGGAACGGAAGGACATGACGGGGCCCGAGGCGGTCGCGGCCCTCTTCACCGGCGCGGATGGCCATTATCTCTGCGCCCGCTGGGGCCGGCCCATCGTGCCGATTGTTTTTGGTGTCGATGCGGCGACGCTCGCCACGGTGAAGGGCGCGATCGAGGCGGTGGCCGTGATGGCGGGCGCGCGGATGGCCGAGACCGACATGGAGATCGGCGCCAACCTGATGGTGTTCTTTTTCCGCGACTGGCAGGAACTTCTTGAGGTGCCCAACCTCGACCAGATGATCGACGGGCTGCAAGATGTTGTGGCCCGGCTCGACGATGCGGGCGCGCGGCAATACCGCACCTTCCGCTTCGATGCCGAGGGGGCGATCCGGGCCTGCTTTTGCTTCCTCCGCATGGACCCGGCGCTGGACGAAGTGCCCGCCGACACGATTGCGCTCAATCTCGCGGTGCAGATGATCCTGACCTGGGGCGAGAAGGCCTTTGCCGCCCGCGCGCCCCTTGCGCAGGCACGCGGCCTTGCCGTGGTGCGCCCCGATGTGGCGGCGGTGATCCGCGCCGCCTATGACCCGGTGATGCCTGCGGTGGCGCGCGATCCGAGCCATGCCTTGCGTCTGGCGGCGCGCGTTGCCGCAATGGGAGAAGCCTGATGCGCCATGACTTCCCGATCCGCGTTTACTACGAGGATACCGACCTCGCGGGCATCGTCTATTACGCGAATTACCTCAAGTTCATCGAGCGGGGCCGCTCGGAATGGGTGCGCGATCTCGGCGTCGATCAGGTCGCACTCAAACGTGATCAGGGGCTCGTATTCGCGGTGCGCCGCGTTGAGGCGGATTACCTGAAGCCCGCGAAATTCGACGACGAGCTGACCGTGACGACAGAGCTTGTGGCTGAAACCGGTGCCCGTTTCATTGTGGAACAAGGGGTTTGGCGGGGCGGCGAGAAACTTTTTGCGGCGACCGTCACCATCGTCTGCCTGACCGAAGCCGGCGCGGCGGCGCGCCTTCCGGCCGAAGTTCGCCGCAAACTGGCCCCGCCCTTGCACTGAAGGGGCGGGCGCGCTCCGAAATGACGGAGAAGTTATGGCGCCCCCCCTCAATATGCGGTAGAATCACTGCTAAAGAGGCCCGAAACGCGGCCCGTATGAGAGCAGTGACACATGGATCAGCAAACCCTTGCGATGGCGCAGGAGATGGATTTCTCCTTGCTCGCACTTTTTGTGCGTGCCTCGCTGACCGTCAAACTCGTGATGATCGTTCTTATCATGGCCAGTTTCTGGTCCTGGGCGACGATCTTTCGCAAATATATCTCCTTTCGCGCCGCAAGGCTCGAAGCGGATGCCTTTGACCGCGCCTTCTGGTCGGGCGAGCCGCTCGATGAGTTGTTTGACCAGATCGGGCCTGCGCCCGATGGCGCGAGCCAGCGCATCTTTGCCGCCGGCATGCTCGAATGGCGCCGCAGTCACCGCCATGACGGCGAGTTGATCGCCGGCGCGCAGGCGCGGATCGAGCGCTCGATGGATGTGGCGATCGCGAAAGAGGGCGAGGCGCTGAACTCTGGCCTTTCCTTCCTTGCGACGGTCGGCTCGACCGCACCTTTCATCGGCCTTTTCGGTACGGTCTGGGGGATCAAGGTTGCCTTCGAGGAAATCGCGATCTCGCAAAACACCTCGCTTGCGGTTGTGGCGCCCGGCATTTCCGAGGCGCTCGTTGCCACGGCCATCGGCCTCATCGCCGCCATTCCGGCGGTTGTCGCCTATAACAAGCTCTCGTCGGATGCCGACAAGATCACCTCGGGCTACGAGGCTTTTGCCGACGAATTCTCCACCATCCTCTCGCGCCAACTGGACGCGTAAGCGATGGGCGCGGGGGTGATGAAACGCGGCGGGGGTGGATCGCGGCGCCGCCGCGGTGGCAAGGGCAAACATGCCGCCATGGCCGAGATCAACGTCACGCCGATGGTCGACGTGATGCTGGTGCTCTTGATCATCTTCATGGTGGCGGCGCCGATGATGACGGTGGGCGTTCCGCTTGAGCTGCCGAAAACCGCGGCCAAGGCGGTGCCGACCGAGCAGGAAGAGCCGCTTGCGGTTTCGCTGCAGGTCGATGGCAAGGTCTCCTTGATGAACACCGAAGTGCCCGAGGGCGAACTTGTCGACCGGCTCAAGGCGATTGCCGGCGAACGCGACAGCACCAAGGTCTATCTGCGCGCCGATGGCGGCATCGAATATGCCCGCGTGGTGCAGGTGATGGGCGCGCTCAATGCGGGCGGCTTCAATGACATCATCCTTGTCACCGACCCGGGCGGGCCGTCGCTGACGGGCAACACGCCAGCAGGGAACTGAGCGCATCATGCGCATGGATCGGGCGGAAAAGATCGGCACGGGGGTCTCGGCGGCGCTGCATGCCGCGGTGATCCTGTGGGCGCTCATCGGCACATGGCTGTTTCCGCCCACCCCCACCGAACCGGTGGAGGTGAAGCCCGCGGGCATGATTTCCGAAGCCGAGTTTGCCGCTCTTCAGGCCGCCGCGCCGAAGGCGGGCGAAGCGCCGCCCGAACAGCCCGAAGTGCCCGCCGAAGAGGCGCCCGCGCCCGAGGAGCCGACCCCCGAGGCCGTGCCGGAAACGCCGGTGCCGCCGGAAAAACCCGCTGCGCCGCCAGAGGCCGAAGCGGTGCCCGACATGAGCGATCTGACCGAGCCCACGCCACCCGCCGAGGTGACGGAAGTGCCGCCCTCGATGATGCCGCCGGTCGAAGAGCCGCAAGATACCGATGCGCCCGAGTTCTCCCCCCGGCCGCGCCCGAAACCCGCGATGCGGGTGGCGCCGACGCCCTCGGAAGCGCCCGCCCCGGATGCGAAAGTCTCCGATACCGCCGTGGCCGAGACGAAACCCGAGGAGACCGCCGAGCCCGAAAAGCCGGTCGAGGAGCCGAAGGAAGAGGCGGCGCCCCCCGAGGCGACCACCGAGATCGTGACGGAAGCCACCGAGACCGAGGAAAAGCCGACGACCTCGGCGCCGAAATCCTCGCCCCGGCCGCGCACCAAGCCGACCCCGCCCAAGCCCGAAGCGCCCAAACCGGATGCGCCGAAACCGGCCACGCCTTCCGAGAGCGCGACGGCAGCGGCCACGCCCGCCAAACCGGGCAAGCCCGCCAAACCCGCGGCCGCGAAGCCGACCTCTTCGGATGCGGTGGCCGATGCGCTTGCCGAGGCGATGTCCGAGGACAGTGGCACCGGCACCGGCGGGCTTGGCATTGCCAAGAACGGCCCGCCCGTGACGGCAGGCGAGAAAGAAGCGCTGATTGTCGATGTGAAGGCGTGCTGGAACGTGGGCGCGCTCTCTTCGGAGGCGATGCGCACCTCGGTGACGGTGCGGGTCGACATGCAGGAAAATGGCCATCCGGTCAGCTCGTCGATCAAGATGACGGGCTACACAGGAGGCTCCGAGGCCGCGGCCCGGCAGGCGTTTGAGGCGGCGCGCCGCGCGATCATCCGCTGCGGCTCGGACGGCTTCCCGCTGCCGACAGAAAAATTTGGCTGGTGGCAGCAGATCGAGATCGTTTTCGATCCGTCGAAGATGCGGATGAAATGACACGCTCCCGGGCCAAAGCGGGCGCCTCAGGCGCTTGTGATGAACCGCGGGGGCGAACACAGGGTAGACAGGGGCGAAAGCCCGACGAGGTGGGGAACATGGTGCGTTACATACTGGCCGCGATTGCGGCCCTGATGATGACGGCAGGACTGGCAGCGGCGCAGCAAGGCCCGCTGCATATCGAGATTGACGAGGGGGTGATCGAGCCGCTGCCCTATGCGCTTCCGACATTTGTCGATGAGGGCGCGGGCGGGCTGACCTCGGATATCACACGGGTGATCGCGGCGGACCTCTCGGGGACCGGCCTTTTCCGCGAGATCCCGGAAAGCGCGCATATCCAGCGCTTTGCCAGTTTTGATACCGCCGTGAGCTATCCTGATTGGCAGGCGATCAACGCGCAGGCGCTGATCACCGGCTCGGTGGGATTGTCGGGCGGCAAGGTGGTGGTGAAATTCCGCCTCTTTGACATTTACTCCGGCGCGCAGCTGGGCGACGGCCAGCAACTTGCCGCGAGCCCGCAAAGCTGGCGCCGCCTCGCGCACAAGGTGGCGGATGTGATCTATGCGCGCATCACCGGCGAGAGCGGTTACTTTGACAGCCGGGTCGTGTTCGTCTCCGAATCCGGGCCCAAAGACAAACGGCAAAAGCGCCTTGCCGTCATGGATTACGATGGCGCCAACATCAGCTATCTGACCGACAGCTCGACCATCGTGCTTGCGCCGCGCTTTGCGCCGCAGGGCGACCGTATCCTTTTCACCACGTTCGAGACCGGCTTCCCGCGCATCAAGATGATGAATGTCGGCAATGCCTCCGGCCAGCTTCTGCCGGAAACCCCCGGCACGATGACCTTCTCGCCGCGGTTTTCGCGCGATGGCGGCTCGGTGGTCTATTCGCTCGAACAAAACGGCAATACCGACCTTTACCGGATGTCGGTCTCGGGCGGCGGCGGCGAGCGGCTGACCAACTCCCCCGCAATCGAAACCGCGCCCGATTTCAGCCCCGACGGCTCGCGCGTGGTGTTTGAAAGCGACCGCTCCGGCACGCAGCAGATCTATGTGATGCCCGCAAGCGGCGGCGAGCCGGTGCGGATTTCGTTTGGCGAGGGCCGCTACGGCACGCCGGTCTGGTCGCCGCGCGGGGATCTGATCGCCTTCACCAAACAGGCGGGCGGGCGTTTCTTCATTGGTGTGATGCGCACCGATGGCTCGGAAGAGCGGCTGCTTACGGCGTCTTTCCTCGATGAAGGCCCGACCTGGTCGCCGAACGGCCGGGTGATCATGTTCACCCGCGAAAGCCCCGGCGCCTCGGGCGGCGCAAAACTCTTCACGGTGGATATCTCCGGGCGCAACCTGAAGGCCATCGAGGGCGTTGGGGGAGCGTCGGATCCGAGTTGGGGCCCGCTTCTGCCCTGATTCCCAACCCACCACAAAGCTGATATTGTGCCCCGAACGGGCAAACGAACCAAAGGCGGTAACTCATGCATCTTGTCACCAAAGCGGCTCTGGGCCTTGCGCTGATCGCGCTGGCAGCTTGCAACAATCCTTCCAAGAATGGCGCGAATGGCGTGGTCGATCCGGGCGGCGCCTTCGGCGAAGGCGCGATCAGCCAAGGCTCGATCAATGACCCGAACTCGCCCGCCTATTTCTCGGCCACCGTGGGCGATACGGTCAACTTCCTCGTCGATCAGTCGACGCTTTCGGATCAGGCCCGCACCACGCTGTCCGGGCAGGCGCAATGGCTCAACGCGCATCCGAACTATGCCGCGATCGTCGAAGGCCATGCCGACGAACAGGGCACCCGCGAATACAACCTCGCGCTGGGCGCGCGCCGGGCGAGCGCGGTGCAGGAATATCTGATCTCGCAAGGGGTGTCCGGGTCGCGCCTGCGCACCGTTTCCTATGGCAAGGAGCGCCCGCTCGCGGTCTGTTCGAGCGAGGATTGCTACTTCAAGAACCGCCGCGCGGTCACCGTGATCTCGCTCGGCGCGGGGAGCTGAGGCGATGCGGCGGGGGATGCGACAGACCGCAACGGCGGTGATGCTTGCGCTGGCGATGTCCATGCCCGCCGGTGCTGAAACGCTGGCCGACATCCGCGCGGAACTTGCGCAGTTGTCAGGGCAGATGCAAAGCCTGCGCGCCGAGCTTGTGGCTTCGGGCGCGCAGGGGATGCAGGCGGCGGGCGGGGCCTCGGCGCTGCAGCGCATGGATGCGATGGAGGCGGAGCTGACCCGCCTCACGTCGCGCACCGAGGCGCTGTCGAACCGCATTGAGCAGGTGGTGAAAGACGGCACGAACCGCGTTGGTGATCTGGAGTTCCGCATCTGCGAAATGGAGCAGGGCTGCGACCCGGCAACGGTCGGGCAGTCCCAACCTCTGGGCGGCGCGGCCACCCCGAGCCAATCCGTCACCGCGCCTGCCCCCAATGCCGTTGGCACGGGGGCGGGAAATCTGGCCATGAACGAACAAGCGGACTTTGATCGAGCCAAGGGGGTGCTCGATCAAGGTGACTTTCGCGCCGCTGCGGACCTCTTTAAGACCTTTACCGAGACCTACCCGGGTGGCCCCCTGACCGGGGATGCCGCCTATCTGCGCGGCGACGCGCTGAACAAGGCGGGCGATGTGCCCAATGCCGCGCGCGCCTGGCTCGATGCCTTCTCGGCGGCGCCCGAGGGGCCGCGGGCCGCGGACAATCTGCTGGAGCTCGGCAAGGCGCTGGGCGCGCTTGGCCAGAAGACCGAGGCCTGCGCGACCCTTGCGGAAGTGCCCGCGCGGTTCCCGAGTTCGGGGGCGGCGGGGCAAGTCAGCGCAGCGCAGGCTGCGCTCGCCTGCCGGTGAGCGAAGAGGAACCCGAGGCGCTGCGCGCGGCCTTGGAGGCGGGGACCATCCCTCCAGAGGATGGCGCGCTCTTCTGGGCGGCGCAGGCGGCGCTGAACCTGTATCTGCCGGATCTCGGGCCGGGGCGGATCGGTGTCGCCGTTTCCGGCGGATCGGATTCGATGGCGACGCTCGCCCTGCTCTCGAAGCTCTCCCGAGTTGCGGCGGTGACGGTCGATCACGGGCTGCGCCCGGAAGCCGCGTCGGAGGCGGCTTTTGTGGCGCGCTTTTGTGCCGAGCGCGGCATTCCCCATACGTTGCTGAGCTGGGACGGGGCGCGCGCAGAGGGCAATCTGATGGATGCCGCGCGGCGGGCGCGGCTCAAGCTGATTGGCGCCTGGGCGCGTGGGCGCGGCATTCGCGCCGTGGCGCTTGGCCATACGGCAGATGATCAGGCGGAAACGTTCCTGATGCGGCTTGCGCGCGAGGCCGGGCTTGAGGGGCTCTCGGGCATGCGCGAGACCTTCGAGGAGGAAGACGTGCTCTGGCTGCGGCCGTTTCTGGGGCAAAGCCGCGCCGAGTTGCGTGGCTATCTGACCCGCCATGGCATCGACTGGATCGAGGACCCCTCGAACCAGAACCCGCGCTTTGAGCGGGTGCGGGCACGCGCCGCGCTCGCGGCGCTGGCCCCCCTCGGGATCAGCGCCGACAAGATCACCGCGGTGGTTGGCCATCTGGCAATGGCAGAGCAGGCGGTGGGCCTGTCGTTGCAGCGGCTGGTGGCCGATCACCTGCGTGAAGAGGCGGGCGATCTGGTGATTGATGCGCTCGCGTTTCGCAACCGTTTTGACCCGGAAACCGCGCGCCGGTTGATCAATGTGGCACTCGCCTGGGTTTCGGGGGCGGAGTATCCGCCCCGTGCGGTGAAAGTGCTCGATTTCCTGACCCATTGGCGCACGCGGCGCGACAGCACATTGCACGGCTGCCGCCTCACCGTCACCGATGATGCGCTGCGCATCACCCGCGAGGCGGCGGCGGTGGCCACGCTCCGGGTGCCGGTCGGACAGATCTGGGATCGCTGGGCGCTGACCGGCCCCGAGACGCTGGGCACCGAGACCTTGGGCCCCGAAACGCGGGAGCCCGAGGCGCAAGGCCTTGAGATCGCGGCCTTGGGCGAGGCCGGGTTGAAACAGGTCAAAGACTGGCGCGCAGCGGGCCTGCCGCGTGCGTCGCTTTTGGCCGCGCCGGGCATCTGGCGGGGCGAAACCCTCGTTGCGGCCCCGCTTGCCGGGCTGGAAAACGGCTGGAAGGCGCGGATTGTGCGCGGCAGTTTCGCGAATGCGCTAATCAGGCGTTGAACCTCGGCACTTAATCCCTATTTTCACTGACAACGGCATCGCCCCCGGGGGCGGTGCCCTGTCTTTCTTTGGAGGTATCTCTTGGGCAACCTGCGCAACCTCGCCTTCTGGGCCCTGCTGTTTGTGCTCATTCTGGTGCTGTTCAACCTGCTCGGCAATGGCCAGGGCCCGCTCAATGCGCGGCAAGTGTCCTATTCCGATTTCATCGCCGCCGTCGACAAGGGCGAGGTGAAGCAGGCGCAGCTCGATGGCGAAGACGTGCGCTATCAGGATGGGGACGGCAACAATTTCTCCACCGTCAAACCGCAATCTGACGAGATCGCCGAGCATCTGATCTCAAAGGGCGTGGCGGTGAACGTGGTCAAGCAGGAGCAATCCGGCCTGATGTCGATCCTTGGCGTCTGGCTGCCCTTCCTGATCATGATCGGGCTGTGGTTCTTCTTCATGAACCGCATGCAGGGCGGCGGAAAGGGCGGCGCGATGGGCTTTGGCAAGTCCAAGGCGAAGCTGTTGACCGAAAAGCACGGTCGCGTGACCTTTGACGACGTGGCCGGCATCGACGAGGCCAAGGAAGAGCTTGAGGAAATCGTTGAATTTCTGCGCAATCCGCAGAAATTCTCGCGCCTCGGCGGCAAGATCCCGAAAGGCGCACTGCTCGTCGGCCCCCCCGGAACCGGTAAAACCCTGCTGGCGCGCGCCATCGCGGGCGAGGCGGGCGTGCCCTTCTTCACCATCTCGGGCTCCGATTTTGTCGAGATGTTCGTCGGCGTCGGCGCCTCGCGCGTGCGCGACATGTTCGATCAGGCGAAGAAGAACGCGCCCTGCATCGTGTTTATCGACGAGATCGACGCCGTGGGCCGCGCGCGCGGCGTGGGCATCGGCGGCGGCAATGACGAGCGCGAGCAGACGCTGAACCAGCTCCTTGTCGAGATGGACGGGTTCGAGGCGAATGAAGGCATCATCATCATTGCCGCCACCAACCGCAAGGACGTGCTCGATCCCGCCCTTTTGCGCCCGGGCCGCTTTGACCGGCAGATCCATGTGCCGAACCCCGACATCAAGGGCCGCGAAAAGATCCTTTCTGTGCATGCCAACAAGATCCCGCGCGGGCCGGATGTTGACCTGCGCGTGATTGCGCGCGGCACGCCGGGCTTTTCCGGGGCGGATCTTGCCAACCTCGTCAACGAGGCGGCGCTGATGGCCGCCCGCGTGGGCCGCCGCTTCGTCACCATGGAAGACTTCGAAAATGCGAAGGACAAGGTGATGATGGGCGTCGAGCGCCGCTCGATGGTGCTGACCCCCGAGCAAAAGGAGATGACCGCCTATCATGAGGCCGGTCACGCCGTGGTCGGGCTCAAGCTTCCCAAATGTGACCCGGTCTACAAGGCGACGATCATCCCGCGCGGTCAGGCGCTCGGCATGGTGGTCAGCCTGCCCGAGATGGACAAGCTCAACTACCACAAGGACGAGGCCAAGCAGAAGATCGCCATGACCATGGCGGGCAAGGCTGCCGAGATCCTGAAATGGGGTGAGGAGCATGTCTCGAACGGCCCGGCGGGCGACATCATGCAGGCTTCGGCAATTGCGCGGGCGATGGTGATGCGCTGGGGCATGTCCGACAAGGTCGGCAACATCGACTATTCGGAAGCGCATGAGGGTTATCAGGGCAACACCGGCGGCTTCTCGGTTTCGACCAAGACCAAGGAGTTGATCGAGGACGAGGTGCGCGGCCTGATCGAGCAGGGCTATCAGGAGGCGCGCCGGATCATCGAGGAAAACCGCCAGGAATGGGAGCGTCTGGCACAGGGGCTTCTGGAGTTCGAAACCCTCACCGGCGACGAGATCCGCAAGGTGATGGCGGGCGAACCGCTTGGCTCGGATGACGACGAGCCCCGCCCCTCGGGCAGCCTGCCCACGGTGACGGCGCTGCCGCGCACCAAGCCCGCCAACAAGCCCGGCATCGCGCCCGAGCAGGGCGCCTGAGGCCAAAATTGCCACGAAATGCGTTGAAAGCCGGGATTCGTCCCGGCTTTCCTATTTGCGCTGGCGTATTCTCGCCAAGGGGGGTCGCAATCGCGCCGCGCCGGGGGTAGGGCTCCGCGATACTGTCCCTGATGTCGCAGGCATCAGGGTCGCAGCCACAGCATCGGGTGAGGAGACCCAAACGATGAAATCCGATATCGAGATTGCCCGCGCCGCGCCCCGCCGTCCGATGGCCGAAATCGGCGCGAAGCTCGGCATTCCCGAGGACGCGCTGATCCCCTACGGCCGCGACAAGGCGAAGGTGGATGCAGAATTTATCAAGACCCTTGAGCCGCGCACCGAGGGCAAGCTCATCCTCGTCACTGCGGTGAACCCGACGCCTGCGGGCGAAGGCAAGACCACGACCACGGTGGGGCTGGGGGATGCGCTGTCCCATATTGGCAAGCGCGCGGCGATCTGCATTCGCGAGGCCTCGCTTGGCCCCAACTTCGGCATGAAGGGGGGGGCGGCTGGCGGCGGGCTGTCGCAGATCGTGCCGATGGATGACATGAACCTGCATTTCACCGGCGATTTTCATGCCATTACCGCGGCGCATAACCTGCTTGCCGCGATGATCGACAACCATATCTATTGGGGTAATCCGCTCGGCATCGACACCCGCCGCGTGGTCTGGCGGCGCGTGCTTGACATGAACGACCGTGCGCTACGCGATGTTGTGGTGGGCCTTGGCGGCCCCTCCAACGGCTTTCCGCGCCAGACCGGGTTTGACATCACCGTTGCCTCCGAGGTGATGGCCTGCCTGTGCCTCGCCCGCGATCTTGCGGACCTGCAGGCCCGCCTTGGCCGGATCGTGGTCGGATACAATTTCGAGCGGCAGGCCGTGACGTGCGCAGATCTCAAGGCCGATGGCGCAATGGTGGTGCTGCTGCGCGAGGCGATGCAGCCGAATCTTGTGCAAACGATCGAACACACCCCCGCCTTTGTGCATGGGGGGCCCTTTGCCAATATCGCGCATGGCTGCAACTCGGTGATCGCGACGCGCACCGCGCTGCGTCTGGCCGATTATGTGGTGACAGAAGCGGGCTTTGGTGCGGACCTTGGCGCCGAAAAATTCTTCGACATCAAATGCCGCAAGGCGGGGCTCACGCCTGCGGCGGCGGTGCTGGTGGCGACGGTGCGGGCGCTGAAGATGAACGGCGGCGTTGCCCGCGCCGATCTCGGCCATGAGAATGTGGCGGCGGTCACTGCGGGCTGCGCCAACCTCGGGCGTCATATCGCCAACCTTGGCCGGTTCGGGGTGCCCGTGGTGGTGGCGATCAATCACTTCGATGCCGATACCGCGGCCGAGATTGCCGCCGTGCAGGCCTATGTGGCGGCACAGGGCTGCGAGGCGGTGCTGTGCCATCACTGGGCGCAAGGCGGCGCCGGGGCGGCGGCGCTGGCCGAGAAGGTTGTGGCCCTGACCGAGCGGCCGAGCGCCTTTGCGCCGCTTTACCCCGCGGCGATGGGGCTTTTTGAGAAGATCGAGACGATCGCGACGAAAATCTACCATGCCGGCGAGGTTGTGGCGGGGCCCGAGATCCGCGCGCAACTCAGGGCCTGGGAAGAGGCGGGATACAGAGATCTGCCGATCTGCATGGCGAAGACGCAATATTCGTTTTCCACCGATCCGGCACTGCGCGGCGCGCCCGAGGGCCATGTGGTGCCGGTGCGGGAGGTGCGGCTGAGCGCGGGGGCGGGGTTTGTCGTGGCGATCTGCGGTGAGATCATGACGATGCCGGGGCTGCCGCGGGTGCCTGCGGCAGAGACGATCAGGCTGGATGCCACAGGGGCGATAGAGGGGTTGTTCTGAGCCGGGCCGGGCGGCACCGGGGTTGAGAAGCGACGCACAAGGTGCGATAGGGGCAAGGCGAAACAGCGGAACATGTCGATGAAAGAGCCTTCTGAAATCCCTTCGATGGCCGCTCTGCGCGCCGAGATCGACGCGCTTGATGCGCAGATCGTGACGCTTCTGGCCGACCGCGCGCGTCTGATCGACCGCGCCGCCCAGCTCAAGCCCGGTGAGGGGCTGCCCGCGCGCATTGAGGCGCGGGTTGAGGAAGTCGTGCGCAACGCGATGCGCGAAGCCGAAGCGCGCGGGCTCGACCCGGCGCTGATCGAGACGATCTGGCGGCTTATCGTGGAGTGGTCGATTGCCCGCGAGGAGCGGGTTCTGGGCAAGGAAGACTGACAGGGAGTTCGGTGTGAGCGCGAAACGGATTGACGGAAAGGCCTTTGCGGCTGATGTGCGGGCGCAGGTCGCGACCCATGTGGCGCGGCTGAAAGAGGAGAACGGGCTCACCCCCGGCCTCGCGGTGGTGCTGGTGGGCGAAGACCCGGCGAGCCAGGTTTATGTGAAGAACAAGGGCATCCAGACCCGCGAAGTCGGGATGAACTCCTTCGAGCACAAGCTCGATGCCGCCACCTCCGAGGCGGATCTCCTGGCGCTGATTGCGCGGCTCAATGCCGACCCCACCGTGCATGGCATCCTCGTGCAGCTGCCGCTGCCGGGGCATCTCGACAGTGATCTGGTGATCAACGCGATCGACCCCGCCAAGGATGTCGATGGCTTCCATATCTCGAACGTCGGGCTGCTCGGCACCGGGCAAAAGGCGATGGTGCCCTGCACGCCCTTGGGCTGCCTGATGATGCTGCGCGACCATCTGGGTTCGCTCTCCGGGCTCGACGCGGTGGTGGTGGGGCGCTCCAACATTGTTGGCAAGCCGATGGCACAGCTCTTGCTGGCCGAAAGCTGCACCGTGACGATTGCGCATTCGCGCACGAAGAACCTCGCCGAGGTCTGCAAACGCGCCGATATTCTCGTGGCCGCCGTTGGCCGCCCCGAAATGATTCCGGGCGACTGGGTGAAGCCGGGCGCAACGGTGATTGATGTCGGCATCAACCGCATTGAGCGCGATGGCAAGACCAAGCTTGTGGGCGACGTCGATTTTGCCTCTGCCGTCGAAGTGGCCGGGGCGATCACGCCGGTGCCGGGTGGCGTTGGACCGATGACGATTGCCTGCCTTCTGGCCAACACGCTCACCGCGTGCTGCCGTGCGCATGGGCTTGCGGAACCCGAGGGGCTGACCGCCTGACCCCCTGACGCACCAAAACAGGCCGCACGGGCGGCATTCCCGGCCCGTGCGTGCGCCCCCCCCGAGGCATCTTGACCATTGCGTCAAGCAATTCTGCGAGCTAACGACCAAAGGCAAGGTGCAATTTGGGAGTGCGCGGCATCACACGCCGCGGTTCGGTGTCGGTGGATAAGTTCGTTCGATCATATATTCGGGCAATAATGTTGCCGATTGTGCCAATTGCATTGGCATTGATTTCGATTCTTGGCGTGATCGGGGCGCCGTTTGGAACCGGCGGATTGAGCCTCTTCACGCGTGTCCTGTTGTGGCCTTTGCTGGTGGCCGCCGGGATCGTTGTCGGTACCGCGTTCCGGGTGCTGGTGCGCGACTACTTTGGCATTCGTCGCTATCGCTCGGAAGTGCCGCTGCTCGCGGCTCTGTCTGCGGTGGCCCTGGCGCCGTTTTATCACGGGCTTGCCGTGATCGTGGACAAGCCGCTGCTGGTCGTGCCCGGGATGGTGGAGATTGCGATCAATATCTTTGTGGTGTCCATGGTGTTTTCGACCCTGCGCCATCTGCTCGGAGATCACTTCGTGCCGGTCTTGCCGGAGCCGTGGCAGCGCGCGGGGATGAGCGCATCCGATGTTGATGGATCTGCGCTCGCGCTCGGCACTGGCGCGCGCGGAGCCGCCTTGCCGGGGCAGGATGCGGCGGTCGCGCCCGAGGTGCGCTTGCTGACGCGGCTGGCGCCCGAGGTGCGCGGGCGCCTGATCCGGCTTGAGGTGAAGGATCACTACGTGCGGGTTGTGACCTCTGCGGGCAGCGAGAGCCTGCTGATGCGGTTGGCCGATGCCATCGTCGAGACCGAGGGCGTTGCGGGCTTGCAGGTGCATCGCTCGCATTGGGTCGCCCGGCAGGCGATCAGCGGACTGCAGCGCGAGCGCGGCAAGTGCACGCTGGTGCTGCAAGACGGCAGCCGGATTCCGGTGGCGCGCAGCCATCTGCCGAAGGTGCAGGCGCTTGACTTGCCCGAGATCGCCGACGCGCTTTGACGCCGGGGGCCCGGCTCAGTGCTGGATTTCTTCTTCGCGCACGAACATGTTCGCCCAGGCGCGGTCGATCAGCTCGGGGCTCATCTGATAGGGAATGCCCTCGAAATCACAGATCGCCATCATCTGGTCGATCAGGAACACCGGCTGGTAGTTCGCATAGATATTGCCGATGGTCGGGTATTTCACTTTCAGCAGATGCACGAGCGCCTTTTCGTTCAGGGGCATGCCGCGCTTCTTGGCCACGAGCGAAAAGATCTTGAGGTAATCTGACTGGCTCGGCCCGTCGATCTTGATCTTGAAGAAGATCCGCCGCAGCGCCGCCTTGTCGAAGATCTGGTTCGGGTGGAAGTTGGTCGAAAAGATCACCAGCGTGTCGAAGGGCACTTCGAATTTTTCGCCCGATTGCAGCGCGAGGATGTCGCGGCTTTCCTCAAGCGGCACGATCCAGCGGTTGACAAGCTTTTGCGGCGGCTCGGCCTGACGGCCAAGGTCGTCGACGATGAAGACGCCGCCGGAGGATTTCATCTGCAAGGGCGCGGTATAGGTGCGCGCGGTCGGATTGTAGGTGAGATCGAGCATGTCGAGCGACAGTTCGCCCCCCGTGATCACGGTCGGGCGGTCGCAATAGACATAGCGCTGGTCAAACCGGTTCGCGTTCTTGCGCAGGCTGGTCGGGTCATCCTCGGCTTCGGGGACGGCATTGTGCACGATCGGATCGTAGACGGTGATCACCTGACCGGCATAGGCGACCGCGCGCGGCACATAGATACGATCGCCGATGGCGTCTCGAATGCCGTTTGAAATCGAGGATTTGCCGTTGCCGGGCGGGCCATACATCAGGATCGAGCGCCCCGAAGAGACCGCCGGGCCAAGCTGGTCGATCAGCATCGGCGGCAACACCAGATGGCCCATCGCATGGGTCAGTTGCGGCCGGGTGAGCTGGATGTTGCGGATCGACTGGCGCTTCATCTGCGCCGAATATTCCGAGAGCGGCACCGGAACGGCGCCGTAATATTCGGACTGGGCCAGCGCATCGAGTGCGCGCGCCTTGCCGCCATCGGTCAATTGATAGCCCATCTCGCCGCCCGAGTTCGCATGCAGCGTGCCGGTCGCCTCAATCAGCTTCTGGGTGCGGCCAAGGTCGATCAGCTCCTGCGTCAGCGTGAGCGGCAAGGAGATGATGCGGGAGAGTTGCGAGGCAGTATCGGCATTGGTGCGGAAGATCGACTTGAGAAGAATGTCGCGCAACAGCACGGTCGAGAGGCCGGTCTCGGCGAGGCTGCGCGGGACTGGCGGAGCCAGAACGTTCTGGGCAATCATATTCATGGAAAGTCTCTCGGCCCTGGGCTGTGGTGTCGCAACGGGATTCACAGGGCAAAGCTGCCCGTCTATTGTGGCCAAAAATGGGAAAATATGCGAAGAGGCAGGGATGTCGGGCCAAAATGATGCGACAAATGCGGCAGCTCTTGGCCTTGGCATGGCGGCCTTTGCGCTCCTGCTCGCGCTGATCCCGTTCTGGCCCGGGGCGGTGGTGATCGCCCAGCACGAAGGCGATGCGCTGCATCTGGCCGATCTGGTCGGGCGCATGGCCACGGCGGGGCAGATGCCGCATCGCGATTTCATGACACCGATCGGGATCGGCGCGCTCTGGCCGGTGGCCGCCTTTGCCCGGCTCGGGTTCGGGCTTGGCCATGCCTTCCTTGCGGCACAGGCGGTCTTTGCGGCGCTTCTTTTCGGGCCGATCTGGCGTGTCGCGGTGTCGCGCTTTGCGGGGGGGCTTGCCTGGCTCTATGCCGCCTATGTGCTGATCCTCTGCCTTGCGCTCGTGCATGGCGAGACGCTGCCGGCCAACTCGCTGGCGATGCATTACAATCGCTGGTGCTGGGCGCTCGCTTATGTGGCGGTGCCGTTGGCGCTGCTTGCCCCGCGCGGGCCGCGCCGCCCGGGGCGTGACGGCGCGTTGATCGGCACGATGCTGGCGCTGATGGCTGTGATCAAGGTCACCTATTTCGTGGCTTTCGCACCGGTTGTCATCGTGGCGCTGCTGGCCCGGCGCGAGCTGCGCGCGCTCACCGTCGCGTTTTTCACCGGCCTCGCCATTGCGCTTGCGTTGACGGCACTGCTCGGGGCCGATTTCTGGGCGGGCTATCTGCGCGATCTTCTGGCCGTCGCCGCATCGAAGGAGCGCTCGGCGCCGGGCGTGAGCCTTGGCACCTTGCTGATGGCGCCACGCTACATTTGCGGCACGGCTCTTCTGCTCGCCGTGGTGATCTTCCTGCGTCAATCCGGTGCCAAAGCCGAAGGTCTGGGGCTTTTCGCCTGCGCGCCCGCCTTTGTCTATGTCACCTATCAGAACTTCGGCAATGATCCGCAATGGCTGCTGCTGCTCGGCCTTTTTGCGCTGATGCTGCGCCCCGCCGCGGCGCTGACAAACGGCTTTGGCTGGCGGCTGCGGGATGCGCTTCTGGTGAGCGGGGCGGGGGCGCTGATCCTTGCGGCGGGGCCGGCACTCAACCTCGCTTTGAGCCCGGTGCGGCAGGCGCTGGCGGATCTCGAGGGCACGGTCGCCTATTTTCCCGCGCGCCCGCAAGATGCCGATCTGCGCGTTCATGCCCGGCGGGTGCTTCGGGTCACACAGACCGTGGCGGCGGATGGCCCGGGCCAGCCCTATGCCGCGTTCGGCGCGGCGCTGCCGGCGCGGGTCGGGCAATTTATGCTCAATGGCGAAACGCTGCCCGAATGTGAACTGGCCACCGGCTATGCCGCATGGCTGGAGACCATGGCGCAGGAGCTGAAGGCCGCGGGCTATGCGGGCTCTCGGGTTTTGCTCGCGGATATCTTTTCCGGGCTCTGGCTCTTTGGGCCGTTCCCGCCGATCACCGGCGCGGCGCCGTGGTATTATAGCGGCAGCCCGGGGCTTGCGCAGGCCGATCATGTGCTCGTGCCGCTCTGCGCGGCCTCAAAACCGCAGCGGGCAGAGTTTTTGAAAGCGGCGGAGGGCGCGGGCTGGACATGGGTGGAGGAGCTGCGCACCCCCACCTTCATCTTGCTCAAACCGGTGCCGCCGACGGGCCGCTGAGGGCCCGTGCGTCAGCGCACGCGCTCGACGACGAAATCGGCCAGATCGTCGAGCATGTCGCGCAGCGGGTGCGCGGGCAGCGCCTTGAGCGCGGCGCGCGCGGTTTCGGTCCAGCCGATCGCATCGCGCCGGGTCGCTTCCAGCGTGCCATATTTCGCCATCAGCGCGAGCGCGTGCTCAAGGTCGCCCTCGCGCTGGTCGCCCTTCTCGATCACGCGTTTCCAGAACGCGCGCTCTTCCTCATCGGCCTGCGCGACCGCCTTGATCACCGGCATCGTCAGCTTGCGCTCGCGGAAGTCGTCGCCGACGTTCTTGCCGGTTTCCGCCGCAGTGCCACCGTAATCGAGAAGGTCATCGACCATCTGGAAGGCGATGCCAAGCGCATCGCCGTAATCGTAAAGCGCCTTCACCTCGGCGGCGCCCGCCTCGGCGATCACGCCGCCCACTTCGGTGGCCGCCGAGAACAGCGCCGCGGTTTTGCCGCGGATCACCCGCAGATAGATATCTTCCGTGGTGCCAAGGTTTTGCGCGGCGGTCAGTTGCAGCACCTCGCCCTCGGCGATCACCGCAGAGGCATTGGCGAGGATCTCGAGCACCCGCATCTTGCCGGTCTCGGTCATCAACTGGAACGAGCGGGCAAAGAGATAGTCGCCCACGAGCACGGAGGATTTGTTGTCCCACAACAGGTTCGCGGTGGGGCGGCCGCGGCGCTGGCCGCTTTCATCCACCACGTCATCGTGGAGCAGCGTGGCGGTGTGGATGAACTCGACCGTGGCAGCAAGATGCACGTGATAGGGGCCCTCGTAGCCCATCACCCGCGCGGCGGCGAGCGTCAGCATCGGCCGCAGCCGCTTGCCACCCGCCTCGATCAGATGCGCCGTGACCTCCGGGATGCGGGGGGCATGTTCCGAGCTCATCCGCTCCCGAATGAGCGCGTTCACGGCGGCCATGTCATCAGAGAGCGCCTGCGCAAGGCGCTCATGAGGCTTCGTGGCCTTGTTGTCGAGGCTCATCGGTCTTCCTTCCCAAATCTCCGGCTCGACAAGCGGCGAGTGCTCCCCTTAAGTCGAGTGCATGAAAGAGCTTCTGCGCACCACGGACCCGGTGAAACTCGCCCTGGCAACGGCCCTTCTTGAGGGCGAGGATATAACGGTGTTTGAACTCGACGTCCACATGAGCATTCTCGATGGCAGCCTCGGCATATTGCCGCGCAGATTGATGGTCGCGGATGCGGATTGGTTCATGGCGCAGGCGATTTTGCGCGACAATGATCTGGCGGAGGGGTGATGTTTGCACCCGAAGACTGCAGCGAGGATCGGTTTCTGGATGGCCGGTTGCGGGTGTTGCAGCCGCGGGCGGGCTATCGCGCGGCGATGGACCCGGTGCTTTTGGCCGCCGCTTGCGATGCGCGCCCCGGTCAGGCGGTGCTGGAGCTGGGCTGCGGCGCCGGGGTGGCGAGCCTTTGCCTTGGCGCGCGGGTGACGGGCCTGCGGCTCGCCGGGCTTGAGGTTCAGCCCGCCTATGCGGATCTTGCGCGGCGCAATGCGGCTGCGAACGGGATCGCGCTCGAAGTCTTTGAGGGGGATCTGGCGCAGATGCCCGGCCCGCTCCGGGGCATGAGCTTTGACCATGTCATTGCCAACCCGCCCTATTTCGCCCCCGCCTCGGGCACGGCTGCCGCCGATCCGGGCCGCGAGCGGGCGCAGCGCGAGGCCACGCCGCTTTGCGACTGGGTGCGGGCGGGCTACCGGCGGCTTGCGCCCGGTGGCTGGCTGACGATGATCCAGAACGCCGACCGGCTGGCCGAGGCGCTGAGCGCGCTGAGCCTGGGCGGCGGCTCGATCAGCATCTTGCCGATTGCGCCCCGCAGCGCTCGCGCGGCGGGGCGAATCGTCTTGCGCGCGCGCAAGGGGGGCAAGGGGCGGCTCCAGCTTCTCGCCCCCTTCGTGCTGCACGCAAAAGCGGCACATGGCGGCGATGCCGAGGATCTGACAGAGGCGGCGCAGGCCATCTTGCGCAGTGGCGCGGCCCTGTCGCTCGCGCCCTGAGGCCGCGGCGAAGCGGTGGCAATAATTCCCACACCATGAAGGCATATTATCGCCTGTGATCACGACAAAAGCGTGACAAAGCGCAAAAAACGTGGTGCACTTCTCTTACCGAGACAAGAGAGGAGACTGCCATGTCCGTGGGTTCGCATATCGCTGAACTTCGCAAAAAACATGAGGCTCTGTCGGAGGAGGTCGAAGTTGCGCTGCGCACTCCGAGCTTCAACGATCTGCAGATTTCGGAGATGAAAAAGCAGAAATTGCGGCTCAAGGAACAAATCGCCAAGCTTGAGGGTGCGGCGGTCTAACGGCAGCATTGACCGGGCGCCCCCGGTCAAGCGTGAGAAGCGTTTGGGCCTTGCGTGGTCCTAGCCGGACCGGCTGCCAAGAGCGGCCAGAAAGGCCCCCGCGGCGATCATCGCGGCGGCGAGTACCAGAACCGGACTTGCCGCCGCCTTCCCCGCAGCGATCATCACCACCGTCGAGAGCAAGGGCGCCGCATAAGAGGCCGTGCCGAGCATCTGGATATCGCCGCGTTTGACCCCCAGATCCCAGGTGTAGAAGGCCAGCCCCACCGGGCCGAGGCCAAGCGCGATCACCGCGCCCCAGCCCAGCGCAGAGGCGGGCCAGACCGTCTCTTCGAGCGCGACATGCGCGAGGCCCGAGAGCGCGGCGGTGAGCAGGCAGTACACGGCCACGGCGGCAGTGGGCACAGAGCCCAGACGGCGCGAGATCAGCGAATAGCTTGACCATGTCAGCGCGCACAGAAGCGCAAGCCCATAACCCGGCAGCGCGGTCGCCGAGGCGGCGATGCCGCCGCGCGCCACGATCAGCGCCGCCCCGGCAAAGGCCACGAGCGCGCCAAGGATGTGAAGCCGCTTGAGCGTCTCGCCCGGCAAAAGCCCCGAGAAGACGACAATCAGCAGGGGCCAGAGATAGGCAATGAGGCTGGCCTCGGCGGGAGGCGCAAGGCGCAGCGCCGAGAAATAGAGGAAATGGTAGCCAAACAGCCCTGCCGTGCCGAAGGCATAGACCTTCCATGAGATCTGGCGCAGCACCGCGAAGCCATCGGTTGTTGCCAGCCAGACAAGCCCGATGGCGCCCCCAAGCGCAAAGCAGAGCGCATTGAGCTGCAAGGGCGGCACCGGCGCCGTGCCCACCGTGAAAAGCGCCAGAAGCGCCCAGAGCGCTACCGCAGAAAAACCGATCACCGTGGCCTGAGTGCGCGACATATGCCCCCCGAAAGCAAAGAGGCCCGCAAGATGCGGGCCTCTTGTCGGTTTGCCAAGGGCAAATCAGGTCAGATACTGGCCGCCGTTGATGGTGAAGGTCGCCCCGGTGATGAACCCCGCCTGATCGGAGGCAAGAAAGACCACAGTGCGGGCGATCTCGTCGGGCTCGCCAAGCCGGCCGACCGGGATCGTGGCGATGATCGATTCGCGCACCTTTTCCGGCACCGCCATCACCATCTCGGTGGCGATATAGCCCGGGCAGATCGCGTTCACGGTGATGCCCGAGCGCGCGCCCTCTTGCGCAAGCGCCTTGGTGAAGCCGATGTCGCCCGCCTTGGCGGCGGAATAGTTCACCTGACCGAACTGGCCCTTTTGACCGTTGATCGAGGAGATGTTGATGATCCGGCCAAACTTGCGCTCCCGCATCGCATTCCAGAGCGGATGCGTCATGTTGAAGATGCCGTTCAGGTTGGTGCCGATCACCTGATCCCATTGCTCGCGGCTCATCTTGTGGAACGGCGCGTCGCGGGTGATGCCCGCATTGTTCACGAGCACGTCGATCGGGCCGAGCTCGTCTTCGATCTGGCGGATGCCGTCTTCGCAGGCGGTGTAATCCGCCACCGACCATTTCATCGTCTTGATGCCGGTCACATGGGTGAACTCGCGCGCCGCTTCGTCATTGCCGGCGTAGTTCGCAACGACCGTGTAGCCCGCCTCTTTCAACGCCATCGAAATGGCGGCGCCAATCCCGCGCGTGCCGCCGGTCACGAGTGCAATTCTGGACATGATTCCTCCTGATCAAATCTCCCTTTGAAATGCTGTTACCGAAAAGATTAACGGCGCGCAACAATGTTGCGCGCCGCTTTTTCGCATTTGCAGAAAAATAATGTCGCAGGCGAGGGGTCAGAGCCCTTCGAGGCACATGGCAACGCCCATGCCGCCGCCGATGCAGAGCGTGGCGAGGCCCTTTTTCGCACCCGAACGTTTCATTTCGAAGACAAGGGTGTTGAGGATGCGGCAGCCCGAGGCGCCGATCGGGTGGCCGATGGCGATGGCGCCGCCGTTGACGTTCACTTTCGCCGTATCCCAGCCCATGTCCTTGTTGACCGCGCAGGCCTGCGCGGCAAAGGCCTCGTTCGCCTCGATCAGGTCGAGATCGGCGGCGGTCCAGCCCGCTTTCTCCAGCGCCTTGCGCGAGGCCGGGATCGGCCCGCAGCCCATGATCGAGGGGTCAAGCCCCGCGGTGGCCCAAGAGGCGATCCGCGCCATCGGCGTCAGACCGCGCTTGGCCGCGGCTTCTTCGGTCATCAGAAGCACCACGGCGGCGCCATCGTTGATGCCCGAAGCGTTGCCGGCGGTGACGGTGCCATCCTTGATGAAGGCGGGGCGCAGTTTCTGCAGCGATTCGAGCGTGGCGCCGTGGCGGATGTATTCATCGGCATCGACGACAATGTCCCCCTTGCGGGTGCTGATCGTGAAGGGCACGATCTCGTCGGCGAATTTGCCCGCCTTTTGCGCCGCTTCGGCCTTGTTCTGGGAGGCGAGCGCAAAGGCATCCTGCATGTCGCGCGAGATCTCCCATTGCGCGGCGACATTCTCGGCGGTCTGGCCCATGTGATAGCCGTTGAAGGCGTCCCAAAGCCCGTCCTTGATCATCGAATCGATCATCTTCATGTCGCCCATCTTGGTGCCCGCGCGCAGATGCGCGACATGGGGGCTCAGCGACATGCTCTCCTGACCGCCGGCCACAACGATGTCGGCATCGCCAAGCTGGATGTGCTGGGCGCCCAGCGCCACCGTGCGCAGGCCCGAGCCGCAGACCTGGTTGATGCCCCAGGCGGCCGATTCGATCGGCAGGCCGGCCTTGATATGCGCCTGACGCGCCGGGTTCTGGCCTTGCCCCGCGCTCAACACTTGCCCCAGAATCGTTTCCGACACCTCGGCCTTGTCGATGCCCGCGCGCGCCACCACGGCCTCGATCACCGCCGCGCCCAGATCATGCGCGGGCGTGTTCGCGAAAGCGCCGTTGAAACTGCCCACGGCGGTGCGCGCCGCCGAGACGATGACGACATTGGTCATGAAATCCCCTCCTCACAGGATTGCGGGCGCCAGAAGGCGCCCTCTTGCCGCTGTGCAGCATGCCCGAAGACAGGGGGAGGTCAAGCAGATTTGAGAAGATTGGAGAGCCTGCGCGCAATTTTCTTGCGCGCGTGTCTGCGGCGCATAACTGCCACGCGGGCCATTCGCTCGGCCCGTCTCGCCCCGGTTCAGGCGCGCGCGCGGTTCGCTTCGGGCACTTTCCACGGCGGCATGATCGTCGGCGCGCCGAAGTAGAAGCCCTGCATGCAATCGACGCCAGCATTGGCCAGCCAGGCGGCATCTTCGGCGTTTTCCACCGCTTCGGCAACGGTGAACATCTCGAAATGCCGGGCAATGGACATCAGCGCCTGAGTGAGCACCTGATTGTCGCGGTTTTGCGCAATGCCGGTGATGAACTGACCGTCGATCTTGAGGATGTCGAAGTAAAATTCGCGCAGGTAGCGGAAGGAGGTATAGCCCGCGCCGAAATCATCGAGCGCGAAGGCCACGCCCTTGAGCTGCATGTCCTGCATGAAAACCGAGACCAGTTCGGGCATCGCCATCGCCGAGCTTTCGGTCACTTCGAGAATCAGGCGCTCCGCCACGGAACTGTTCATCGCGAGGCCGCGTTGCAGGGTGCGGCTCCATTCGGGGTAGCCGATCGAGCGCGCCGACATGTTGACCGAGAGCCGGAGCGTCGGGTCTTCGGCAAGCGACATCAGGCCCATTTCGAGGGTCAGGCAGTCGATCTTGCGGCCAAGCTCGGTGGTTTCGATCGTGTCGATAAAGTCTTTCGCGGGGATCACGCGCCCGTTGTCGTCGAGCACGCGGATCAGACCTTCGTAGAACGCGGGTCTTTCGGGGTGCCGGGTCTGCACGATCGGCTGGAAGGCCAAAACCACATCACGCCGCTCGATCGCGGCCGCGACCATCGACAGAATGTCACGATCCCGCTGGGAGACCGCAAAGTTGAGCGGGCTCGCATCCGAGAGCGCAATCGGGTCATGCAGCGAGTCGGGGCGCTTGGACATCATCCACTCCTTCCATATCCCGGGCAGAATGACGGAGCTGGGCTAAGAAGTGATTAAGGGCCAAAGGGTTCAGCCGGACTGGTTAATCGCAAAAGTTGCATGGGAGGTGTGGATATAAACGGCTCAGTAACGGCGCTGCTTTAGAACAGGTTGAGTTAACCATTGCCTCAGGACGCCTCAGGACGCCATGACCAGTCAAACCGATCTTTCCCGCATGCAAGAGGGAGAAGCCCTTTTCGGCTTCGACGAGCTGTTCTATTCGCGCACAGACAAGCGCGGCATCATATTGGCCGGGAACGAAGTCTTTCGGCGGGTGTCCGGCTTTCCATGGGAAAAGCTCCTTGGAGCGCCGCACAAGGTTGTGCGCCATCCCGATACCCCCCGCGGCGTATTCCGAATCCTGTGGAGCGCGCTTGGCGCGGGCCATCCGATGGGCGCCTATGTGAAGAACCGCTGTGCGAACGGCGATCACTACTGGGTGTTTGCGGTTCTGATGCCGATTGACGAGGGGTTTCTGTCGGTGCGGCTGCGGCCCTCGACGCCGCTTTTCGAGCGCATGCGCGATATTTACACGCGTATCTCGGCACGTGATCGCGCCGAAAACACCGACCCGGAGCTGTGCGCGAACGAGCTGCGGGCGATTGCCGCGACCGAAGGCTTTTCGAGCTACACGAGCTTTATGGCGTTTGCCCTCGGGCAGGAGCTTGCCGCGCGCGACAAGAAACTCGGCCGTCCCGCCGACCCGCGCACATCCCGCCTGATCGATATGAACAAGGCGCTCGAGCAGGTCACGCAAGAGCAGATGAAGCTTCTGCGCAGCTTTGAGGCGCTGCAATCCATTCCCAACAACATGCGCATCGTCGCCTCCCGGCTTGAGCCCTCGGGGGGGCCGGTCTCTGCGATTTCAGAGAATTACAAAGCCTCGTCGATGGTGATCTCGGAGCGGCTGCGCAGCTTTGTGGCCGGGCGCGACAACCTGTGCGACCGGGTCTCCCGGCAGGCGGCGCGGGCGCTGTTCCTGATGGGGTCAAACCGCGTGCTCTCGGAAATGAACGAGAATTTCGCCGAGGCCCATGCGGTGAACGGGATCGACTGGGATCACGAACGCGCGCTGCTGCGCAGGCTGGAAGACAACACCCGCCGTGCCACGCGCGATGCGATGGAGCAGGCGGTGAGCCATGCGGACGGGCTCAGCCGCTCAAGCGCGGAGATTCGGCGCCAGATGCTGGGGCTCGATACGATCCGGGTTTTGGGCCGTGTCGAATGCGGGCGGATGCGCGAGACAAGCGGCGGGCTTTCCGCCACCATCGACCAGCTCGACATCTTCCATGACGACATCAAGAAGCGTCTTGAATCGATCATGCGCCTCTCGGAGGAAATCGGCTCCTCGATGAACTCTTTCCTGCGCGGCGACCGGACCTGAGCCCCGGCCTTACCGCCCCTCGGCGCGCAAGGCGGCGATCACCGCCTTCGCCTCCGGGCTCGACCAGTTGGCCGGGCCCATGAGCTGTGCGACCACCTGACCGTCACGGTCGATCAGGATCGTTGCGGGCAGGCCAACAAGGCCGAAGGCCCGCGCCAGCCGCTCGGTCGAATCGATGAACCGCGGCAGGTGCGTCACGCCCGCCCGCGCAAAGAAATTCGCGACCTTTTCGGGCGTGTCACGCCCGCTTGCCGCCACAGTCAAAACGGCAAAATCCGGGCCCGCCTCCGCCGCGGCCAAGGCGTCGATATCGGGCATTTCCTTGCGGCAGGGGGCGCACCACGTGGCCCAGAGATTGAGCAGCACCACCTTGCCGCGATAATCCATCAGGCTGTGGCTTTTTCCGGCCTCGTCGGTGAAGGGCAAGGTGGGGGTGGGCAGCGGCGCGCTGAACACCGCAAGCTTTTTCATCTCGCCCGTGCGCAGCGGGGCCAGATCGGCCGCGGCCGCGATATTTGCGCTTAGCGCAAGCGCCGTATAAAGGACGATCAACCGCAGCATGTTGCCTCCGACGAAGGGCCAGATCATGACCGACGACACGAAATCCTCGAACGCCATGTGGGGCGGGCGCTTCGCCGCCGGTCCGGACGCGATCATGGAGGCGATCAACGCTTCGATCTCGTTCGACAAGCGGCTCTACGCGCAGGATATCCGCGGCAGCCGGGCCCATGCGGCGATGCTCGCCGCCACAGGCATCCTCAGCAATAAAGACGCCGAAGCGATCGGGGAAGGCCTTCTCACGGTCTTGTCAGAGATCGAGGCCGGGGATTTCCCGTTTTCGACCGCGCTTGAGGATATTCACATGAATGTCGAGGCGCGGCTGAAAGAGATCATCGGCGAGCCTGCGGGGCGGCTTCATACGGCGCGGAGCCGCAATGATCAGGTGGCGACCGATTTCCGCCTTTGGGTGCGCGATCAGGCCGATGCCGCCATCGAGTCGCTCACCGCGCTGATGAAGGTGCTTGTTGCGCAGGCCGAGAAGGGCGCGGGCTGGGTGATGCCGGGCTTTACCCATTTGCAGACCGCGCAACCGGTGACTTTTGGCCATCACATGATGGCTTATGTCGAGATGTTCGCCCGTGACCGCTCGCGCTTTGCAGATGCCCGCAAGCGGATGAACGAATGCCCGCTTGGCGCCGCCGCCCTTGCGGGCACCGGCTTTGCCATCGACCGGCACATGACAGCCGAGGCGCTGGGCTTTGACCGCCCCGCCGCCAACAGCCTTGATGCCGTCTCGGACCGGGATTTCGCGCTTGAATTCCTTTCCGCCTCCGCGATCTGCGCGGTGCACCTGAGCCGGATGGCGGAAGAGCTGGTGATCTGGTCCTCGGCACAGTTCCGTTTCGTGTCGATGTCGGACAAATGGTCGACCGGCTCGTCCATCATGCCGCAAAAACGCAACCCCGATGCGGCGGAGCTGATCCGCGCAAAAATCGGTCGCGTGCTCGGCGCGGCGGTGGCGCTCTTCACCGTGATGAAGGGGCTGCCGCTCGCCTATTCCAAGGACATGCAGGAAGACAAGGAACAGGTCTTTGATGCCGCCGATACGCTGATGCTGGCGCTGGCGGCGATGACCGGGATGATTGCCGATCTGACGGTGAACACCGAAAAGCTTGAGGCGGCGGCGGCCAACGGGTTCTCCACCGCGACCGATCTGGCCGACTGGCTGGTGCGCGAGGCGGGGCTGCCGTTCCGCGATGCCCACCATGTGACCGGCACGCTCGTGGCACTTGCCGAGAAAAAGGGCTGCGATCTGCCCGACCTGAGCCTGACGGAGATGCAAACGGTGCATCCGGCGCTCAATCAGAGCGTCTATGCCGTGCTCGGGGTTCACAACTCGGTCGCGTCGCGGCAATCTTACGGCGGCACCGCCCCCGATCAGGTCCGCGCACAGGTGGCGCGCTGGAAGGGGCTTCTCGGCTGAACGGAGCTTTCATGCGCATCCTCATCGCCACGACCCTTCTGGCCTGCCTTGCCGCGTGCGGCGTTGATGGGCCGCCGCAGCCGCCCGGGCCGGGCAAAACGCCGCCCGGGCTCAGCCTGAGCGGCGAGGTGACCCTCGGTATCGGCGGGAACCTCTGACCATGCCGCCGCGCCTGAGACTGTTTGCTCTCCTTGTCTGCGCGGCGCTTGCGGCCTGTTCGAGCCCGCGCGCCCATGTGCATGCCGACCGCGCGGGCAAGCTGCATCCCTCGGCCTCCACCGGCCTCGGCCCGGTGCGGGTGGGCGTGAGCGGCGCGGGCCATGGCTATGTGGGCACACATCTTGGCTGGCTCGGTCTTTCGAAGGGATTCTGAGCCCAAACCCTCACCGCGCCTTTCCTTGGCCCCCCCGAAGCGCTAGGAAACGCGAAACGGGTCGAGAGGGGCGCAATGGATCACTTTCTCTACAAGGGCGGCGTGCTGCATGCCGAGGACGTGGCAATCCCCGAGATTGCCGCCGCCGTGGGCACGCCTTTCTATGTTTACTCCGCGGCCACGCTGACGCGGCATTTCCGGCTTTTTGACGAGGCGCTCGAAGGCACCGACCATCTCGTCTGTTTTGCCATCAAGTCAAATTCGAACCTCGCCGTACTCAAGCTTCTGGGCAATCTCGGCGCCGGGATGGATGTGGTGTCGGGGGGCGAATACCGCCGCGCCAAGGCCGCAGGCGTGCCGGGCGAGCGGATCGTGTTCTCCGGTGTGGGCAAGACCCGCGAGGAGATTACCCTCGCGCTCACCGGCGGCATCCGGCAATTCAACGTCGAGAGCGAGCCGGAGCTGCGCGCAATCTCGGAGATTGCCACCGCGCTCGGGGTCACGGCGCCGATTGCGCTGCGCGTGAACCCCGATGTCGATGCGAAAACGCATGAGAAAATCGCCACCGGAAAATCGGAAAACAAGTTCGGCATCCCGATTGCCAAGGCCCGCGCCGTCTATGCCGAAGCGGCGAAGCTGCCGGGGATCGAGGTGATCGGCGTCGATGTGCATATCGGCAGCCAGCTCACCGATCTTGCGCCTTTTGAGGCGGCCTTCACCAAGGTGCGCGAGCTGACGCAGGCGCTGCGCGAAGATGGTCATGACATTCGCCGGCTCGACCTTGGCGGGGGCTTGGGCATTCCCTACACCCGCTCAAACGATGCGCCGCCGCTGCCCACCGATTACGGCGCGATGATCAAACGCGTGCTGGGCGATCTCGGCTGCGAACTCGAGATCGAGCCGGGGCGGCTGATTTCCGGCAATGCCGGGCTGATGATCTCCTCGGTGATTTACCTCAAGGAAGGCGAGGGGCGCAATTTCCTCATCCTCGATGCGGCGATGAACGATCTGGTGCGGCCGGCCATGTATGGCGCGCATCATGACATCGTGCCGGTGATCGAGGCGCAGCCGGGCACCGAGCCCGCGCCTTTTGACGTGGTCGGCCCGGTTTGTGAAACCGGCGACACTTTCGCGAAGGGGCGCGAGATGACGCCGCTTTCCTCAGGCGATCTGGTCGCGTTCCGCTCGGCGGGGGCTTACGGGGCGGTGATGTCGTCGGAATACAATTCCCGCCCGCTCATTCCCGAGGTTCTGGTCGAGGGGGATCACTTCGCTGTCATCCGGCAAAGACCGAGCTTTGAGGAAATGCTCGGGCGCGATAGCATTCCGGTGTGGCTCTGAGCTTTTCCCGGAGCCCGGAAAGGTGAGATGACGCCGCCGCCGCCCCTGCCGGGCGACCCGCTCGCCCCTCTGGCCCGGCCGATCAGGCTGACGCGGGCCGTTCTGGTGCTGGAGCGGCTGTTGCGCGCCTTCTGGCCGCTTCTGACGTTTCTGGCTTTCTGTTTTGCGGCGCTTTCCTTCGGGATCTGGTCGTGGATCGCGCCGGAGCACCGGGGGCTTGCGGGCGGGGCGGTGATTTTTGGCCTTATCGTGCTTGGCGCGCCGGGGCTGCGGCGGTTCCGCTGGCCCTCGCGCGCGGAGGCGATTGCGCGCCTCGATGCCACGCTGCCGGGCCGCCCGCTCGCGGCGCTGACTGACGGGCTTGCGCTGGGCGCCAACGACCCGGCGAGCCGGGCCCTCTGGGCGGTGCATCTGGGGCGCATGGCCGCCGCCGCGCGCGCGGCCCAAGCGCCCGCGCCCGACCCTGATCTTGCCCCGCGCGATCCGTTTGCGCTGCGGCTCTCGGCCTTGACCGCCGTGGCCTTGGCGCTTGTTTTCGGCACGCCCACGGCGATTTTTGCGCCCGCCACGCAAAGCGGCGCGCCCTTCCGTGCCGAGGCGGCGATGGGCCCCGCATGGGAAGGCTGGGCCGAACCGCCGCGCTATACCGGCCGCCCGGGGCTTTATCTCAACGGGGTGGAGGGCGATCTGCTCACCTTGCCCGAGGGCACGCGGCTTGCGTTTCGCTTTTATGGGGCGCCCGGGGCCGTGCCGTTTTCCGAAAGCGTGTCGAGCCCCGCCGCCCCGCCCCTCGATGCGGCCTCCGAGACCGCAGGCACAGAGGTGCAGAGCCGCGATTTCACGGCGGTGCGCTCCGGGGTCATCGAGCTTGGCGGGCCGATGGGGCGGCGCTTTGCGGTGATGGTTGCGCCCGATGAAACGCCCGAGGTCGATCTGCCCGCGCTTGCCGAACGGCGCGCCGATGGCAAGATGGCCCAGCCCTTTCATGCCGCCGATGATTATGGCGTGGTGCGCGGCCATGCGACGATCTCGCTCGATCTCGCCGCGATTGACCGCCGCTTCGGCCTCGCGGTCGACCCCGAGCCGCGCGAGAATCTGGTCTTTGATCTGCCGCTGCCGATCTCCGGCTCGCGGGCCGATTTTTCCGAGATGCTCGTTGAGGATGTCTCCGAGCATGCCTGGGCGAACCTGCCGGTCAAGCTGACGCTTGAGGTCGAGGACGGGCGCGGACAGATCGGCCAGAGTGCGACCGAAAGCTTTGATCTGCCGGGGCGGCGGTTCTTTGACCCGCGCGCTGCGGCCTTGATCGAGTTGCGCCGGGACATCTTGTGGTCGCGTGCGAATGCGGCGCGCTCGGCGCAAATTCTGCGCGCGATCCTCAACCGCCCGGAGGATACTTTCCCCGCGCAGCCGATGGTGGAGGTGCTTCACGGCGTCGTCGAGCAGCTCGACGCCGCGACGGTCACACCCGAGGCACGCGATGCGGTCGCCGGAATATTGTGGCAGATGGCGGAGATCCTTGAGGATGGCGGGCTTGCCGATGCGCTTGAGGCAATGCAGCAGGCGCAGGAACGGCTGAGCGAGGCGATCCGCAATGGCGCCTCGAAGGACGAGATCGCCAAGCTGATGGCCGAGCTGAAGGAAGCGACCGACCGGTACATCGAGATGCTGGCGGAGCGCGCACAGCAAGAGGAACAGGGGCCGCAATTTGGCCAGCAGCAACCCAGCCAGCACATCACCGGAGACCAGATTCAGGCGCTGATGGACCAGATCCAGAAGCTGATGGAAGAGGGCCGGATGGCCGAGGCGCAAGAACTCCTCGACCAGCTCGCGCGGATGATGGCGAACATGAAGGTCACGCAGGGCGAGGGGGGTTCCGGCAGTGGCCCCGGCGGCCAGACCATGCAGGATCTGGGCGAGACGTTGCGCGACCAGCAACAGCTTTCCGACGATGCCTTCCGGCAGATGCAGCGCCCGCCGGGCGGTGGTGGCGCCCCGGGCGCGGACCCGCAGGCCGGAGAGGGGGCGCAAGGCGCGCCCGGCGCGGATCTGGCCGGGCGGCAGCGCGCCTTGCGGCGCGAACTTGAGCGGCAAAAGGGCTTGATGCCGCGTCTTGGGGGCGAGGCGGCAGAGGCCGGGCGAGAGGCGCTTGACGAGGCGGGCCGCGCGATGGAAGGCGCGGAAGAGGCGCTGCGCGGGGGCGATATTGGCCGGGCGATCGACGGGCAAGCGGATGCGATCGAGGCGCTGCGGGAGGGGATGCGCCAGCTGGGCGAGGCTTTCGCGGGCGAAAACGGCGCAAACCAGCGTGGTGCGGGTGATCTTGGTCAGCAGCGCGGCGGCGATGCCATGGGCGGGCAGGGCACGCGGATGCTGCCGCGCGATCCGCTCGGGCGCGCGACCGGCGAAGGCAGCCAGATCGGCACCGAGGGCGACATGCTGCAGGGCGAAGATGTGTATCGCCGCGCCCGTGACCTGCTGGAGGAAATCCGGCGTCGCAGCGCCGAGCGCAGCCGCCCGGAGGTCGAGCGCGATTACCTGCGCCGGTTGCTGGACAGCTTCGGGTCGCGCTGACCGGCGCCCCCGATCAATCCGTGCGGCTCAATTGGACGGCGCCTGTCCGAGCGTTGCGATCACCTGTTTCAAGCTGTCGTCGAGCCAGATCCGGGCGCTGTCCGCAAGGCTGACATAGCGCGCAAGCGCCGGTTGCAGGCTCGGCACGGTCTCGGCGAGGCGGGGTGCGAAGACATAAAGCGCCAGCAGCCCCGCAGCGATCACCACCACGAGCGCAAAGCCAAAGCGGAACCCGGCGCCACCGGTGGTGCGGGCCTGCCGCGCGCCAAGGGCAGCGGGGTCGCGCCCGCGATCGCCGCTTGCGCGCAAGGTGGAATTGATCTCCTCGATGTCGGGCAGACGCTGGCGCCGCGCCGCGCGGGAGGCCGCCGCAGGCTCTTCCGTTTCGGGCGCACCGGGATCGTCGTCCTCCTCGGCATCGTTGAGATCACTGAAATCGGGAACCGGGCGGGGCGGGCGCAGCGGCTCTTGCGCAGGCACGCGGAGCGCGGTGCGCGCGGGCGTCGGCGCCTTTGCGACCTCGGCCACGCCGGGGCCGGGCGCGCTGTTCGGGACAGGCGCGGGGGCCGCGACCGGCGCAGGGGGAGCCACAGGCGCAGGGGCCGCGGGCGGCGTTACCGGCGCGCGCGCGGGCCGGGCCGGCTCTAGGTTCATCTCATCTTGGGTTTCGAGGCGCTGGCCCTCTGCCTGACGGGCCGCGGCTTCGCGCTCGGCCTCTTCGCGCAAGATCGCGAGCAGGTTTTCATCAATCGCGCGGCGCGGCACCACACCCACACGCGGCGCCGGGCCCAGATCCGGCTCTGCGCGCGGCGGCTCATGACGGCGCGGAACGGCGGGGCGGGGGGCAGCAGCGCTCGGCTCCGAGGGGGACGGAGCCGCAGGCAGCTCCTCGGCATCATAGGGCGAAGACAGCGCCTCAAGCGCGGGCTCTTCGGTTGGCGCAGGGCTCTCTTGCTGCATCAGCGCCGCGATCGAGGCATCGGTCTCGGCGGGGGGCTCCGGCGTCAGCTCCGGCTCTGGCTCGGGCTCGGGGGCCGCGCGCTGTTCGGGCTCCGGCTCCGGCTCGGGCGTCGGATCGGTTTCGCGGGCCGGTTCGGGCTCTTGCGGAGCGCTCTGGTGTTGCGGCGCGTCCTCCTTGGGCGTGTCGTCCCAGTCGAGCGCGGTCGGCGGCGCGGGAAGGTCGTAATCTTCCTCGTATTCCTCAGCGGGCGGCACAGGCGCTGCAATCGCAGCCTCCGGCGCGGCCTCCGCCTCTGCCGCCGCGGCAGCGATCATTTCGGCGCTGGGCTGGAACCAGGTTTGGCCGCAGCCGGAGCATTGCACATCACGCCCGGAGGCCGGAATGACCGAGTCATCGACCTCATATTGCGCCCCGCATCTCGGGCAGATCAGCCGCATGGTTCGTTCGCCTCGCCCTGCCGTTGCCATTCTGGCATTTTCTCTACATATGTTGTAGCAAGCCCGTTAACAAACTCCAAGCGTTTGAGTGGATTGCAGGTCGCCCGGAATACCGGGGGCAAAGGAGAAGTGGGCGTGATCGAGTTTCAGGATGTCGCCGTGGGCTATGGCGGGAGCGAGCTGCTGGCGGAGATATCGCTCAAGCTCGTGCCCGGGTCGTTTCATTTTCTCACGGGGCCCTCGGGCGCGGGCAAGACCACCTTCCTCAAGCTGTGCTATGCGGAGCTTCTGCCCGCGGCCGGGTTTCTGGGCCTTTACGGGCAAGATGCGCGCCTGATGACCCGCGACGATATCGCGCAGATCCGTCAGCGCATTGGCGTCGTGCATCAGGATTGCCAGTTTCTCGATCATCTCTCGGTGGCGGAAAATGTGGCGCTGCCGCTGACGGTTGCGGGCAAGCCGATCGACGGGCAGGCGCTTGCCGAGCTTCTGGCCTGGGTCGGGCTGAAGGCGCAGATGGATGCGCTGCCCGCCCAGCTCTCGGGCGGGGAACGGCAGCGCGCGGCGCTGGCGCGCGCGGTGATCATGTCGCCCGAGGTGATCCTTGCCGATGAGCCGACCGGCAACCTCGACTGGGAGATGTCGCTGCGGCTCCTGTCGCTTCTTGTGCAGCTCAACAAGATGGGCAAGACGGTGCTGATTGCGACCCATGATCTGAACCTGATCCGGCAGGCAAAGGCGCAGGTCTCGGCGCGGGTGCTGCGGATCGCGCACCGCAGGCTGCAACTGGCAGGGGCCGATCTGTGATGTTCTTCAACATTTTGCGCCGGGAGCGCTCGACCTTCGACCGGATCGTGCCGCCCACCGGGTTCACCGCCAACCTCACCGTGCTCACTGCCGCCGCAATGGCATTTCTCGCGGTGTTCGCCCTCGCGCTTTCGCTCGCCTCGGGGCGGCTTGCGGATCGCTGGTCCGAGGCGCTGGCGCGCTCGGCAACGATCCGTATCTCGGCGCCGCCCGAGCAGATCGAGGCGCAGTTGCGCGCCGTGCTTGATGCGCTTTCCACCACGCCGGGGATCGAGGAGTATCGCCCGCTTGATGACGGCGAGATGCGCAAGCTGCTCAATCCGTGGTTTGGCCCTGACCTGCCCGTTGAAACGCTGCCGCTTCCGAAATTGGTGGAGCTGACCGAAACCGCGCAAGGGATCGACGCCGAAGGCCTGCGGCTGCGGCTTGCCGCCGAGGCTCCCGGCGCGGTGCTTGACGATCACACGCGCTGGCGCCGCCCGCTGGTGGCTGCCGCCGAGAAGCTGCGGCTTCTGGGCTGGCTCTCGCTCGTGCTGATCGGCGGCGCGATGGCGGGGATGATCACGCTTGCCGCGCAGGCAGCCCTTGCCGCGAACGGGCAGGTGATCCGCACGCTCCGCCTTGTCGGGGCAAAGGATGGCTTCATCGCCGGGGCCTTTGTGCGCCGCTTCACCCAGCGCGGCTTTGCGGGCGCCATGATCGGCACCGGCTTCGGGATGGGGGCCGTGGCGCTTTTGCCCTCGGCCGATCAGGCGGGCGGCTTTCTGACCGGGCTCGGCTTTGCCGGTGCGGGCTGGCTCTGGCCGCTTGCGCTGCCGCCCCTTGCCGCGGTAGTGGCCTTTGTCGCCACCCGCGCCGCCGCGCTGCGCATGCTCAGAGGGATTCGATGATGATCGTTTGGCAGTATCTGCGCTCTCTCGTCTTCATCGCGCAGATGTATGTGATGTTGATGGTCTTCGCGGTGATCGGGCTGCCCTATGCGCTGATCGGCGGGCGCCGGGCCGCGATCCATGTGTGCCGGGGCTATTGCCTGTGGGTGCGGGTCTCGGCGCGCTGGCTGGTGGGGCTGAAAAGCGAGGTGCGGGGGGCCGTGCCCGATGGCGATGTGCTGATTGCCGCCAAGCACCAGAGCTTTTTTGACATTCTGATCATCTATTCGGCGATCCCGCGCGGCAAGTTCATCATGAAAAAGGAACTGGTCTGGACCCCCTTCGTGGGCTGGTATGCCTGGCTGATCGGCTGCATCCCGGTGGATCGCGGCAAGCGCGGCGCGGCGATCAAGGGGATGCTGGCGCAGGCAAAGGATTCGCGCTTTGCGGGCGGGCAGCTGGTGATTTTTGCGCAGGGCACGCGCGTCGCGGCAGGGGCGAAAAAGCCCTACAAGATCGGCGCTGGCGCGCTTTACACCGACCTCGGCCTCGCCTGTGTGCCGGCGGCAACGAATGTGGGCGTGTTCTGGCCGCGCCATGGCATCTTGCGCAAACCGGGCCTTGCCGTTGTGGAGTTTCTGCCCGCAATCGCGCCCGGTCGCGAGATCGGCGATTTCATGAAAACGATCGAGGTGGATGTGGAAACCGCCTCGGACCGTTTGATGGCCGAGGCGGGCTTCGTTCCCAAATGACGGGCAGGTCGAAATAACGGGCGGGGTGGCTCAGGCCGCCAGCCCCTTCGATCCCATTTCGATATATTTCTTGCGGCGGTCCGAAATCAGCCCGGCGCGCTTCTTGCCGCAAAGCTCATCGAGCATCTTGCCGATTTCCGTGCCCACCGCAGCAATCGTGGCCGCACGGTCGCGCTGCGCCCCGCCTTTCGGCTCGCCGATGATGCGGTCGATCACGCCCAGCTTTTTGAGATCCTGAGCGGTGAGGCGCAAGGCTTCTGCGGCCTCGCGCATCTTTTCGGCATCCTTCCACAGGATCGAGGCGCAGCCCTCCGGCGAGATCACCGAATAGATCGAGTGTTCCAGCATGGCGATGCGGTTGGCCGTGGCAAAGGCGACCGCGCCGCCCGAGCCGCCCTCGCCGATGACCACCGAAATCAGCGGCACGCCGAGGGTGAGGCATTTCTCGGTCGAGCGGGCGATGGCTTCCGCCTGGCCACGCTCTTCCGCGCCCTTGCCGGGATAGGCGCCGGGGGTGTCGACAAGGGTGATGACGGGCAGGTTGAACCGGTCCGCCATATCCATCAGCCGGATCGCCTTGCGGTAGCCCTCGGGCCGGGCCATGCCGAAGTTGTGGGTGATGCGCGAGGCGGTGTCATGCCCCTTTTCGTGGCCGATCACCATCACCGGGCGGTCGTCAAAGCGGGCGAGCCCGCCCATCACCGCATGGTCATCGGCAAAGTTGCGGTCCCCCGCGAGCGGCGTGTATTCGGTGAAAAGCGCGTCGATGTAATCGCGGCAATGCGGCCGGTCGGGGTGGCGCGCGACCTGGCATTTGCGCCAGGGCGTGAGATCCTTGTAGAGATCCGTGAGAAGCTGCGCCGCCTTCTTGTCGAGCGCGGCGGCCTCCTTCTCCACATCCATCTCGGGGTTGGCCCGCGCCATCGCGCGCAATTCCTCCGCCTTGCCCTCGATTTCGGCCAGCGGTTTTTCGAACTCGAGATAGGTGGTCATCAGCCCCTCCGTGACGTGATCGCCGTCTATATGACCGCGGCGAAGGGGATTTGCAACTGACGCAGGGGGAAGGGGCGGGGCTGGGCCGAGGCCTGCGTCAATCCGCTTCAACCGAAACGCCCCGGCCGACGGACCGGGGCGTTCCTGTTCCCTCATGCAGCCGGGCCTCCCCTCCCTGCCGCTCCGGGATCCATACGATTCGTGTCACGAATCGTTTTTAACACGCCTAAGCTTTAATCATTTCAGACTGTCTGACAATAACTTCCGCTTGCCGGATCGAGGCAATATCGACGAGCCGGCCCTTGTAAACCGTGGCGCCGGCCCCTTCGGCCTTGGCCTTCTCCATCGCGGCGAGAATCTCGCGCGCTTCGGCCACGGCCGCCTCCGACGGTGTGAAGACCTCGTTGGCAAGCGTCACCTGTTTCGGGTGGATCGCCCATTTGCCCACCATGCCAAGCGTGGCGGAGCGCAGCGCTTGCGCGCGGAAGCCCTCATCGTCGGAAAAGTCGCCAAAGGGCCCGTCCACCGGCAGAATGCCATGGGTGCGGCAGGCGGCGACGATGGCCGTTTGCGCCCAATGCCACGGGTCGGACCAGTATTTCGCGCCGTCGCGCAGCATGTAGTAGTTTTCCTGCGTGCCGCCGATGCCGGTGGTCGCCATCCCCATCGAGGCGGCAAAGTCTGCCGCGCCAAGGCTCATCGCCTGCAGCCGGGGCGACGCGGCGGCGATCTCTTCGACATGGGCGATGCCGGCGGCAGATTCGATGATCACCTCAAGCGAGATCCGCTTCTTGCGCCCCTTTGCCGCCTCAATGGCGCTCACCAGCGCATCAACGGCGTAAACATCGGCGGCGCAGCCCACTTTCGGGATCATGATCTGGTCGATCCGCTCCGAGCCCTCTTCGAGCAGCTCGACCACATCACGATACCAATAGGGCGTATCGAGCCCGTTGATCCGCACCGAGAGATATTTGCTGCCCCAGTCGATATTATGCGACGCTTCAATGATATTGCGCCGCGCCGCGGGCTTGTCGTCGGGGGCGACCGAGTCCTCAAGATCGAGGTTGATCACATCCGCCGCCGAGGCCGCCATCTTCTCGAAGATCGCCGGGCGCGAGCCGGGGCCAAAGAGCTGGCAGCGGTTCGGACGGGCGGGGGCGGCGGGCTGGACGCGGAAGCTCATATATTCCCTCGGCAAGTATGTTTCATCGCAGATTGCGTTTCCGATATAATGTTGCGCGAAGGATTTCAAGGCTATTTTGCAGGTGCAGAATCGTGCGCCTGGTGTGGCGATGAATTTTGCGGCGGCGTGAAAACTCGCACGATCCTGCGGCAAAATCGGTCAATTGCGCAAGA
This sequence comes from Rhodobacter lacus, assembly GCF_042683065.1. Lineage (NCBI taxonomy): Bacteria > Pseudomonadati > Pseudomonadota > Alphaproteobacteria > Rhodobacterales > Rhodobacter > Rhodobacter lacus. Next base: position 251,487 of record NZ_JBHUIX010000011.1, on the reverse strand, counting down.
AAGCACTCCATTTCGCCGGTGATGCGCGTATCATTCCAAGGAAATTTGATGCAAGCCGGGGCATTTCTTGGCGAAACTTCTCTCTGGTGCGCGAGGCTCCCATGTCGCTGATCGAAACTCCCTATCTGCTCTTTCTGGGCGACGCGCCCGACCAGCTCGCCGCGAAAGTTGCGCAAGGCATCAAGGACTGGCGCCCCGAATTCGCGCTTGGCCAGTTCCGCATGGAGGGCTGCAAGGCCGATCTCGGCCTCGCCGACATGAGCCTTGCCGAGGCGAAGGCCGCGGGCTGCAAGACGCTGGTGATCGGCGTGGCGAACCGCGGCGGCATCATCTCGCCCGCGTGGAAAAAAGTTCTGGTGGCCGCACTCGAAGAAGGGTTCGACCTCGCCTCGGGCCTGCACAACCTGCTGCGCGAGGAGGCTGATCTTGTCGCCGTGGCCGAAGCCTGCGGGCGCAAGCTGCATGACGTGCGCGTGCCCACGGTCGATTACCCGATCGCCAATGGCGTGAAGCGCAAGGGCAAGCGGATGCTCGCCGTTGGCACCGATTGTTCGGTCGGCAAGATGTATACTGCGCTCTGCGTCGAAAAAGAGATGCGCGCGCGCGGCATGGCGGCCGATTTCCGCGCCACCGGGCAAACCGGCATCCTGATCACCGGCAATGGCGTGCCGCTGGATGCGGTGATCGCCGATTTCATGGCGGGCGCGGTCGAATGGCTCACGCCCGACAATGACGCCGATCACTGGGATCTGATCGAAGGGCAGGGGAGCCTGTTCCATGTCAGCTATTCCGGCGTGACGATGGCGCTTGTCCATGGTGGCCAACCCGATGCGCTGGTGCTCTGCCATGAGCCGACGCGGGCGCATATGCGCGGCCTGCCGGGCTACAGCCTGCCCGCGCTTGATGCGCTGCGCGATCTGGCGCTGCAGATCGCCAAGGTCGCCAACCCCGAATGCAAGGTTGTCGGCATCTCGATCAACACGCAAAACATGCCCGAAGCCGAGGCGAAAGCCTATATCGCCAAGGTCGAGGCGGAGATGGGCCTGCCCACCACCGACCCGTTCCGGTTCGGGGCGGAGAAGCTGGTGGACGCGCTCGCCGCGATCTGAGAGCTTCAGGCAGATCTGGCGCGGCCCCCCATGGGCGGGGCCGCCCGCAAGAAAGGGCAGAGCATGATTTCCGTCACGGCTGACACGTTCAAACTGGCCGAAGTTTTCACCATATCGCGCGGCTCGCGCACCGAGGCCAAGGTGCTCACGGTGCGGATCACCCGCGGCGGTGTCACCGGCTGGGGCGAATGCGTCCCCTATGCGCGCTACGGCGAGAGCCTGGAGAGTGTCACCGCTCAGATCGAGTCGGTGCCAGCGGGCATCACCCGCGCCGGGCTTTATGCGGCGCTGCCGCCGGGGGCCGCCCGCAATGCGGTTGATTGCGCGCTCTGGGATCTGGAGGCGAAGACCGCGGGCAAGCGGGCCTGGCAAATTGCGGGCCTGCCCGCGCCCCGGCCCGAAACCACCTGCTACACGCTTTCGCTGGCCGAACCGGAGGCGATGAAAGCCTCGGCGGCGCGCAATGCGCATCGCCCGATCTTGAAGATCAAGCTGGGCACCCCCGATGACATGGCCCGGCTGGAGGCGGTGCGCGCAGGCGCGCCGAAGGCCAAGATCGTGGTCGATGCGAATGAGGGCTGGACGGCGGAGATTTACACCGAGCTTGCGCCGCATCTGAAGCGGCTTGGCGTGGCGATGGTCGAGCAGCCGCTGCCCGCGATTGACGACGAGGCGCTGATCGGTCTCGTGCGCCCGGTGCCGGTTTGCGCGGATGAAAGCTGCCATGACCGCGCGAGCCTCGCGCATCTGCGCGGCAAATACGACATCGTGAACATCAAGCTCGACAAGACCGGCGGGCTGACCGAGGCGCTTGCGCTGCGCGCGCAGGCGCTGGCCGAGGGCTATGGCGTGATGGTGGGCTGCATGGTCGGCTCAAGCCTCGCGATGGCGCCCGCCACGTTGGTGGCGCAGGGTGCGGCCTATGTCGATCTTGACGGGCCGCTCCTGCTGGCGCAAGACCGCGAGAACCCGCTGCAATATGCCGATGGCATGGTTTATCCCCCCGAGCCGGCGCTCTGGGGCTGATGAGGAGATCGAGATGAGCCGGATCGTTTACCTGAATGGCGACTACATGCCCGAGGAAGAGGCGAAGGTTTCGATCTTCGACCGCGGCTTCGTGATGGGTGATGCAGTCTATGAAGTGACCTCGGTCCTTGACGGCAAGATCCTTGAATTTGAAGGCCACATGGCCCGGCTTGAGCGCTCGCTGAGCGAATTGCAGATGGTTTGCCCCCTCACCCGTGAGGACTGGCTGGCGATCCACCACGAGTTGGTGACGCGCAACGAGCTCGTTGACGGGATGATCTATCTGCAGGTGAGCCGCGGCAATGCGGGCGACCGTGACTTCCACTTCCCGCCGGCGGGCACGCCGCCCACGGTGGTGCTTTACACGCAGTCGAAACCGGGCCTTGCCGACGATCCGAAGGCGAAAGTGGGGATCAAGGTGATCTCGATCCCGGATCTGCGCTGGCACCGCCGCGACATCAAGACCGTGCAACTGCTCTACCCGTCGATGGCGAAGATGGCCGCAGAGGCCGCGGGCAAGCACGATGCGTGGTTTGTGGAAGATGGCTTCGTGACCGAGGGCTCGTCCAACAACGTCTATATCGTCAAGGGTAGCAAGATCATCACCCGTCAGCTTTCGCATGACATCTTGCACGGCATCACCCGCGCCTCGCTGCTGAAATACGCCGCCGAGGCGCAGATGGAGATCGAGGAACGCCCCTTCACCATTGCCGAGGCGCAAGCGGCGGATGAGGCCTTTTTCACCTCGGCCTCGGCCTTCGTGATGCCGGTGGTGGAAGTGGATGGCGCCGCGGTGGGCACCGGCAAACCCGGCCCCGTGGCGACCCGGCTGCGCGAGATCTATCTCGAAGAGAGCCTCAAGCGCACGGTCTGAGCCGTCGCAACCTGATCTTCAAAGCCCCGGTCATGTGCCGGGGCTTTTGCTTTTGAGGTCAGGCCGCCTTGGCCGGGCGAAAGCGGATCGCGCCCGGGGCAAGGCTTTGCGCGCGCGTGGCCTCGATGATCAGCGCGGGCGTGCCATCAAGCGAGACCTGCGCATCCGGGCCGATCTGTTCGATATGCAGGTCTTCGGGGCGCGGCAGCGGGCCCTCAATCGCCAGCTCGATCACATCGCCCGCGCAAAAACCGGTGATCCGCGGCAGCGTCGCGCCAAGGTGCGGCGGCGCCGGTTCGGCAAGCAGGCGCGCAAGCTGCGCCATTACGGCGGCATCGGCATCCGGTTCGGGCCTCTCAAGAGATGCCACCGGCGCGCCGGAACCGGGGGCCGTTTGCGGCGCCGGTTCAGCCGTTTTCTCCCGTTTCCGCTCCGTTTTGGGTTCGGCCCGCACCTCGGCCCAAAGCACCAGCCCGACCGCAAAACTCAAAGCAATGAAAAGCGCAAGCATCCGCTGATCCCTTTTTGCGCACGGTGCCGGGCCGCGCGCCAAGACACAAGCTGGTTCCGGGTGTCCCGTCCGGGCATTGTCGCCGGAGGGGCGTCAACCCTTGCCCTGGCGCAAGATTGGCATGCGGCGCGGGCAAAGGAAAACCCCCGGGCTCATGCCCGGGGGCAATGCGTTGGGGCCAGATCAGGCCGCGGCGGTGGTGCGCAGCGTGATCGAGGTGAGCGGCAGGTCTGCCGGCAGCACGCCGTCGATCACCATCAGCCCCGCGCCATCGAGGCTGATCAGGGTGCTGTCGGTGCCATAGAGCGCGGTGGTGATGGTTCCGGTGGCGGCGGTGGTCACCACCTCGATCCCGTCTTGCTTGGCGTTGAAATCGGTCACATGGACCGGATCGAGGCCGGTATTGTCGGTGGAAACAACAAAGCTGTCTTCACCGAGCCCGCCGGTGAGGATGTCGCCATCCATCCCCGAGAGCGTATCGGCGCCGTAGCCGCCATCCAGCACCGAGACCGACCCCGTGGTGCCGGTCTCGACCGCCACCAGAAGGTCGTCACCGCCCCCGCCCAAAAGCGTGTCGGCCAAGCCGCCCGAGAGGATCACGTCGGCGCCATAGCCACCATCGAGCAGGTTGGTGCCCTCGGTGTCGATCAGCGTATCCCAGCCATCGCCACCGATCAGCGTGTCGTCGCCCGCGCCACCATCAAGCGAATCACCCTCGGTGCCACCGTCGAGACGGTCATTGCCCGCGCCGCCCACGAGCATGTCGAACCCGGCCGCGCCGGTGAGCGTGTCATCGCCGTCTTCGCCCGAGAGGCTGTCGTCGCCCGAGCCGCCGTCGAGCACGTCATTGCCCGCCCCGCCCAGAAGCAGGTCATTGCCGGCATCGCCCGCAAGCGCGTCCGCCTCGGTGCCGCCCGCAAGGCTGTCATCGCCGTCGCCGCCCGAGAGCTGGTCTGTGCCGGCACCGCCCAGGAGCGCATCATCGCCCGCATCGCCCGAGAGCGTATCGGCCCCGTCGCCCCCCGAGAGGTAGTCGTTCTCCGTGCCGCCAAGGAGGCTGTCATCGCCCGCGCCGCCGTCGATGCTGTCAATGCCCGCATCGCCCGAGAGGGTGTCGTCCCCGTCGCCGCCATAAAGCGTGTCGAGGCCGTCGCCGCCGGAGATCTCATCCGCTCCGGTGCCGCCAGAGAGCAGATCCTGCCCCGCAAGCCCGGTGATCGTGTCATCGCCCCCCAGCCCGTCGAAGGTATCGTCAAGATCGGTGCCACTCATGTTATCCGCAGCGTCGGTGCCATCCTCGGTCTCGCCCGGAACGCGGGCATAAACATAAACCCCCTCGTCGAAATCATCGGCGGTGAGGGCGACATTGCCGTCAAGCTCCGCCGCCGTTGCCCCTTCGAAATAGGCCACCTGTTCACCACCGAGCGAGAGCGCAACGCCATTGTCATCCTCGACGAGCGAGAATTCGGTGCCCTCGGTGTAACTTTCCACAGAGACCAGAACCGCCTCTCCACCCTCGGTCGTGTCGGCACCGGCGTTGTAATCGGTCACCGTCACCGGGTCATCGCCCGTGCTCCAGCGCAGCGAATAGGCATCGTCACCATCGCCACCGGTCATCGTGTCGCCGTTGTCGCCCATCAGCACGTCATCATTGCCGCCGCCTTCAAGCAGGTCGGGGGCCGCACCCTCGCCATCGGCATCGACGGCATAAAGCGTGTCGCCGCCGTAACCGCCATTGAGCGTATCGGCGCCGGTATCGTCAAAAAGTGTATCCGCGCCGAGGTTGCCGCGCAGCACGTCATTGCCCGCGCCGCCAACCACAGTGTCGTTGCCATGACCGGCGTCGATGTAATCATCGTCGTCGGTGCCCGCGATGCTCTCGTCCGCGTCAGTGCCCCAGATTGCATCGCTCGGCACTTCGGGGGTCTGGCCGCCGCCGCCGCCCGTGTCATTGTCGTCGTGATCATCGTCGTCACTGACCATAACGATACCGGCCAGAAGGATCGGAAACAGAGACATCAGAATGACACTGCCCATATCGGACTCCGTTAATAAAAGTTTAACGGCACGTTACGCCTTTGGGCGCAAATGTGGCAAGGGCCGGGTAAACTACTTGGCTAAAATGAAAAAATGCGGAAACAATAGGTCAAAAGCGACACGATTGTTTTGCCTTTGGCGGGGGCTCAGAGCGGGCAGCGTGCCAGAACGGCGGTGAGGATCGGGGCGAGGCGCGCGGCCCAGATGCGCTGTCCCGATTCGTCCGCGATCAGATCTTGCCGCAGTTCGATCAGCACATTGGGCCGACCGGGGCGCCGACCGGGGCGCAAGGCGTGACGATCGACACTATCCCCCGCAAGATGCCCCGAGTAAGGCTCGTTGTCACCCACGCAGATGCCCGCCTCCGCGAGCGCGGCAATCAACGGCAGCGCAAGGCGGCTGTCGAGATGGGAATGCAGCACGCCCACTTCCCAAGGCCGCGGGGCACGGCCGCGCAACTGCGGCGTGAAGGAATGGATCGCGCAAAGCACCCGGTCGGCGCGCGCTGCCGCAAGCGCTTCCAGCGCCTCATGATAGGGGCGGTGCAGGCGGGCGAGCCGCTCCTCCACCCCGGCATCCGAAATGCCCCGGTTTGCCGGGATCACCGTCCCGTCGTAGAGCTGCATCACGAGAGTCGGGTCATCCTCGCCGCGGTTCGGGTCGATCACGAGGCGGGAGAAATTCGACCAGATCACCGGCGCCGCGAGATGTTCGGCCAGGCAGCGCCCGAGCCCCAGCGCGCCGATGTCATAGGCGATGTGGCGCCCCATCTCTGCCGCAGGCAGCCCCAGATCTCCTCCCGCCACCCAGTCGGGCACCCGGTTGGTCGCGTGATCCACGGTGACAAGCCAGCGCGAGGGACGATTTTCGGTGATTTGATGAAAGGGAGCAGGCGCGGTCATGGTTTCTTCGTCATTGTGTTTCACAACAGATTTACGCCCGCCGGTGCCTGAGTGCCAGTTGCCCTGTGCGACTTTTTGCGCCATAGATAGCCCCGGCCCGCGAAATGATTTAACCCTGAACAATCGAGGACGCATGAGACGCCTTCGCAACGTCAAGATCGTGGCCACGCTCGGCCCCGCATCCGCTGACTACAAGACCATCCGCGCATTGTTCGAGGCAGGCGCGGACGTTTTCCGCCTCAACATGAGCCATGGCAGCCACGATGAGCATCGGGCGCGCTACGACATCATCCGCCAGATCGAGGCCGATACCGGCCGCCCGGTGGCGGTGCTTGCCGACCTTCAGGGGCCGAAGCTGCGCGTGGGCACCTTTGCCGCCGTCGCTGCCGAGCTTGAAGAGGGGCAGATGTTCCGCCTCGATCTCGACCCGACCGAGGGCGACAGCCACCGCGTTTGCCTGCCGCATCCCGAGATCTTCGCCGCGCTCGAAGAGGGCGCCCGGCTTTTGGTCAATGACGGCAAGATCCGCCTCAAGGTGATCGACTGCGGCCCCGATTTCGCCAATTGCGAGGTGATGGTGGGCGGCACGATCTCCAACCGCAAGGGCGTGAACGTGCCCGACGTGGTGCTGCCGCTCGCCGCGCTTTCGGAAAAGGACCGGGTCGATCTGGAATTCGCCTGCGAGCTCGGGGCCGACTGGCTGGCGCTGAGCTTCGTGCAGCGCGCCGAAGACGTGATCGAGGCGAAGACATTGGCCAAGGGCCGCGCTCAGGTGCTTTCGAAAATCGAGAAACCCGCCGCCGAACGCGCCTTTGACGAGATCCTCAAGGTCTCCGATGGCATCATGGTTGCGCGCGGCGATCTTGGCGTCGAACTCCCGGTCGAGGCGGTGCCGCCGATCCAGAAGCGGCTCATCCGCAAATGCCGCGCGGCGGCCAAGCCGGTGATCGTGGCAACGCAGATGCTCGAAAGCATGATCGAGAGCCCGATGCCCACCCGCGCCGAAGTCTCTGACGTGGCGACCGCAATCTACGAGGGCACCGATGCGATCATGCTCTCGGCGGAATCCGCCGCGGGGCGCTACCCGGTCGAGGCGGTGCAGACGATGAACGCCGTGGCGAAATCGGTCGAGAGCGATCTGACCTTCCGCGACATCATCGAGGCGAGCCGCTCCGCAGTGCGCCAGACCGTGACGGACGGGATCGTGGCGGCAGCGCGTGAAATCGCCGAAACCACCGATGTTTCGGCGATCTGCTGCTACACGCAATCGGGCAAGACCGTCGGGCTCGTGTGCCGCGAGCGCCCGCGGGTGCCGATCATCGCGCTGTCGCCGATCACCCAGACGCTGCGCAAGCTTTGCCTCAACTGGGGCGTGCATGCGGTGCGCTGCGACGAGGTGAGCCGGTTCAAGGAAGCGGTGGTCAATGCCGCCCGCGCCGCGCGCGACTATGGTTTTGCCGATGAGAGCCATCAGATCATCGTCATCGCAGGCGTGCCCTTCAACGTGCAGGGCACCACGAACATTCTGCGCGTGGCGCCCTGCGACGAGCGGTTGATCTACCGCACGGACCCGGAGTAACCTGCCCCGATAAGGCCCGATAAGGCCCGATAAGGATCTTGGGGGGGGGGGCGCCATGCTGGATGCCGATATCTACCTTGTTCTCGGCATTATCGTGTCGGCCTTCGCGATCCCCGGCGTGCTCTCTGCTTTTGCCGAGAGCCGCCCGCCGCGCTCTGCCGCTGTTGCGGTTCTCGTGGGCGGCGGGTTGATTCTCTACGCCTTTGCAACGCGCCCGGGCGGCTACACGCCCGCGCAGATCCCCGAAGCCTTCACCCGGGTTCTGGCCGAGATTCTCGGCCGCTGAGAGCGGCGCCCGGATCGGGCCCCGGATTAAGGCCGGAGATCCATTTTCCCTTGCCAAACCGCCGCGCCCGGTCTAAACGCGCCCACCTACCCCGCACGGCCGGCCACGAGTGGCATGCCGAGTCGTGCGTTCACTCTCGAAAAGGAGATGAAAATGCCCAAGATGAAGACCAAATCGGCCGCCAAAAAGCGGTTCAAATTCACGGCGACCGGCAAGGTCATCGCCGGCCCGGCGGGCAAACGCCACGGCATGATCAAGCGCACGACCAAGTTCATCCGCGACAGCGCGGGCACGATGATCCTGTCCGATGCGGACGCGAAGATCGTCAAAAAATACATGCCCTACAACCGCTGATCTGGAGGCCTGAAACATGTCCCGCGTCAAATCCGGCAAGGTTACTCACGCCTCGCACAAGAAAGTCCTGAAGAAGGCGAAAGGCTACTACTCGGCCCGCTCGCGCAACTTCCGCACCGCCACTCAGGCTGTCGACAAGGCGAACCAATACGCCACCCGCGACCGTAAACAGCGCAAACGCAACTTCCGCGCGCTGTGGATCCAGCGCATCAACGCGGCTGTCCGCGCCTGCGATCTGGAAATGACCTATTCGCGCTTCATCAACGGTCTGGCGCTCGCCGGGATCGAGGTGGACCGCAAGGTTCTGGCCGATCTCGCGATCGCCGAGCCCGAAGCTTTTGCGGCCATCGTCGAAAAGGCGAAGGCTGCCGCGGCTGCGTAATTTCCCGCTTTCGGGAACTCGAACCCCCGCGCGGCACCCGCCGTCGCGGGGGTTTTGCTTTCATCCGCTTGAATTCGGGGCCGGGCGCGGTATGAACAGCCCAGCCCACCAAGGAGAGACTTCATGACCGCGCTCGATGTGCTCAAGGCGAAATATCTCGAAGGCATCGGTGCCGCTTCCGACGAGGCGGGGCTGGAAGAGCTGCGCCTTGCCGCGCTGGGCAAGAAGGGCGAGATCAGCCTGAAAATGCGCGAGCTCGGCAAGATGAGCCCGGAAGAGCGCACCACCACCGGCGCTGCATTGAACCGCCTGAAAGACGAGATCGACGCGGCGCTGCGCGCCAAAAAAGAGGCGCTGGCCGATGCCGCGCTCGATGCGCGGCTGAAATCGGAATGGCTCGATGTCACGCTGCCGGGCCGCCCGCGCCGTCAGGGCACGATCCACCCCGTGTCTCAGGTGATGGACGAGGTGACGGCGATCTTTGCCGATATGGGCTTTGCCGTGGCTGAAGGCCCGCAGGTGGAGAGCGACTGGTATAACTTCGACGCGCTCAACATCGCCCCCGAGCACCCCGCCCGGCAAGAGCATGACACATTCTTCATGGCGCGCGACCCCGCCGACCCGCGCCCGCCCCATGTGCTGCGCACCCACACCTCGCCGGTGCAAATCCGCGCGATGCAGGAGCGCGGCGCGCCCATTCGCGTGATCGCGCCGGGCCGGGTCTACCGGATGGACATGGACCAGACCCATGCGCCGATGTTCCACCAGGTCGAGGGCATGGCGATTGGCAAGGATATCTCGATGGCGAACCTGAAATGGGTGCTCGAGGAATTCTGCAAGACCTTCTTTGAGGTGCCCTCGGTCGAGCTGCGCTTCCGCGCCAGCCACTTCCCCTTCACCGAACCCTCCGCCGAGGTGGATATCCGCTGCTCGTGGGAAGGCGGGCAGTTGAAGATCGGCGAGGGCAATTCGTGGCTCGAAATTCTCGGCTCGGGCATGATGCAACCCAAGGTGCTCGCCGCAGGCGGGATCGACCCGAACGAATGGCAAGGCTTTGCCTTTGGCATGGGCATCGACCGGATCGCGATGCTGAAATACGGCATCCCCGACCTGCGCGCGTTCTTCGAGAGCGATTTGCGGTGGTTGAAACACTACGGGTTTGCGCCGCTCGATCTGCCGACGGTGTTCGGGGGGTTGAGTAAGTGAAAGGGCTGGTCTGGGGGCAATTGTATTCACTATTGCTGGTAACACTTGTGATCGTCAGCGGAGCAAACCAGCTCGTGAATTGGGAGAAATTGCTGGATTCCCTCTCGAATATAGGGGACTTCCTTGTCGGTGTTGCTGCACTTGGAGCAATTGTTGCCTATCCGTGGCAAAAGCAGAAGGATAGAGATGTGCAGGTCGACGAGGAAAGACGGACTATCTTGCGCTCCTTCCTTACTGCAAGCGAGAATTACTTCGTTGATTTGGGACGACTTGCAAAAGCTGTAGAATATAAGCAGCCAAAGGATACATTTGATGCTCTGAACGCAGCGAAGGCAGAGTTAAGTCTATTCGTTGCCGGAGATAGCCTTCACGCATGCATGAGGTTGCAGCAGGCCCTGATCGCCTATCACAGTGCAGTTAAATCCTATCTGGAGACGCTAAATTCTTCGGAAACTGTCAAGGCTGCCAATAAGGCAACCAGAGACCATACTTACGAAGTCGCAAAAGAAGCACTGCTAGAAGCGCTCTTAGTCTCCAGAAAAAGTCTTCTTCATGAAGAGCCAATTGGCAAAGAGCAAGAGGCCTTGGCCTTGCTTTACAAGTTGCCTGCTCGCACGAAAGGGAAAAAATGAAATTCACCCTCTCCTGGCTGAAAGACCATCTCGCAACCGAGGCCTCGGTCGAAGAGATCGCCGATGCGCTGACCGACCTTGGCCTTGAGGTTGAAGAGGTGGTGAACCCGGGCGCCAAGCTTGCCCCCTTCACCATCGCCAAGGTGCTGCATGCCGAAAAACACCCCGATGCCGACAAGCTCCGGGTGTGCAAGGTGCTCACCGACGAGGGCGAGAAGGTCATCGTTTGCGGCGCGCCGAATGCGCGGGCGGGCATCACCGTTGTGCTCGCCAAACCCGGCGATTATGTGCCCGGCATCGACACCACCCTGGGCGTGGGCAAGATCCGCGGCGTCGAGAGCCATGGCATGATGTGCTCCGAGCGCGAGCTGGAGCTTTCTGACGAGCATAACGGCATCATCGAGCTGCCCGAAGACAGCCTGAATTCGGAAGTGGGCTGCAAATTCATCGACTGGCTGGCGGAAAACCGCCCCGAGGCGGTGGACCCGATGATCCATATCAAGATCACACCGAACCGCCCCGATGCTCTGGGCGTGCGCGGCGTGGCGCGCGACCTTGCCGCGCGCGGCCTTGGCACGCTGAAGCCGCTCGCCATCGAGCCGGTGCCGGGTGGCTTTGCCAGCCCGATCAAGGTGGCGATTGACGCGGGGCTCAAGGACAAGGGCTGCCCGCATTTCACCGGCCGGCTGATCCGCGGCGTGAAGAACGGGCCGAGCCCGGCCTGGCTGCAAGCCCGGCTCATCGCCATCGGCCTGCGCCCGATCTCGACGCTCGTCGACATCACCAACTATTTCACCTATGACCTGAACCGCCCGCTCCATGTGTTTGACGCGGCGAAGGTGACAGGCGATCTGCGCATCGTCCCGGCGGCGGGGGGCGAGGAGCTTTTGGCGCTGGACGGCAAGACCTATACGCTCCGCCCCGGCCAGATGGTGATTTGCGACGACGCGGGCCCCGAGAGCCTTGCGGGCGTGATGGGGGGCGAGCTTTCGGGCTGCACCGAGGCGACCACCGATGTCTTCCTTGAAAGCGCCTATTGGGACCCGATCACCATCGCCGCCACGGGCCGCGCGCTCAAAATCACCTCGGATGCGCGCTACCGCTTCGAGCGCGGCGTGGACCCGGAGTTCACCCTGCCCGGGCTGGAGCTGGCCACGCAGATGGTGCTTGACCTGTGCGGCGGCGAGGCCTCGGAGGTGGTGAGCGATGGCGCCGCGCTTGAGACGCGCCGCGCCTACAAGCTTGACCCGGCGCGGGTGATCTCGCTCGTCGGCATGGAGATCCCCGAGGCCACGCAACGCGCCACGCTGGAGGCGCTTGGCTTCACGTTCGAGGGGAACATGGTCAGCCCGCCAAGCTGGCGCCCCGATGTGCTGGGCGAGGCCGATCTGGTGGAAGAGGTGGCGCGCATCGCCTCGCTCACCAAGCTTGAGGGCAAGCCCATGGCGCGGGAGACGACCGGCGTGCCCGGCCCGATCCTGACGCCGTTGCAGGTGCGCGAAAAGACCGTGCGGCGCACGATTGCCGCGCTCGGCTACAACGAATGCGTGACCTACAGCTTCATCGACGCGGCCTCGGCCACGATCTTTGGCGGCGGGCAGGAGGCGACGCGGCTCGAAAACCCGATTTCCTCGGAAATGACGCATCTGCGCCCCGACCTGCTGCCGGGGCTTTTGCAGGCCGCGGCGCGCAATCAGGCGCGCGGCTTTGCCGATCTCGCGCTCTTCGAGGTGGGCCCCGCCTTCAGCGGCGGCGAGCCGGGCGATCAACTCCTTCAGGCGGCGGGCCTGCTTGTGGGGGCTGCCGCCCCGCGCGACCCCTGGGGCTCGCGCCGCCCGGTCGATCTGTATGACGCCAAGGCCGATGCCGAGGCGGTGTTGTCGGCCATCGGCGCGCCCGCGCGTGCGCAGATCACCCGCAAGGTGGCGGCGTGGTTCCATCCGGGCCGGTCGGGCACCATTGCGCTTGGGCCGAATGTGCTGGCAAGCTTTGGCGAGCTGCACCCGAAAGTGCTGCGCGAGATGGGGGTGAAGGGGCCTGCGGTCGCCTTCACGATCCAGATCGCCGCCGTGCCCTTCCCGAAGGTGAAAACGCCGACCCGTCCGGCGCTTGCGCTTTCTGGCCTGCATGCGGTTGAGCGCGATTTCGCCTTTGTCGTCGACAGCCATGTCGAGGCGATCACCGCGGTCAATGCCGCCTATGGCGCCGACAAGGCGCTGATCGATCACGTCTCGGTCTTTGACCAGTTCACCGGCGCCAAGGCGGAAGAGCAGATGGGCGCGGGCAAAAAGTCGATCGCGCTGTCGATCCGGCTGCAGCCGCGCGACAAGACGCTGACCGATGCCGAGATCGAGGCGGTGGCGCAAAAGGTGGTCGACAAGGTCACCAAGGCGACCGGCGGCGCGCAGCGCAAGTGAGCAAAAAACCTTGCGGCAGGTGACGCAGGTCACGCTTCGCAACGGGCAAAAACAGGGTAGGCTCTCTCCCATCCGGGGGGGAGCCTGATGATTTTTGACTATGTGATTTTGGGCGGAGGTTCGGCGGGCGCGGTTTTGGCCGCACGGCTGAGCGAGGAGGCCGAGGTGCGCGTGTGCCTTGTCGAGGCGGGGAACGCGGCAACAGATATTCTCGTGCGCGCGCCCGCGCTCGTGGCGGCGCTGGTGCCGGGGTATTTGCGCGCGCATAACTGGGCGCTGCAGACCGTGCCGCAGCCGGGGCTGAACGGGCGGCGGGGCTTTCAGCCGCGGGGCAGGGGGCTGGGCGGCTCTTCCGCCATCAATGCGATGCTCTATGTGCGCGGCCACCCCTCCGATTATGACCATTGGGCCGCGATGGGGGCTGTGGGCTGGGACTGGGCCTCTTGCCTGCCGTGGTTTTTGCGCGCCGAGCGCAACATGCGCGGCGCCTCGGACCTGCATGGGGCGACAGGGCCCCTGCAGGTGGGCGACCAACGGCGCCCCCGCAAGATCTCCCGCGCCTTCATCGAGGCCTGCGCCGCGGTGCACTGCCCCGAGAACGATGATTTCAACGGGCCGGTGCAGGAGGGGGCGGGGCTCTATCAGGTCACGCAATTCTGGGACGGGCCGAAAAAGGGCGAGCGCTGCTCGGCTGCGGCCGCCTATCTGCATCCGGTGACGGGGCGGCCGAACCTCACCGTGCTGACCGGTTGCCGCGCCGAGAAGGTGCTGATCGCGGGCGGTCGCGCGATCGGGGCCGAGGTGCGGCGGGGCGGCGAGAAACTGCGCCTTGAGGCGCGGGCCGAGGTGATCCTGTCGGCAGGCGCCTTTGGCTCGCCGCAGCTGCTGATGCTGTCGGGCATCGGCCCCGGCGCGCATCTGCGCGAGCGCGGTATTGCGGTGGTGCATGATCTGCCCGGCGTGGGGCGGAACCTGCACGACCATCTCGATTACATCCTCTCCTACACCTCGCCGCGGCGCGATGTTGTGGGGCTCAATCCGCGCGGGCTGATGCGGCTGGCGCGCGCGGCGGGCGGCTGGCGCAGGCATGGCGAAGGGCTTTTTGCCTCGCCGATGGCGGAGGGCGGGGCCTTCCTGCGCTCTTCCCCCGAGATCGAGATCCCGGATTTGCAGATCCATTTTGTCACCGGGATCGTCGATCAGCACATGCGCAAGCTGCATATTTCCGATGGCTGGTCGGCGCATATCTGCGCGCTGCGCCCCCGGTCGCGCGGCAGCCTGCGCCTCGCCTCCCAAAACCCGCGCCGCGCCCCGTTGATCGACCCGGCCTTTCTGGCCGATCCGCGCGACGAAGAGGTGATGCTGCGCGCTGCGCGGCTTTTGGAACAGATCGTGACCGCGGCCCCGCTGGCGCCGTGGCGGGGCAGGCGGCTCTACCCGCATGATGGCTCGGAGCGTGCGATCATGGCCGATATTCGCGCCCGCGCCGATACGGTTTATCACCCCGTGGGCACCTGCCGGATGGGGACGGATGCGGGGGCGGTCGTCGATCCGTCTCTGAAAGTGCATGGGGTGGCGGGGCTGCGCGTGGTCGATGCCTCGGTGATGCCGCAGGTGGTGGGCGGCAACACCAATGCGCCGACGATCATGATTGCCGAGCGCGCCGCCGATTTCATCCGCCGGGCGCGCAAGGGGGCGTGAGCCCTCAGCGCTTCCGGCGCCGTACCACCGGCACCGTGGTGGCGACATAATCAATCGAGGGGTGCGGCGGCTGGCCTTGCGTGTCGCGCCAGAACGCCGGGCCGCCGCGCGCAAGGAACAGCGGCAGCACCATCGCGAGCCCCGCCAGAAAGCCGCCGATATGGGCGATATAGGCCACGCCATCGCTTGACGCGCCGAGGCTGTTGAGAAGCTGCAGCCCGAACCAGAAGCCAAGCACGATCCAGGCGCGGATCGTGAAGATCTTGTAGACGATGATCAGGATCACCAGAATGTCGACGCGCGCGCGCGGAAACATCAGCAGATACCCGCCCATCACCGCGGCAATCGCCCCCGAGGCGCCGACCATCGGCACCGGGCTCCACGGATCAAGCGCGATCTGTGCCCCCGCCGCGGCGAGACCGCCCGCGAGGTAAAAGAGCAAAAACCCGAGCGGGCCGAGCTGATCTTCGAGGTTGTCGCCAAACACCCATAAAAACAGCATGTTGCCGCCGATATGCATGAGCCCTGCATGCAGGAACATATAGGTAAAGAGCCCATGCAGGTAAAAGCCATGCGTTACCGCATCGGGGTAAAGTGCCCCCCAGGCCCAGAGGCCGCGCATCTGCCCGCCCCAGTCCGCGGTCAACAGATAGACGAGGCAATTGAGGGCAATCAGCGTCCAGGTGACCCAGGGCGTGCGGTTTGAGGGGTTGTGGTCGCGGATCGGGAACATGGGGCGAGCCTTTCCGAAACCGGCGAGGCCGTCAAGCCGGGCCTATTTATGCGCCCGGAGCAGCGGCTGGTTCTCCATGTCGGTGAACTCGAGCACTTCCCCCGAAAGCCGCAGCCCCTTGGCGCGGCCGATGGTGGAGTGAAAGGCGCGTTCCACCACCATCGTGGCGGGGTCGCACATCATTCGCGTGCCCGCGAGCCCGCCGACATGGAGCAGGTTCTCGCGCATCTCGACCGGAGCCGAGAAGCGGTTGCAGCCCGAGCGGCCCGCGATCCGGCCCGGCTCGGGGGCTTCGATCGTCACCTCAACCCCCGCGGGCACCGCGGTGCCGTCGATCTCGGTCACATGCCACTCCACCGCATGATCGAGCAGGTTGAGCGGGTCAGTGGTGGGCTTTGCGCCCTCCTCCTTGCATCCGGCAAGGGCAAGTGCGGCACAAAAGGTCATCAGGATCGGGCGCATGGGCACTCCTTTTCGGGCAGAGTGGCGGGGGCAGGGGCGTATCGCAAGGGCCTCACGCAAAGGTGTGGCTCAGAAGGTGGGGGGCGTGTTGACCCAGATCACCACGGTGCGCCCGTCGGCGGCATTGGCCCAGGCATGGGGCCGACGGCTTTCAAAATAGATGCTGTCGCCGGGGCCAAGCTCATGCACTTCGACCCCGTCGAGGGTGAGCCGGAAGCGCCCCTCCAGCACGGTGATGAATTCCTCGCCGTCATGGCCGTAACCGCCTTCGGAGGCCGCGCCGGGGGCGAGGATGAAGCGGTGGCAATCCATCTGCCGTCGCCCTTCGGCAAGCACTTCGATGCGCACCCCCGCCACCGGCATCGGCCAGGTGCGGGCCTGGCCCGCCCGCACGACGGGTTGGCCGATTTCGTCCTGCCCGGAAAGGCGCGATACGGTGGTGCCGTAATATTGCGCGAGATCGGCAAGCGTCTTGAAGCTCACCCCCGCGCCGGTGCGCTCAAGCGTGGAGAGGGCAGAGGCGGAGACACCAAGGTTTTGCGCCACCGCTTCAAGCGTTTCGCTGCGGCTTTGGCGCAATTGGCGCAGCGCATGGCCAAGCGGTTCATTGATGATTTCGGCCGGGGCGGGGGCGGTGCTCTCGGCCTCAAGCGTGGCGCGGATTGCCGCCGGATTGAGCCCCGCCGCCCGGCGCAGATATGCGATGCGCTGAAGCTGGGCGACATCCGCTTCTGAATAGAGCCTTTGCCCCGACGCGCGGCGCTGCGGCGCGATCAGGCCCTGCGTTTCCCACAACCGCAGCGTGGACGGGGCAACGCCCGCCGCGCGGGCCGCCTCCGTCACCCGGAACATCGGCGCGGCCTCGGAGCCAGGGTCTTGGGGCGTATCTGCGGGTGAGTCGGTCATCATTTCAGCCATACGCGCAGAAGATGGCGGGGGCCACGCCGATTGCCAAGAATTTTCTTGCAGAAAAAATGCAAAGTAAGGATAGGATGGGGCATCTCGAATCGGAGCCCCCCATGACCGTGCAAACTTCCCCCGACCTCAGCCGCCGCCGCATTGACGCCATTGCCAAGGGCGTGGGCATGACGACGCAGATCTACGCCGAACGCGCTGAAAACGCCGAGATCTGGGACAAGAACGGCACCCGCTATATCGACTTTGCCGCCGGGATCGCGGTGGTCAACACCGGGCACCGCCACCCGAAAGTGATCGAGGCGGTGAAGCGCCAGCTCGACGCGTTCACCCATACCTGCCATCAGGTCGTGCCCTACGAGAATTACATCGCCCTCGCCGAACGGCTCAACGCCGCCGTGCCGGGCGATTTTGCGAAAAAGACGATCTTTGCCACCACCGGCGCCGAAGCCGTTGAAAACGCGGTGAAGATCGCGCGCCATTACACCGGCCGCGCGGGCATCGTTGCCTTTGCCGGCGGGTTCCATGGCCGCACCTTCATGGGCATGACGCTCACCGGCAAGGTCGCCCCCTACAAGACCGGCTTTGGCCCGATGATGAACGATGTCTGGCACCTGCCCTTCCCCTGCCCGCTGCATGGGGTGAGCGGCGAGGATGCGGTGGCCGCGCTTGAGCGCCTTTTCAAGGCCGATATCGAGCCCACGCGCGTGGCCGCGATCATCGTCGAGCCGGTGCAGGGGGAGGGGGGCTTCTACCCGGTGCCCGAAGGGTTCATGCAAAAGCTGCGCGAAATCTGCGACAAGACCGGCATCGTGCTGATTGCCGATGAGGTGCAGACCGGCTTTGCCCGCACCGGCAAGCTGTTCGCGATGCAGCACCATGGCGTTGCCGCCGATCTCGTGACGATGGCGAAGGGCCTTGGCGGTGGTTTCCCGATCTCGGCAGTGACCGGCAAGGCGGACATCATGGACAGCCCCGGCCCCGGCGGGCTTGGCGGCACCTATGCGGGCGCGCCGATTGCCGTTGCCGCCGCGCATGCCGTTCTCGACGTGATCGAGGAAGAAGCGCTTTGCGCGCGCGCCGAGCGCCTTGGCGGGCGGCTCAAGCAGCGCCTTGCCTCCCTGCGTGATGCGGTGCCGGAAATCATCGACATCCGCGGCCCCGGCTTCATGAACGCGGTCGAGTTCAACGTCGCCGGCACCGAGACGCCGAACCCCGAGTTCACCAACCGGGTGCGCGAGGCGGCGCTTGAGCGCGGGCTGATCCTGCTCACCTGTGGCGTTTATGGCAATGTGATCCGCTTCCTCGCGCCGCTCACCATCCCGGATGCGGTCTTTGAGGAAGCGCTCGACATCCTTGAGGCCTCGATCCTCGCGGCGAAGGGCTGAGCCATGTGGGGCGAGGCCTCGGGAACGGACCGGCTCGACGAGACGGATGGGCGGTTGATTGCCGCCCTGCGCCGCGATGGCCGCGCCGCGGTCTCGGACCTTGCCGCGCAGCTCGGCCTGTCGCGCGCCACCGTGCGCGCCCGGATCGAGCGGCTCACCGCGCGCGGCGAGATTGCGGGCTTCACGGTGCTCACCCGCTCCGACATCGCCTCGGCGCCGGTGCGCGGCATGATGCTGCTCACCGTCGACGGGCGCGCCACCGAGCGGGTGATCGCGCGCCTGCTCGGCCTGCCTCCGGTGCAGGCGGTGCATACCACGAACGGGCAATGGGATCTGATCGCCGAGATCGGGGCGCGCTCGCTCTCCGAACTGGATGAGACGATTGCCCAGATCCGCCGCCTTGAGGGCGTGAACCGTACCGAGACCAACCTGCAACTCTCGTCGCGCCGGCCTGCGGCGCGGTTCTGAGCCGCCGCCCCGGTGCGGCGCGCCTTTGCAACGCGGCGGGCCTTGAAATCCCACCGCGTTGCTTGTATCTCGGCACGTCCCGGCTAAAATGGGGCAAAGTCGCTCGTGGGGCGACAGGCGAACCCGCAAGGGCCAAAGCGAAGGTGTGTCGATGTCCTGGACCGATGAACGTGTCGAGCTTCTCAAAAAGATGTGGACCGAGGGGCAATCGGCAAGTCAGATCGCCAAGGAACTTGGCGGTGTGACCCGCAATGCGGTGATCGGCAAGGTGCACCGTCTGGGCCTTTCCAACCGTGTCGAAGGGGCGCCTGCAGCGGCCACTGCCGCGCCTGCCGCCAGCCCGGCGCCGAGCGCCCGGCCCGCCGTTGAGCCGACCCCGGCGGCCCCGACGGCTGCGCCCGCAGCGGCGAGCGCGCCGCGCCCTGAGCCCGAACCCGAGCCGGAGCTGGAACCCGTTGTGCGGCCCGCGGCGGCGGCCCCTCGCCCCACGCCCGCGCCGCAACCCGCCGCGCCCGCGATGCGCAAGACCGGCATCGTGCCCGCGGGCCAGCCGTTGCCGCCGCAGCCCTCGCTCAACGAGATCAGCCCCGAGACGCTCGCCTCGGTGCGCGAGGTGGAAAAACGCGCCCGCAAGATCTCGCTGATGGAACTGACCGAGCGCACCTGCAAATGGCCGATCGGCGACCCGGCGACGGATCATTTCTATTTCTGCGGTCTGCCGAGCCAGCCCGGCAAACCCTATTGCGAGGCGCATGTCTCGGTGGCGTTCCAGCCGATGAGCGCGCGCCGCGACCGCCGCCGCTGAGCAGGTGTGCGCGGAGCAGATCCCGGCCCGGCGGGATGCAACGTCGGGCGCAGGTCTGTTTATCATGGCATTGAGCCAGCCAAGCGCATCGGAGCCAGGCCACCGTGCAAAAGCTGTTGCAGGCGCTCAGGCAAGTTGTGCGGACCCATTGGGAGAGCTACGGCACGCTCAATGAACCGCGCCCCTATCTGATCGGCATTGCCGTCGCGGCCGGTTTCCTGCTCTTTGCCCGGTTGATCTTCGGCTGACCCTCCACCGGAGCCTTGTCCCGGGGCGCAAGCCTTCGCCCCGACACAGCTTCTCCCAAGCGCGCTCTCAGAACCTCCGGCTCCAGCCGATCGAGGCGGAAATCTGGTGCATCTCCAATTTGATCGTGCTCGCAGGGGTGCTGGCGGGCGTGCGCTCATAGCCGCTGACGCTGTTCGAGGCCACATAGCTCAGCGCAAAATCAAGCCGGTCGCGGTCATTGAGCCGCCGCGTGCCGCCCAGGCTGAAATGATCCTCCACCACGCCCGGCGCAAAGACGTTGAACATCGCATCGTCCGAGCGGACCGGGTTGGAGGCATGGGCATAGCCCGCGCGCCAGGTCATATCGGGGGATTGCTGCCACTCCGCACCGATGCGGACCACTTCCACATCGCGCCAGCCAAAGCCCGGCCCGCCCGCGCTGCCCAAAGGCAAAAGCCCGAGCGTGGTCGAGGTGTTTCCGACCGCGGGCACGTCGCTGTAAAAGATCTTCTGGTAATCGGCGAGCAGCGTGACCGCAGGACTTGCACGGAAGGCCACGCCAACAGCCACCGCGGCGGGAATGTCGAATTCACCGCCATTCTCGAACAGGCCCGCATACTCCTCGAACTTGCTCATGTTGAACTTGCTCTGCCCGGTAAGGCCAAGCGTAAGCTCTGGGCTGAGATCATATTGCACCCCGGCGCGCAGCCCGACCCCCCAGGAAAGCTCATGCTTGCCGCTTGTCATATGGGCGGGGTCGCTCGAATAGCCCGCAAACGAACCGATCCCGCGCGCGGCGAAACTTTGTACCGCCAGCGTTGGCGCGATCCCCCAGCTCAACGGCCCGGCCTTTTTGGCATAGGTGCCGGAAACGAAAAGCTGGGTGAGGTCCACCCCCGCCTTTCCGGCGCAGAAAATGCCGCTGAAGGGGCCGCAATTGGCATTGGCCATATTGGGATAGGAGGTGTTCATCCCGCCGTTGCCATAAACCGCGAGGTTGAGCACCGCCCCGTTTGCGAGCGGGTGGTTATAGGCGAAATTCGGGATCGCAAAGAGATCATGGCCGCTTTTCACCGTGGTATTGGCGGGCAGCATCGCCGTGGCGCCGGTCGTGAACTCCCGGCTCGGGGCGAAGAGTTCGAGCCCGAAGCTCACCTCATGCCCGATCGTGGCGACCGAGGCCGGGTTGATCGCCGCCGACATCGCATCTTGGGAAAAGGCAACGCCGGTCCCGGCAAGGCCGCGCTGGGCCGTGCCATAGCCGAGCGCGAAATACCCCTCGGTGGCGCTCGCGGATAGGGGCGGCGCGGCGGTCAGGCACACCACGACCATGCCCGCGATGCGGGGTCTTGAAAATGCACTCATTACATCCTCCCTCGGGACCGGATCTCGGTGCACGCTTCTCCCGAGCGCGCAGCCGCCATGGCCCGCTTGCGCAAGGCGCCGCAAAAGTAGCAATTCCGTGCCGTAAATCATATATGTAATTTAAATAGACTAATGGGCGGGCAGGGGGGCCGGGGGCAATCTCGGCGCTTCCCGCCGCCCCCCAAGCCAGTGTATAGCGCTCCCATGAGCCAGAATCCGCCCGACCTCCGCCCCGATCTTGCGCCACAGGCGCGCTTTTCCGATGCGCCCCGTCCGGGCCAGCCGATGATCGGCATGGTGTCGCTGGGCTGCCCCAAGGCCTTGGTGGACAGCGAGCGCATTCTGACCCGGCTGCGCGCCGAGGGCTATGCGATTTCGCCCTCCTATCAGGGGGCGGAAGCGGTGATCGTGAACACCTGCGGGTTTCTCGACAGTGCCAAGGCGGAAAGCCTTGAGGCAATCGGCGAGGCGCTGGCGGAAAACGGCAAGGTGATCGTGACGGGCTGCCTTGGTGCCGAGCCCGCGTTCATCACCGGGGTGCATCCCAAGGTGTTGGCCGTGACCGGGCCCGAGCAATACGAGCAGGTGCTCGATGCCGTGCATCTGGCGGTGCCGCCAAAGCCCGACCCGTTCGTTGACCTGCTTCCGCCGACCGGGGTGAAGCTGACGCCGCGCCATTTCAGCTATCTGAAAATCTCCGAAGGCTGCAACCACGCCTGCAAGTTCTGCATCATCCCCGACATGCGCGGCAAGCTGGTGAGCCGGCCCGCCCATGCGGTGCTGCGCGAGGCGGAAAAGCTTCTGGATGCCGGCGTGCGCGAGCTTTTGGTGATTTCGCAAGATACCTCCGCCTACGGCCTTGATCGCCGCCATGAGGCAAGCCCGTGGCAGGGGGGCGAGGTGCGCGCCCATATCACAGATCTTGCGCGCGAACTCGGACGTCTGGCGCAGCCCTCGGGCGCCTGGGTGCGGCTCCATTACGTCTACCCCTACCCGCATGTGCGCGAGCTCGTTCCGCTGATGGCGGATGGCCTGGTGCTGCCCTATCTCGACATCCCGTTCCAGCACGCCCACCCGGAAACGCTCAAGCGCATGGCGCGCCCCGCCGCGAGCGCCAAAACGCTCGACGAGATCGCCGCCTGGCGGGCCGATTGCCCGGAGATCGTGCTGCGCTCCACCTTCATCGTTGGCTATCCCGGCGAGACGGAGGAAGAGTTCCAGTATCTGCTCGACTGGATGGAGGAGGCGCAGCTCGACCGGGTTGGCTGCTTCCAGTATGAAAACGTCAAGGGCGCGCGCTCGAACGACCTGCCGGGCCATATCGCGCCCGAGCTGAAGCAGGAGCGCTGGGAGCGCTTCATGCAGACGGCGCAGGCGATTTCCGAGGCGAAGCTGGCAGAAAAGGTCGGCACGCTGCAACAGGTGCTCGTTGATGCGATCGACGCCGAGGGCGCCACGTGCCGCACCCGCGCCGATGCCCCCGAGATCGACGGAAATCTGTTTATTGACGAGGGCTTCGAGGGGCTTTCCGTCGGCGATATGGTGACGGTCGAGGTCGAAGAGGCCTCTGACTATGACCTTTGGGGGCGGATCATCTGATCCCCCCGCGCCATAATGTCTCGCGCAATTATCTTGCTTTTCATCGCATTTGGCGGCATATCGGGGCGCGCAACGCGCTAGCTCGACGACCTGCTTCCTTTCGGCTTCAGTTCTCGATCGTGACGTGACTGAGCCGGGCCGCCGCAATCTCGCGGGCGGCATGACAAAGGAGAAAACGGATGGCCAACGGCACCGTGAAATGGTTCAACCAAACCAAAGGCTTCGGCTTCATCGCCCCGGAATCCGGTGGCAAGGACGTGTTCGTCCACATCTCGGCGGTGGAACGCGCCGGCCTGCGTGGCCTCAATGACGGCCAAGCGGTGACCTTCGATCTCGAAAAAGGCCGCGACGGCCGCGAATCGGCGATCAACCTCGCCCTCGCCTGAGATCTTCGGGTCCATTGGAATTTGAAGCGCGGCCTCCCCGGGGCCGCGTTTTTCTTTGGTCGAGTGGCTGCCCTCAGAGGTAGCCTTCGGTGTCGATATGCACCACCGTGCCGCAATGCTTGCAATGCACCGCATCGGCATCATGCAGCTTGAGCCCGCAGGTCGGGCATTCGCTGCGCACCTTGGGCGGGCGAAACAGCACCTGCGCGAGCCGCAAGAACAGCGTGACGCCAAAGATCATCACCGCAACCGACAGCAGCCGCCCCGAAGTGCCCTGCAACGTAATGTCACCAAAGCCCGTTGTCGTCAGCGTGGTGACGGTGAAGTAAAGCGCATCGGCATAATTCTGGATCTGCGGATTGGCGGGAAACTGGGTGGCATAGATCAGCCCGGTCATCACGAAGAGAAAGACGGCCAAGTTGATCGTGGCGAGGATCACCTCTTCGTTGCGGTAAAACAGCGCGAAGTCTTGCCGGAGCCGCGAGAGCATCTGATAGGCGTGGAGCAGCCTGAGCGTGCGCAGCACCCGCAAAAAGCCAAAGCTCTCCCCGGCGATAGGGGCAAGGAAGGATACCAGCGCCACCAGATCGGCCCAGGTGGAGAACCGCGCCCAGAACAGCCATTTGCGCGGCTCAATGGCAAAGCGCGCCAGAAAGTCGGCCACGATCACCACGCCGATCACCGCGTCGATGGCTTCGATCAGCGGCGTATGCGCAAAGAAGGAGGTGGCGATGACGAACAGGATCGTCACGAGGTCAAAGCCCAAAAGCGCGTAGCGGAACGCCTGCGCGCGTTTCGAGCGGCCAAGGTAGAGCTGGTTCAGGGTCTTGCGCATCCGCACCTCCGAAAACAGGCTAAAACAGCCTTGCCGCCTTGCCAACTGCGCCCTTCCGCCCCTTCCCCCGCGCGCCCATTTCCCCTATCTAGCCTCCAAACCCCCATTCCAAAGGTGCGCGCATGGCTTCCTATCAATATGTCTACCACATGGATGGCGTCTCCAAGACCTATCCGGGTGGCAAGAAATGCTTCGAAAACATCCGCCTCAACTTCCTGCCCGGGGTGAAGATCGGGGTTGTGGGGGTCAACGGCGCCGGCAAATCGACGCTTTTGCGCATCATGGCCGGGATCGACAAGGATTTCACCGGCGAGGCCTGGGCGGCAAAAGGGGCGAAAGTGGGCTACCTGCCGCAGGAGCCGCAGCTCGACGAGGCCCTGAGCGTGCGCGAAAACGTCATGCTTGGCGTGGCCGAGAAAACCGCAAAGCTCGCGCGTTACAATGAACTCGCGATGAACTACTCGGACGAGACCGCCGAGGAAATGGCGAGCCTGCAAGACGAGATCGATTCCGAGAACCTCTGGGATCTCGACAGCCAGATCGACGTGGCGATGGAAGCGCTGCGCTGCCCGGCAGACGATGCCAATGTGGCCACCCTTTCGGGCGGGGAGCGGCGCCGGGTGGCGCTGTGCAAGCTGCTCCTTGAAGCGCCCGACATGCTGCTTCTGGACGAACCGACCAACCACCTTGACGCCGAAACCATCGCCTGGCTGCAAAAGCACCTGATCGACTACAAGGGCACGATCCTGATCGTCACCCACGACCGCTACTTCCTCGACGACATCACCGGCTGGATCCTCGAACTCGACCGGGGCCGCGGCATCCCCTATGAGGGCAATTATTCGGCCTGGCTTGAGCAAAAGGCCAAGCGCCTCGAGCAGGAAAGCCGCGAGGACAAGGCCAAGCAAAAGGTGCTGGCGAAGGAACTCGAATGGATCCGCGCCGGTGCCAAGGCGCGTCAGGCCAAGTCGAAAGCCCGGATCCAGGCCTATGAGAAAATGGCCGACCAGTCCGAGCGCGACCGGATCTCGACCGCGCAGATCATCATCCCGAACGGGCCGCGCCTTGGTGGCAAGGTGATCGAGGTCGAGGGGCTGGCCAAGCATTATGCCGACCGCCAGCTCATCGAAGGGCTCGATTTCACCATCCCGCCGGGCGCGATTGTTGGCGTGATCGGCCCGAACGGCGCCGGGAAATCGACGCTCTTTCGCATGATCACCGGGCAAGAGAGCCCCGATGCGGGCGCGATCACGCTGGGCGACACGGTGAAGCTGGCCTATGTCGACCAGTCGCGCGACGCGCTTGATGCGAACAAGACCGTCTGGGAAGAGATTTCCGGCGGGGCGGAGATGATCGAGCTTGGCGATGCGCAGGTGAACTCGCGCGCTTACTGTGGTGCTTTCAACTTCAAGGGCGGCGATCAGCAGAAGAAGGTGGGCCTGCTCTCGGGCGGGGAGCGCAACCGCGTGCATATGGCGAAGCTGCTGAAATCAGGCGGCAACGTGCTGCTCCTCGACGAACCGACGAACGACCTTGACGTGGAAACGCTGCAGGCGCTTGAAGCCGCGATCGAAGATTTCGCGGGCTGCGCGATCATCATCAGCCACGACCGCTTCTTCCTTGACCGGCTCTGCACCCATATCCTCGCGTTCGAGGGCGAGGCGCATGTGGAATTTTTCGAGGGCAACTTCGAGGATTACGAAGAAGACAAGATCCGCCGCCTCGGCCCGGATGCGGTGGAGCCCAAGCGCGTGAAGTACAAGAAGTTCTCGCGGTAAGGGCTTGGATGAGTATTTCGTCTATATTGATGAGGCGGGAGACGAAGGCTTTGGCAAGCTTCGGTCTTCAAACTCCGGGGGGCAATCAAACTGGTTGCTCCTCGGGGCAGCGGTCGTTTCGAAGGAAAACGACCGCTTATTGCCAAGATGGCGTGACGATATCATGGCGATGTTCCCCCAAAAGGGGCGCCGTGATCTGCACTTCAAGAATTTGAAGCATGAACAAAAGGTTGCGGCCTGCCGACATTTGTCTGGGAAGCCGGTCGGTGCATGCGTGATTTGTTCGGACAAGACGACGATTCCCGATCTGAGCCCCGAAGCTCTGGCCGTCTACAAGTCAAGGGGGCATCTCTATAATTATCTAGTACGCCTGCTATTGGAACGTGTCTCGCTCGCCTGTGTCGAGCGGAGTGAAAGATCCGGGCGGAAATGCAAGGTGCATGTGACGTTTTCAAAGCGCGGCGGGACTGATTACGCCGTAATGCGTGACTACCTTTATCTCATGCGGGACGGGCGAGAAAAACTCCCCCCGGCGCGGTCTATCCGCTGGGATGTTCTCAATCCTGAAGACATCAAGGTTGAAGACCATGCGAACAGGGCTGGCCTTCAAATCGCCGACCTGATCACCAGCGCGACCTACGCGGGGCTTGAGCTAAACCCTTATGGCGATACTGAGCCTCGCTACGCGGCGCTTCTTTCGCGACGCTATCTCAGGACGCCGCGTATCAAGGGAACGGGAATTACGATCATTCCGAAAGCATCATTGACCAAACCCGAAGTGCGGTCACTGTTCGATATCCTGATATGAAGTGCGGGCCCCTGGATCCTGTGTCACGCCGCTCAGGACGCTGCTGCCGGATGGCAACTCGGATTTGCTCCAGCGCTTGCCCGCAACATTAATATAGTATCACAAAAGCTAACTTTCAATGTCTCCTTCCGCCATGACCCTCACCCGCATCCACACCACGCTCCCCGATGCCGCCTCGGCGCGCGCCCTTGCCGAGGCGCTGCTTCACGCCCGGCTCATAGCCTGCGCCCATATCGCGCCGCCTGGAACCTCGCTTTACACTTGGAACGGCGCGCAGGAGGCGAGCGCCGAGGTGATGCTCTGGCTGAAAACCACGCCCGCACGGGCTGCAGAGGCTGTGGCCGAGATCGAGCGGCTGCATCCCTATGACTGCCCGATGATCCTGACCGATAGGGTCGCGGCAAATCCCGCTTACCTCGCCTGGGCGGAAGCGCAGACCCGATAAAGCGCTCCCCGGCGCGGTTGGGGCACAAACCCTCTTGATCGGGCGTGGCTTTCGCCGTATTCCGCGCGGGTCCGGACCGGAATCGGCCCTCGGACCCTTACCCTGTTGCCTGTGGCCACCTGCTTCGGTGGCCGCGTGAGGGCCTCAGGGAAGGTTGGCAAAAGACGATCTGATCCTCCGGCGGGCGCCTGATGGCGGACCCGGGCGAAGACCGGAGCTCTCGGGCGGCATCACCTTTGCGGAACAAACCGCAAGCAACGAAAGGACATGCGATGAATCTGATCGCACAACTCGAGGCGGAACAGATCGCCGCGCTCGGCAAGACGATCCCGGATTTCAAGGCTGGCGACACTGTGCGCGTCGGCTACAAGGTGACCGAAGGCACGCGCTCGCGGGTGCAGATGTATGAAGGCGTGTGCATCGCGCGCAAGGGTGGCGCGACCATCGCCGCCTCCTTCACCGTGCGCAAGATCTCGTTCGGCGAAGGCGTGGAACGCGTGTTCCCGCTCTACTCGACCAACATCGACAGCATCGAAGTGGTGCGTCGTGGTCGTGTCCGCCGCGCGAAGCTCTACTACCTGCGCGCCCGCCGTGGCAAATCGGCCCGGATCGCCGAAGTCACCAACTACAAGCCCAAAGCCGAGTAAGGAGCGGATCGATGAAAGCCGATACCCATCCCAAATATCACTTCATCACCGTCAAGATGACCGATGGCAGCGAGTATCAGACCCGCTCCACCTGGGGCAAGGAAGGCGACGTGATGGCGCTCGACATCGACCCGCTCGCGCACCCGGCCTGGACCGGCGGCTCGGCCAAGCTGATGGACACCGGCGGGCGTGTGTCGAAGTTCAAGAACAAATACGCTGGCCTCGGCTTCTGAGCCTGAGCACAGCAGCGGATGTGAGAGGGGCGCCATTGGCGCCCCTTTTCGCTTCGGCAGGCCGAAGCGACCCGCCGGGGGGCGTTGCCCCCCGGACCCCCTAGGATATTTGCACAAAGTCGAAGATCAGCGGGGCCATGGCATTCGGGCCGCCACCTTTGCACGACGGGGGGCCGGCCTGAGGATCGACGGGGACGGCTGGTGCTTTGCCCGGCGGTGCAGGCTCTGGGGCGAGGTTGCGGCGGAGCGCGCGGGTGGGGCGGGCGCTCCTGCCCGAGCCGATCATCAAGACGTGTTGGCGCCCCACTCTTCCTTCGGCGCGCGCCCCGTCCTATAAAGCCGCAACTGCCCGCAGGCCCCCGCCACAAGATGGAGTTGCAGATGATCCTTGGCCATATCGGCGCCCGCAAGGGCTCGAAAGGGGTTCCGGGCAAGAACTTTCGGCCGCTGTGCGGCACGCCGCTGATCGACTGGTCGCTTGATCAGCTTTTTGCCTGCCCTGCCATCGATGCGGTTGTCGTCTCGACCGATGACGCGCGCATTTATGAGCATGCCGTTGCCAGGGGCGCTCTCGAGATCGGGCTTCGGCCTGCGCATCTTGCCACCGATGCCGCGCCCAAATGGGGGGTGTGGCAGCATGCGCTTGCGGCGGCGGAGGCCAGGCTCGGGGCTGCGGTTGATGTCTTTGTCGATCTTGATTGCACCGCGCCGCTGCGTCTGCCCGAAGATCTGGCCGGGGCCATCGCGCTTTTTCAGGCGCAAAAGCCCGACATGGTGATGAGCGTCTGCGAGGCGCGCAAGAACCCTTACTTCAACCTTGTGGAAGCCGACGAGACCGGGGCGCTCCATGTCTCCAAGCCGCTGCCCGGGGGCGTCTGGTCGCGTCAGGCGGCGCCGAAGGTCTGGGAGCATGCCGCCTCCACCTATGTGCTTGACGCCGCCTATCTGCGGCGCGCCCAAGCCATTTACGAGGGCCGGGTGATCCCCTTCGAGATGCCGCCCGAACGCTGTCTCGATATCGACAGCCCGTTCGATTTCAAACTTGTCGAGATGCTCATGAGCGAGCGTCTGAACCCGGAGAGCGCCCAATGAGCCTGACCGACCGCACCATTTTCATCACCGGCTCGGGCGGTGTGCTCGGCTCCACCTATGTGCGCCGGATGCTCGCCGAGGGCGCGCGCGTTGTGGCGACCGACCTGCCCGGCCACCGCGCCGAGGCGCTGCAGGCGGCCCATGAGGGCAACGCGAACTTCCGCTTTTACACGCTCGATGTGGGCGAGGAAGCGCAGGTCGAAGAGATTTTTCAGCGCGTGATCACGGATGGCTGGGAGCCGAACGTCGTGCTCAACAATGCCGCGATCACCGGCGAGATGCTGATGGGGGCCGGCAAGAGCTTCCCCGATTTTTGCGACACGACCGTTGCCGATTTCGAGCGCACGCTCCACACCAACCTCACCGGCGCTTTCATGATCGCGCGGCAGATGGATCGTGACATCGTGGGCCGTTACCCGGCCACGCTGATCAACGTCGCCTCGATGTATGCGCTCAATGGCGCGCATCACCCGATCTATGACGGCATGCCGTTCAAGAACTTCTCGGCTTATGGCGTCAGCAAGGCCGGCATTCACGGCCTTACCGTCTGGCTTGCGGGCTATTGGGCGCCGCGCAAGGCCACCGTCAACACCATTGCGCCGGGCGCCGTTTTCAACGGCCATTCGGACGAGTTCCAGCGCCGCGTGGGCGAGCTGATCATGGCGGGGCGGATGGCCAAGCCCGACGAGATCGCCGATGCGATGCTGTTTTTGTGCTCGGCGCAGGCGGGCTATATCACCGGGCAGTTGCTCAACGTCGATGGTGGGTTCTCCGCATGGTGAGCCCCCATGTTGCGGTGATTGGTGCGGGCTCGATCGGGCGGCGCCATGCGGGCAACCTTGCCGAGCTTGGCGCCAAAGTGGCCCATATCGGCTGGCGTGACTTCGACGCCGCAGCCTTTGCGGCGCGGCGCGATCTTGATGCCGTTGTCATCGCCACCGCAACGCAGATCCGGCTGGATCTGATCGCGCTGTGCGCGCGCATGGGGCTGCCGTTTTACGTGGAAAAACCGCTCACATGGAGCCGTGCGGAGCTGGACGCGATCCATGAGGCGGCCGCGCCGGTGGCAGAGCGCTCCATGGTCGGCTTCATGATGCGCTACCACCCGGTGATGCGTGCGCTGGCCGCCGAAGATCTCTCTGACATCTACGCCTTCAGCTTCGAGATCGGCCATGATGTGCGCCAGTGGCGGCCCAATTGGCGCTTTGGCGACAGCTATGCCGCGCGGCCCGAGGGGGGCGGCGTGCTGCTTGACCTGTCGCATGAGCTCGACATGGCGCAGATGCTGTTTCCCGGCCTTGCCTTGCGGGCGGTGGACAGCCTCGGCCATGCGGAATTTCCGGGTGTCGATTTTGCCACCACGCTGCAACTCGCAACCCCCGGCGGGGCGATTGGCACGGTGAGCATGGATTACCTCTCGCCGGTGTTCCTTCGCCGCGCCCGGTTGCGGGGCCTTTCGCGCAATATCGAGATTGATTTCCTCGTGCCCTCCTTGCGCTTTGTCACCCCCGAGGGGGCGCAGACCCAGGCCTTTCCGTTTGAGCGCAATGAGATGTTTCTTGCGGCGATGACGGATTTTCTGACGCTCGTGCGCACCGGGGAGGGGGCGGAGATCACCGCCCATGCGCCGCGCCTTGCCAAGACGCTCGCAACCGACCGGCTGGTGGCCGAGGCTTGGGAGCGGCGCGCGTTTCAGGGCCATGTCGCGCTCGATATGGGGTGATCAGCGCGGCGCCCGCGCCAGCGCGCCCGGCAGCGCAGCAAAAAAGCGCTCAACGCCGCCTGCGTGCTCGGCAAAGAACGCCTCGATCTGCGCGGGGCTTGGCAAATCGGGGCTGGCCAGCGCGGTGGCGAGGTCTTCGGCCGTGGTCAGGCGGCGCGCAACGCCTGCGGCTTCCGCTTCGAGGAACGGGTATTCGATCGGCCAGATCACCGGCCCGGTGAAAACAGGTTTGCCCATTGCCAGCGGCTCGATGATGTTATGCGCGCCCTTGGGCGTGAAGCCGCTGCCAACAACCACGAGATCCGCCATCGCGAGGTAGAAATACATCTCCCCCAAGCTGTCGCCCAGCAGCACCTCGGGGAGTGTGGCGGGGGCGCTGAAGGCGGTGTGCTCATCGAGCGTTGCGGGCAGGTCTGTGGAGCGGCGCATCCGTGAGAATCCCGCCTCGGCGATCAGCTCCGCGCAGATGCCAAAGCGCTCGGGCTTGCGCGGCACGTAAAGGAAGAACGGCGTTTCGGCGGTGCTGCGCAGCCGCGTCATCACCTCAAGATAGGTCGCATCCTCGCCCTCGACGGTGCTGACAAAGGCAATGACGCGCCGCCCCTCCAGCCCGAGCGCGCGCCGGGCGTGCTGGCCTGCGGTGCGCAGGGCAGGGGGGATCGGCTGCTCAAAGCGCAGCTCTCCGGTGATGGCGATATTTGCCACGCCCACCGAGGCGAAGCGCTCCGCCTGCAGCGACGATTTCACGAAGGCCCCGGCAAACTGGCGGATCACCTCTTGCCGCAACCGCAGGCCACGCCCGTCGCGCGCCATCGCGCGGGAGGGATATTGCGCGTTGCACATGAACAGCGGCACGCCCGCCGCGCGAGAGGCGGCCACCATCCGCGGCCAGATCTCGATCTCCATCACAAGGCCGAGCTTGGGGCGAAACGCCTTGAAGAAACCGCGGTAAGCCCATTGCGTTTCAAACGGCACCCAGACCACGTGAACCCTGCCCTGCGCGCGCTCGGGCGCAAAAACGGCTTCTGCCTCGCGCCGCCCGGCGGGGGTGAAACAGGTGATCACGAGCCGCTCGCCGCGCGCCAGAAAGGCGCGCCCGAGCGGCACGGCAGAGCGGAGCTCGCCCAAGGAGACGGCATGGACCCAGATCGCGCCCTGCACGCGCGCGTTATAGCGGCCAAAGCGCTCGGCCAGATGCGCTCCGTAGACGGCATCCTTGCGGGCGCGGCGGCGGAGATAGGCGAGGATGAAGGGCAGGCCAAGCGTCCAGAGCGCGGACCAGAGGCCAAGGAAAAGGCGCAGCTTCAACGGCATGGTCCGGCCTCCATCACGGCAGTGAGGCGCGCGGCAAGATCTGCGACCCGCGTTTGTGCCGAGCCAACGAGGGTGCGCGCGCGCGCGGCCATTTCTGCCGCCTCTGCGGGGGGCGGCATCGCGGCGGCGAGCCCGCCGAGTGCCACCGGGCGCGCCGCGCCTGCGGCATCGAGCGCGGCGTAATCGGCGCGGAAATTGCCCGTGTCGGGGCCGTGCAGCACCGGGCAGCCAAGCTGCACCGCCTCCCAGGGGTTGTGCCCGCCGATGGCATCGCGAAAGCCGCCGCCGATCAGCGCGATCTCTGCGAGCCGATACCAGAGCCCCATTTCGCCCAGAGTATCGGCGAGGAAGACCCGCGTATCCGCTGCGGGCAATTCCCCTTTTGAGCGCTGCGCGCAGGGAAGCCCGCGCGCGGCAAGATCGGCAGCGATCTCCCCGCGGCGCTCCACAAAGCGCGGCGCGAGGATCAGAAGGGTCTCGGCGGGCGCGGTTTCCAGCGCGGCGAGCGCTTCGGCCTCGTCGCCCGGGTGGCTTGAGGCCGCAAGCCAGATCCGGCGCCCGGCCAGCCGGGCTTGCAGCCGGGCCAGCTCTGCGCCATCGGCTCCCAGGGGCGGCCCTGCGGGTTTGAGCGAGCCCGAAACGGTGACGTTTTCTGCCCCGAGCGCGGCCAGATGCCGGGCCGTGGCGGCGTCTTGCGCATCGGTCAGGGCCAATTGCCTCAGGGCGGCGCGGTAAACGGGGGCGAGGCGGCGGCGCTTTTTGTAGCTGTGCGCGTTCATCCGCGCATTCACGAGGGCCTGTGGCACCCCTGCCTTGGCGGCGCTGAACATGGCACCGGGCCAAAGGTCTTGCTCTGACCAGATCGCAAGGTCGGGCCGCCAATGGTCGAGAAACCGCGCCCAGTAAGGCGCGATGTCGAGCGGCAGGAACTGGTGGCGCGTGGTTGCGCCCATGTCGCGGGCAAAGACTTCGGCCGATCCCCGCGTCGAGGAGGTGACGAGAAAGGCCAGATCCGGCGCGCGCGTCTCAAGCGCGGCAATGAGCCCGCGCAGCGCCATGGTCTCGCCAAGCCCCACCGCATGCAGCCAGACCAGCCGCCCCGCAGGGCGCGGCAGGCCGGGCTCGCCCAGCTTTTCGCGCCAGCGCCCGGGGATTTCGCGCCCCTGCTCCAGGCGTCGTTGCAAAAGCACCGGCGCGAGCGGCGCCAGAAGTCGGCTTGCCGCCAGATAGGCGGCGCCGAGCGCCCGCCCCGTGTCAGCCATGATCGGCAAAGGTCTTTTGCAGACCCGCAGTCCAGAACGCCGGATCGCGCAGCGTTTCCAGGAAAAGTTCCGCCGCGCGCCCGGTGCCGAACGCGGTGTGGGACGGGTAGCGCTTGCCCCATTCGTCGCTCAGAAAGCGCGTGATCGCGGTGCGGTCCGAGGCCGGGGCCTTGCAGATCGAGGGCGCCTCGGCGCGGTTGGTTTGCCGCGTGCCCACATCGAGCGAGGGCACGCCAAGGAAGGGCGCTTCGCGCACCCCCGCCGAGGAATTGCCGATCATGCAGGCGGCGTGTTTCATCAGCTCGGAGAAATGCGCGAACCGCATTGAGGGGATCAGGCGGAACCGCGCGCGGGGAAGCTTTTGCAGCTCGGCGAAAATCGCCTCCGAGCCGGGGTCGTTGTTGGGGGCGATCACCACGAAATTGCGCCCGCTCGCCTCAAGCGCGCCAAAGAGCCCCTGCGCCTGCGCCCCCATCGTTGCAACTTCGGAGGTGACCGGGTGGAAGGTGACGATGCCGTAATCGGCAAAGGGGATCTGGTAGCGCTCAAGCACCGCCTCGAGCGTGACGCCCGAGGGACCGGCATGGAAATCAAGCTCGGGCGAGCCGATCACATGGACATTCGCATCGGGTTCGCCAAGGCCCATCACGCGCCGCTTGGCCTCGTCCGACGATACGAAGTGATGCGTGGAGAGCTTAGTGTTGCAGTGGCGGAACATCTCGTCGATCGTGCCCGAGACCTCGCCCCCCTCGATATGCGCGGAGCGGACATAGTTCATGGCACAGACGAGCGCGCAGGCCAGCGCCTCGACCCGGTCGCCGTGGATCACCACCAGATCGGGGCGATGCTCGATGACGAAATCGGAAAAGCCCGCAACGGTCTTGGCAAGGATCGTGTCTTGCGGGTCGCCGATGCGCTGGTTGAGGAATTCGTGCACCGCGACGCCCTGCATCCGGCCCACCTCTATTTTTGTCAGCCCGTAGAGCGAGAGCATATGCATGCCGGTGACAAAAAAGGAGACGCGGAAGCCCGCGTCCCGCGCCGCGATGGCCAGCGGTTCGAGCTTGCCGAAATCGGCACGGGTGCCGGTGACGAACAGGATCGAACGGGGCATGGGCTGGGTCATCGGGGCGCTTTCTGAACGGGTCTGGGGCGCAGGAATAAACGTCCTGCGCCGCCAAGAAAAGGGCAAGAAGCCTTGGGCCCTGCGCCCTCAGGCGAGGTCAGACCATTTGAGCTGGGTGTTGCGGGTCACTGCGCGGGTCAGGCGCTTGCCCACCACCTTGTCGAAATCATAGCCCGCGATCTCGCCCGAGCCGGGGCGGCGCGCCCAGATATCGGCCTCGGTGATCACATGGCCCGCGGGCAGATCGGCATCGGCCACCACCGAGGCGCGGGCGAAGCGGTAGACCGGCTCCTCGGCGGCGGTGCGCGCCTTCGGGTTGTTCGCGGCGATCCAGATCTCGCGCGAGCGGTCGATCAGGAAGCGCAGCTCCGCCGGGTCCATCGAGTTGATGATGTCGGGGCCGATCCGGTAGCGGCTGTCGGTGTAATGCCGCTCGAGGATGCAGGCGCCAAGCGCCACGGAGGCGAGCGCCATCTCCGGCCCGATCGAATGGTCCGAAAAGCCCACCGGCACCCCCGGAAAGGCCTTTTGCAGTTCGCTCACACCCTTGAGCGAGACGATCTCGGGCGGCGAGGGGTAAAGGTTGGTGCATTCCAGAAGTGCAAATTCGACACCCGAGCCCTGCAAGATCTCGACACTGGCGCGGATGGTCTCGATTGTCTGCATGCCGGTTGAAAGGATCACCGGCTTGCCCTTCTTCGCGATGTGGCGAATGAGCGGCAGGTTGTCGGCCTCACCCGAGCCGATCTTGTAGCCCACCACGCCGATCTCTTCGAGAAACTCGGCCGCCGCGCGCGAGAACGGCGTCGAGAGATAGATCATGCCAAGGCTCTCGGTGTAGCGCTTGAGCTCCACCTCGTCGTCTTGGGAGAGCGCGCAACGCGCCATCACCTCCCAGATCGAGACATCGGCATTGGGCGGAAAGATCTGCTTGGCCTCATCGGTCATCTCGTCTTCGAGAATGTGGGTCTGATGCTTGACGCATTCGCAGCCCGAGGCGGCGGCGAGGCGGACCATCTCCTTGGCGACATCGAGCGAGCCGCCATGGTTGATGCCGATTTCGGCGATCACCAGCGGCGGATGGTCGGGGCCGATCGAGCGGGAACCGAGTTTCATGCCTCTTTACTCCTTGCTGCACGCTGTGCGCGCTGTTTTTCGGTGCCCCAGCGGTCGTGGATCCAGAGCCATTGATCGGGGAAGCGGCGCACCTGCGCCTCCAGTCGCCGTGTCATCTCTCGCGTCATCTCTGCCGCCGTCGAATGCGCGATCGGCGTTTCGAAATGAACCTCGTGGTGGATGCCATCTTCGCAGCGGTGGCAAAAGACCGGCAACAGAAGCGCGCCGGTTTTCAGCGAAATCTCCGCCGGGAAGGGCGAGGTTGGCGCGGGATGGCCAAAAAACTCCACATCGCCATAGCGCGTGGCGCGCACGTCAAAGAGCATCGCCGCCACGCCGCCCTTTTGCACATGGCGCACAAAGGCCATCACGCCGCGCCGCCCCTGATCGAAGCCCGGCCCGGTCAGGCTTTCCATCGTGGTCTTGTAATGCGCGTTGAAATAGGGGTTCTTGGCCGGGCGGTAGAGCGCCGCCACCGGGTATCCCATGTTATGGATCGCAACGCGCAGGGTCTCGTAATTGCCCAGATGACCCGAGACCACCATCACCCCGCGCCCCTCGGCGAGCGCGGCCTTGAAATCGGCAAGCCCCGGCCCGTCGATGCGGCAATGGCGCAGCACCTCGGAGAGCTCTTCCTTCGAGTAGTTCTCGATGGTGGTCTTGCCGAAATTTATCGCCACGCGGCGCGCAAGCGCGCGCGCCTCGGCCCGCGGCATCTGCGGAAAGATCAGCTGCAGGTTCTTCACGCCCTTGGTGATGAAGCCCGCGAGGGGCGCGATCACATAGCCGGTGAGCCAGCCAAAGATGCGCACCCGCGCGCGGTAGGGCACGCGCTTGACCGCGCCGATCATCAGCCTGAGGAAGGCGTCCTCGATCCTGTCCTTGTTCAGCGCCATATTGGCCAGATCCCTTCTCCGGTCCTGCCTTCTCTTCGGCGGCGCCCCGCGCGATGTCAAGCGCTCGCGCCCGGCCGAACGTAGTATCGGGCTACCACCACTTCCACGCCCGGTTGCGGCAGGCTGGGGCTTCGACCATGGCAAGAGGGAGGATGCAAGATGGCGAAGATCCTGATGATTACCGGTGATTTCACGGAAGATTACGAGACGATGGTGCCGTTTCAGACGCTTTTGGCGGTGGGCCACAGCGTTGACGCGGTCTGCCCCGGCAAGACGGCGGGCGAAACGGTGAAAACCGCGATTCACGATTTCGAGGGGGACCAGACCTATTCGGAAAAGCCCGGGCACAACTTCGCTTTGAATGCGGATTTCGACGCGGTGGCCGTCGAGAGCTACGATGCGCTGGTGATCCCGGGCGGGCGGGCGCCGGAATATTTGCGCCTCAACCCCACGGTGATCGCGATGGTGCAGCATTTCTTTGAGGCGGAAAAACCGGTGGCGGCGATCTGCCATGGCGCGCAGCTTCTGGCCGCCGCCGGGGTGCTTTCGGGGCGAACCTGCTCGGCCTATCCGGCCTGTTCCTATGAGGTCACGGCCGCCGGGGGCGCTTATGCGGAAATTGCGGTGACAGATGCGGTGACCGATGGCAATCTGGTGACTGCGCCCGCCTGGCCCGCGCATCCCGCGTGGCTCAAGCAGTTCATGGCGCTCCTTTGACATCAACGGGAAGGGAGGCCCCGCGATGTGCGAACTGTTTATCAAGGCCGATGCGGGGCAGTGGCAAAGCCATACCCACAGCCTGCGCATCGACGGGGTCGCCACCTCGATCCGAATCGAGGACCATTTCTGGGAGACATTGGCCGAGATCGGCCTGCGCGACGGCATGAGCACGGCGCAGCTGATCACGCGGCTCTGGCACGAGGCGCGCGCAGCCGATCATGATCCGGGGAATTTTACCTCGTTTCTGCGGGTCTGTTGCGCGCGCTATCATGCGCTGATCGCGGCGGGAGAAATCTCGCCCGACCGGCGCGTGCCGATTGCCGCCC
Source organism: Rhodobacter lacus (assembly GCF_042683065.1). NCBI lineage: Bacteria > Pseudomonadati > Pseudomonadota > Alphaproteobacteria > Rhodobacterales > Rhodobacter > Rhodobacter lacus. The sequence continues at coordinate 213,801 of NZ_JBHUIX010000011.1, read as the reverse complement.
ATCCCGCCCGCGAGATCCTCGCGCGGGAGGAGGCGGGGCGGGGCCGGTTTCAGCGCATGAACTGAAGCCTCAGCCGCGCGGCGCTGCGGCACGGCGCAGCCGGTCGTTGATCGCCCGGCCAAGGCCCTTTTCCGGGATCGGCGCGACAGCGATGGTCGGGGCCTTGCGCGCGGTGGCGAGCCTGTCGGCCAGCCGCAGCGTGGCAAAAAGCGCGGCGGCGGCGGCAACAAGATCCCCGGAGGCCGAGAGGCTGAGGTCGGCCTCCGGGCCGCCGGGGCCAAAGCCTACGAACACCTCACCGGGGCGCTTTTCGGTGGCCTCAAGGCGCACCGCGGCGCCGGGGGCGTAATGCGAGCTGAGCTGGCCGGGGGCATTGGGTTTGTGCGCATTGCCGCCGCTTGCGAGCGGCGCGCCAAGCGCCTCTTCGAGCGCCTCGACGGGCAGCCCGCCGGGGCGCAACAGGGTTGGTGGGTCAAGGCTCAGGATCGTCGATTCCACCCCCACCGGGCAGGCGCCGCCATCAAGCACCGCGGCGATGCGCCCGGAAAGCCCCTCCATCACATGATCCGCCGCGGTCGGGCTGACCTTGCCCGAGGGATTGGCCGACGGGGCGGCAAGCGGGCCGCCAAAGCTGGCAAGCAGCGCGCGGGCAAGCGGATGGGCGGGCAGGCGCAGCGCCACCGTGTCGAGCCCCGCGGTGACGAGATCGGCGATCCCGGCGCCGGGGCGAAGCGGCAGCACCAGCGTGAGCGGCCCGGGCCAGAAGGCGTCCGCCAGCGCGCGCGCCTGCGGCGTGAAGAGGGCCACCTGTTCGGCCATCGCAAGGTCGGCCACATGCACGATCAGCGGGTTGAAATGTGGCCGCCCCTTGGCAGCAAAGATCCCCGCCACGGCGGCGCCATTGCGGGCATCGCCCCCAAGCCCGTAAACCGTCTCGGTCGGAAAGGCGACGAGCCCCCCTGCGCGCAACAGCTCTGCCGCCCGCGCGAGCCCCGCGGCATCGCCGCCCAGACGTTCGGTCATTTTCTGCATGGACCCTTTGTGACGCTGCGTTGCGCTAGACGGGGTTTGCCCTTGCGTTACCCTGCCTTCAACTTCCCGACATAAGCGCGTGGCGGAGCTTTGCCAAGCGCGAGACGAGTGCACCAAGGAGACCGTCATGGCCTATCGCTCCCCCGTTGCCGAAATCCGCTTCATTCTCGACAAGGTGGTGCCGCTTGCGCCGGTGACCGAAACGGAGCGCTTTGCCGAGGCGACGGGCGAGACGGTGGAGGCGGTGCTGACCGAGGCGGGGCGGCTTTGCGATGAGGTCATGGCGCCGCTCCTGCGCGCGGGCGACCTGCATCCCGCCAAGCTCGAAAACGGGGTCGTGCGGTCGTCACCGGGCTTCAAGGAGGCTTATGCGCAAATCGCCGAAGGGCATTGGGTCGCCGTGGCGGCAGACCCGGACTATGGCGGCATGGGCCTGCCGCAAACGCTTTGCGTGGCGATCAACGACATGATGTCCGGCGCAAACCTTGCGCTGCAACTGAACCCGCTGCTCACGCAGGGCCAGATCGAGGCGCTGGAGCATCACGCCTCCGAAGAGATCAAGGCGCTTTACATCCCGAAGCTGATTGCGGGCACCTGGTCGGGCACGATGAACCTGACCGAACCGCAGGCCGGCTCGGATGTGGGGGCTTTGCGCACCAAGGCCGAGCCGCAGGGCGATGGCACCTATGCGATCACCGGGCAGAAGATCTTCATCTCCTGGGGTGATTCTGATCTGACGGAGAACATCTGCCATCTGGTGCTCGCGCGGCTGCCCGATGCGGCGCCCGGCACCAAGGGGATCTCGCTGTTCATGGTGCCCAAGCGCCTCCCCGATGCGGCGGGCAATCCGGGCGTGGCCAACAGCCTCAAGGTGGTTTCGCTCGAACACAAGATGGGTCTGCATGGCTCGCCCACCTGCGTGATGAGCTTCGAAGGCGCGACCGGCTGGATGGTGGGAGAGCCGAACAAGGGCATGGCGGCGATGTTCACGATGATGAACAACGCCCGTCTTGCCGTGGGCGTGCAGGGCATCGGCATCGCCGAGGGCGCCTATCAAAAGGCGCTCGCCTACGCGCAGGAGCGGGTGCAGTTTGCGCCGATCATCGCGCATGCCGATGTGCGCCGGATGCTGGCCGAGATGCGCGCCGAGATCTTTGCCGCGCGCGCGATTGCGCTTGCCTGTGCCGTTGCGCTCGACATGGGGCGGGCGACCGGCGCGGCGGAGTGGCAGGCCCGCGCGGCGCTCCTGACGCCGATTGCCAAGGCCTATGGCACCGATGTCGGCATTCATGTCGCCGATCAGGGCATTCAGGTGCATGGCGGAATGGGCTTTGTGGAGGAAACCGGCGCCGCGCAATATCTGCGCGATGTGCGCGTGACGGCGATCTATGAGGGCACGAACGGCATTCAGGCGATGGATCTCGTGGGCCGCAAGATGATGGACGAGGGGCGCGCCGCGTTTCGGCTGCTGCAGGAGGTCGAAGATGCCGCCAAGGCGGCGCGAGAGGCGCTGCCTGATCTTGCCGAAGCCGTCTGGCAGGCGGCCGAGACCCTGCGCGAGGCGACCGAGGCGCTGATTGCGCAGGGCACGCAGGACCGGTTTGCCGGTGCCGTGCCGTATCTGCGCGCCTTTGCGCGGGTGCTCGGGGCGCATTTCCACCTGCAGGCGGCTTTGGCCGAGAGCGCTCGGGCGAAGCTCGCGGCTATCTACATCCGCCGCATCCTGCCACAGGCGGAGGCAGATCTTGCCGCGGCGCGGGCGGGGGCGGTTGACCTTTTCGCGCTTTCGCCCGATGACCTCGGAGCATGAAGACAAAGCACGGCCTGCGCTACCCGTTTGAGATCCCCCCCGCCTTTGGCGAGACGCTGGAGGTTGCCGAAGGCATCCTGTGGTTGCGCTTGCCGCTGCCGATGGCGCTTGACCATGTCAACGCCTATGCGCTTGACGAGGGCAAGAGCTGGACGCTCGTCGACCCCGGCATCGACAGCGCGGCCTGCCGCGCGGCGCTGACAAAGGCGCTCGAAGGGCCGCTTGCGGGCAAGCCGGTGGGGCGGGTGATCGTCACCCATTATCACCCTGACCATATCGGCCTTGCCGGCTGGTTGCAGGAGCGGGGTGCGGAGCTTTGGACCACCCGCACGAGCTGGCTGTTCGCGCGCATGCTCTGCCTTGATGTGCAGGCGCTGCCGGTTCCCGAAACGCTGGCGTTCTGGCGGGCCGCGGGGATGGACCCGGTGTTGCAGGAGTTCCGCGCCACCGAACGCCCGTTCAACTTTGCCGATTGCGTGCACCCGCTGCCGCTCGGTTTCCGCAATATCGTCGAGGGCGACGTGATCCGCGCCGCCGGGCGCAGCTGGCGGGTGCGGATCGGGCAGGGCCATGCGCCCGACCATGCAACGCTCTGGAGCGCAGAAGACGGCTTGATCCTTGGCGGCGATCAGCTTCTGCCCTCGATTTCTGCCAATCTTGGCGTTTATGCCACCGAGCCGCTTGCCGATCCGGTGGCGGACTGGCTTGCAAGCTGCCGCGCCTTTCAACCTTTTGCCGAGGACGATCAGCTTGTTCTGCCGGGCCACAAGGCGCCGTTTTACGGCCTCCCGCTCCGGCTGCGGCAGATGATCGAGAACCATGAGGGCGCGCTCGAGCGGCTGCGCGCGCGGCTTTCCGAGCGCCCGCATACGGCGGTCGACTGCTTCCCGGTGCTGTTCAAGCGAGAAATCGGCATGTCGGAATACGGGCTCGCTCTGGTCGAGGCCGTGGCGCATCTCAACCATCTCTATCTGCGTGGCGAGGTAGTGCGCGAAATGCGCGAGGGCTGCTGGTTCTGGTCGCTGCGCTGAGCGCGCAACCGAGCGTTGCCCAGAAAGAACAACCGGGCCGAAAAACGCAGCTTCCCGCGCGTGAAGAGTGTTCTTTTTCTGTCGTCCGTGCTTCACGCAATGCGGGCAAGGTGGCGACACTTTGGGGACTAAACGACATAGGGGGTCCGGCAGATGCGCCGACTTTTCATCTGCCTGGCCGCGCTGGGCATGCTTTCTGGCTGTGCCGGTCAATCCGTCTGGGCGACCGATGAGGCGGTCAAGGCGGCGGCGGTGCATACCGGCAATCCGCCCTCGGTGACGCTGCTCACGGTGATCGGCACAACGACCGGCGGCGGCGGCCATTCGGCGCTGATGATCGACGGCTCGCAGCGCGTGATCTTTGATCCGGCGGGCACCTGGTATCATCCGACGGTGCCGGAGCGGAACGATGTCGATTACGGCATCACCGATCAGATGTACAAGTTCTACATGGATTACCACGCCCGCGAGACCTGGTTCGTGCGTGAGCAAACGCTGCGGGTCTCGCCGGAAACGGCCGAGGCGCTGCTGGCGCGGGTGCAGTCGAACGGCGCGGTGGCCAAGATGATGTGCGCCAACCAGACCGCTGCGGTGCTGCGCTCGGTGCCGGGCTTTGAGAGCATGCCCGCCACCTTCTCGCCGATCAAGCTTTCCAAGGCGTTCGGCCAACTGCCGGGGGTTGTCACCAAGGATCACTATGACAACGACCCCGATGACAATTCGGGCGTGCTGATGATTCAGGCCGAAAAGGCGAATTACGGCACCGTCATCGGCAAGGTGACGAACTGAGCCGCGTCGAGCCGGGGGACGGTCTCTCCCGGCTCACCCCACCAGCCAAAGCGCAAGGTAAAGCGTGCTGAGCCCGCCCAGGATCGCATAAAGCGTGTTGCGGCTCAAAAGCCCCACGCCCAGCGTGGCGGCGGCGGCCAGAAGCCGCGCCGGATCGGGGCTGCCCCCTGTTGCCGCGGGCCAGAGCACCAGCGGCGCCACAAGGCCGGGCAGCACCGCGACGGCGGTGTAGCGCAGATAGCGCAGCGCCCATTCCGGCAGGGGTTTGTTGCCAAACAGCCCGAGGAAGGAATAGCGCAGGAAAAACGTGCCGATGCCGAGCGCGAGGATGATCAGCCACAGCGTCGGGCGGCCATAGAAGTCGGCGGTGCTCATGTCCTCTCCTTGCGCCGCGCGAGAAAGATCTCGGTTTGCGCGCCCGCCACCATCGCGATCATGGCGGCAAGAATGAGCCCGGTGCCTGCGGGCAGAAAGGCGAGCACGAGCGCCATCACGATTGAGACCGTCGCGGCAACGAGATGCGGGATCGAGCGCAAAAGCGGCGCGATCATCGCCAGAAAGGTCACCGGCACGGCAAAATCGAGCGCGAAGGCGGGGGGGATCGACTTTCCGAGCAAAGCGCCCGCGAGCGTGGAGACATACCAGAGCGGGCAGATCGGCGTGCAGGCGCCCGCGTAATAGGCTAGCTTGGTGGCAAGGCTTTGCTTTGGCGCGATGCGGTAATCGGCATCGGCAAGCGCAAACACCTGATCGACCATGAAATAAGCGACAAGAGCGCGTTTCCAGGAGGGCGCGGGGCCGAGATGAGGCGCCAGTGCCGCCGAATACATCGCCATGCGCAGGTTCACCGCGAGCGCGGCAAGGATCACCATCACCGTGCTCGCATGGTCATTCATCAACTGCACCGCGGTGAATTGCGAGGCGCCCGCGATCACCAGCACCGAAAAGCCCATCACCTCGACGAGATTCAGCCCGGCCTCGTTCCCGGCAACGCCAAACAGCATGCCGAAAGGGGCGATCACGAGGATGAACGGCAGGCCCTGTCGGGCGCCGCGCCAATATGCGGCAGAGGGGGAGGAGGTTTCGGACATGGGGGGGCTTGCTCGGGACGGTGGGATGGGCGAGTTGTAGTGGCCGGAATTCCGCGCGCCAAGCGGGCGATTGTATCGGGGGCAATATGGACGTGGCAGGGCTGATCCTTGCGGGCGGGCAGGGGCGGCGGATGGGCGCCGAGAAGGCGCTTGTGCGCCTCGCCGGGCGCCCGCTCGTGGCGCATGTGGCCGCGCGGCTCGCGCCACAGGTCTCGGCGCTGGCGCTTTCGGCCAATGGCGATCCGGCGCGGTTTGCCGCGCTTGGCGTGCCGGTCCTTGCCGATCCGCAGGGCGAGCAGGAGTGCGGGCCGATGGTCGGCGTGCGCGCCGGGCTGCGCTGGGCCGCGGCCAAGGGGGCTGCGGCGCTCGTGAGCGTGGCGGTTGACACGCCGTTTCTGCCCACGGATCTGGTGGCACGGTTCACAATGGCCGGGCGCGGCGGGGCGGCGCATGCGCAAAGCCATGGGCGCGGTCATTACACCGCCGCGCTCTGGCCTGTGGCGGATCTCCCCCGGCTGGACGCGCTGTTCGCGGCGGGGGAGCGGCGGATGCGGCCCTATCTTGCCGGGGCGGTGGTGGTTGGCTTTGACGGCACGCCCGACCCTTTTGCCAATCTCAACAGCCCCGACGACCTCGCCGCGGCCGAGGCCTGTCTGGCGGGGCGCACGCAATGAATGTGGTGTTGCGCCATGGGCTTGAGCCCGCGCAGCGCCGTCAGGCGGCGCGGCTCTACTGGCGCGCCTTTGGCGGCAAGCTGGGTCGCGTGATCGGCCCGGAGCCAAAAGCGCTCGCCTATATCGAGCGGGTGATCGACCCGCGCCATGTGATCGCGGCAAGCGATGACGGGGGGCGGGTGCTTGGCGTGATCGGCTTTCGCACGCGCGATGGCTCGTTCGTGGCGGGCACGCGCGCGGATCTGGTGGCCGTTTACGGCAGCTTTGGCGCGTTCTGGCGACGGCTTGCATTGTCGGTGCTGGCGCAGGATCTGCCAATCGAGATGGTTTCGGTGGATGGGTTGGCGGTGGCGGAGCGCGCTCGCGGGCTGGGGCTTGGGGCGGCGCTGATGCGGGCCTTGTGCGACGAGGCGGCGCGGCAGGGCTATGCGGGCGTGCGCCTTGATGTGGTGGGCGAAAATCTCCGCGCCCGCGCGCTTTATGACCGGCTCGGCTTTGCCGTCACGGGGCGGGCGGATCGCTGGCTGACGGCGGTGATGTTTGGCTATCGCACGGTTTTGGCGATGGAGCGGCGCTGGTAGGCTTTCGCCTCGGCAGGCCGAGGCGACCCGCCGGGGGGCTTTGCCCCCCGGACCCCCCGAAGTGGGGCGATGCGCTCAAACAGGCGCTGGTGCGTTCAGTCGAACGTGCCGGTCACGCGCCCGAGCAGCATGAAGGCGCGCGCGGTCCGGGTGTCGGCGAGCTCGGCGACATCCTGATCGGTGGCATTTTGCTCGAAGTCGGTGAAGGTGCGGTCGAACTGGCGCAGGAAATGATGCGCCGCATCGCGAAAGATCGTGTCGGTGCGCATCCGCCCCGCCGTCAGCGCGAGCGAGGAGCGGTCTCGCACGCCGCCGAGCGCGGCGATCTCGCGCCCGCGTTCGCCCTTGGCAAAGCGGCGCCACAGCTCCGGCCGCGCGCGGTCGGGCTTCAGATCATCCATGTAGATGCCGTCTTGCGCGAGCAGGTTCAGCACATCTTGCGCGGCGCGCAGAAGCTTGGCCATCGTGCGGTCCTCCAGCGCGCGGCGCAGCGCGCGGAAGCCTTCCTTGTCTTCGGCATTGTCGGGAAATTGCATCGCGCGGATGAAATCGGCCACCGAGACCGGCTCTGCGAGCTCTTCGGCGGGGGTTCCGAGGGCCAGCGCGGGCTGGTCATCCGCCACCGGTGCCGGGCGCGGCGCCACGAGTGCCGCCTTGCGATCAGCCGAGGGCTGCACCACGCCATGATCGCGCCGCGAGGAAAAGGTGGCGAGCGCCGTTTCCGCCTGACGCGCGGCAATCGCCACCTCGTCGAGTTTTTTCTCGAGCGCCTGACCCGCGCCGGAGCGCATCTGGCTCTGGTTCGCAAAAGCCACGCGCATCGCCTCCAGCGAGGTCTTGAGCGCCTGCGCCTCGGCGCGCATCTCGCGCGCGGTGCGTGCCATGATCGTGGCCATCCAGATCATCACCACCGGCAGCACAATGCCGACCACGGTCATCACCACCGAGGCTGCGGAGAACCCGCCTGCGCCTTCCGCGCCCGGCACAAACCACCAGAACGCGCCGACGAGCCCGAGCCAGGCGAGGCTCAGCGCAAGAGCCCCCCATTCGCCGCGCCCGCGCGCGGCGATTCGAGGCACCGGCCGCAGCGCCGCACCCGGATCGGAAAGGTTGGATTCCGCGTTGGGCTCGCCCATTCTCGCCCGCTTTCGTGACTGCCCGTTTGCCTCAGATATAGCGCACCGAGAGGATTTCGTAACTGCGCTGTCCGCCCGGCGTGCGCACTTCGACGCTGTCGCCCTCGTCCTTGCCGATCAAGGCCCGCGCGAGCGGCGATTTGATGTTCAAAAGGCCACGCTCGAGATCGGCCTCATATTCGCCGACGATCTGGTAGGTGCGCTCTTCCTCGGTTTCCTCGTCCACCAGCGTCACGGTGGCGCCAAACTTGACCGAGCCCGAGAGCTTCACGGTGTCAATCACCTCGGCGCGCCCGAGGATCGCCTCGAGTTCCTTGATCCGGCCCTCGACAAAGCTCTGCTTTTCGCGCGCGGCGTGGTATTCGGCATTCTCGGACAGATCGCCATGCTCGCGGGCCTCGGCGATCGCCTTGATCACGGCGGGGCGTTCCACCGTTTTCAGCGTCTTGAGTTCCCCGTCGAGCACATCATACCCGGCGCGAGTCATCGGTATCTTTTCCATGGAGGCCCTTGCCCTGTTTTGACTGGCTCGTTTGGTCGTTCAGAGAGGTAAATCCGCCAAGCGGCCCCGGTGTCAAGGGTCGGGGACGTTTTTCGGCATTGCTTCGCCGTTTCGGAGCCTGCAGCGTGTCGCTGCATTTGCGAAAGAATATTACTCTGCAGCGCTGCGTTACAATTGCTTCGTGTGCACAGCTAGTTTACCACAAGCGCGGTGCACGCGAGAACCGAAGGCGAAGGGAACCCGAGATGGCCGAGATCGAACGCGAGTCGATGGAATACGATGTTGTGATCGTGGGGGCCGGTCCTTCGGGCCTTTCTGCGGCGATCCGGCTCAAGCAGATCGACCCTGATCTGACCGTCGTGGTGCTGGAAAAAGGCTCCGAAGTGGGGGCGCATATTCTCTCGGGCGCTGTGCTCGATCCGCGTGGTCTCGATGCGCTGATCCCGGACTGGAAGGCGAAAGGCGCGCCGGTCACCACCGCGGTGAAGGAAGACAATTTCTACCTGCTTTCGGCGGCCGGCAAGATCTCGATCCCGCATTGGCCAATGCCGAAGCTGATGTCGAATCACGGCAATTACATCGTCTCGATGGGCAATGTCTGCCGCTGGCTCGCCGAGCAGGCCGAGGCGATGGGCGTGGAAATCTTCCCCGGCATGGCCTGTTCTGAGCTTGTCTGGGACGGCAACCGGGTGGCCGGTGTGGTGGCGGGCGAGATGGGTCTTGCCGCCGATGGCACGCCGGGGCCGAACTATGAACCCGGCATGGAACTGCGCGGCAAATATGTCTTCCTCTCGGAAGGGGTGCGCGGCTCGCTGTCGAAACAGGTGATCGAGAAGTTCGATCTTTCCGCCGGCAAATGCCCGCAGAAATTCGGCCTCGGGATGAAAGAAATCTGGGAGATCGACCCGAAGAAGCACAAGCTGGGCTCGGTCACGCATACGATGGGCTGGCCGCTCGACCATAATGCCGGTGGCGGGTCGTTCATCTATCATATTGAAAACAATCAGGTCTATATTGGCTTCGTGGTCCACCTGAACTACGAGAACCCCTATCTCTACCCCTATATGGAGTTCCAGCGCTTCAAGCATCACCCGGTGGTGGCGCAGCTCCTTGAGGGCGGCAAGCGCGTGGCCTACGGGGCGCGGGCAATAGCGGAAGGGGGATGGCAGTCGATCCCGAAACTGACCGCGCCGGGCGTGGCGCTGCTGGGCTGCTCGGCGGGCCTGGTCAACGTGCCGCGCATCAAGGGCAACCACAATGCGATGCTTTCGGGCATCGCGGCGGCCAATGCCGCGGCGGCGGCAATCAAGGCCGGGCGTGCGGGCGACGAGCTGACCGAATATGAGGCCGATCTGCGCTCTGGCCCGATCGCGAAAGACCTCAAGCCGGTGCGCAACGTCAAGCCGATCTGGTCGTGGTGGGGGATCTGGGCCTCGATGGCGCTCGGCGGGCTCGACATGTGGACCAACTCGCTCTTCGGCTTTTCCTTCTTCGGCACGCTCAAGCACAAGAAGACCGATGCCGCCCATACCGGGCTGGCGGCGAAATTCGCGCCGATCGACTACCCCAAACCCGATGGCAAACTCAGCTTTGACCGGCTGACCAATGTGAGCTTCTCCTTCACCAACCACGAGGAAAGCCAGCCCTGCCATCTGCGGCTGAAAGACCCTTCGGTGCCGATTGCGGTCAACCTCGCCAAATATGCCGAGCCTGCGCAGCGCTATTGCCCGGCAGGCGTCTATGAGGTTCTGGGCGAGGGGGCGGAGGCGAAGTTCCAGATCAACTTCCAGAACTGCGTCCACTGCAAGACCTGCGACATCAAGGACCCGTCGCAGAACATCACCTGGACCACGCCGCAGGGCGGCGACGGGCCGAATTACCCCAATATGTGAGTCTTTTATCTCACATCGACGTGTTGCGGGGGGAGCCAAGGCTCCCCCCGATTGCACTGGCCGCCCGGGGCCGCTACCCTCGGACGACCCGACGACAAGGACCCTTTCCGTGCCCTTCGCTCCCAAGCTGTTTCCCGTGCTGCGCCTGTTCCCCGCCTCTGCCGCTGCCTGCGCCCTTGTGGCCGGGGTGCTGACGCTCGCGCCCCCCGCGCAGGCGCAAGAGGATGGCGGGGCCTATCTGGCGGGCCGCGCGGCCCTTCTGGACAATGATTTCGCGGCGGCTTCGGTCTATTACGACCGTCTTCTGCAGAGCTTTGGTGGCGATAAGCAGGTGCAGGAAGGGGCGATCTTCGCCCATGTCGCGCAAGGCGAGATCGACGCGGCGCGCAAGCTCGCGCAGGCGATCATTGCCGCCTCTGACGGCAAGCCAACGCAGGTTGCGGTGCTGGTGGCGCTTGCCGAAACCGCCCAGGAGGGCCGGTTTGACGACGGGCTGAAACTGCTCGATGGCGGCGCCGATGCCGGGCAGCTTGTGGGCGGGCTCTACCGCGCCTGGGCGCTGATGGGCGCGGGGCAGGTGTCCGAGGCGATGCAGGCCTTCGACACGGTGGCCAAGATCGACGGCCTGCAGGGCTTCGCGGGCTATCACCGCGCGCTCGCGCTCGCGCTCGTGGGCGATTACGAGGGGGCCGAGGCGATCTTCTCGGGGGCGAATGCGAGCCTTTACAACGGCACCCGGCGCGGCGTGCTGGCGCATCTGGAGATCCTCTCGCAGCTCGAACGCAACGACGATGCGCTCAAGCTGCTCGACGAGAGCTTTGGCGCCAAGCTCGATGCGGAACTGGCCGGGCTCAAGGTCCGGCTGGAAGCGGGCGAGACGCTGCCTTTCACCGCCATTGGCTCGGCGCGCGACGGGGTGGCGGAACTCTACTTCTCCGTGGCGCAGGCGCTCAATGCCGATTCCGTGGCGGGCTTCTCGCTTTTGCATGCGCGGCTTGCGCTCTGGCTGCGGCCCGATCATGGCGATGCGGCGCTCCTGACCGGGGTGATCCTCGAGAATGTGCAGCAATATGACCTCGCGATTGCCGCCTATGAACTGGTGCGCCCCGAGAACCCCGCTTTCGCCGCCGCACAGCTCGGCCGGGCCGAGGCGATGGTGGCGGCAGACCGCTCCGATGCTGCAATCGAGGTGCTGGAACAGCTGAGCCAGAGCGCGCCCGGCGAGATTGGCGTCTGGTCGTCGCTTGGCGATAACCTGCGCCGCACCGAACGCTATGCCGAAGCCGCCAAGGCCTATGACAAGGCGATCGCGCTGGCGGGCACGCCCAAGCCCTCGGATTGGGGGCTGTGGTATGCCCGCGCCATCGCGCAGGAGCGCTCCGGCCAGTGGCCGGAGGCGGAAAAGGGCTTCCGCAAGGCGCTTGAGCTGAACCCCGGCCAGCCCGCGGTGCTCAACTACCTCGGCTATTCCTACGTTGAAAAACGCGAGAACCTGAAAGAAGCGCTGGAGATGATCCAGCAGGCCGTGGCGAGCCGCCCGGATGACGGATACATCACCGACAGCCTTGGCTGGGCCTATTATCGCCTTGGCCGGTATGAGGAGGCCGTTGCGCAAATGGAGCGCGCGGTTGAGCTCAAGCCTACCGATGCGCTCCTCAACGACCATCTGGGGGATGTCTATTGGGCCGTCGGGCGCAAGCGTGAGGCGGAGTTCCAGTGGCATCGGGCGCTCAATTTTGGCCCGGCGCCGGATCTCGATCTCGACCGGGTGCGCCGCAAGCTTGAGGCCGGGCTCGATGTTGTGCTGAAAGAAGAGGGGGCGGCCCCGCTCCGGTCTGATCATGCCGGAAATTGAGGTTTTTGCCCCCGCCAAGGTGAATCTGGCGCTGCATGTCACGGGCCAGCGCGCCGATGGATACCACCTGCTCGACAGCCTCGTGGCCTTTGCGCCTGCGGGAGACCGGCTGCGCTTTGCGCCTGCCGAGGCAATGGTGCTCAAGGTCTCCGGGCCGGAAGCGCGGGGGGTGCCCGAGGGGCCGGAAAACCTCGTGCTCAAGGCGGCGGCGCTTTACGGCCCCGGCCCCGCGGCGGCGATCCATCTCGACAAATGCCTCCCCGCAGCTTCGGGGATCGGGGGCGGTTCCTCGGATGCAGCGGCGGCTTTGCGGGCCATGGCGCGGCTGCGCGCCGTGCCGCTGGCGACGGGCCCTGCGGTGGTCAACCTCGGGGCGGATGTGCCGATGTGCCTTGATCCGCGCCCCGCGCGCACGCGCGGCATCGGCGAAGAGCTGACCCCGGTCAGGCTGCCGCCGCTGCCCGCGGTGCTGGTCAATCCGCGCGTCGAGGTGGCCACGCCCGCGGTGTTCAAGGCGCTCGTCTGCAAGGACAATGCGCCGATGGACGAGATCCCGGCCTTTGCCGATGCGGCGGCCTGCATCGCGTGGCTCGCGCGTCAGCGCAACGACCTGCAAGCCCCGGCAGTGGCCCTGGCCCCGGTGATTGCCGAGGTGCTGGCCGCGCTCGAAGCCTTGCCCGGCTGCCTTCTGGCGCGCATGTCGGGCTCTGGGGCGACCTGCTTTGGCCTTTTTGAGAGTGACGCGGCAGCGGCCGCGGCGCAGGAACGGCTTGCCACCACCACCCCCGCGTGGTGGAGCGCGCATGGCCCGCTTGGCGATCAGGCCGAAGCGGCGGCGCCGCGCTTTATCTGAGCGCGGCGAGAAATCCCAGATAGCCCGTCAGCGTGCCCACAAGCACGAGGCCGAAGGGGAATTTGCGGTGCCCCCAGCTCGCCCAGTCCGGCGTTGCGGCCCGCACCGCCGGGATCGCGCGGGCGATCCGGTGCGTGGCAAAGGCCGAGAGCACGCAGGCCTGCAGCAAGATGAGGGCCAGCATCACATGATTTGGCGCGGTGGCAAAGAAGGGCGCCGCGGCGGTGGCAAATTTGACATCGCCCATGCCAACGCCCGCCGCAATGTTGAGCAAGAGCCCGATGCCGAGCAGCACCGGCAGGTTTACCCAGCGCCAGGCCCAGACATCGAGCGGCAGCACCAAAAAACCCACCACGGCGAAAACGGCAACCAGCGCCAGCACCGCCGCATTGCGGATTTTCATGAACTTCAGATCCGTAAAGACGACCCAGGCGCAGATCGGCGTCACCGCGAGAAGCAGCACCAGCGCGGCGGCGGATTGGCTCAGCCCCAGCATCGGCCCTACCCCTGCTTGCCGGCGTCGAGCGCCTCAAGCGCGCGCGCGGCCTCCTCGAAATAGACCGGCGAGGTGTCGACGGCATCTTGCAAGAGCCCCTTGCCGATCGACACATCGCCCTTCTTGATCGCCGAAAGCCCGGCTGTGTAGAGCAGCTTTGCGCGCTCGGTCTGGGTCATCTCGACCACCGGCAGATCGTATTTGTGCTGCGCGGCGCGCGCCATCACGAGGTTGTTCTTGGTGGTGAAATTCGAGGCGTCATAGGTCAGCGCCTCGGCAAAGAGCTTCTCGGCGCCTGCGGCGTCGCCGCGCGAGAGCTTGGAAAAGCCCCAGTTGTTGAGCACGCCCGCAGGCTGCGTGGTGAGGCCCACGGCGGTCTCGTAGAAACTGTCGGCCTTCTTCCAGTTCTGCTCGCTGTCGGCCACCATCGCCTCGAGCTTGTAACGCTCGAAGCTCTCATGCGTTGGCGGAATTGTATTGAGCGTGGCCTTGGCGCCATCCCAGTCATTGGCGCGGACCTGCGTTTCCGCGAGCGCGACCTTGTCATCGGCGGTCGCCCCGGGCATGCCCACCACCTTGGTCCAGACCGCCACGGCCTTGGTGGGATCGCCCGCCCGCACCAGCGATTTGGCAAGCCCGCGTTGCAGGTCGATCCGGTCGGGGTTCTCGTTCGTCGAGCGGGTGAAATAGCTCACCGCCTCGCGCGGATCGCCCACCGTCAGCATGATGTCGGAAAGGTTCGTCGCATCAACGGCATTGACGGAATCGAGGGCGGCGTTCACCTCTGCCTTGTCGCTGCCCATGCAGCCAGCAAGCGCAAGCGCCCCTCCCAAAAGGGCTGCGGAGAAGATCGTGTGGCGCATGTTTTCTGCGTCCTTTGCTCGTGCCTCATTGCTCGGTCAGCAGCAGGTATTCCCCCACCCCGCGCCGCACGAGCTTGAACGGTCTGTCCTGCGGAGGATCATAGTCGGGCTTTTCCGATTTTGCGAGCGCGTGGCGCAGGTTTTGCCGGATCGCGTCGGATTCGCCACTGTCGAGCCCGTAGGCGATCTGGAACACCCGCGCCGCCTCGGCGGGCTTGTTCTGCTCCATCAGCACCACGCCAAGGTTGTTCCACGCGGGCACGAAGCGGGGGTCCTTTTCGGTGGCGCGTTGCAGCATCTGCTCTGCCTGACCAAGACGGCCGAGTTTCAGATCCGCCGAGCCGATTGCCGAGAGCACATCGGCGGTTGCCCCCTGCTGGCCTGCGGCCCGGTAATAGGCCTTCAGCGCGAGTTCATATTCTCCCGCCGCCATCAGCCTGTGGCCGACGATCAGCCCGTCGACCCCTTCCCCCGCCGCATTGCCCGGCGCATAGGGGCTCCCCTTCGACGCACCAAGGCCGCCTGACGAACAGGCGGCCAGCAGGCAGATCAGCACGGCGCCGGTGATGCGCGGGAGCATGGATTACAATTGGCTCATCGACTGGAAGTTCACCATCATATCATGGATCGAGGGGCCGACAAGAATGATCAGGAGCGGCGGCACGGTGAACATCATCGTGCCAAGTGTCATCTTGACCGGGATCTTGTTGGCCGCTTCCTCGGCGCGCATGATCCGCTTGTCGCGCATGTCGGCGGCATAGAGGCGCAGCGCTTCGGCGATCGAGGTGCCGAATTGCTGCGACTGGATCATCACGGTGACGAAGGAAGCCACATCGGGCACGCCCGAGCGCTCGGCAAAGGCGCGCAGCACCGAGGGCTTGTCCATGCCCGCCTTGATCTCATGGGAAACGGTTTCGAATTCTTCCGCGAGCGCAGGGTAGGAAGAAACGAGTTCCTTGGAAACGCGGATGATCCCCTGATCGAGCGACAGGCCCGCCTCAACGCAGACAAGCAGCATGTCGAGCGCATCGGGGAAGCCGTTGGCGATCTCGGCGGTGCGGGCGGTGACACGTTTGTTCACCCAGTATTTGGGGGCGTAATAGCCCAGCACCGCAGGCATCAAGATCGCCACCACGGTGACTGTCGAGTCGAGCGGGATCTCGTTTGTTGCATTGTGAAAGGCGACATAGGCGAGCCCGAGCCCCAGAAACGCAATGGCGAGCGCAAACTGGATCGCGTGGAAGGTGCGCACGGCATTGGCGCCGCGATAGCCCGCCTTTTGCAGCCATTTCCGGCTCTCCGACATTTCTTCCTTGTTCTTCGGTTCAAGGAAGTCGGCGAATTTCTCCAGCTTGTCGTTGCCGCCGCCGTAGCGCAGCCGCTGCGGCCCCGCCCCTCCCGGTGCCGCCCCGCCTTTGCCTGCCCCTTGCGCGCGGATCGCGGCGCGCAGCTTGTCGATCGGGTCTTCGCGCTTTTTCAGAAGTGCGGGCAGGGCGGCGAGCACCATCAGCGCCGCAAGGGCGCCGAGCGCAATCATCGGGCCCATTGGCCCCAAAAGCTTGGTGAGGGCGTCGGCGATGGCAGCAATGGACATGAGAGCCTCCTCAGACCTTGATCGTCGTCATGATCTTCATGAACAGCATGTTGCAGCCCAAAAGCGTGAAGGCGACGATGGCAGCGGGCACGAAAGCCGGGGTCTCCTTGACCGCGTCGTAATAATCGGGCGAGACGACCATGATCGTGACCAGCACCGCGATCGGAAAGCCCGAGAGGAACACGCCAGACCATTTCGGCTCGGCGGTGATCGCCCGCACCCGGCGGAACAGGCGAAACCGCGCCCGGATCACTTTCGCAAGGCCATCGAGCACTTCGGCAAGGTTGCCGCCCGATGTTTGCTGGATCGACACGGCGACGGCGAGAAAGCGCAGATCCTGCATGTCGAGCCGCTCGGCCAGATCGCGCAGGCAGTCAACGACGTTGCGCCCATAGGCGGCCTCATCGGCGATGATGCCGAATTCGGTGCCGAGCGGGTCGGGAATTTCTTTCGCGACGGCCTGAATGGCAGAGGAGAACGGATGGCCCACCCGCAACGAGCGCACCATCAGCTCGACCGCATCGGAAAGCTGTTCTTCCGCCATTTTCAGGCGCTTGTTGGCCTTGCCATTGACCCAGAAATAGACCCCGCCCACGCCCATCACGATCGCCAGCACCACCCGCACGGGCGGCGAGGCTTGCGTGCCAAGCGTCAGCCCCAGAAAGGCAAAAACGCTCACGAGCCCCATCACCCCGATCAGCGCCGTGGGCGAAAAGGCGATATTGGCCTTTTGCGCCTTTGAGGCGAGCAGCGCATAGACCGGGATGCCCTGCGCATTCATGTGCTGCGTGGCTTCCTTGCGGAGCTGTTCCAGCACCTGATCGCGCCGCTGGCCCTTGTCGAGCATCTCGAGGCGGCGGTTGACCCTTTTGTTGAGCGAGATCGACTTGCCGAAGACCAGCAGATAGATGCCCTCGACCAGCAAAAGCACCGCAACGAAGATCAGCGCATAGATGATGGGGGTCGGAGAGATGGGCATCGGTCTCAGTCCTGCACGGGTTCATAGATCGCGGCGGGCAGGTCATAGCCCCATTGCCGGAACCGGTCCGAGTAATGGCTGCGCACGCCCGTTGCGGTGAAACGGCCGATGATCTTGCCATCGGGGGCAAGGCCAAGCCGTTCGTAGCGGAAGATTTCCTGCATCGAGATCACATCCCCCTCCATGCCGGTGATCTCGGTGATCGAGACCATCCGGCGCGAGCCGTCTTGCAGGCGCGAGGCCTGCACGATCAGGTTCACAGCCGAGGCGATCTGGCTGCGCACCGCCTTGAGCGGCATCTCGATCCCGGCCATGGCGACCATGTTCTCCAGGCGGCTGATGCCGTCGCGCGCGTTGTTGGCGTGGATTGTCGTCATCGAGCCGTCGTGGCCGGTGTTCATCGCCTGCAGCATGTCGATGACCTCTTCGCCGCGGGTCTCGCCGACGATGATCCGGTCCGGGCGCATCCGCAGGGCGTTGCGCAAGCAATCGCGCTGGGTGACGGCGCCCTTGCCTTCAACGTTGGGCGGGCGGCTCTCCATCCGGCCCACATGGGTCTGCTGGAGCTGAAGTTCGGCGGTGTCTTCGATCGTCAAAATGCGCTCGGAGTTGTCGATGAAGCTCGAGAGCGCATTGAGCGTCGTGGTTTTCCCCGAGCCGGTCCCGCCCGAGACGATCACGTTCAGCCGGGTGGCAACGGCGGCCTGCAGATAGGCGGCCATCTCCTCGGTGAAGGCACCGAATTTGACCAGATCGTCGATCGCGAGCTTGTCTTTTTTGAATTTGCGGATCGAGACGAGCGAGCCATCCACCGCGATCGGCGGCACCATTGCGTTGAAGCGCGAGCCGTCGCGCAGCCGCGCGTCGACATAGGGGTTGGATTCATCGACACGCCGCCCCACCGCGGAGACGATCTTGTCGATGATCCGCAGCAGGTGGCGTTCGTCCTTGAAGGTGACATCGGAGAGTTCGAGCTTGCCGAACCGCTCGATGAAGATCTGGTTGGGCCCGTTGACGAGAATATCGGAGACGGTGTCGTCCTTCAGCAGCGGCTCCAGCGGGCCGAGCCCCATCACCTCGTCGTAAAGCTCCTGATGCAGGTGCTGGCGCTCGGCGCCATTGAGCGCGACCGACATCTCGCTCATTGCCTCGCTCGAGATTGCGGCAATCTCGGCTTTCAGATCTGTCTCGGAGGCATGTTCGAGCGCGGCGAGGTTGAGGTTTTCAAGGAGCCGCTTGTGCAGTTCCACCTTCAGCTCGCTCATCCGCTCCTTGCGCTTGCGCTCCTTGTCGGCATGGCCGGGCTGGGCGGGCGTGGCCGCCGCGCCGGGCATGGCGCGGCGCTGCACTTGCGGCTTGGCCGGAGCGGCACCGCCTGCCGCAAGCGGCACGGGCGGCGGCGCAGCCGCTGGCGCGCTGGCCGGGCGGGGGGCCGCAGCGGAAGCCGCAGGGGCGGTTTTCTTGTAACGCGAGAACATGCGACTTCCTCCGGAAAAAGCCTCAGGCCGTCGCGGCCTCGGCGGCGCGGTTCAGCGCGGCAATGGATTGTGCAAGCTTCTGGATTTCCTTGCGCAAAGGCGCCTTGGCCGCCGACAGCGCAAGCGGCAGGCCGTGGTCATTGGCCTGCGTCACCACCCGGCCACAATCCGAAAGCTGCACCTCAAGGGCGATCTCAAGGCTTTCGGCAAGCCGCTTCACGCGCGCCTTGCCGGTCATGTCGGTGAATTTGGGCGCACGGTTGAGAACGAAGCGCAGCTTTTCGGCGGGCAGGTTCTCGGCCTTGAGCGCGCGGATCATCCGCAGCGTGTTTTGCGCCGAGCGCATGTCGAGCTCGATCAGCGCGAAATAGAGATGGGCCTGGCTCAGCACGGTCTCGGTCCAGCTCACCACCGTGGTCGGCATATCGATCACGACAAAGTCGAATTGCGCCCGCGCCATCTCGACGATGCGGGCGATATCCTCGCCAGTGACGATGTCGAGCGGCAGCATGTCGGCGGGTGCGGTCAGCACCTGCAGCCGGTCATTGAAGCTCACCAGCGCCTGATTGAAGCTCTCTGCATCCATATGCGCGGTGTCTTGCAGCATCTCGAACACGATGTCGCGGCGCGGCAGGTCGAGATAGGTCGAGGCCGAGCCGAACTGGAAGTCGAAATCGAGCAGGCAGACGCGCGGCGGGGGCACCGGGTTCTTTTTCGATGTTTCGGGATTGGCGAGCTCCCAGGCGAGGTTGACGGCAAAGGTCGTGGCCCCGGCGCCGCCCGAAAGCCCGTGCACGGGCAACACGACCCCGTCGCGCCCGCCCCCGGCGCGTTGACTCGTTGCGGGAACCGATGGCGCGGCGAGCGGTTCGGGCGGGAGCGCCCCTTGACCAAGCCGCTCGACCGCCTCGTGCAGCGCGCCCTCAGGCAGCGGGTAAGGCACAAAATCGTCGGCGCCGAGCCGGAGCAACTGGTGCAGCGCGATGGGAGAGACCTCTTCGGCGATCAAGATCACCCGGATTCCCTTTTCCTTTGCGGTGGTGATGATGCCGGAGATGCGCGCGAGATCGCCCTCGTCATCGCTGTCGACGGCAATGGCGACAAAATCGAGAAGTTCGGCATCTGGCTGGTTGAGGAAGATCACCGCATCTTCGAACGTCAGATCCCCCCAGCTTTCGCCCAGCTCCGCTTCCATGTCCTCGATCAGTAGATCGAAGTTGGAGACATCGCGCGAGACCGTGCAGGCCACGATCGGCGCCGGCTCGGGAGATAGAATGGGGGCTGCACTCATTGCCTCGGTCCTTTGTTACAGTGGTGGACCGGACCCGTGATCCGGGCATCGGCCGCCACCCGGCACGACTCACAAGACGTGCCTTTTGCTTGCGCCAAGGTCGCGGCCAATCTGGGCGACATTGGGGCCGGAATGTTCAAATTGTGGGGTAAGGTGAGACGATCAGGCCCGCGCGGGGCGTTTCGGCGCCGATCGCTCGGCATGTCCCGCGCTGGCCCTTGGGGCCAGCGCGGCCCGGTCCGGGGGCTTTACTGGCCGCCGCCGCCGCCGTTGCCGACGGTGCCGATATCTGCAGCCTGCACCGAGGTCGCGGCGCGGATATATTCCCGGAAGATCAGATCGGCATATTTGCCGTTGAGATATTGCGGCTCGCGCTTGAGCAGCCCGGTCACTTCCGTCACCGTACGGCGGTTTTGCTCATTGGGCTCGGGGGTGTAAACGAGCGGCTGCGTCTTGCCATAGGAGACGACCGCCTCAAGCCGTGCGCGCGAAATCCCCTGACCGGTCAGGAAGGCGACCACCGCCTTGGCCCGGCGCAGGCCGAGCGCCTTGTTGTAGGCATCCGAGCCGACAAGGTCGGTATGGCCATAAACGCGGAACTTCACCTCGGGGAACTGCTTGATCCAGTTCGCCTGTTGCACGAGCGCGGCCTGGGCCGCCCCGTCGAGCACCGCCGAGTTGAAGGCGAAATTGACCGTGTTGGGCACATCGGCGGCAAATTTGCGGGTCAGGCTGATGACGAGGTCACGTTGCCCGGTCATCATCAGCGTGTTGTTCATCGTGGCGTTGCCAAAGCCGCCGGTTTCGTATTCGCCGCCCACTTCGGAGCGGAACTTGTCACCGCTGCATCCGGCCAGTGCGGCCAGTGCGACGAGCGCGCCCACCAGAGCATAGCGCTGCGCGCTGTTCCGCATTCCTGCCCTCTCACGCTGCATCGCTCACTCCATCACATAGCCGTAGGAGCCGGAAAAATCCTGCCGTGCCACTTCGCCCGCGGCCCCCGAAACGGGTTTGGCGGAGGTTTTGCCAAGCAGGAACAGTTCCGATTCCGTCGGCAGGCGCACCCGGTCGGTGGGCAGCGCAAGCGCCTCACCGCGGGTCGGCGTGACCAGATGCGGCGTGACAATGATCACGAGCTCCGATTGCTGGCGCTCGAATTCGGCAGAGCGGAACAGCGCCCCAAGCACCGGCACATCACCAAGCCACGGGATCTGGCTGTTGAGGTCGTTGAAATCGTCTTGCAACAGCCCCGCGATAGCGAAGCTCTCGCCGTCGCGCATCTCGACCGTGGTCGAGGTTTCGCGGCGCTTGAACGCGTTCACGCTGAACCCGCCTGACTGCATCGTCACCGTGGTGTCGATGGCCGAGACCGCGGCGGCGATCTCAAGGTTGATCAGGTTGCCGTCCACAACGCGGGGGGTGAAGGTCATCTCCACGCCGAAGGGCTTGTATTTGATCGAAACGGTCCCGTCATCGACCACCGGGATCGGATATTCGCCACCGGCGAGGAATTTGGCTTGCTGGCCGGACAGTGCGGTCAGGTTCGGCTCGGCCAGCGTGCGCACCATGCCCTTGCTCTCAAGTGCTTCGAGCAAAACGCCAAATTCCATGTTGCCGACGGTGAAACCGAGATTGAGGTTGCCCGAAGTGCCCGAAACCGGGATCGACCCCCCGTCGAACACGCCGTCAACGGCGCCGGCGCCGGAATAGTTGCCAGTGCCCGAGGCGACGCCGGTGGCGCCCTTGCCGCTGCCCACCGTGCCGCGCATGGCGAGCGAGGAGGAGAGGTTCTTTGAAACCGAGCGCTGCATCTCTGCAAAGCGCACTTTCAGCATCACCTGCTGCGTGCCGCCCACCGTCATCAGGTTGGAGACGCGCTCACCGGCATAGCGCTTGGCCAGATCGAGCGCGCGGTCGAGCCGAGAGGTGGAGGACACCGTTCCCGAAAGCACGATCCCGTCATTGGCGGTGCGGACCTCGATGTTCTCACCGGGCAGGATTTGCTTGAGCCGTTCCTTGAACTCGCCGATGTCGGGCGTGACCTGCACCTCGACGTTCGACAGCAGCGTGCCATCGGCGCCAAGGATCGTCATGGTGGTGCGACCGGGGAGTTTGCCGAGCACGTAGATCGTCTTGTCCGACAGCGTTGTTACATCGGCGATACCGGGGTTGGCGATCGACAATTCCGAGAAGGGTTGGTCGCTTTCGACGACGACGGCACGGTTCATCGGCACATTGAGCGGGGTGCTCGAACTCCCCGAAACGACGCGCAAGGTCTCGGCGCGCAGCGGTGCGAAGGCCATGACGCCAAGCGCACAGCCCACCATGCAAGCCCGAAGAAAGCTCTTCATTTTCATTGTGATCCTGCCTCTCCGATCACGCTCTGCCGCCCGGATCTTGCGCCCGGTCCATTGGGCAGTTCGCCCGTTCAATGCTCACATTGCCCGAAACCGCGAAATTATGCAAGAATCAACCGCTTGGCACCGGGGCGGCAGCGAGGCAGGCAAAAGTGCCCCGGGTCCGGGGCACCGCTGCGGGGGACTTGGCTCAATTCTTGCAGGGGATCGGCGTCTCGACAACTTCCGTGCCGCGGCGGGTCTTGATCGTGCAGACCCTCTCGGCTTCGGCCTGAACGGCCTCCTGCACAGAGATCCCGAGCAGCTTGTTGCGGTCGATTTCGATCTGGCCAACGTCGACCGTGTCGCGCATGCCCACGAGGGCCAGTGTGAGCTGGCCGGTTGATTGTGCGAGCGTGAGCGCCGCAACCTGTTCCGGGGTCACTTCCGCGGTGACGGTGCGTGCCACCTTGGTTTCGGCGGCCCGGTCGGCATCAGAGCTTTGGTCGATGGCGATCAGCTTGAGATTGGTGTCGATCAGCTTGGTCACGGGTTGGTTGCCCACCGTCCCGGACCAATACACGTCCACCCGGTCCCCCGGTCGCAGGAAGCCCGACACCCCGGAAGAGACGTTCACCTCGATCGTGAAGGCGCGCATGTTCGGCGACAGCGCAGAGATGATGCCCGCATCGACGCCGGGGGCGGTAACTTTCTGCGCCAGCAGCGGCTCGTTGACCCCGTAGGAGCGCAGCGCCGCGCGCGGGCGCGTTTCGCCCTCCACAAAGACCGCGCGCTCGGCCTGCGGCGTGCCTTGCGGCGCGGAGGGGAACAGGAACACCCCCTCAGGAAGCTTGTCAGCCTGCACCTTCGCAATGTCCAGATCCTCGCGGGTGAAGCGTTCGCCGTATTTCAGCGGCCGGCGCAGCACCACCACATCGGTGAGCTGGGGCGTGTCGTTGCGCATCGCGGCCAGATAGTCGCGTTCGGCCTGGTATTGCGCGATCTGTTGCTGCGCCATGTAGATCGCCGCCCCGCCGAGCACGACGCCCAGAACGAGAAACACAGCAAAGAGCATCCGCATCAGTGCACCTGATCCTTTCCGGGCTCACACGAGCCCCGTTTCCGCACGGCGCGATCTCTTCTCGCGCCCTGTCACGTTCAGGAACCGGCCTCGGCAAAGGTGGAGATCACCTGTTGCTCACCGATATAGGAGGAGATCACCCCGGCCAGCGACCCGGACTGCCCCCAGATCACGCCGCCAACGATCATCCCCAGCGAGACGATCGAAGCGGTCAGCACGACCCAGTCGACGGTGACTGCGCCTTCCTCGTGGCGCAGCCGTGCGCCCCAGACTTTTCTGAAATCGAACCCTGTCACGGTCATCGTCCCTGATCTGACACCTCACTCAGCTCCCATGTTTACGCCTGAAGGCGGCGCAATTACGGCGGAAAGTGGTGAAATTCTCGTTTCATGGGCGCAAAGCGAAAGGCCGCCCGAAGGGGCGGCCCGGATGGCGAAGTGACCTGCGTCACGCGAATGGTCAGTTGCTGCCCGAGGTGGTTTCGCTCGAGTCGAAGGTGCTCTTGACCTCGGCGCTGGACACATAGGTGTCGATCTTGCCGGTCAGCTTGCCGGTGCTCGAACGCACGAGGGTGAGCGCGGCGGCGCCGAGGCCCACGACGGCGGCGGTCAGCACGACCCAGTCAACGGTCACGGCGCCGTCTTCTTCGGTGCGGATTTTGCGGGCGATTTTGAAGAATTTCATCTGGTCTCTCCTGAATGTCGGGCTTCTGAGTTCCGGGGCTCCGCGGTGCTGCCAGCTCTGACCTTGGCCCATTGCCTCGCGGGATGTCCCTGTTATCGCGGGGAATCGTGGCTCGATTGGGGCGGTTTCGGTGTTTCTTCGGGGCATGTGCCGGCGGCCTTGGTCGTGCCGGGCCAATGGCAAAAGGCCGCCCGGTCGGGCGGCCTTCGGAAGGTGGCATCTGCGCTTGGGATCAGTTGCTGCCCGAAGCGGTTTCGCTCGCGTCGAAGGTGCTCTTGACCTCGGCGCTGGACACATAGGTGTCGATCTTGCCGGTCAGCTTGCCGGTGCTCGAACGCACGAGGGTGAGCGCGGCGGCGCCGAGGCCGACGACGGCGGCGGTCAGCACGACCCAGTCAACGGTCACGGCGCCGTCTTCTTCGGTGCGGATCTTGCGGGCGATTTTGAAGAATTTCATCTGGTCTCTCCTGAATGTCGGGCTTCTGAGTTCCGGGGCTCCGCGGTGCTGCCAGCTCTGACCTTGGCCCATTGCCTCGCGGGATGCCCTCTTTTTCCTGCCCAAACGTGGCGGGAATGGGGCGCGTCAGCGGAATTTTCAGGAATCGTTAGGCCCGGATCAAATGCGCCATGGCCATTGAAATATAACGGTTTTCTTTGTTCGTTCGGGAGGTTTGCGGCAAATTTTGTCCCGGTTTGCCGGTGTTGCCCCGGGGTCTTGCGGTGGGTGGCCCGCCCCGGCGCCCGGCGTTGGTGCCACACTGGCCGGGCAATATCGCCGCGCAACGCCCGGATCGCGTGTTTTTCTTTGGAGTCGTGGCGGTTTTCGCGGATAACGGAGAAAACGGGCACAAGACCCGCCATAGAGCAGTCAACAACCAGAACGGACAGGCGCCGATGCGGCGGATATGGGCATTCACTCTTGCGGCCTCTGCGGCCCTTGTGGCGCTGCCGGGTGCGGCTTTTGCCGATGCCGGGCCGACAGTGCATCATTTTACCCCAAAACGG
This sequence comes from Rhodobacter lacus, assembly GCF_042683065.1. Lineage (NCBI taxonomy): Bacteria > Pseudomonadati > Pseudomonadota > Alphaproteobacteria > Rhodobacterales > Rhodobacter > Rhodobacter lacus. The sequence continues at coordinate 188,748 of NZ_JBHUIX010000011.1, read as the reverse complement.
GTTTTGCCACCGAAAAAGGGCCAGACCCGGTTTTTGACGATTCAGATCGACCCCGAGGAGCAGATGCGCGAGCTTGCGGCGCAGGCGGCCAAGCCTTTCGCGCCGCTCACCGCCACGCCCCCGCCGCAGACCGCCAGCGCGAGCGGCATCGGTGGCGGACGGACGCAGGACGGCGCCTCGGCGAATTACGCCTGGTATTGGAACGCGGTTTCGCCCGCGCTCGGGGATCGCGCCGGTCGGTTCCAGAAAGCGATTGATGCGCTGGCCGCGGGGCCGGGCGGCCAAAGCGTGCGTGCGCCGCGGCTCGACCATCTGCAAGCGATCGCGCTGACCCATGGCCGGGAGATCCTTGCCGCGACGATCGGCACCGAGGTCTCGCCCGCGCTGGTGCTTGCCGTGATCTCGACCGAGTCGGGGGGGCGTGCCGATGCTGTTTCGCATTCGGGGGCGGTCGGGCTGATGCAGCTCATTCCCGCAACGGCGGACCGGTTCGCGGTCAATGACAGCACCGATCCGGGGCAGAACATCAAGGGCGGCGTTGCCTATCTGAACTGGCTGATGAAGGAATTTGACCGCGATCCGCTGATGGTGATTGCCGCCTATAACGCCGGAGAAAATGCCGTGAAAGGCGCGGGAGGCGTGCCCCCCTATGCCGAGACACGCGATTATGTGCCCAAGGTGCTTGCCGCGTGGCAAGTGGCGCGCGGGCTTTGCCTGAGCCCGCCGGAGCTTGTGACCGACGGCTGTGTTTTCGCGGTGAAAGGGTAGGGATGGGCGTGCCGAAACCGCTGGTGCTTGATGTCGATGGCACGTTTTTGCGCACCGACCTGCTCTATGAGGGGGTTTGGGCCGGGCTCGGGCGCGACCCGCTGACCACGCTCGGCATTGTCGCGGCGCATTTTTCCAACCCGGCGGCGCTGAAGGCGAAGCTTGCGGCCGCGGTGCCGCTTCGCACCGATCTGATGCCGGTGAACCCGGCGGTGGCAGAGGTGGCGGTCAATGCGCTCGCCGAGGGGCGCGAGGTTTGCCTTGCGTCGGCCTCTGACCGGTCTCTGGTGGCGCCGCTTGCGGCGCAGCACGGGCTTTCGCCGCATGTTTTTGCCAGCGATGGCCGCGTGAACCTGAAGGGAAGCGCCAAGGCCGGAGCGCTCGTTGCGGCCTTCGGGCCGCGCGGCTTTCTTTATGCGGGCAACGAATCCACCGATATGGCGGTCTGGTCGCATGCCGAGACGGCCATTGTGGTGGGCAAGGTGTCCGAGGCCGCGGCGCTGCCCGCGCGTGGCATTGGCGTGGTGGAGTTGCCCGGCGGCTGGGCGCCGCGCGCGCTCTGGACCGCGATCCGACCGCATCAATGGGTCAAGAACGTGCTCTTGCTTTTGCCGATGATCGCCGCGCACCGGTTCGATCTGGCGACGCTGGTGCCGATCCTCCTGGGGATGATCGCCTTCTCCCTCGCGGCCTCCGCGATCTATATCGTCAACGATCTGCTCGACCTTGAGGCAGACCGGCTGCACCCGACCAAATGCCGCCGCCCCCTTGCCTCCGGCGCGGTGCCGATCAAGATCGGCATGATCGCCTGTGTGGCGCTGGCGCTCGTTGCCCTCGGTATCGCGGCGGCGCTCAACGCGGGCTTTCTTGGCATCGTTGCGCTCTACATGCTCACCTCGCTTGCCTATTCGCTCAAGCTCAAGCGGATGCGCTGGGTCGATATTGCGACGCTGGCAAGCCTTTACACGATCCGCGTGGTCGCGGGGGCGGCGGCCGGGGGGGTGGATGTTTCAATCTATATGCTGATCTTCATCTTCCCGGTGTTCATCGCCTTGGGCTGTGTCAAGCGGCTCACAGAGCTGACATTCGCCAAGAATGACGAACGCCTCCCCGGGCGCGGTTATGGCCGCCCCGACCGGGGGGACCTGCTCAATGTCGCGGGGCTGGGTGTGTTTGGCGCGCTTTTGATCTTCTTTCTCTATTCCGTCTCCGATCAGGGCCGCGCGCTCTACCCCGACACATGGCTTTTGTGGCTGGCGATGGTGCCGATGGGCTGGTGGCTCATCCGCATGGTGATGCTGGGCTGGTTCGGCAAGCAGGATTACGACCCGATCGTTTTCGCCCTCAGGGACAAGTTCGGCCTCGGGTTCCTGATGCTGACCCTGAGCCTGATGTTCTGGGCGGCGGGGCTCTGGGCGCAGTGGTTCGGGGGCTGAGGGCGCGGGCCTGCCGCAAGATCCGTCATATTCGCGTCGGGCGCATCATGCTAGGATGGTGTCGTTTCCAAGGAGAATAGCCATGTCTGAGCACGGTCTTCCCTGCTGGTTCGAGCTTTCCGTCCCCGATCTGGACGCCGCGCAGGAATTCTACGCGCCGCTGATGGGCTGGGCATGGTCGAGCGCGGGCATGGAGGGGTTTGATTATCGCCTCGCCAGCGCCGGCAAGGACATGGTGGCCGGGGGCTTTCCGCTCTCCGAATCCCCGCCCGGCACGCCGCCGAACTGGATGATCTATATTGCGGTCGAGGATTGCGACGCCACCGCGGCACGGGCGGCGGAGCTTGGCGGCAAGGTCTGGAAAGAGCCCGCCGACATTCCCGGCACCGGGCGTTTCGCCATTCTGGGCGATCCGCAGGGCGCGGTGTTTGGCGTGCTGACCCCCTTGCCGATGGACCCGCCGCCCGAGGGCGGCGCCTGGAACCAGCGCGCCACCGGTCATGGCGCCTGGCTTGAGCTGATGTCGTCTGATCCACGCGCCAGCCTGGAGTTCTATCGCAAGCTCTTTGACTGGCGCCGCGATGCGGATTTCGACATTGGGCCTTTGGGGCAATATTACGTCTTTGCCCATCGCGGCGTGCAGATTGGCGGCATGATGGGGCTCGGCCCGGCGCCGGTCTCCAACTGGCTCGCCTATTTCGGTGTGACCGCGCTCGATCCGGCCATTGCGCAGGTGAAGGCCGCCGGCGGCGCGCTTCTCAACGGCCCTGTGGAGGTGCCCGGCCCCGCCTTTATCGCCACGCTGCGCGACCCGCAGGGGGCGCATTTCGCGCTTGTCGCGCCCAAACGCTAGGGCAAACCGTCTCGGAGGCTTTTCCTTGCAGGGCGTGCGCGCTAAAGAGCGTCAAGCCCTGAAAGGACAGAACCGATGACGATGGAAAAGACTTTCGACGCGCGCGAGGCCGAGCCGCGGCTCTATGCGAAATGGGAAGAGGCGGGCGCCTTCAAGGCGGGCGCCAATGCCTCGCGCCCGGAAACCTTCTGCATCATGATCCCGCCGCCGAACGTAACGGGCGCGCTCCATGTCGGCCATGCTTTCAACAACACGGTGCAGGATATTCTGATCCGCTGGCACCGGATGCGCGGCTTTGACACGCTCTGGCAGCCGGGGCAGGACCATGCGGGCATCGCCACCCAGCTGATGGTGGAAAAGGAACTGGCCAAGACCCAGCAGCCGAGCCGCGCCGAGCTGGGCCGCGAGGCGTTTTTGGAAAAGGTCTGGGAATGGAAGGGCAAATACGGCTCGACCATCATCAACCAGCTCAAACGCCTTGGCTCGTCGTGCGACTGGTCGCGCAACGCTTTCACCATGTCGGGCGCGCCGGGGGCTCCCGAGGGCGAGGAAGGCAACTTCCATGACGCGGTGATCAAGGTCTTTGTCGAGATGTATAACAAGGGGCTCATCTACCGCGGCAAGCGGCTGGTGAACTGGGACCCCCATTTCGAGACCGCGATCTCTGACCTCGAAGTCGAGAATATCGAGGTGGCGGGCCATATGTGGCACTTCAAATACCCGCTCGCCGGGGGCGCCACCTATGAATACGTCGAGAAGGACGAAGACGGGAATGTGACCTTCCGCGAGACGCGCGACTATATCTCCATCGCCACCACGCGCCCCGAGACGATGCTGGGCGATGGCGCGGTGGCGGTGCATCCGTCTGATGAACGCTATGCGCCGATTGTCGGCATGCTCTGTGAGATCCCGGTCGGGCCGAAGGAACACCGCCGCCTGATTCCGATCATCACCGATGAATACCCCGACCCGACCTTTGGCTCGGGCGCGGTGAAGATCACCGGCGCGCATGATTTCAACGACTATCAGGTCGCCAAACGCGCCGGCCTGCCGATGTATCGGCTGATGGATACCAAGGGCGCGATGCGGTCTGACGGGGCGCGCTACGAGGACTGCGCGCAGCGCGCGATGGAAATCTCGAAAGGCGCGTCCTTCACCGAAGCCGAGATCGACACGCTGAACCTGATCCCCGAAGAGCTGCGCGGGCTTGACCGGCTGGAGGCGCGCAAGGCGGTGGTCGCCCAGATCAACGCCGAAGGGCTCGCGGTGATGACCAGGGCCACGGTCAAGGACGCGGAGGGCAACGAGGTCGAGACGCTGGTTCCCTATGTCGAGAACAAGCCGATCATGCAGCCCTTTGGCGACCGCTCCAAGGTGGTGATCGAGCCGATGCTGACCGACCAATGGTATGTGGATGCCGAAAAGGTCGTTGGCCCGGCCCTTGAGGCCGTGCGCGAAGGCCGCACCAGGATCATGCCCGAAGCGGGCGAGAAGACCTACTACCACTGGCTGGAAAACATCGAGCCCTGGTGCATCTCCCGCCAGCTGTGGTGGGGGCACCAGATCCCGGTGTGGTATGCAATGGTGCCGAGCATCAAGGGGGAAGTCGGCACATGGCGGACTAGTGTCGCAAGCAACGTATCTCCATCACAAGCGGCGAAATTCCTGCGCGAGCATAGCTTCGATGAAGATGCACTTGGCGGCATTCTCACCGAAGGAGGTTTGCTCATACAGCAGTTCTGTGCGGCCTCTGTTGAGGAAGTGAAAGAAAAGATTTCAGAAGTCTGGCAGAGCCGCGCTGGCGTTCGTCCAGCAAGACTAGTTGAGGTCGCCTCGAAGCCGCACGGTTGGCCGTTGGAAGACCCCGCATCAGATGGATACTTCCACATCCCCTTCTGGCGCGACCCGGATGTGCTCGACACCTGGTTCTCCTCGGGTCTCTGGCCTATCGGCACGCTGGGCTGGCCGAACTGGGACGAGACGACCTCGAAATATTTCCCGACCGATGTGCTGGTGACGGGCTTCGACATCCTGTTCTTCTGGGTGGCGCGGATGATGATGATGCAGCTGGCGGTGACGGGCAAAATCCCGTTCCACACCGTTTACCTGCACCAGCTCGTGCGCGACGAGAAGGGCAAGAAAATGTCCAAGACCGCGGGCAATGTGATCGACCCGCTGGAAATCATTGATGAATACGGCGCCGATGCGCTGCGCTTCACCAATGCCTCGATGGCGGCGATTGGCGGCGTGCTGAAGCTCTCGAAAGACCGCATCGCGGGCTATCGCAACTTTGGCACCAAGATCTGGAACGCCACCCGCTTTGCCGAGATGAACGGCGTGTTCGAGGGCCCCGCCGCCGCGGGCGTGCCCGTGGCCAGCCACACCGTGAACAAATGGATCATCGGTGAGACCGCGAAAGTGCGCGAAACCGTGGATGCGGCGTTTGAAAGCTACCGCTTCAACGATGCGGCAAACGCGCTTTACGCCTTTGTCTGGGGCAAGGTCTGCGACTGGTATGTCGAATTCGCCAAGCCGCTCTTTGACACCGAACACGCCGCGGAAACCCGCGCCACGATGCGCTGGGTGCTCGATCAGGCCTATATCCTGCTCCACCCGATCATGCCCTTCATCACCGAAGAGCTTTGGGGGCTGACCGGGGATCGCGCGAAGATGCTCGTCCATGCCGACTGGCCGGGCTATGGCGCGGAACTTGTCGATACGGACGCCGACCGCGAGATGAACTGGGTGATCGGGCTGATCGAGGAGATCCGCTCAAGCCGGGCGCAGATGGGCGTGCCGGTGGCGGCAAAGCTGCCGATGACGCTGGCCGAGGCCGATGCGGCCGCGCGCACAGCGCTTGCGCAAAACGAGGCGTTGATCTTGCGGCTCGCGCGGATCGAGGCAATCACCGAGGGCGCCGTTGCCAAGGGCTCGATCTCGATCCCGGCGCCGGGCGCGCTGTTCGGGCTGCCGCTCGAAGGGGTGATTGACGTGGCCGCCGAGAAGGCGCGGCTTTCGAAAGCGCTCGCCAAGGTGGAGAAGGAAGCCGCCGGGCTGAAGGCGCGGTTTGCGAACCCGAAATTCGTGGCGAATGCCGCGGAAGAGGTGATCGAGGAGGCGCGCGCCAATCTTGCCGCGCGCGCGGAAGAGGCCGAAAAGATCGGCGCGGCGCTCAAGCGGCTCGCGGAACTGGGCTGACGGGGAAGGGGGGCGCTGCCCCCCTCTTGCCCGTTCCGGGCAATTCACCCCCCGGGATATTTAAGCAAAGTCGAAGGGGGCTTCGGGTGCGGCTGCGCCGTGCGGATCAGACCGCGCGGTCGAGTTTTGTGCTCAGATGGATGAGGCTTTCGGAGCTTTTCACCCCCTGCATCTCGCCGACCTGATCGAGCACATTGTCGAGTTGCGCGGTGGAGTTGGCCGCGACTTGCAACAGCAGATCAATGCGCCCCGAGGTGGTGGAGATCCGCTCCACCTCGGGAATGCCCTTCAACCGGCTGAGGATCGCGGGCTGGGCGCGCGGCTCGATCATCAGCAAAACCGTGGCCCGAAGGCGCCCCGCGCGCGCCGCCTCGCCCAGTTTGACCGTGTATCCGGCGATGACGCCCGTGACCTCAAGCCGCTCCAGCCGCGCCTGCACCGTTGAGCGCGCGACCTTGAGCCGGCGCGCCAGCGTGGCGAGCGACATTCGCGCATCGCCCGAAAGCAGGCCAAGGATCGCCTTGTCGAGATCATCCATGAGCGCACCCGCAGTTTGACCGAATTTTTCGTCATTATAACGAGTTTTTGGCGCATTTCTACTCTTTAGATCGGTGGAAATGTGCCCCATATCGCGCAGTCTGAGAAGACAGGAAAAGGGCGGCTCATCCGCACCTGGCCTGGTTGGTTGAAACGCTGTAAGCGTCTCCCGACCCGTGAAGCCGGGGCAAGAGGTGGCTGCAATTCTGTTGGCGAGGAGAAGCCGATGGGACTGTCGAAGACGATCTGGGCGAATCCGTCCGAAATCATCCGCACGAAACGCCCTGATCACCCGGTGCTCGTGTTTTCCCCCGAAGTCCTGCAAACGACCGCGCGCCGGTTCCTGCGCGGCTTTCCGGGGCTGGTCACCTATGCGGTGAAATCGAACCCCGACGAGATGGTGATCGAAAACCTCGTTGCTGCCGGGATCCGCGGCTTTGATGTGGCCTCGCCCGCCGAGATCGACATGATCCGCCGCATCGCACCGCGCGCGGCGCTGCATTACCACAACCCGGTGCGCGGGCGCGACGAGATCGCCCATGCCGTGCGCGCCGGGGTGAAAACCTGGTCGGTCGATTCGCGCTCCGAGCTGGAAAAGCTGATCGAGATGGTGCCCGCCGAGGGCTGTGAGATTTCGGTGCGCTTCACGCTGCCGGTGCGGGGGGCGGCCTATGACTTTGGCACGAAATTCGGCGCCACGCCGGTGCTGGCGGCGGAGCTGCTCGCGCGGGCCGCGGGCGCGGGGTTCATGCCCTCGCTTACCTTCCATCCGGGCACGCAATGCACGGACCCGATGGCATGGGGCGCCTATATCCGCACCGCGGCGGAGATCTGCCGTTTGGCGGATGTGCCGGCGCGCCGGCTCAACGTCGGCGGGGGCTTCCCGAACCATCGCACCCGCGGCCCGGCACCGGCGCTCGAAGAGATCTTTTCGCTGATCGACCGCGTTGCGACCGAGGCTTTCGGCGCCGCGCGCCCGGCGCTTGTGTGCGAACCCGGCCGCGGCCTTGTGGGCGATGCCTTCACCCATATCACCCGCGTCAAGGCGCTGCGCGATGACAGCCATGTCTTTCTCAATGATGGTGTTTATGGCGGGCTCGCCGAATTGCCGCTGATTGGCAATATCGAGCGGCTCGAAGTGAGGGCGCCGTGCGGCGCGCCGCGCACCGGCGCGGCGGTGAACCGCATCGTCTTTGGCCCGACCTGTGATTCCGTTGATCGGCTGCCGGGGGAGATTGCGCTTCCGGGCACGCTCGAGGAAGGCGATTTCCTCGTGTTTCATGGCATGGGCGCCTATTCCTCGGCCACCAACACCCGCTTCAACGGTTTTGGTCAGCTTGAAATTCTCACCGCGCTCTCGCTGCGCGGCTGAACGCTCTGCAGACGCACCTGGCGAAAACGCAACATTCTTTCGTGAGCTGCGACAATCTGGCGCAAATGTAATTGAGAGTTAACGGCCTTGCCCTATCGTTTTCAGGGTGAGGCCGTTTTCAATGACGAGTGTGCCATGATCGGATTGCTCCATCGCCTGATCGGACGCTTGCGGCAGGAAGATGCCGATGACAGCGTCGAGACCCCGACGATCCGCCGCAGGGAGCGGGGGCCCGTGGACCATGTTGTCTTGCTGGACGGCACGCTCGGCTCGCTCAACCCGATCCGGCGCACCTCGATCGGGCTGCTCTATCTTTACCTGCGCCGCACCGTCCCGCGCGCCTCGCTTTATTACGGCAAGGGGCTGAAATATCGCGAATGGCGCGACGTGAAGGATATCTGGCTGGGCTGGGGCGTGGAGATGCAGATCATGCGCGCCTATGGCTGGCTTGCGATGCGCTACCGCCCCGGAGACAGAATCTTTTTGCTGGGTTATTCGCGCGGGGCCTTTGCCGCGCGTTCGCTCGCCGGGTTGATCGACCGGGTGGGGCTGCTGCGCAGCAGCGAGGCCACCGAACGCAATGTGCTTCAGGCGTGGCGGCATTACGAGTCGGAGGCGTCGCCGCAGGCCTTCCGCAGCCAGTATTGCCACGCGGAAACGCGGATCGAGATGGTCGGCGTCTTTGACACTGTGGCGGCGCTGGGGCCGCGCTTTCCCTTCCGCTCGGCGCGGAGCGCGCTTCGGGTGCGGTTTCATGACCACACGCTCGGGCCGAGCGTGCGGCACGGCTATCAGGCGCTTGCGCTGCATGAAACGCGCCGGGTGCTTGCCCCGCTCGTGTGGGACCGCGCCGAGACCGGGGCGCACCGGATCGAGCAGGTCTGGTTTCGCGGCTGCCATGCCGATATTGGCGGCCAGCTTGCCGGCGCGGAGCGCTCCCGCCCGCTTGCCAATATTCCGCTTGTGTGGATGATGGAGCGGGCCGAAGGGGTGGGGCTTGAATTGCCGTTCAACTGGCGCGCCGACTTCCCCTGCGATGCCTCCGCCCCCTCGATCGGCAGCTGGTCTGGCTGGGGGAAAACCTCGATCTGGCGCGCGCCGCGGGTGGCGCACCGCTGTATCTCCGAGCGCATCCACGAGACGGCGCTCACCGTGCGCCGCGAATGGTGGCTGAAAATCCGTCCTGACCCCGACGTGCCGGGGGAGCGGCTTCAACCGGGGGCGGCCATCACCAGACATGTCGCCGTGCCAAGGGCGTAAACCTTGCCATCCGGCCCGCGAATTTCCCCGCGCGACACGCCGGTGGAGCGCCCGATATGCTCCAGCCTTCCCTCTGCGGTGATCTCCTGGCCCGGCGGTATCGCCCGCAACATGTTGATCTTGAGGTCCAGAGTGGTCTGGATCTGGCCGGGCTGGAGCCCGGTGATCACGGCGCAGGTGAGGCAAGTGTCCAGCAGCACGCCATACCAGCCACCATGCACGCCACCAAAGGCGTTGGTATGCGCATGGCCCGGAACGCCGGTCAGCACCACGCGCCCCGGCTCCACCGCGCTGATCCAGTAATTGCAGCCGCGTGCGAAGGTGGTGGAGGGCACCTCGCCCGCCATCATCTTGCGCATGTAGTCGAGCCCCGAGAGCTTGCCGATTTCGGAAAGCGGCAAGAAATCCTCGGGAGTTTCCGCATATCTCTGTTTCGTCATGGTTCCCCCTCGGATGATCCTGCCGCGCGCGGGTCCATGCGAAAAGGGGGCCGAGGCCCCCTTGAGACGTTCCGTTACGTCAGGTGCGTTCAGGCGACGTTTTCGAGCACCACATCCGGGTTGACCCCGAGCGCATGGCAGACATCGCGGGTCATTTGCGGGCGGTTCAGCGTGTAGAAATGCAGCTCTTCCACGCCGCCCGCAATCAGATCGTCGCACAGTTCCGTGCAGAGCGCGGTGGCCAGCAGCTCTTCGCGGTCGTCCCGCAGGGCGTGGTCAAAGGCGTCTTCGACCCAGGCCGGGATCGAGGTGCCGCAGCGCTGCGCAAAGCTTTTTGCGCCTTTCCAGGATTGGATCGGCAGGATGCCGGGGATGATCTTCGCCTCGATCCCTTCCTTCACGCAGGCATCGCGGAAGCGGAAGAACGTGTCCGCCTCGAAAAAGAACTGGGTGATCGCCGAGGTGGCGCCTGCCTCAACCTTGCGCTTGAGCCAGCGCACATCGGCGAGCGTGTCTGCGGCCTCGGGATGGGCTTCCGGGTAGGCGCCGCAGCGGAGCTTGAAGCGGCCATCGGCGGCGAGAAACTCGATCAGCTCGACCGAGGAGGCGAAGCCTTCGGGGTGGGCGGTGAACTTGGCCTCCCCCTTCGGCGGGTCGCCACGCAGCGCAACGATCTCGGTCACGCCCGCGGCGGCGTAAGCGTCGATGATGTCTTTCGTTTCGGCACGGGTCGCATTCACGCAGGTCAGATGCGCGGCGACATTGAGCCCGTAATTGCCGTGGATCGTTGCCACCGCCTCATGGGTCAGCTTCCGCGTGGTGCCGCCCGCACCATAGGTGACAGAGACGAAATCGGGTTTGAGGGGGGCGAGAACCTGAACCGTTTCCCACAGCCGGAACGAGGCATCGAGGGTTTGCGGCGGGAAGAATTCAAAGCTGATCTTGGGCGTGGGCATTTGGATGTCCTTTCGTTGCCCTCTTGTGTCACGATTTTTGATGTGAGACAAACTCATAAAGTTCAACAAGGTAATGAGGCGCGCTCATGATGTATCTGGAGTTCCGGCATCTGCGCACGATCAAGGCGATCCATGATGCGGGCGGGCTCGCCAAGGCGGCCGATATTCTGCACATCACCCAAAGCGCGCTCAGCCATCAGGTCAAAGGGCTTGAGGAACAGGTGGGAATCGAGCTTTTTGCGCGCCGTTCCAAGCCCTTGCGCCTTTCCGCCGCGGGGATGAAGCTGTTGCGCCTTGCCGAGCGGATCTTGCCCGAGATTGCCGCGACCGAGGCGGAATTTGCCGCGATCCAGCAGGGGCGGGCGGGGCGGCTGCATATCGCCATCGAATGCCATGCCTGTTTTGAATGGTTGTTTCCGGTGCTGGAGGCCTTCCGCATCGCCTGGCCCGAGATTGATATCGACATCCGCCCCGGCCTTGCCTTCACCGCTCTGGCCGCGCTCGCGCGCGAAGAGGTGGACGTGGTGATCTCCTCCGACCCGGAAAAGACCGAAGGCATCACCTTCAACCCGCTGTTTGACTATTCGCCCACCTTCCTCGCCGCCGCGACCAGCCCGCTTGCCGCCAAAGCCTTTGTGACGGCGGAAGATTTTGCCGATCAGACGCTGATCACCTATCCGATCGACCGCGCCCGCTCAGATATTTTCTCGCTCCTGCTCACGCCGGCGCGAATCGAGCCGAAACTGCACCGGCAGGTGGAGTTGACGGCGGTGATCCTGCTCCTCGTGGCCTCCGGGCGCGGCGTTGCCGTTTTGCCCGACTGGGTCTTGCGCGAGGCGAAATACCGCCCCGATTTCATCACGCGCCCCGTGACCGAGGGGGGGCTGACCAAGCGGCTTTATGCAGCGACGCGCGCCGAGGATGTGCGCGAGCCCTATATCGCGCATTTCCTGCGCCTTGCGCGCACCGAGCCGGTCAAGCTGCAACGCGCCTGAGGGCTGTATCCGTGACAATCTTGTGCGTGACCGGCGCGCGGCGTGGCGGTATAGGGCGGCTTTAGCCACCGGACCCCGCCATGACTGCAACCCTGCCTTCACGCGCCGCTTCGGCGACGGTTTTCCCGATTCTTCTCGCGATCTCTGCCTGCCACATGCTCAACGATGTGATGCAGTCGATGCTGTCGTCGATCTATCCGATCCTGAAGACCGATTTCGCCCTCGATTACTGGCAGATCGGCCTGTTGACTCTGGCCTTTCAGGGCACGGCGTCGCTGTTGCAGCCGGTGATCGGCATCTATACCGATGCGCGCCCGCAGCCCTGGTCGCTGCCTGTGGCCTCGCTCTCGACCTTCGTCGGGCTGATGGGGCTGGCCTTCGCGCCGTCCTACCCGGCGCTGATCCTTGGCGCGATGTTTGTGGGTTTTGGCTCGGCGATCTTCCACCCCGAATCAAGCCGGGTCGCGCGCATCGCCTCTGGCGGGCGCTTTGGCCTTGCGCAATCAGTGTTTCAGGTGGGGGGCAATTTTGGCACCGCCATCGGCCCCTTGCTGGCCGCCTTCATCGTGCTGCCGTTCGGGCGGCCTTCGGTTGCGCTTTTCGGGGCGCTTGCCTGCATCGCCGGGGTGATCCTCGTGCGGGTGAGCCGCTGGTATGGCGCCCATCTGAAGGACCGCGCCCGCAAGGCGGTTGACAAGACCCTGCCCCTGCCGCGCAACCGCACCATTTTGGCGATCACCGTGCTGGTGATCCTCGTGTTCTCCAAAAACGTCTATATGGCCTCGCTCGGCTCTTACTACACCTTCTATCTGATCGAGAGTTTTGGCGTGGACACGCGCACCGCGCAGCTCATGCTGTTTTTGTTCCTCGGCGCCGTGGCGGCGGGCACCGTGCTGGGCGGCCCGGTGGCCGACCGTTGGGGGCCGATGACGGTGATCTGGATCTCGATCCTCGGCGTGCTGCCCTTCACGCTTGCGCTGCCGCATGTGGGGCTTTGGGGCTCGGGCGTGCTCACGGTGATCATCGGCCTCATTCTCGCCTCGGCCTTCTCGGCCATCGTGGTCTTTGCGCAGGAGCTTCTGCCCGGCCGGGTCGGCATGGTGGCGGGGATCTTTTTTGGCCTCAGCTTCGGCATGGGGGGCATTGCCGCCGCCGCGCTCGGGCTGCTGGCGGACCATCACGGCATCCGCACCGTCTATCTGATCTGCTCGGTGCTGCCCGCGCTCGGCATCCTGACGATCTTCCTGCCGCGGCGGGCCGAGTTTCTGGCCCGCTGACCCTCTTGGATTCTTTCCGTCCGCCGTGTAAGGCAGGCGCTTGAACCGAAGGAGCCCCCCGATGCAAGGCAGTGCCAACCTCAATCTGATGATCAAGGCCGCGCGCAAGGCGGGGCGGTCGCTTGTGAAGGACTTCCGTGAGGTCGAGAACCTTCAGGTCTCTGCCAAGGGGCCGGGCGATTTCGTCTCCAAGGCGGACCGCGAGGCGGAGCGGATCATCAAGGAAGAGCTGCGCGGCGCGCGCCCGACCTATGGCTGGCTCGGCGAGGAAACCGGCGAGGAAGCGGGCGAAGACCCGACCCGGCGCTGGATCGTCGATCCGCTCGACGGCACCACCAACTTCCTGCACGGCCTGCCGCATTGGGCGGTGTCGATCGCGCTCGAACACAAGGGCGAAGTGGTCGCCGGTGTGGTGTTCGACGCCGCGAAGGATGAGCTTTACTACGCCGAGAAGGGCCTTGGCGCCTATATGAACGAAAGCCGTCTGCGGGTTTCGGGGCGCCGCCACATGATCGAGGCGATCTTTGCCACCGGCGTGCCCTTTGGCGGCCGCTCGACCCTGCCCGCGACGCTGCAAGACCTCGCCCGGCTGATGCCGGTCTGCGCCGGGGTGCGGCGCTGGGGCGCGGCGGCGCTCGATCTCGCCTATGTCGCCTCGGGCCGCTATGATGGCTATTGGGAGCGCGGCATCAACGCCTGGGACATGGCGGCAGGGTTGATTCTGGTCAAGGAAGCGGGCGGTTTTGTCGGCCCGGTGCGCGAGGGCCGCGAGATCTTCGAATCCGGGGCCGTGATCGCGGGCAATGCCGAGCTTTATGAACCGCTGTGCCGGATCATTCGCGAAGCGGCGTGAACTTTTGTTGATCGAAGGGGGAACAAGGCGCGAATATGGGCCGCGCCCGTTCACCACTTGTTCACCTCGTTGTGACAGGGTGGCGGCATCACCAGAAGGGGATGCACTATGCCGACCAGCGCTGCCAGACCACAAGCCGACGCGTGCGAGGCTGACCTCGCGCCTGTTTGCGAGCCGCAGCTTTCACCTTTTCCGCTGCAGACAACGCTTGAAGAGATTGGCCGCGCCGCGCGTGACCTTGCCTTGGCCGAGACGGCGGATGTGGTCGCGCTGGGCCGGATCCGGCTTCTGCGCGACATGATCGAGGCCTGCCATGAGGCCATCGCAGCGGCAGAGGACCGGCATGTCGCGCTGGAGCTTGTTGCCGCAATCGACGGGCTGGGCGCGGAGCTTGCCTCTTTCGAAGATACGCTGCCGCTGGAACGGGCGTTTCGGGCCGATCAGCGCGATCGGGCGCTCGAACGGATCGCCGCCGCGCAGGCACAACTGCGCGCGTTCGTGCGCGCGATCCATCAAGAGGCCGAGCTTTTCGAACCGGCGTTGAGCCGGGAAGAGGCGGTCGAGCTTGCGATCACCGCCTTGGCGCGCAGCCCCGAAGACATCGCCGCCGCCGCACGCGCCGAGGCCGAGGCGCGTTTTGCCGAGGCCCCTGCGCCATTCACCGAAATGCGCGCGCCGCAGTTTTCGCGCCCGGACGGGTGGACCGCATGGCTCGCGACCCGCATGGCCGAGCAGGCGGGCCGCGCCTTTCCTGAGATCTGAGCGCGTTCAGTCGCGTTGCGGGCGCACAAGGCCCCGTTGCACCGCCGGGCGCGCAAGGAAACGCTCCAGATAGGCGGGCACATTCTCAAGGCTCTCCCATCCCACCAGATCGGCGGCCTTGTAGCCGTCGCGGAACGCGCGCAGCCAGGGCGCGATGGCGATATCGGCAATCGTATAGGCGCCGCAGATCCAGTCCTTGCCCGCAAGCGCACCGTCGAGCACCTTCAACAGCCGCGCGGTCTCGGCGCGATAACGCTCCTTCGGGCGGGGATCTTCGATCTCCTTGCCGGCATAGGCATGGAAGAAGCCGAACTGGCCCATCATCGGCCCCATCCCGCCCATCTGCCACATCAGCCATTGCAGCACCTCGTAGCGCTGCGCCTCGGGCAGGAATTGCCCCGCCTTCTCGGCCAGATAAATCAAGATCGCGCCGCTTTCGAAAAGCGCGAGCGGCGCCCCGCCCGGCCCGTTCGGGTCGATGATCGCGGGGATCTTGTTATTGGGGTTGAGCGAGAGGAACTCCGGCGTCATCTGGTCGTTGGTATCGAAACGGACCAGATGGGGCTCGTAGGGCAGGCCGCATTCCTCCAGCATGATCGAGACCTTCACCCCGTTCGGCGTGGTCAGCGAATAAAGCTGTATCGCGTCCGGGCGGGTGGCGGGCCAGCGCTTTGTGATGGGAAATTGGCTCAGATCGGTCATATGTGCCTCCGTTTGGGCCAGCCTGCCCGAAAATTCCGGGGGAGAAAAGCCACCCGGGCGAACATGCCGTGTCCATCAATGCACGGAACCAAGGAGGGGCGCATGCTCAAGGATTTCAGAAACTTCATCGCCCGCGGCAACGTGGTCGACATGGCCGTGGGGATCATCGTCGGCGCGGCTTTCACCGCGATCGTCAATTCGATGGTGAGCGACCTGATCAACCCGATCATTGGCGTGATCACCGGCGGCATCGATTTCTCAAATCTGTTCATCAATCTGGGGGAGGGCCGCTACGCCTCGCTCGCCGCCGCGCGCGAGGCGGGGGCGCCGGTGTTCGCTTATGGCGCCTTTTTCACGGCGGTGATCAATTTCCTGATCATCGCCTTTGTGGTGTTTTTGCTCGTGAAAGGCGTCAACCGGCTCAAGGAGGCCGCGCACCGCGAAGAGGCGAAGGCCGCTGCCGCGCCGAAGGGCCCGAGCGAGGTTGATCTGCTGATGGAGATCCGTGACGCGCTGAAAACGCCGCGCTGAAGCGGAGGCCGGAGGGTGCCGGCCTCCGTGCCCGATCAGAGTGTCAACGCCTCGTCGGCAGGAAGATAGGGCAGGCGGAGCGCCTCCGCCACCGGCGCGCAGGTGATACGCCCGGCATGGACATTGAGACCGGCGCGCAGATGCGCGTTGTCAAGGCAGGCCTGCCGCCATCCCTTGCCCGCAAGCGCGAGCAGGAAGGGGAGCGTGGCATGCCCCAGGGCCTGAGTGGCGGTGCGGGCAACGGCGCCGGGCATGTTGGCAACGCAGTAATGCACGATGCCGTCGACCTCGTAGATCGGGTCTTGATGGGTCGTGGCATGCGAGGTCTCGAAACAGCCGCCCTGATCAATGGCGACATCGACGAGCACCGCCCCCGGGCGCATCGTCGAGAGCATCGCGCGGGTGACGAGCTTGGGCGCCGCCGCGCCGGGCACCAGCACCGCGCCGATCACCAGATCCGCCGTGGCCACCAGTTCGGCGGTGAGCGCCGCGGAGGCATAGCCGGTGTGGAACGCCCGCCCGAACACATCGTCAAGATAGCGCAGCCGCGGCAGGGCGCGGTCAAGCACCGTCACATCGGCGCCCATGCCTGCGGCAACGCGGGCGGCCTGTGTGCCAACCACACCGCCGCCAATCACCAGCACCCGCGCCGGCAAGACCCCGGGCACCCCGCCCAGAAGCACGCCGCGCCCGCCATTGGCCTTTTGCAGCGCCCAGGCGCCGACTTGCGGCGCGAGCCGCCCGGCCACCTCCGACATCGGCGCGAGCAGGGGCAAACCTCCCATCCTGTCCGTCACCGTTTCATAGGCGATGCAGGTGGCGCCAGAGGCGACAAGATCGGCCGTTTGCGCCGGGTCGGGCGCAAGGTGAAGATAGGTGAAGAGCACCTGGCCGCGGCGCAATTGCGCCCGTTCCTCCGCCTGCGGCTCCTTCACCTTCACCACCATCTCCGCTTCGGCCCAGACGGTGGCCGCCTCGGCCACAACCGTCGCGCCCGCGGCGGCGTAATCGGCATCGGCATATCCGGCCCCTTGGCCCGCGCCCGCCTCGATCATCACCGCATGGCCTTGCGCCACCGCCTCATGCACCGCAAACGGCGTCATCCCGACGCGAAACTCCTGCGGCTTGATCTCCCGCACACATCCGATCTTCATGGCATCCTCCCTTGACGCACTGACCTCAGCTTGCGCCCGAGCGGCTGCAATTGGCTTGATTTCCGCTTGCAAAAGGGCGCGGTGCGCGCGCATATCTTCGCCAAAATTGCCACTGCTTCGAAGAAAATCCCGCTGCGATGAGCCTTGACGCCACAGATCGACGAATTCTGACCGTGCTGCAAAAGCAGGGCCGGATCTCCAATGCCGACCTTTCCGAGCGGGTGAACCTCTCCGCTTCCGCCTGTCACCGCCGGGTGCAACGGCTGGAGGAGGAGGGCTACATCAAGGATTATGTGGCGCTCCTTGACACCCGCAAGATGGGCTGCCCGACCACGGTCTTTGTCGAGATCACGCTTTCAGGCCAAGCCGACGAAGTGCTCGAGGCGTTCGAGCGCGAGGTGAAAAAGATCCCCGATGTGCTCGAATGCCATCTGATGGCGGGCTCGGCGGATTATCTGCTCAAGGTGGTGGCGGAAGATACCGAGGATTTTGCCCGCATCCACCGCTCCAAGCTTGCGCGGTTGCCGGGGGTGCAGGGCATGCAAAGCTCGTTTGCCTTGCGCACCGTGTTCAAAACCACGGCGCTTCCCGTCTGATCAGTCGCGCCAGAACCGCGGCAGCACCAGCACGAGAATGGCGAGCAGCCCGAGCCGCCCCAAAAGCATCGACAGGCTCATCAGCCAGGTCGAAAGGTCGTTGAAATCGACCATCGTGCCGGTGGCGGCCACCATCGGGCCGACGCCAAAGCCGATATTGCCGATCGCCCCCCAACTGGCGAAGAGCGCGGAGGAGAAATCCACCCCGGTCATCGAGATCAGCACCGCAACAATGCCCTGGGTGAGGATGTAGCCCGTGACATGCAAGATCAGCGGCCCCATCGTCGCCTCGTCGAGCGGCTTGCCGTCATAGCGTGGCACCACCACGCGGTTGGGCGAATGCAGTTGCCGGATCGTGGCATAGATCGCCGAAAGCACCACCTGCACCCGGAACACCGACAGCGAGCCCGAGCTTGAACCGGTGCAGCCGCCCGACATGCCGACAAGGAACGCCAGCACCATCACGAAGCCGCCCCAGGGCTCGACCCCGCCCACGCCAAAGCCGGTGCCGGTGAGGATCGAGGAAAAGTTGAATGCGGTTTCGCGGAACACCTGCTCGAACGGGAGGTCTTCCTGGCTGTAGCGCCAGAGCGTTGCGACGATCGTGTAATAGACAAACCAGCGCAGGAAGGCGCGGATCTGCGAATCGCGCCAGATCGGCGTGAGCTGGCCTTGCATGACTTGCACGAAGCGGATGAAGGGCATCCCGGCGAGCAACATGAACACCACGCCCGCATATTGCGCGGAAGGGGCGTAATTCATGAAGCTCGAATCGGTGGTGGCAAAGCCGCCGGTCGAAAGCGTTGCCATCGCGTTGCAGATCGCATCGAAGGGGGCCATGCCGCAGGCGATGAAGCTCACCGCGCAGGCGATGGTGATAATCGTGTAAACCTGCAGCAGGGCGACGGCGATGTCGGTCGCACGGGGCAGAACCTTGCCGAAGGTGTCAAACCCTTCGGTCTGGAAAAACCGCATGCCGCCGATCCGCATCACTGGCAGGAAGATCATGGCGACAAAGGCGATGCCGAGCCCGCCTGCCCATTGCAGCATGGCCCGCCAGATGAGCACCGAGCGCGGCAGCTCGTCGAGATGCTGGAACACCGTGTAGCCGGTGGTGGTCACCCCCGACACTGCCTCAAAATAGGCATCGGCAAAGCTCACATCGGGCTTGCCATGAATGAAGGGCAATGCGCCGAAGGCCGGCAGGAAGAGCCAGATCGCCGCGGTGAGCATATAGGCCTGCCGCAGCGTGAGCGGGCGTGGCTCGTCCGAGCGCGCGGCAAGCGACAGGAGCGCGCCAAACAGCAGCGTTTCGATCGCGGCCTTGAGCACCTGCAACCCGTTCGGATCGGAAAGCGCGATATCATAGCCCGCCGGCAGCAGCATGGCTGCTCCGAGTGCCAGCAGGATGTGGCCGAAGATATAAAAGACGGGTCCGAAATCGGTCATCGTGTCCGAGCGATGCAAAGGGGGGACGGAGGACGCAACTCACGAAATCGTGAGCAGCGGTGCCGGAGCGCGGTTCGGGCTGTGACAAACACGCCATAAACCGTGCCGGACGAGGACCCGCTCAGAAGGCGGAGCTGCGCCGGCACGAGGCAGAAGAGGCGCTGCAGAGTGCCACGGCGATGCGCCTGCAATCGGAAGAGACCACGCGCACCGCGGCCGAGGCCAACAGCCGCGCGCCCGCACCGGCATCAACGGCCCGGTCGAGCCGCTCGATTCGGTGGCGCAGCAAAACGTCGCGATGGTGGAGAGACCACGGCCGCACGCCGCGCCCGCAACGGCATGGCGCGCAACTGCATGAGGCGAGGGGGCATCTCCGCACCGAGGCGCGCGCGCAGTCCCGGCGGCCTGAGCCGGCCCGGGGCCTGCCTCCCGGTCTCGGTTTGCGCCAAAAAGACAAAACCCCCGATGGCCGGGCCACGGGGGTTTTCACTTGCGGGCGAACCCGCCAGCGTATCCAAGCGCTTAGAGCGCGCCTTCGCGTTGGGCCTTCTTGCGCGCCAGTTTACGGGCGCGGCGGATGGCTTCAGCTTTTTCGCGCGCTTTCTTCACGGACGGCTTTTCGAAATGCTGCTTGAGCTTCATTTCCCGGAAAACCCCCTCGCGCTGAAGTTTTTTCTTCAGAGCACGAAGCGCTTGTTCGACGTTGTTGTCGCGAACGCTGACCTGCATGTGGTGTCACCACCTTCCTAAGTTTGAGTTGCATCGCTGTGCAGGAAGCGGCCATATAGCAAAGGCCAAGGCATTTGTCCACTGTTGCCGCACAAGGGAAAAGCCATGAAAAACGACCATTTGAACGTGTCGCGTCTGCGCGCGGACCTGCTGGATGCGATCACGCCGCATGTGCCTTTTGATGGCTGGTCCGAACCCGCCTTTCAGGAGGCGATCCGCGCCACGGGAACGGACCCGGCGCTGGCGCGGCTTGTGTGCCCGCGCGGCGCCGTTGATCTTGCGGCGGAATATCACCGCTCTGCGGACCGGGCGCTGGCGCAGGCGCTGGCCGGCGCCGATTTCAGCGGGATGCGGTTTCGCGACAAGGTGGCGAGCGCGCTCAAGATGCGCTTCGATCTTGTCGACCGGGATCTGGTGAGCCGCGGTGCCTCGGTCTTCGCTCTGCCGCAAAATGCCGCGATGGGGGCCAAGCTCGTGTGGGAAACCGCCGATCTGATCTGGCGCGCGCTGGGCGACACGAGCGTGGATTACAACTGGTATTCCAAGCGCCTCACGCTTTCGGGGGTGATCTCGGCCACCACGCTGTTCTGGATCGGGGATGACAGCGAGGGCCATGCCGAGAGCTGGGCCTTTCTCGATCACCGGATCGAGAATGTGCTGCAATTTGACAAGGTGAAAACGCAGCTTCTGAAAGTGCCGGGGCTGAAGGGCCTTTTGGAAAACCTGCGCGCGCCCGCGCCCATGGCTGCCCCCGGTCATGTTGCCGGTGAGGAGGTGGCATGAGCCTGCCCGAGCAGATGCGCTGCATCGAGATCGCGGCGCCCGGTGGCGCCGATATGCTCAAACCCGCAAGCCGCGCCGTGCCGGTGCCGGGGCCGGGGGAAATTCTGATCGAGGTGGCCTGGGCGGGGGTGAACCGCCCCGATGTGCTGCAGCGCATGGGGGCTTACAAGGCCCCCTCGGGCGCCTCGGATCTGCCGGGGCTTGAGGTCTCGGGCATTGTCGCCGCCATCGGCCCCGAGGTCGCGGGCTGGCAGGTGGGAGATGCGGTCTGCGCGCTGACCCCGGGCGGGGGCTATGCCGAATATGCGCTTTGCCCCGCCGCCCATGCGCTGCCGGTGCCGCAGGGCGTGAGCCTGCGCGATGCCGCCTGCCTGCCCGAGACCTGCTTCACCGTCTGGTCCAATGTGGTGATGCGCGGCGGGCTCACGGCGGGCGAGCGCTTCCTTGTGCATGGCGGCACCTCCGGCATTGGCACAACGGCAATTCAGATCGCGCGCGCGCTGGGGGCGCGGGTCTGGGCAACGGCGGGGAGTGCCGAGAAATGCGCCGTCTGTGAAAGCCTTGGCGCCAGTGCAATCCCCTATCGCGAAACCGATTTTGTCGAAGTGCTGCGTGCCGAGGGCGGCGCCGATCTCATTCTCGACATGGTCGGCGGCAGTTATATCGCGCGCGACATCAAGGCATTGGCGGATGACGGACGGCTTGTGTTCATCGCCTTTCTGGAGAGCCCGAAGGCCGAGATCAACTTCGCGCAGGTGATGATGCGCCGCCTGACCATCACCGGCTCGACGCTGCGCCCGCAATCGGACGCCGCCAAGGCCGCCATCGCGCGCGCGCTGGCGGCCGAGGTCTGGCCAATGATCGCCGCGGGCAAGCTCAAGGTGGTGCAAGACAGCGAGTTTCCGCTCGCCGAGGCCGCCGCGGCCCATGCGCGGATGGAAACCAATGCCCATATCGGCAAGATTGTCCTGAAGGTTCGCTGAACTTTCGCCAACCGAAGGAGGACAGGATGACGAAGGGGCGCTTTACCCTGATCGAGGGCTTTCCCGCCGATGTGCTGGCGCTGGAGGCGCATGGCAAGATCGACCATGATGCCTATGTGACCGATCTGATCCCGGCGCTGGAGGCGCGGTTGAAGGCCGAGGGGCGGCTCAAGCTGCTGTACGCGCTGGGCGAAGATTTTGAGGGCTTCACCGCCGGGGCGATGTTTGAGGATGGCAAGGTTGGCCTGCTGCATCTGGGCGATTTTGCCCGCATCGCGGTGGTGAGCGACGTGGCCTGGGTCAATGGCGGGGTGCGGCTTTTTGCGCCGCTGATCCGCTGCCCGGTGCGCACCTTCCCGCGCGCTCAGATCGCGGCGGCGAAAGACTGGATCTCGGCAGACCCTGAACGCGACGGCGGGCCGGAAGTGGCGGCGGAGCACAAGCTCTCGATGCTCGAAGATCGGGAGCCGCCGGCGAGCTGATCACCGCACGCGCTCCATAAGCGCATCGCGCAGGCGGCCGTCCGCCCGGCCCGGGGGGCGAAAAGCGTGGCGAGAACAAGGATAAATGCTCTCATTTTCTCTTTCCATGACGCGGTTTCTTGCCTATACAGGCCGGCAATTCCCCACCAGAAATGGACCGCGGCCGGGGGGAAGCCCAGGCCGCAGCCGGTTTCACGGCCCGGGAGAGATTTGTAAAGGATGGCGTCGATGACGAACAAGCCCCTGATGTCAAAGGCCACTGCCGTTTGGCTGGTGGACAATACCACGCTTACCTTCAAGCAGATCGCCGATTTCTGCGGTATGCACGAGCTTGAGGTTCAGGGCATCGCCGATGGCGATGTTGCCGCCGGTGTGAAGGGGTTTGACCCGGTCGCCTCGAACCAGCTCGACCAGAAAGAGATCGACAAGGGCGAGAAAGACCCGCTCTACAAGCTGCGGCTCAAGTTCAACGCTGCCGCCGTGGGCGAGGACAAGCGCCGTGGCCCGCGCTATACGCCGCTGTCCAAACGGCAGGACCGCCCGAACGCGATCCTGTGGCTGGTGAAATTCCACCCCGAACTGGCGGATGCGCAGATCGCCCGGCTCGTGGGCACCACGAAGCCGACGATTGCCTCGATCCGCGAGCGTACGCATTGGAACATTGCCAACATGACGGCGATCGACCCGGTGGCGCTGGGCCTGTGCCGGCAATCCGAGCTCGACAGCGAAGTGCAGAAAGCGGCGAAGAAACGCGCGGCCGAAGGCGTGATGAGCGATGACGAGCGGCGCAAGCTGGTCTCGACCGAGCAGAGCCTTGGCATGGCGACCGAGCCGCGGCTTCCGGGGGGCATTGCCGAGCTTGAGGGCTTCACGCTTGGCGGCGGCATGGCGGAGGAAGAGCGCGAGCATCCGAAGGATTTCTCGGATGCCGACAGCTTCTTCAACCTGCCGCATGACGATGAGGACGACGAGGACGAGGAAGACAGCGGCCCGATCCGCTGAGCTGATCCCCTTTTGTGAGACTGCAAGGCCCCTGCCGGATCGGCGGGGGTTTTTCTGTCGTTTCGGCAGGGCCGAAACGACCCGGGCGGGGGCTTCGCCCCCGCACCCCCAGGATATTTATGGCAAGATGAAAGGCCGTTCGGCGCGGTGTGGGCGCCGGGGAGGGGCTGCAAGATCGCGGGCCGGACCGCCGCACACGATCGGGTGCGGCGGTGTGGTGATTTGGCTCAGATCGAGAGGCAGATGTATTTCAGTTCGAGATAATCCTCGACGCCGTGATGGCTGCCCTCGCGCCCGAGCCCGGATTGCTTGACGCCGCCAAAGGGCGCCACCTCGGTCGAGATGATGCCGGTGTTCACGCCGACGATGCCGTATTCGAGCCCTTCCTGCACGCGGGTGATGCGGCCGATGTCGCGGGCGTAGAAATAGGAGGCCAGCCCGAAGATCGTGGCATTGGCCTTCTCGATCACCTCGTCCTCGGTTTCGAACTTGAAGAGCGGCGCGACCGGGCCAAAGGTCTCTTCGGTCGCGACCTTCATCTCCTGGGTGACGCCGGTGACGACAGTGGGCTGGAAGAAGGTGCCGCCAAGCGCGTGGCGCGCGCCGCCGGTGACGATCTTGCCGCCGCCCGCCACCACATCGGCGATATGTTCCTCGACCTTCTCGACCGCATCTTCCGAGATCAGGGGGCCGGTGGTCACGCCCGCCTCGAGCCCGTCGCCCACGGTGAGCTTGGCGACCGCTGCGGCGAGCTTTTCGGCGAAGGCGTCATAAACGCCCGCCTGCACATAGAGCCGGTTCGCGCAAACGCAGGTTTGCCCGTTGTTGCGGAACTTCGACATCATCGCGCCTTCGACCGCGGCATCGAGATCGGCATCGTCAAAGACGATGAAGGGGGCGTTGCCGCCAAGCTCCATCGAGCATTTCATCACCTGATCGGCGGCCTGACGCAGCAAGATCCGCCCCACCTCGGTCGAGCCGGTGAAGGTGAGTTTGCGCACGGCGTGGTTTTCACAGAACTCTTTGCCGATGTCGGAGGCGCGCGACGAGGTGATCACCGAGAGGATGCCCTTGGGCAGACCGGCGCGCTCACCCAAAAGCCCCATCGCGAGCGCGGAGAGCGGCGTTTCCGAGGCGGGGCGGCAGACAAAGCCGCAGCCCACCGCAAGCGCGGGGCCGGCCTTGCGCGCGATCATCGCATTGGGGAAGTTCCACGGCGTGATCGAGCCCACCACGCCGATCGGCTGCTTGAGCACGGTGATGCGCTTGTCACGCATGTGGCCGGGGATCGTTTCGCCGTAGATGCGCTTGGCTTCCTCGCCGAACCATTCGATGAAGCTGGCGCCATAGGCGATTTCGCCCTTTGCCTCGGCCAAGGGCTTGCCCATCTCGGCGGTGAGGATCAGGCCCAGATCATCCTGGTTCGCCATCATCAGATCGAACCATTTGCGCATCACCGCGGCGCGCTCCTTGCCGGTGCGCGCGGCCCAGTCCTTCATCGCGGCTTGCGCGGCGGCAATGGCACGGGCGGCATCGGCGCGGGTCAGGTCCGGCACGGTGCAGATCACATCGCCGCGGGCGGGGTTTTTGACATCAAAGGTCGCGCCATCCGCGGCGTCGACCCAATCCCCCGCGACGAGGGCCTTGGTGCACAGAAGGCTCGGATCCTTGAGCAGGGATTTCAGATCGGTGGCGGTATCGAGCATGGCATCTCTCATCGTTTGCGGGATATGCAAGGGAAGCACGCGGCGGCGCCGATGTAAATCGTGCGCCGTGGCAAGAAAGAGGTGGGAAATGACCGATCTGGACGATGACTATGCCAATATGCCCTACATCCCGCAGGGCGAAGCCTTCCCGGAGTGCTGGGCGCGCGCGGCCGAGGCCTATCGCGACGATGCGATGATGCTTGAGGTGGGCTATGACAGCGGGGCCGAGCGGCAGATCGACATCTTCCTGCCCCAAGGCGCGCCGAAGGGCGTGGTGATCTTCGTGCATGGCGGCTACTGGAGCGAGGGCTCGCGGCGGCTCTATTCCCACCTTGCGCAGGGCCCGGTGAGCGCGGGCTGGGCGGTGGCGATTCCGGGCTATGATCTCGCGCCCGCGGTGCGGATCTCGCAAATCACCGCACTTTTGGCGCTGGCAGTGGCAGAGGTGGCGCGGCGCTTTTCCGGGCCGATCCGGCTGTGCGGCCATTCCGCGGGCGGGCATCTGGTGGCGCGGCTGGTGAGTTCGGGGCTGCTCGCGGAGGAGGTTCTGGCGCGGATCGAGAAGGTGGTGCCGATCTCGCCGGTCTCGGATCTGGCACCGCTTTTGCGCACCTCGATGACGGCGGTGCTCGGGCTCGATGAAGAGGAAGCGCGGGCGGAAAGCCCGGTGCATGCGCCCGCGCCCCGGATGCCGGTCGAGGTCTGGGTGGGAGAGGCCGAACGGCCCGCCTTCCGCGATCAGGCGCGCTGGCTTGCCGAGGCCTGGGGGGCAAAGCTCACCGTCGATCCGGGGCGGCACCATTTCGATGTGATCGAAGGGCTGGAGCGCGCAGACCGGTCGCTGTGCCAGGCGGTGATCGGTTAGGGGGGCGCTGCCCCCCTCTTGGCGCGGACGCGCCAATTCACCCCCCGGGATATTTGCGCAAAGTCGAAGGCGGCCTCAGGAGAGGGTTTGCCAGCAAGGTTGCACATCGCCCGGCTGCGGGCTGGCCGCATAGACGGCGCGGGCAATGGCGCGGGCAAGGCAAAGGGCGGCGGCATGGCCGAGGCGGAACGGATC
This sequence comes from Rhodobacter lacus, assembly GCF_042683065.1. Lineage (NCBI taxonomy): Bacteria > Pseudomonadati > Pseudomonadota > Alphaproteobacteria > Rhodobacterales > Rhodobacter > Rhodobacter lacus. The sequence continues at coordinate 162,864 of NZ_JBHUIX010000011.1, read as the reverse complement.
GGCGATGGCGTCGGTGAGCGGGCGCGCGCCGGTGGCGGCGGCAAAGACGAGATCGCCGTCGAGCGGGGTGTGGCTTGGCACCAGCGCGCGGGCCATGCCGTCATGGGCGGCGGTGGCCATGCGTTGCGCCTGCGCCTGATCAAGGGCCGCATCGGTGGCGACGATGGCGATGGTGGTGGCCTCGCCCATCCGTTTCATCGGTTGCGGTTCGGCCTCGGGCGTGTAGCCGGGCGCCGCGCCCAAGGCGCCAAATTCATCGCCCATTTCCCAAGGCGCGGCCCAGAAATGGCGGCCCGTGCCCACGGTCGCTTGCCCGAGCGCATTCACCGCCACGAGGGCGCCCACGGTGAAGCCGCCCGCGAGCACCGCCGAGGCCGAGCCGAGCCCGCCCTTGAGCGTGCCGGTCAGCGCGCCATAGCCCGCCCCTGCCGTGCCAATGGCGAAGCTTTCTGCCGCAGCCTCAAGCGCCGCGCGGCCAAGGGCGGGGTAGGGGCTTTTTTCCCAGTCCTTCGCGCCGCCGTTCAGCAGATCAAAGAGGATCGCGCCGGGCACGATGGGCACGCGCATGTCGCCCACGGCAAAGCCGCGGCCCTTGGCGCGCAGCCCCGCCATCACGCCCGAGGCGGCATCGAGCCCGAAAGCGGAGCCCCCCGACAGCACCAGCGCATCCACCTCCTGCACCAGTTTGTCGGGGGCGAGAAGGTCGGTCTCGCGGGTGCCTGGGGCGCCGCCCATCACCGACACCGCCGCGGTGAAGGGGCGGGCGCCGGTGAGCACCGTCACCCCTGAGCGCAGCGCCGGGTCATGTGCGTTGCCGACAAAAAGGCCGGGCACATCGGTGATCAGGTTCAAGGGGCCCGGTTTCATGCGTTTGCATCCTCCAAGATCATGCGCGCGGCCTTTTCGGCGATCATCATCACCGGCGCGTTGGTGTTGCCCGAGGTGATGCGCGGCATCACCGAGGCATCGGCGATGCGCAGGCCCTTCAGCGCGTTCAGCCGCAACCGCGGGTCGACCACGGCGCCCGCATCCGCGCCCATCCGGCAGGTGCCGACGGGGTGGAAGATCGTGGTGCCGATATCGCCCGCGGCCTGTTGCAGGGCCTCTTCGCTCGCCAGTTCGGCGCCGGGCTTGTATTCCTCTGGCCGGAACCGCGCGAAAGCGGGCTTGGCCGCGATTTCGCGGGTGATGCGGATGCTCTGGGCGGCCACGCGCCGATCCCCCTCGGTGGCGAGGTAATTGGGCGCGATCGCGGGCGCGGCGCGGAAATCGGGCCCCTGCAGGTGGCTGGTGCCGCGGCTTTCCGGGCGCAGGTTGCACACGCTCGCCGTCATCGCCTCGAACGGGTGCAGCGGCGCGCCGAACCGGTCAAGGCTCACCGGCTGCAAATGCCATTCCAGATCGGGGGTTTCCTTTTCCGGGAAAGACCGCGCGAAGATCCCGGCCTGAGAGGGCGCCATCGACATTGGCCCGCTGCGGAAGGCGGCATATTCGGCGGCGATTTTCGCCTTGCCGAGCAGGGTCGCGGCCATGGTGTTGAGCGTGCGCGTGCCCGAGACCTTGAAGATGAGCCGCAATTGCAGATGGTCTTGCAGGTTCTTGCCGACCTCGGGCACGGCCACTTGCGGGGCAATGCCGTTCGCGCTGAGCACCTCAGGGTCGCCGATGCCAGAGAGTTCAAGGATCTGCGGCGTGCCGATCGCGCCGGCGGCGAGCACCACCTCGCCCGCCGTCACCTTATGCCGCCCGGCCTTGTCGTGGACCACGAGCCCGGTCACGCGCCCCTCGGAAAGTGTCAGCCGTTCCACCTGTGCGCCGGTCATGACCCGCAGGTTCGGCCGCGCCAGCACCGGTTTGAGAAAGGCTGTGGCCGCCGACCAGCGCCAGCCATTTTTTTGCGTGACGTGGAAATAGCCCGCGCCTTCATTGGTGCCGCCGTTGAAATCTGCGCTGCGCGGCAGGCCCGCCTCGGCTGCGGCGTCGAGAAAGGCGTCGAGCACTTCCCAGCGCACCCGCGCCTGCTCGACCCGCAGCGCCCCGCCCGCGCCATGGGTTTCTGATGCACCAAGGAAGAAATCTTCCTGATCGCGAAACAGCGGCAGCACGTCGCTCCAGCCCCAGCCGGTGCAGCCTTCCTGGGCCCAGAGGTCATAATCGCGCGCCTGGCCGCGCATGTAGATCATGCCGTTGATCGCCGAGCAGCCGCCCAGAATCCGCCCGCGCGGGTAAAGCAGCGCGCGCCCGTTCAGCCCCGGTTCAGGCTGTGTCGAAAACCCCCAGTCGGTGCGCGGATTGCCAATGCAGTAAAGATATCCCACCGGAATGTGCACCCAGTGATAGGTGTCGCGCCCGCCCGCCTCGAGCAGCAACACCCGGTTTTTCGGATTGGCGCTGAGCCGGTTTGCCAAAACACAGCCGGCGCTCCCCGCGCCGACCACGATGTAATCGTAGCTGTCCATGATCTCCCTCCTCCTCCGGGGGGGATCTTCTCAAGGCAACCCGGCGGGCGCAAGGCTGATGCCAGGGCGCTTTTCGCGCCCGCCTGCGCCAGAGCCCTTGCAATTTTGTCGCGCCCCCTGTCTGATGGGGCTGTCTCAGAAGTGCCGCGCCCATGATCCGTTACAGCCTCAAATGTGAAAACGGCCACAGCTTCGAAAGCTGGTTTGCCTCAGCCGAGGCCTTCGAGAAACTGCATGGGGCGAGCATGGTGGCCTGCGCCGTCTGCGGCGCGACGAAGGTGGAAAAAGCGCTGATGACCCCGGCGTTGCGGTCGGCGCGCAAGGCCGCACCTGTTCCCACAGCACCAGAGGCGCCCGCAGCAATGCCCTCGGCGCAAGCCCCCGCCCATCCGCTCAGCGAACCGCAGGACGCCGCCGAGGCGCTTTTTGATGCGATGCGGCGCAAGGTCGAGGAAACCTCCGATTACGTTGGCGCCGATTTCACCGCCGAGGCGCGGGCGATGCATGCCGGGCTCAAGCCCGAGCGCTCGATCCATGGCGAGGCGAAGATCGAGGATGCCAAGGCGCTTCTGGAGGAAGGGATTCCGGTCACGCCCCTGCCGATCGTGCCAAAGCGCCGCCGCAACTGAGCCGCGACGGCGCGCCCCGCATCCAACCCCCCTTGCCCCTGCCGATGAGCACGCCATGATGGGCAAAAAGGAGGTTCGGATGACCATTCTCATCACCGGGGCAAATCGGGGCATCGGCGCGGCATTGCTGGCGCATTATCGGCATGCCGGGACGGCGGCTTTTGGCACGGCGCGGCGGCCCGAGGGCGACCTGCTGCCGCTCGATGTGACCCAGCCCGACAGCGCGAAGGAGCTGGCGCGGCGGCTCAATGGGTTGCCGCTCGATCTGCTGGTGTGCAATGCCGGGGTCTATGCCGACAAGGGGCAGGAGCTTGAGGCGGGCTATGCCGCGCCGCTCTGGGCCAAGAGCTTTGCGGTCAATGTGACCGGCGTGTTTCTCTCGATTCAGGCGCTTTTGCCAAATTTGCTGGCGGCAAAGGGGAAGGTGGCGATCATTTCCTCCGGCATGGCCTCGGATGCGCGCGCGCCGGGCGGCAGCTATATCTATCGCGCCTCGAAGGCGGCGGCGCTCAACCTTGGTCGCAACCTTGCGGTGGACCTCAAGCCGGAGGGGATCGCCGTCGGCATCTATCATCCGGGCTGGGTGAAAACCGATATGGGCGGGCCGCAGGCGGAAATTTCCCCGCGCGCGGCGGTGACCGGGCTCGCGGCGCGGTTCGATGCGCTGTCGCTCGACACCACCGGGTGTTTCGAGAGTTACGACGGCGGCACGCTGCCGTTTTGACAAGGCTTGCGGCGGGGGCGTATGAGGGGCACGCCACCCGCCGCAAAGGCATTCGGATCGACAATCAGGGCAGCCCGCCCTTGCGCCGGGAGGAGGAGGCGCAAGGGCGGGGGGCCTTGCTGTCTGGGCCCGGAGGCCAATCGGAACATTCCCTTTCCGATACCCCCAAAGTTGGGCTCCGGCGCCATTCGGTCAAGGTCAACAGCCGCCCCGAAGGCGCCAATGCGGTCACTCTCGCGCGACTGCCCGGAAACGGACCGCTGGCGCGAAGTGCGCCTAAATTTTGGGCGATTGCAAAAAGGCTGGGCTCGAAATGGGCTCAGAGATCGTGCCAGAGGCCGAGCGCGCCGAGCCGGGGAGATTTCTTGTTGGTGTGACGGTCCATCCGCATCAGCACATCGCGCAGGAACCCCACAGCCGCGCCCAGATGCGGCCCCTTGTTGAGCATCACGCATTCGGCGCGCTGGCTCATCGCGGCATCGGTCATCTCTGCCCGGCTCGCCTGACCATCCTTCACCATGCCCTCAAGCACCTGTGTGGCCCAGACCACCGGCACCTCGGCGGCCTCGCACAGCCACAGCACCTCTTCCTGAATTTCGCTGAGCCGCTCAAAGCCGATCTCGACGGCGAGATCCCCGCGCGCGATCATCACCCCGACCGGCACCCGCCCGCCCGCCTCGACAATCAGCGCGGGCAGGTTGCGCAGGGCCATCGGCGTTTCGATCTTCAGCATCAGCGCGGGCCAGTCGCGGCTCGTGCCGCCGTCCGAGCGGCAGTCAAGCGCCTCGAAGAGCGCGCGCAAATCGGCGCCGGTCTGCACGAAGGAGAAGCCCAGAATATCGGCGTGGCCCAGCACGAAATCGAGGGTTTCAAGGTCGGTGCGGGTCAGCGCAGGCACGCGCAGGTCGACGCCGGGCAGGTTCACGCCTTTCTCGAGCTTGATCTTTGCCCCTTTCGAGGGGGTCGAGACAACTTCGGCCAGCACCCGGCCCTGCGCGACGCTGAGGATTCGCGCGCGCAGCTTGCCGTCATTGATCCAGAGCGCGCCGCCCTCCACCATCGCCGCAATCAGCGCCGGGTGGCTCAGGCGGATCTGCAGATGCTCGGGCGCTTTCGAGAATGTCTCGACCACCTCGAAGCGATCCCCCTCGAACAGGCGCGGCGAGTCCTCCTTGCCCGTGGACAGCGCCTCGACCCGCAGCTTCGGCCCCTCCAGATCCATCTGCACCGGCACCCGCCGCCCCAGCCGCACGGCGGCATGACGGACATGGCCGATCATCGCCGCCCATTCGTTTGGCGTGTCATGCGCGCAGTTGATGCGGATGCAATCGGCCCCCGCGGCCAGGAGCGTGCCGACAAGGGCCGGATCGGTGGCGGCCTCGGTGGGCAGCGTGACCATGACGCGCGAGCGCGGCGCATCGCGGCGGGCGCCAAAAAGCGCATCGCGCCGCGCCGCGAGCCGGGCCGGGCCGGCGGCGAACATTTCCACGGTCGGATAATCGGCGGTGCCTTCGCCGCCGATCATCGCGAGCGAGGCCAGAACCGCATCGAGCGAGGGGCGCACATGGCTTTCGGCGCGGCCGAGCGACGAAAGGCCGAGCGAGGCGAGCGGCGCCTGAAACGGCACCAGATCGCCGCGGCGCAGCGCCAGATAATCGGCAAGGTTGCGCGCCGAGGGCAAGAATTCGGGGCGCCGGATCAGCCCGTCCCATCCCTCCAGTGTTGCCTCCGACCGGCGCACCAGATCGCCGCGCAGCGCCTCCAGCGCGCGTTGCAAACCGCGTGCTTGCGCCCGCCGCTCCCGGATCTCGACCTCGACCAGACTCATGACCCCTCCTTCAACCGTCTACGCCAAGGAGCTATCCGCTCTGGATGACGGGCAGGTGACAGATCCGCGACAGACTGTCCGCCTGGACCCGGTGAAACTCTTGCATGCGCCGCCCCCTTCCGCTAGCAGGAGCGCGATACCGGACACAGGGTCCGGCGCAGGATCGGAGGGGAAGATGCCGCTTCTCGTGATGAAATTCGGCGGCACCTCGGTGGCCGACCTCGACCGCATCGCCAATGCGGCCGCGAAGGTCAAGCGCGAGGTCGAGCGCGGCTATGATGTGATCGTGATCGTCTCGGCGATGTCGGGCAAGACGAACGAGCTTGTCGGCTGGGTCGAGGGCACATCACCCCTTTACGATGCGCGCGAATATGATGCCGTGGTTGCCTCGGGCGAGAATGTCACCGCGGGTCTGATGGCGCTGCGGCTGCAGGAAATGGGGATCTCGGCGCGCAGCTGGCAAGGCTGGCAAGTGCCGATCAACACCACCTCGGCGCATGGCTCGGCGCGCTTCGTCTCGATCCCGCGCGCCAATATCGACGCGAAATTCGCCGAGGGCTTCAAGGTCGCGGTGGTGGCGGGCTTTCAGGGGATTTCGGTCGAGGGCCGGATCACCACGCTGGGCCGTGGCGGCTCGGATACGACCGCGGTGGCCTTTGCCGCCGCTTTCGGCGCGGAGCGCTGCGATATCTACACCGATGTGGACGGCGTCTATACCACCGACCCGCGCATCAGCTCCAAGGCGCGCAAGCTCGACAAGATCGCCTTTGAGGAAATGCTCGAACTGGCCTCGCTCGGCGCCAAGGTGCTGCAGACCCGCTCGGTAGAGCTGGCGATGCGCTACAATGTGCGGCTGCGGGTGCTCTCCTCCTTCGAGGACACCGACGAAAACTCTGGAACCCTTGTGTGCGGGGAGGATGAAATCATGGAATCGAAAGTCGTCTCGGGGGTCGCCTATTCGCGCGACGAGGCCAAGATCACCCTCTTCACCATCGAAGACCGCCCCGGCGTGGCGCAGGCGATCTTTGGCCCGCTCTCGGAAGCGGGGGTGAACGTGGACATGATCGTCCAGAACATCTCCGAGAAGGATTATGACGAGGCCCACCCCGGCGCCGTCACCGACATGACCTTCTCCTGCCCGATCAATCAGGTTGCGCGGGCGCAAAAGGCGCTCGAAGACGCCGTGGCCGCAGGCAAGATCAAATATGACGAGCTGATCATCGACACCGAAGTGGCGAAGGTTTCGGTTGTCGGCATCGGCATGCGCTCTCAAGTGGGTGTGGCGGCGCGCAGCTTTGCCGCTTTGGCCGCCGAAGGCATCAACATCAAGGTCATCTCCACCTCCGAAATCAAGATTTCGGTGCTGATCGACCGGAAATATATGGAACTGGCCGTGCAAGCCCTTCATGATGCGTTCGAGCTGGAGAAAACGGCCTGAGCGCTGAGCAGGGTCGAGCCCGCGGCTGAGGCGGGGCGAAAAACGGGGGCGAAATGAATGGCAGAGCGTCGCGAGAGTGACAGTCGCAGCCTGCTGCGCCGGTTGCGCGATACGCTGGCCACCCCCGGGGGCGGGCAGGACCGGCTCGACCATATCACCCATCTGATCGCGGATTCGATGCACGCGCATGTGTGCTCGATCTATCTGTTCCGCGACCCGGAAACGCTGGAGCTTTGCGCCACCGAAGGGCTCAACCGCGAGGCCGTGCACCAGACCCGGATGCGCCTCGGCGAGGGGCTTGTGGGGCGGGTTGCCCGCACCGGCCAGCCGATCAACACCGGCGACGCCCCCTCCGAGCCCGGCTTCCGCTACATGCCCGAGACCGGCGAAGAAATTTATTCGAGCTTCCTTGGGGTGCCGATCCAGCGCGTGGGCGAAAAGCTCGGCGTGCTGGTCGTGCAGTCGCGCGAGGCGCGGGAATTCCTGGAAGACGAGGTCTACGGGCTCGAAGTCGTCGCCATGGTGCTCGCCGAAATGACCGAGCTGGGCGCCTTCACCGGCGATCAGAACGGCATTGGCGCCACGCATCGGTTCCCGGTCATGTTCCGCGGCACCACCGGGCAGGAGGGCGCCGCCGAGGGCCGGGTGTGGCTGCACGAGCCGCGCGTGGTCGTGACGAACCCGGTGGGCGACGACCCCGAGGCCGAGAAGGTGCGGCTTGAGGAAGCCGTCGCCACGCTGCAGGCGCAGATCGACGAGATGCTGATCGGCTCGGCGGCGATGGACAAGGAGCAGCGGCAGGTTCTTGAGGCCTACAAGATGCTTGCCCATTCGCGCGGCTGGGTGCGGCGCATGTGCGAGGATATTGCGCTGGGTCTGTCTGCCGAGGCGGCGGTGGAAAAAGAACAATCGACCGCCCGCGCAAGGCTTGAGCAATCGACCGATGCCTATCTGCGCGAGCGGCTCCACGACCTTGATGACCTCTCGAACCGGCTGTTGCGGCTTTTGACCGGGCAGGGGCAGGACACGGGCGCCGATCTGCCCGAGACCCCGGTTCTGGTGGCACGCAACATCGGCCCGGCGGAGCTGCTCGATTACGGGCGCCGCCTCAAGGGGGTTGTGCTTGAAGAGGGCTCGGTCGGAAGCCATGCGGCCATCGTCGCGCGGGCGCTGGCCATTCCGCTCGTGATCCATGCCCATCGCATCACCAACGAGGCGCTGAACGGGGACCAGATCCTTGTCGACGGCGATCAGGGCATTGTTCACCTGCGCCCCGAGGAAACCGTGGCGAATGCCTTCCGCGACAAGATCGCGATGCAGGCAGAGGCGCAAAAACGCTATGCCGATCTGCGCACCGTGCCCGCGATGGACCGCTCTGGCCAGACCGTGCGGCTGATGATGAATGCCGGTCTGATGGCCGATCTCCCCTCGCTGAAAAGCTCGGGCGCGGACGGGGTGGGCCTGTTCCGCACCGAGCTGCAATTTCTGATCCGCTCGCGCGTGCCGCGGCGCGGCGAGCTTGCCGCGCTCTACAAGCGCGTGATCGACGCCGCGCAGGGCGCGCCGGTGCAGTTCCGCACCCTCGACATCGGTTCGGACAAGGTGCTGCCCTACATGAAGCCGCAAGAAGAGCCGAACCCGGCGATGGGCTGGCGCGCGATCCGCGTCGGCCTCGACAAGCCGGGCGTTCTGCGCATGCAGCTTCAGGCGTTGATCCGCGCTTCCGAGGGGCGCGAGCTTTCGATCATGTTCCCCTTCATCGCCGCGCCCGACGAGTTTTACACCGCCAAGGCGATGCTGCTGCGCGAGATCGACCGGGAGGCCTCGCTCGGGCATCCGGTGCCGTGCGATGTGCGGGTGGGCGCGATGCTCGAAACCCCCTCGCTCGCCTTCGCGCCCGACAGCTTCTTTGCGGCTTGCGATTTCATCTCGATTGGCGGCAATGACCTCAAGCAGTTCTTTTTTGCGGCCGACCGCGAAAACGAGCGGGTGCGGCGCCGCTATGATACGCTCGACGTCAGCTTCCTGCGCTTCATCGAGACAATCGTGGCGCGCTGCGCTGCGAATGACACGGCGCTGAGCTTTTGCGGCGAGGATGCGGGGCGCCCGATCGAGGCGCTCACGTTCGCGGCGCTTGGTGTGCGCACGCTCTCGATGCGCCCGGCCTCGATCGGGCCGGTCAAGCATCTGATCCGACGCTCCGATCTGGGCGCGTTGCGCGATGTGATCGAGACGGCGCGGGCGAGTGGCGCACAATCCGTGCGCCACCCGGTGACCGCTTGGCTCGCCAGCCAGTAACCGCGTTGGTTGCGCTCGTGTGCTGTGTCGGCCGGGCTCAGTTCAGCGCGCGCAGGCCGGTGAGCATGGCGCGGTTGGCGCACCAGTCGGGGGCGGAGCCTGCGGCGTCATTGCCGGAGAGATAGGTCATGCAGCCATCGACCCCCTGACATTCGCGGCAGCGCAGGATCATGTCGGCAAAATCCGCCTGCGTCAGCGCCCCGTCCTGCATTGCTTCGGAGAGGTTCACTCCCATCCGACGCGCGATGCCGCGCGTAATCCAGAAGTGCAGATCAACATTTCCCTGGATACCCATCACTTTCTCCTTCTACACCGCTTCCGGGCACTGGTTCTTCGGCTTGGTCTTCCTCGACAATCTGACGGCGCAGCCGGGCCATCATCATTTTGTTGGTGCAATAGGAGGGCGCCGCGGCGATCGGGGGCGCGTTCGGGTCTGTGCCGGCCTCGGCATGTTCGGCCAGCCAGTGCATGCATTCGCCGGGGTCGCTGCAATTGGTGCAGCGCACCACCGCCTCACGCCATTCCTCGCCACTGATCTTGCCCGCGATCATGCGCTCGGTGAGGTTGATCCCCAGAACCTGAGCCATGCGGTTCATCAGTGCGGCGTGACGATTGAGGGTTTTGCGTCCGTACATGGGCCATCCTTTGGAAAATCTGCGCCATGCTGTAAATCATGACGTGTTCACGCCATGATTCAGATCAAGCGCCGCCGGTCGATCCGGCAGGGGGCCGGGCAGGGGGATGTTCGGGGGGCCGGCTCAGCTGCCGCTGGCTCCGGGGGGAAGGCTGTGGGCGCTGGCGCGGGCACGCAGCTCGGCCACGGTGCGCCGCACCAAGGCGATGCGTTCGGCATTGGCGGGGTGGGTGTCGAGAAAGCCGTGCCCCGGGTCGGGAATGCGGGTGAAGAACAGCGCGCCCCGGGCCGGGTCATAGCCCGCATCCCAGGCGATCACGGCGCCAAGCTGGTCTGCCTGCAATTCGTAATCCTTCGAGAAGCTGCGCGCGCCAACCTCGGCGCCAAAGCTCTCGGCGCGGGCGATGGTGCCCGCATCCGCGCCCGAGGCGGCGGCAAGGGCGCCCATGATCCGCGCGCCGCGGTCCGCATCGGAGCTTTTCGCCTCCAGATGGCCAAGAATGTAATGCGCCGCCTCATGCCCCATCACGAAGGCCAGCTCGTCGCGGTTGCGCGCCTCGGCGATCAGCGCGAGGTTGAAGGCGACCACCGGCCGGCCTCGGGCATCAACGGTTTGCAGCGCGTTGGGGGCGCTGTCGGGACTTTCGTCGACCATCACCTGATAGTCGCAGTTGCGATGCCCCTGGGTGCGGGCCCGGCACTCGGCCTCGATCCGCGGTTTCATGTCTTGCGTGACGGCAATGAAATTCGCGGCGGCCTCGCTGGCGTTGGGCCCCTGTTCGGTGGTGACGACCGGCGCGCCGGAGGCGGGCATCTGCGTGCGCACCACCGCACTCGGCCCCGCCCCGGGAACGGCATCGCAAGCCGCAAGGCCCAGCGGTACGATCAGGCACATAAGCAGGTGATGACGCAGCATTTCAAGCCCCGGGGGAGATCGCGCGAGTGTATCTGCCCGCCCGGCGGGTGCAACGGGCAAACAGAAGAGAAATGAAATCTTTGCCCTTGCGCGGCGGTTTTGCCGCGCTAGCATAATCCTATGTTCACCATCGAGCACGAATTCGACGCCACCGTGATCACCCTCGTCGACGAAGGGGCCGATCCGCGCGACTACCTGCAGGAAGATATCACCATCCAGTCCTTCGAGGATTGTGTGGTGGTCGAGCAACTCGACGAAAACACCGAGATCGTGATGCGGGTGGTGTTCTCGCATGCGCAGCTGCGCGAGCTCGCCGCGGCGCTGGATCTGCCCGAGGGCGTCTACCGGTTGCAAAACCGCAAGCCGCCGGCGTGACCAAAGGCAGGGGGCGCTGCCCCCTCTTGGCCTTTGGCCAATTCACCCCCGGGATATTTGCGCAAAGTCGAAGCGGCAGCCGTTTCAGACTGCGATATTGTCGATCATCCGCACCGCGCCAAGGCCGACGGCCGCCAGCAGACGGGCGGGTTCGCAGGGCGTGTCGAGCGGCTGCAGCGTTTCGGCGCTGCGCATCTCAAGATAGTCCCATGGCCCGAAGCCCGCGGCGCTGAGCGCCTCTTGGGCCGCCGCGAGCGCCGCGGCGGCGGGGGTGCCGGCGCGAATCGCTTCTGCCGCCTTTTGCAGTTCGGCATGCAGAAGGGGCGCGCAGGCCCGTTCGTCCGCGCTCAGCCGCACATTGCGCGAGGACATCGCCAGCCCGTCCTCTTCGCGGATCGTCGGGCAGCCGATGATGCGGACGGGAATGTTGAGATCCGCAACCATCCGGCGCACCACCTGCAATTGCTGCCAGTCTTTTTCGCCAAAGAAGGCGCGGCCCGCCTGCGTCATGCCGAAAAGCTTGGTCACCACCGTCGCCACGCCGTCAAAATGGCCGGGCCGGAACGCGCCTTCGAGCGGCTCGGAGACGCCGGAGACGGAGACCTTGGTGGCAAAGCCCGCCGGATAGACTTCCTCCACCCCGGGGGCAAAGAGCACATCGACCCCCTCGGTTTCAAGCAAGGCCAGATCATGCGCCTCGTCGCGCGGATATTTCGCGAGATCGTCGGAATTGTTGAACTGCATCGGATTGACGAAGATCGTCACGATGACCCGGTCGGATTGTTTGCGCGCGGCGCGCACGAGGCTCATGTGGCCATCATGCAGCGCGCCCATCGTGGGGACGACGCCCACCAGCATGCCCGAGCGTTTCCATGTTGCCACCTTCTCGCGCAATTCGGCGGAAGAGCGGATCACCTGGGTCATTTGTTGGCCTCATCGAAGAAAGAATGTTCGGGGGCGGGAAAGCGCTTTGCGCGCACCTCGGCGGCATAGGCGGCAACCGCCTCGGCAGCGGTGCGGCCCAGCTCCGCATAGCGTTTGACGAATTTCGGTTTGAAATCGGAAAACAGGCCGAGCATGTCATCGACCACCAGCACCTGCCCGTCGCATGCCACCCCGGCGCCAATGCCGATGGTCGGGATCGGGAGCGCGCGCGAGATCTCGCCCGCGAGCCCGGCGGGCACTTTTTCCAGCACCACCGAGAAGGCGCCCGCCTCGGCCACGGCCTGCGCATCGGCCATCAGCCGCGCCGCATCCGCGCCCTTGCCCTGCACCTTGTAGCCGCCGAGCGTGTTGACCGATTGCGGCGTCAGCCCGATATGGGCCATCACCGGAATGCCGCGGGCAACGAGAAACGCGATGGTCTCGCGCATATGCACGCCGCCCTCCAGCTTCACCGCGCCCGCGCCGGTTTCCGCCATGATCCGCGCGGCGTTGCGGAACGCCTGGGCCGGGCTTTCTTCGTAGCTGGCAAAGGGCATGTCGATCACGACGAGAGCCCGGTCCGAGCCACGCATCACCGCCTGACCATGCAGGATCATCATCTCCATCGTCACGCCCAGCGTCGAGGGGAGGCCGTGCAGCACCATGCCCAGCGAATCGCCCACCAGCAGCACGTCGCAGGCCGGATCGGCGAGCTTGGCGACGGGCGTGGTATAGGCGGTCAGCACCACCACCGGCGCCGTGCCCTTGAGGGCGCGAATATCCGACGGCATCAGCCGTTTCAGGCTTGCGGTTGCGCTCATGGAACCCTCCCTTTCCTCGGCGCAGGCATATAGACCTTATGAGCGGCGAATGCAAAGTGGGAACGCTGCGACGCAGCGCAAAGACGCCAATGGCCTTCCGGGCGGGCCGGAAGGCCGATGGCGCCTTGGGCGGGCTCAGTTCGCGCCGCGGGCCTCGGCCGAGGCGACGGCGGCGGCGTGCTGCTGGGCCTCGAGGATGGCCGGATCGGTGATCTGTCCGGCTTCCCAGGCCGCCTCGTCGGCGCTGATCAGCTCCACCGCGGCTTCGGGCACAACATAGCCTGTGTGCAGCTCATGCATCGGCCCTTCGAGCTCAAGGCTCTCGGCGCGGCTGCGCACCTTCACCCTGGTGCCAAGCGGCGCCTCGTCGAACATGTCGATGATGTCTTGATTGAAGAGCCGGATGCAGCCCGCCGAGGTGGCCTTGCCGATCGAGGACGGGTCCATCGTGCCGTGGATGCGGTAATAGGTGTCGTGCCCGTTGCGGTAGAGATAGAGCGCGCGCGCACCGAGCGGGTTGTCGAGCCCGCCGGGGAGCCCGCCGGCCAGCGGGCCATAAAGCGCAGGGTCGTGGCGCACCATGTTCGCGGTGGGTTGCCAGGAGGGATATTCTTCCTTGCGCCCGACGATGGCCGTGCCCGAGAAGCCCTTGCCGGCCTTGCCCACCGCAACGCCAAAGCGCATCGCCCGGCCCGGTTCGACAACGTGGTAAAGGAGCCGCGCATAGGGGTCGATGACGATCGTGTCCTTGCCCTCGGGGCCATTGTAATCGACCCAGCGGCGGCGGTTGCGCTCGTTCAGATAGGCAGGGTTGACCGGCGGCACGACACGCGTGCCGTCAGGGCGCGCCTGATATTCGGGCGGCACGGCGGAAGAAGAAGATTTGCCGCTGGGCGTCATCGGCGCGGGGGCGCAGCCGGCGAGCAGGGCGGCTGCAATCACCCCGGCGACGGGGGCGTGAAAACGGAGTGAAAGTCGAGACAAGAGTCAGCACCTGTGGACTTGAGCGAATCCCCGTGGCAGCGGGGCGATTGATAATTTAGCTCGCCGGGGCGGTGCTGCCAGGTCAAGCCCCGCCGTTCACGAAACCGCGAAAACCGCTCAGAAATCTGCCGGGAGCCGCCTTTTGGCGCGTTCCGGGCCGCGGGCGGGGCCCGGGGAGCGGTTTGCGCCCCCCGGGCCGGTTTCAGCCGACCACGTTGAAGCCGGGGCCATAGGGGTATTGGGTGATGTCTTCCGCGCCCGTTTCACCAATCACCAAAATGTCGTGCTCGCGGTAGCCGCCTGCGCCGGGCATGCCTTCGGGCAGCGTCAACATCGGCTCCATCGAGATCACCATGCCCGGTTCGAGCACCGTCTCGATATCTTCGCGCAGCTCCAGCCCCGCCTCGCGGCCATAGTAATGCGAGAGCACGCCGAAACTGTGGCCATAGCCGAAGGTGCGGTATTGCAAGAGATCGCGATCGGCGAAGAAGGCGTTGATCTGTTGCGTGATCTCATCGCAGCGCGCGCCGGGCACAAGCAGGCTCATGCCATATTCATGCGCGGCCACGTTCGCCTCCCAGATCTTCAGGCTCGCGGCGTCCACCTCGCCCACAAAGAGGGTGCGCTCAAGCGCGGTGTAATAGCCCGAGATCATCGGGAAGCAGTTCAGGCTGAGAATATCGCCGCGTTTGAGCACCCGCCCCGTGACCGGGTTATGCGCGCCATCGGTGTTGAGCCCGGATTGGAACCAGACCCAGGTGTCGCGGTATTCCGCCTCGGGGAAGCGCTTGGCGATCTCTGCCTCCATCGCGTCGCGCCCGGCCATTGCCACGTCGATCTCGCGCAGGCCCGCGCGGATCGTGTCGCGGATCGCATGGCCGCCAATATCGGCCACCGCAGCGCCATGGCGGATCAGCGCGATCTCGGCGGGGGATTTGACCATGCGCTGCGCCATTGTGGCGGGCGCCACGTCGAGCCCGCGCTTGGGCTTGAGGAAATGGGAGAACTTGTCGGCATTGACCATGGTGAGGTGGTCCGCCTCGCAGCCCACCGCCTTGCCGGTGCCAATCACATGGGCCACCGCGCGCCAGAAATTGTCGCGCGCCCAGTCGGTATAGGTGAGCGCCTCACCGTGGCAGCGCCGCCAGGGCTGGCCCGCGTCAATCCCCGCCGAGATCAGCACCGAGCGGTCTTTGGTGACCACAAGCCCATAGGGGCGACCGAAGGCGCAATAGAGAAACCCCGAGTAATAGGCGATGTTGTGCATCGAGGTGAGCAGCACCGCATCAAGGCTGTGCATCTCGATGATGTCGCGCAGCCCCGCAAGGCGCGCCTCATATTCCTCTGGGGCGAAGGGCAGGGGCGCCTTGAGGCCGTTTTCGCAGGTGTAGAATTCGGGTCTTTGCATGGTCTGTCCTCTGGGCCCGCGGGCCCGGATAGGCCCCGGCGTTCAGGACGAAGCGCGGGGGCCTTCCTCGCGCAAGCATCGGACGGATCTCCGCCCTGCGGCGACGCCATCGCCACGGCTCGGGAGCAAGAATGGCAAAAGGGCAGCGAGCTGGCAAGGGGGAACCACCGCCGCGCGGAAAAGGGACAATCGCGTGGCCACGGCGCGGGCCGCGGCCACGTGGCGGTTACCCCGCCGCGTGCCGTTTGGCCTCGGCGGCCTTCATCGCTTCATCCGAGGGCGCGATGAGCGTGTAGAACATCGGCACCACGAAGAGCGTGAACATCGTCCCGATCAGGAGGCCCGAGAACATCACGATCCCCATCGCCTCGCGCGCGGCCGCCCCCGCGCCCTCTGCGAGCACGAGCGGCACCACCGCAAGCGCCATCGCCGCAGTCGTCATCAGGATCGGGCGGAGCCGGGTTTTTGCCGCCGCGACAATCGCCTCGCGCCGCCCGAGCCCGTGGCTCTCGCGGCTCTGGTTGGCAAATTCCACCATCAGGATGCCGTGCTTGGTGATCAGGCCGATCAGCGTGATCAGCCCCACCTGACTGTAGATGTTGAGCGTGCCAAGACCGAGGTTGAGCGGCAGCACCGCGCCAAAGATTGTCAGCGGCACCGCCATCAGGATGATGAACGGGTCGCGGAAGCTTTCGAATTGCGCCGCGAGCACGAGATAGATCACGAGCACCGCCGCGCCAAAGGCGATCATCAGCGTGTTGCCCTGCGTCTGCTCCAGCCGCGACTGGCCCGAGAAGTCGAGGAAGAAGCCTTCCGGCATCACCTCATTGGCGATGCGGATGATCTCGGCCAGCCCGTCGCCCGAGGATTGACCCGGGATCGGCAGCGCCGAGATGGTGGCGGAGTTGAGCTGGTTGAACTGTTCGATCGCGGCGGCCATCGAGCCCGAGGTCATGGTGACGACGGCCGAAAGCGGCACCATCTCGCCGCTCGACGCGCGCACGAAATAGCGCCCCAGATCCTCTGTCGTGCCGCGGGTGTCGCGCGGCACCTGCAAGATGATGTCATAGCTGTTTGAATCGCGGTCGAACTGCGCCACCGAGGCGCCGCCGACCATCAGCCCGAGCGTGGTGGCGATTTGCGAGACCGGCACCCCAAGCGCTGCGGCGCGGTCGCGGTCGATCATCACCACCACTTCGGGCGCGTCGAAGGTCAGCGAGTTCTGCACGAAGATGAACTTGTGCGTCGCCGTTGCGCGACGACGGATCTCTTCGGAGACCTCGGCCACCCGGTCTGCACCATGGATCGACTGCACCACGACCGAGATCGGCAGCCCGCCACCGGCCCCCGGCAGGGTGGGGGGGGCAAAGGCGAAGCCCTGCACCCCGGTCGAGGCGTCGATGCCCTTCTGGATGTCGGTCTGAACCTCTTTCTGGCTGCGGTCGCGGTCGGCCCAGTCCTTCAGCGCCCAGATATAGATCCCCATGCTGTCCGAGCCGCCGAACCCGGCAATCGAGAACGAGGTTTTCACCTCCGGGATCTCGGCAGTCTGCTGGCCGAGCGCATCAATGTAATGCGCGGTATAATCCGAGGTCGCATAGCGCGGCCCCTGCAGCATGGCGATCACCGCGCCCTGATCCTCTTCGGGGGCGAGCTCGGTCTGGGTGTGGCGGAACATGAAGCCCATCGTGCCGATCAGCACCACGACGATCAGGAGCGTCACCGGGCGATAGTCGAGCGAACTGGACACGCGCCGTTCATACCAGCCCGCGAAGCGCTCGAAGCTGCGGTCGACAAAGGCGGCAAAGCCGGTCGCATGCCCCGATTTGAGCACCCGCCCCGCCATCGTCGGGGTGATGGTGAGCGCGATGATCCCCGAGAGGATCACCGAGCCCGCCAGCGTGAAGGCAAATTCGGTAAAAAGCGCCCCGGTGAGACCGGCGGTGAAGGCAAGCGGCGCCAGCACCGCGGCGAGCGTGATCGTCATCGCCACCACCGCGCCGGTGATCTCTTTCATCCCCTGCACCGCGGCCGGAAGCGGTTTCATCCCGTCTTCGATGTGGCGGTGAATGTTTTCCACCACCACGATCGCATCGTCGACGACGAGCCCGATTGCCAGCACCATGGCCAGAAGCGTGAGCAGGTTGATCGAATAGCCCAGCGCCATCAGCACCGCCATCACGCCAATCAGCGACAGCGGAATGGTGACGATGGGCATCACCACCGAGCGGAGCGAGCCAAGGAACAGCAAGATCACCACCACCACGATGGCGACGGCCTCGGCGATGGTCTTGAACACCTCGTCGATGGAGGCCGAGATCTGCTCGGTCGTGTCATAGACAAGGTCGATCGACATGCCCTCGGGCAGGGTCGCGGCGATGGCCGGAAGCTCCTTGCGCACGGCGGCGGCGGTGGAGAGCGGGTTCGCCGAGGGCGTGGGCGAGAGGCCGATGAAGGTGCCGCGCGCGCCGTCGAAGGTGACGATCTCGCCCGCCTCGTCGGAGGCGAGTTCAACCCGCGCGAGATCGCGCAGCCGCACCACCTGATCCCCCTCGGCCCGGATCGGCAGGGCGCCGAAGGCCTCGGGCGTCTGCAGCGTCGATTTGAGCGTGATTGCGCGGGTGACATATTCGTTCTCGGTCTTGCCCGGCGCGGCGAGGAAGTTCGAGGCATTGATCGCGGCGAGCACCTCGGCGGCGGTGACATTGCGCGCCGCCATCTTCAGCGGATCAAGCCAGACCCGCATCGCATAGGTCGAGGCGCCGATCAGCTGCACCTCGGCAATGCCCGGAATCGTCGACATCCGCGGCTTGATCACCCGCTCAAGGTATTCGGTGAGCTGCTCGGCGGTCATGTTGGGGTTTTGCACCGCCAGATACATGAGCGCGAAGGTCATCCCGGTGCCCTTGACGATCACCGGATCTTCCGCGTCGGAGGGCAGCTCGCCCCGCACCTGCTGCACCTTGGAGAGCACCTCGGTCAGCGCCGTGTCCGGGTCCGAGCCGAGCCGCATGTTGACCGAGACCGTCGAGACCGAGGGCATCGACGAGGAGGTGACATAGTCGATCCCCTCGGTGGTGGCGACGGCGGCGGCGATGGGCGCGGTGATGAAGCCCTGAATGAGATCGGGCGCAGCGCCCGCATAGGCGGTGGTGATCGTCACCACCGTCTCGTCAACCTTGGGGTATTCGCGCACCGGCAGGTTGAAATAGGCCTGGATGCCCAAGAGCAGCATGAAGGCGCCAAGAACGGTGGAAAGCACCGGGCGGCGGATGAAAAGCTCGGAGAAATGCATCCCGCCCCCCTCAGTTGGCTGCCGCAGGATCAAGGCTCAGGCTGTTGTCGATCGTTACCGCGGCGCCCGAGGTCAGCTTGTTCTGCCCCGCATTCACCACCCGGTCGCCAACCGTGAGCCCCTCGCGGATCTCCAGCCGGTCTCCCGCGCTGCGCCCGACCTTGACGAAGACCTGCTTGACCTGCAACTCCGGCGCCTCCGCCCCCTCGGGCGTGACCTCGCGCACGACAAAGACACTGTCGCCATAAAGGCTCGCCTGCACCACGGATTGCGGCAAAGCGATCACGTTTTCCTCGGCCGGCAATGCCACCTGCACATGCAGGAACTGCCCCGGCGTCAGTCGCCCCGCCGCATCGGGCACCACCGCGCGCATCGTCACGAGCCGGGAATTGGGGTCGATTTTCGGCTCGATGCCGGTGATCGTGCCGCTCAGGCTCAGATCTTCGCCCTCCGAGGTCAGGCTGACCGGCATGCCCGCGCGCACCTGTGCCGCCTGCTGTTCGGTGAGCGCAAAATCGACCCGCATATGCGCGCGGTCCTGCAAGGTCGCATAGGTCGTGCCCGCAGAGACATAGGCGCCGGTCTCGATCTGCGGAATGCCGATCACGCCCTCAAAGGGGGCGGTGAGCACCTTGGTCGAAAGGCTCGCCTCGATCTTTGCCACGCGGGCACGCGCTTCCGCCGCCGCGGCTTCCGCCTCGTCGAGCGTCGAGGTTGCCGAAACGCCACGGGCGCGCAACTCACGCGCGCGCTTGAGCGTTACATCCGCCAGATCGAGCGCGGCCTTGGCCGAGGCCAGATCGGCGCGTTCCTCGCGGTCGTCGATCTGCACCAGAACCTGCCCCTTGGTGACGGTATCATTCGCCTTGAAGCGGATCTCGCGCACGATCCCGGAGGCTTCAACCGCGAGATCTGTGCCGCGCATTGCCGCGGCGGTGCCGATCGCCTCGATCTGAGGCGTCCAGGTGCCCGCCTCGACCATGCTCACCGAGACCGGCACGGCCGGCGCTTTCATGTTGGCAAAGATCGTTTTCATCAATTGGCCAATTAAGAGATTGTAGCCGATGATGCCACCGGCCACGATGACAAGGGCGACGATGGCGATGAGCAGGCGTTTGATCATGGACAGCTCCGATACATTTCCGGTCGGGCCGCGGCGCGGCCGTCCCCGCCCGGCGACGGCGTCCGGGACGATGTCTGGCGCACCATGTGGGCGTCTCTGCCAAAACACAAGATCGTGCACCAAGTCCGTTCCGCGACGTTGCAGATAAACCCGCCAGCCCGACCGGGGCGCGCTTCATCTTTTGTTAACCAAAGCCGCCGAAAATTCCTTCCCGGCTCTGCGCGATGCCGCGACCTAGGGGGGCCTCGACGTGGAGGGGCCTCGACTTGGGGGGCCTCGATCTGGGGGAGGCCGTGATGCGATATGCGGTTCATCTGGCTTTGAGCCTTGCGCTCCTGTGCGGCTGTGCGGTCTCGCCCGCGCCCCAGTTCTTTGGCGCGACACGTCAGGAAGTGGCGCTTGAAGGGTATCGTTTCACCGTTTTCGTCAAGACTGGTCGCGCCGAGGTGGTGCGGCGGGGCTATCTGCCGCGTGCTGCGCGCGACCGGGTGCCCGCCTTGATGGTGCGCGCGGCCGAGATCGCCTCAGGATGCACGGTCATCGGCCCCGCAGGCGGGATCTGGCGCGCGCCTTCGTTGCCGGGCGACACCGGCGAGGCGCGGTTCGAGCTTGCGTGCTGAGGCCCGCGTCATTGCGCCGCATGCGGGCAAACCGCCGCAAGTATCCGAATATGACTCAGATCAATTTTCCACGCACCAAAAGATGCTTGAAATTTGCATGAAACGCGTTGCACCGGAGGCTCTCATGACACGTCTATTTGGCATCATTTATGCCCTCGCTGGCCCGACACTGGCCGGTATCCTCATCACTGCTGCGCTCACCATGAACATGTTCAACACAAAAGCGATGCTGGTCGCCGCGGCGGTCGGTTTTGTCGTGGCATTGCCGATCGCCTGGGTCGTGGCAAAACAGATCAACGAAAACGCCTGAGCGGACAGAACCCGAAGAGGGGGCGGCACCGGGGACGGGAAGGGGCCCGGGCCTGCGCTGATCTATCCGCTTGCGGGGCGAGAAGGGCTGTGCAAGCCTTTCTCGCCCCGCCTTTGTTGCGGTTCTTTCAGGAGAAAGCCATGTCCCGTCCCCAAGGATACAGCCGCGCCCAGATCGCCCTGCATTGGGCCGTTGCGGCTTTGATCATTCCGCAATTCCTGTTCAACGATGCCATTGGCGCCGCCTTCGATGCGGCGCAGGAAGGCACGGCCATTCCGTTCAACGCCGCCGCCCCGCTGCATGTGCTCACCGGGCTTTTGATCCTTGTGATGGTGGTCTGGCGGATGGTGCTGCGCTTCACCCGCGGCGCGCCGGAACCGGTGCCGACCTCGAACCCGATGATGACCAAGCTTGCCGCCGCCGTGCAGCACACGATGTATCTTGTGCTGATCTTGATGGTGGTGAGCGGCGGGGTGGCGAAGTTCGGCGGCGTCGAGCTGTCGGCTGGCGTTCATGGCGCGCTTGCGCTGGTGCTTGGCCTGCTCATCCTCGTTCATGTGGCGGGCGCGCTCAAGCAGCAGTTCGTTGAAAAAACTGGCGTGATCGCGCGCATGATGAAGGCGGCCGACTGAGCCTTTACCGACGGAGCCTTTAGCGCGCGAGGAAGGCGGCGATGGCCGCCTCCACCGCGCGCGGCTTCTCGGCATGGAGCCAGTGGCCCGCACCTTCGATGCCCTGAAAATCCGCGTGGCTGAAAAGCGCGCGGATTGTTTCATGATAGGCGGGGCGCAGGTAATCGGAGGTGCCGCCCGACAGAAACAGTGCCGGCCCGGCAAAGGGGCGCGCCCCGGCGGGCAGCGCGGGCCAATCCAGAATCGCGGGGAGGTTTGCCTCCAGCGCATCAAGGTTGAGCTTCCAGCGCACCGGGTCTGCGCGCAAATCGAGCGATTGCAACAAAAACGCCCGCGTACCAGGATCTTGAACCGTCGCGGCAAGCCGCTTGTCCGCCTCACCCCGTGTTGTCAGATCGTCGATCTTCAAGGCCTTCATCGCAGAGATGAGCCCGCCATGCGCGGCGCCATGGGTGTAGCGCACCGGCGCAATATCGGCCACAACAAGCCGTTCAACGAGCCCGGGCCGGGTCAGCGCGAGCATCATCGCGGCCTTGCCCCCCATCGAATGGCCAAGCACATCACAGGCGCGCCCCTCGGCCGCGATCACCTCGGCAATATCGGCGGCAAGCTCGGGGTAGGTATGGCTCTCGGCCCAAAAACTGTCGCCATGATTGCGCATGTCAAGCGCGAGCACGCGCCGCGCGGCGCTCAGGTGCTTGGCGATCACGCCCCAGTTGCGGCCCGAGCCAAACAGGCCGGGCACGATCACGAGCGGGGGCAGGGCGGTTTCGGGGCCATGGGCGATGACATGCAGCATGCGCGACATTTAGCGCGTGGCGCGGCGCGCGACCAGTGCAGCGTTGCGTGCCTGGCGGCGGACAGCTAGCCTGGGGCGGGGGATGCAGGGGAGAACGAGATGGAGCCGAGAGAGCTTCAGCGGATGTGTGGGCGCGTCTCGCAGCTTCTGGCAGAGCGGCTGGGCGCGCGCGGGCATTCGCTCTCCGAGCGGATCGCAAGCCGCCACCGCAGCCTGCCGCGCAAGGTGCGCCGCGCCGCGCGCCAGATCGCGCAAGCCGAGGCGATGATTGGCGCGCCGCGGCTGGCGCGCCAGCTCGATGAGCAGGCCTTGCGCCAAGCCTATCAGACCTGTGTGACGTATCTTGAGCCGCTCGGGGCGCCGATGCGCTTTGGCCGCCGCCTGCTCGACATCGCCGCCACCGTCGCTTTTGGCTGCGCCGTGATGGCCGGGGTCGCTTTCGCCTTCATTCGCTGAACCGGCCCGAGCCGCCATGAAAAAGGCCCCCGGAGGGGGCCTTTCGTCTTTGAGAGCAGAGGCTCAGAGGTTCGGATAAAGCGGGAACTGGGCGCAGAGCGCGGCCACTTCGGCGCGCACTTCGGCTTCCACCGCGTCATTGCCCTCTTCGCCATTGGCGGCGAGGCCATCGACCACCTTGATGATCATCCGCGCGATCTGGCGGAACTCTTCTTCCTTGAAGCCGCGGGTGGTGCCGGCGGGCGTGCCAAGGCGGATCCCCGAGGTCACGGTCGGCTTTTCCGGGTCGAAGGGGATGCCGTTCTTGTTGCAGGTGATATGGGCGCGACCGAGCGCCTTGTCGGTGGCGTTGCCCTTCACGCCTTTCGGGCGCAGGTCAACAAGCATGACATGGGTATCGGTGCCGCCGGTGACGATGGCGAGCCCGCCCTTGACGAGCTCGTCCGCCAGCGCCTGCGCATTCGCAATCACTTGCTGGGCATAAACCTTGAACTCGGGGCGCAGCGCCTCGCCAAAGGCCACCGCCTTCGCCGCGATCACATGCATGAGCGGGCCGCCCTGAATGCCGGGGAAGATCGCCGAATTGACCTTTTTCGCGATTTCTTCGTTGTTGGTCAGGATCATGCCGCCGCGCGGGCCGCGCAGCGTTTTGTGAGTCGTCGTGGTGGCCACATCGGCATGCGGGAACGGCGAGGGATGCGCGCCGCCGGCCACGAGGCCCGCAAAGTGGGCCATGTCGACCATCAGATAGGCGCCAACGCTGTCGGCAATCTCGCGGAACTTGGCAAAGTCGATCTGACGCGGAATGGCCGAGCCGCCAGCGATGATCAGCTTCGGCTGATGCTCTTTGGCAAGGCGGGCAACCTCGTCATAGTCGATCAGGTTGTCTTGCTGGCGCACGCCATATTGCACCGCGTTGAACCATTTGCCCGACTGGTTCGGCGCCGCGCCGTGGGTCAGGTGGCCGCCCGAGGCGAGGTTCATGCCGAGGATCGTGTCGCCGGGTTTCAAAAGCGCGTTGAACACGCCCTGGTTCGCCTGGCTGCCCGAGTTCGGCTGCACGTTGGCGAAAGAGCAGCCAAAAAGCTGGCACGCGCGGTCGATCGCGAGTTGCTCGGCCACGTCAACATACTGGCAGCCGCCATAGTAGCGTTTGCCCGGATAGCCCTCGGCGTATTTGTTCGTCATCACCGAGCCTTGCGCTTCCATCACCGCCGCGGAGACGATGTTTTCGGAAGCGATCAGCTCGATCTCGTCGCGCTGGCGGCCCAGCTCGTTCCGGATCGCGCCGAACAGCTCGGGGTCACGGGTAGAAAGGCTTTCGGTAAAGAAGCCGGCGTCGCGTTGGGCGGTCATAGGCGTCTCCTGCTGGGGATTGTTGTCGCCCGTTTATCGCAGAATTTGCGGCCCCGAAAGCGCTCAAAACGACGATCGGGCATTTTGGCGCGGCGCATTTGTCGCGCCGGGCGGAGGGCGCGATCCGCTTCAGGATCCGGCCTTGTGTTTCCGCGCCCGGCTTGCGACACCTTGTTGGCCCGCTGCGCCTGCGCCGGGCGAGAGGGGAAGGGGTATGAACCGGCCGAACCACATTCATTTCGCGGCCTCCTCGGCGCCGAGCGCGCAACAGGCCCGTGCAGATCTGACCCGGCGTTACGGTCAGGCCTCCGTCGAGCGGGCGGATGTGATCGTGGCGCTGGGCGGCGATGGCTTCATGCTCCATTGCCTGCATGCCGACCGCGGCTTGCCGGTTTACGGCATGAACCGTGGCTCGGTCGGCTTTTTGATGAATGATTATGCCGCGGAAGATCTGCCTGAACGGCTCGCGGCGGCGGAAGAGGCGCATATCAACCCGCTCGCGATGCGGGCCGAAACCGCCGATGGCGTGCTGCACAAGGCGCTCGCCATCAATGAGGTCTCGCTTCTGCGCGCCGGGCCGCAGGCGGCAAAATTGCAAATCTCGGTCAATGGCCGGGTGCGGATGGAAGAGCTGATCTCGGATGGCGCGATCGTCTCCACCCCCGCAGGCTCGACCGCCTATAACTATTCTGCTCAGGGGCCGATCCTGCCGATCGGTTCGGATGTGCTGGCCCTGACGGCCATCGCCCCGTTCCGGCCACGGCGCTGGCAGGGCGCGATCCTGCCCTCCTCCGCGCTGGTGCGCTTTGATGTGCTCGAACCGGGCAAGCGCCCGGTGATGGCCGATGCCGACAGCCGTGGCGTGAAGCCGGTGCGCTGGGTCGAGGTGTATTCCGAGCCAAAGGTCACGCACCGGATTCTTTTCAACCCCGGCCACGGGCTTGAAGAGCGGCTGATGCGCGAGCAGTTCGCCTGAACGCCCAGCTAGTCTTTCCGCCAGCTTTCAAGCTTGCGGTAAAGCGTGGAGGGCGCAACGCCAAGATCGGCCGCGGCCCGCGGCACGGCGCCCTCGTGGCGTTCCAGCGCGGCCTCGATCGCGGCGCGCTCCAGATCGGCGAGGGTGAGCCCGTCAAAGCCCGCGCTCTCTTCCATGCGCAAATCTCCTTGCGGCAGGCCGTGGTGCGCCGCGCCCGCCTGCAGCGCCTCGGGCAGCATCTCCGGGGTCAGGGTCACGCTTTCCTGCGTTACGGCCACCGCGCGCAGCACATTGCCGAGCTGGCGCACATTGCCCGGCCAGTCATAGGCTTGCAAAAGCGCCATCGCTTCCGGGGCGATCTTGCAAAAGCTGCGCCGCTCAAGCGCGGCAAAGCGGTGCAACAGGCTCTCGGCGAGCACCGGAATATCATCGCGGCAGGCGCGCAACGGCGGCATCGCGAGCGGCACGACCATCAGCCGGTAATAAAGATCCTCGCGCAGCCGCCCGGTGCGCATCGCCTGCTCAAGCGGGATCGAAGAGGTGGCAAGGATGCGCAGGTTGACCCGCCGCGCCGATTCCGCGCCAAGCGGGCGCACGATCCCGCCATGCAGGAACCGCAGAAGTTTCGGCTGCAGCGCAAGCGGCAATTCGCAGATTTCATCGAGCAAAAGCGTGCCGCCGTCGGCCATTTCCGCCGCGCCAAGCCGGTCGGAAATGGCGCCCGCAAAGGCGCCGCGGCGATGGCCGAAAAGCTCTGAATCGAAGCGGTCGGCGGTCATCGCGCCGCAGTCGAGGGCGATGAACGGGCCCTGCGCCCGGTTTGAGAGCCGGTGGATCGCCAGCGCGGCGAGTTCCTTGCCGGAGCCGGTTTCGCCCTCAATGGCAACCGGGGCCATCGAGCGCGCGGCGGCGCGAATGCGGGCGTAGACCGCGCGCATCGGCGGCGATGTTCCCATGAAATCGCCCACCGGTTCGCGCGCCCCGGCTGACTGGGGCGGCAGGGCGCGGTTTGCGGCCCGGCGCGCGGCTTCTACCGCTTCCATCAGCCGGGTCTCGCTGACGGGCTTCACAAGGTAATCGAGCGCGCCGCGGCGGATCGCCGTCACCGTGCGGTCGGTCGAGCGTTCGGCAGCGATCACCACCACCGAAGTCTCCGGCCGCAGCGCAAGCAGATCGACGAGGAGGTCGAGCCCGTCGCGGTCGGGCAGCATCAGATCCAGCAGCACCACCGTCACCGGGTGATGGCGGAAGAGCTCCAGCCCCTCGCCGGCGGTGCCGGTCGCAAGGGTGCGATAGCCGGCGCGGCGCATATGCGCTTCGTAGATCGTGCGCATCGAGGCGGTATCCTCGACGATCAGGATGTCGACCGGATCGAACGGGATCTCCGCGCCGTCATTCGCGGCGGTTTGCGGGAAGGGGCGCGGCGCGGGGCTTGTGGCCAGTTGGGCAGTGCTGTCGCGGGTCATGTCCGCTCTCCGGTCAGGTCTTGCCGTTTGCGGACGACATGGGCGATCAGCCGGTCGATCTGGGCCAGAACCGAACGGCCGATCATGCGTACGGCGGCCAGATCCTTGACCCGGGCGGCGCTTGCGAGATCTTCGGCCAGCGCGCGCAGCGGCCAGGCGCCCAAAGATCCGGCGACCGAGATCAACACATGGGTATCGGCGCAGATCATGGTCGGATTGCCCTCCGACAGCCCGGCCACGAGGCCACGTTCGACCCGGATCAGATCATCGAGCACGCGCGAGAGCAGATTGAGCACGCCGTCCGGCCCTGTGAGCTGCAACAGCGCCTCGAACACCTGCGTGTCGAGAAGCGGCGGCGCGGTCGCCAGTGCGGCTGTCGGATCGGCGGTCTCGGTATTGGAAAGCGCGAGGTTGATCGCCTCGGCGAGCGCGTCGATCGTGTCGATCGGCTTGGAGACCATCGCATCGGCGCCGGCGGCAACGATGGCATCGCGATTGGCCCGCAGCACATAAGCGGTTGCGGCGACAATCGGAATGCCCGCATGCCGCCCGCCGCCGGTGCGCAGCGTTCGCATCAGCTCAAGCCCCGACAGACGGGGCATTTCCACATCGATCACGGCAAGGTCATAGGTGCCCGTTTCCAGCAGCTCAAGTGCCGCAACGCCATCGCCCGCCGTGTGGCATTCGGCCCCGAGCGTGGTCAGCATATGCGCCAGAACCGCCTGATTGAGGGCAGAATCCTCTGCCACCAGCACGCGTTTTCCGCGCAGATCAGGCGGGGCCTGCGCCGTTTGCAACTCGTCGGGAAGCAGGTCGGCAAGCGGGATCGAAAGGCGCGCCTCCGCGCCGCCCTCGGCACGATTGAAGATCTCGAAATCCGCCGCGAGCCGTTGCGCCATCTGCCGCGCAATAAAAAGCCCAAGCCCATGGCCGCCCCGGCCCGGCAAGGCCGTGGAGCCCGCGCCGGGGGGGGCGAGCAGATCGGGGGCAAAGCCCGGCCCTTCGTCCGTGACCGCAAGGCGCAGCCACGCGCCGCCCGGCACGGCGCGCCTGTCGTCCGAGGTGTCGGGGACGCAACTCACGATCAGCCGCACGGTGCCGCGCCGGGAATGCTTGACCGCATTCGAGAGCATGTTGGAGAGCACCCGCTCCAGCGCGATCCGGTCGAGCCGGATCTGCATCGGCACATCGGGCGTGATCGCGATCTGGAAGCCGAGGCCCTTTTCCTGTGCCCGCGCGCTCCAGCGCATCTCGATATCGCAAATCAGCCGGGTCAGTTGCACGGTGTGGCGCAGCGGCCCCAGCGTCTGATCGGTGACGATCTCGATCCCTTCCTCGATCAGCCGCGCCATGTCTTCGCCCGCGGCGCGCATCCGCTCGAGTTGCAGACGGGTTTGCGGATCGAGATCCTGATCGGGCAACAGCCGCAAGCCCGCGAGAATATCCGAGACCGCAGCGCGCAGGTCATGCCCCAAAAGCATCAACCGCCCCAGGCGCGCGGTGTCGCCGGGCTCCGAGGTATCCACCTCTATGCCAGATGTTGACAAGTGTTTGTTCATGGTCGGACCTGATGAAATGATTCCGACAAGCTGGAATCAAATCAAGAGATCCGTGACAGAAATAGTCTAAAAACACAAATTGCCGCACCCGGGCAGACGCATCCCCCAAGCCGCGGCACGTCGCGCGACATCTTTCGCATGGCCTTCAAAAGGGCGTGCAGGCCCCGAAGGGGGCCCGCACCGGGGTTTGCTCAGGCCGCCACGGCGGGGAAGCCCAGCGTTTTCAGCGCGGCCGCAATCTCGTCGAGGATCGCGGGGTCGTCGATTGTCGCGGGCATCTTGAAGGGTTCGCCATCGGCGATCTTCACCATCGTCCCGCGCAAGATCTTGCCGGAGCGCGTTTTCGGCAACCGATCCACCACCACGGCCAGCTTGAACGCCGCCACCGGGCCGATCTGGTCGCGCACAAGGTTGACGCATTCCTTGATCACTTGGGCATGGGCCTTGGCGCAGCCCTTGTTGAGGCACAAAAAGCCCATCGGCAGTTGCCCCTTGAGCTCATCGGCAACACCGATCACCGCGCATTCGGCCACATCCGGGTGCGAGGCCAGCACCTCTTCCATTGCGCCGGTCGAGAGCCGGTGGCCCGCGACGTTGATCACGTCATCGGTGCGCGCCATGATGTAGACATAGCCATCCTCATCCAGATAGCCCGCGTCGCCGGTTTCGTAATAGCCCGGGAAGTGGCTCAGATAGCTCTTCACAAAGCGATCTTCGGCGTTCCACAGCGTCGGCAGGGTGCCGGGCGGCAGCGGCAGCTTGATGGCGATCGAGCCCAGCGTGCCCGCGGGCACCGGGTGGCCGCCCTCATCCAGCACCTGCACGTCATAGCCGGGCATCGCCTTGGTCGGCGAGCCGACCTTGACCGGCAGAAGCTCGATTCCGAGCGGGTTGCCCGCAATCGCCCAGCCGGTTTCGGTTTGCCACCAGTGGTCGATCACCGGCACGCCCAGATGTTCGCGCGCCCAGTTCACCGTATCCGGGTCGGCCCGTTCCCCCGCGAGGAACAGCGCCTGCATCTCGTGGAGCTTGTAGCGCTTGATGTATTCGCCGGTCGGGTCTTCGCGGCGGATCGCGCGGAGCGCGGTCGGCGCGGTGAAGAAGCTCTTGATGCGGTGGTTCTGGATGATGCGCCAGAACACGCCCGGATGCGGCGTGCCGACGGGCTTGCCCTCGAACACGACGGTCGTTGCCCCCACCAGCAGCGGCGCGTAGCAGATGTAGCTGTGGCCGACGACCCAACCCACGTCCGAGGCGGCCCAGAAGCGGTCCCCCGCCTCGATGTTGTAAATCGCCTTCATCGACCAGTTCAGCGCCACAAGATGCCCCGCAGTGGCGCGGACAACGCCCTTGGGGGCGCCGGTGGTGCCGGAAGTATAGAGAATATAGGCGGGGTGATTGCCATCAACCGGCACGCATTCGGCGGGCTTCACGCCATATTGGAAGCCGTGCCACGAAAAGTCCCGGCCTTCGACGAGTTTCGCCACTTCCTGCTCGCGCTGGAAGATGACGCAGAATTCGGGCTTGTGGGTGGCTTGGTCGATCGCGGAATCCAGAAGCGGCTTGTAGTGCACGACGCGGTTCGGTTCGAGCCCGCAGGAGGCCGCGATGATCGCCTTGGGCGTGCAGTCGTCAATCCGCACGGCGAGTTCGTGCGCCGCAAAGCCGCCGAACACGACGGAATGGATCGCGCCGATCCGCGCGCAGGCGAGCATCGCCTCGAGCGCTTCGGGGATCATCGGCATGTAAATGATGACGCGGTCGCCCTTTTCCACGCCGCGCATGCGCAGCGCGCCGGCAAGGCTCGAAACCCGCGCCTGAAGTTCCTTGTAGGTGATCCCCTTGGTCGCATGGGTGATCGGGCTTTCGTGCATGATCGCGATCTGATCGCCCCGGCCCGCCTCGACATGACGGTCGACGGCGTTCCAGCAGGTGTTCACCTTGGCATCGGCAAACCATTCCCCGGCCGGACCTTGCTGGAAGAAAGCTTTCGAAGGCGGCTCGACCCAGTCGATGCCCTTCGCCGCATCCATCCAGAATCCTTCCGGATCCGCTTTCCACGCGCCATAGACCTCATTGTATCCCATGGTATCCTCCCTCCTCACGTGCAAGCTTGTTATTCAGACAGAAAGATTTGTGCAAGATTCTTGCGGCCGCAGCGGCCGGGTTCGGCCAAAAATTTGCAGAACTGGGGCGTATGTTTAGCGCAAACTTTTGCAAAGCTCGGAAAAGTTTTCAGGAGCAGGAGTGGATAGCGGAAATTTGCAAAATTTGTAGAGTTTGCAAAGTTCGCCTGCGTCACGTTGCCCCGAGGGGGCTGCGCCGGGTCTGCGGGGGCGAGTCGGGCGCGAGGGCGGGCTGCGTTGGCCCCCTTGCACCCGCGCCAAGCGCGGCGCAGGATCATGCAGATCATTCGTTTTCGGAGGCTGCCCCATGAGCTTGCTCGACGCCGCGCGCGATGTGCGTGAGAACGCCTATGCGCCCTATTCGCGCTTCAAGGTGGGGGCGGCTGTGCGCGGCGCTTCGGGCACCATCTATCGTGGCGTGAACGTCGAGAATGTCGCTTATCCCGAGGGCACTTGCGCCGAGGCGGGGGCGATTGCGGCGATGGTCGCGGCGGGCGAGACCCGGCTCACCGAAGTTGCCGTGATCGCCGACAGCCCCGCCCCCGTGCCGCCCTGCGGTGGCTGCCGCCAGAAGCTTGCGGAATTCGGCGCAGAAGATGTGCCGGTGGTGCTTGCCACCACGGCGGGCGGGCGGTTCGACACCACGATCGGCGCCTTGCTCCCCGGCCGGTTCGACGCGCGCCACATGGACAACGTGTGATGGGAGCGATCATGGACGCCCGCACGATCATCATGGCGGTGCGCGACGGCAAGGGACTTTCGGCAGAGGCGGCGGGCTGGTTTGCGCGCGGGCTGGCCGATGGCACGGTCTCCGATGCGCAGGCCGGGGCTTTTGCAATGGCGGTGCTGTGCCGCGGCATCGGTCCGGCCGGGCGCGTGGCGCTGACCCGCGCGATGCGCGATTCCGGGCAGGTGCTGGCGTGGGATCTGCCGGGCCCGGTGCTCGACAAGCATTCCACCGGCGGCATCGGCGACTCGGTTTCTTTGATCCTTGCGCCCGCGCTTGCCGCCTGCGGGGTTTATGTGCCGATGATCTCCGGGCGCGGCCTTGGCCATACCGGCGGCACGCTCGACAAGATGGAGACGATCCCGGGCTACAAGGCGCTGGCGGGTGTGGCGACGCTGAAAAAGGTGGTGGGCGAGGTCGGCTGCGCCATCGTTGGCGCCACCGACGAGATCGCCCCCGCCGACCGTCGCCTTTATGGCATCCGGGACATTTCCGGCACGGTCGAGAGCATTGATCTGATCACCGCCTCGATCCTGTCGAAAAAGCTCGCCGCGGGGCTGGGCGCGCTGGTGCTTGACGTGAAGGTCGGCTCGGGCGCGTTCATGGCGCGGATGGAGGATGCCAAGGCCCTGGCCGAGAGCCTTGTGCGCACGGCAAATGGCGCCGGGTGCCACACCTCGGCGCTGATCACCGACATGAGCCAGAGCCTCGGCCATTCGGCGGGCAATGCGCTCGAAGTGCTTGAGGTGATGGAAACGCTCACCGGCTCCGCCGTCAATGAGGCGCTTTGGGATGTGACGGCGGCGCTGGGCGGTGAGGCCCTGCGCCTTGCGGGCAAGGCGGACACGCTCGACGACGGCGCGGAGATGATCGACTCGGCAATCGAATCCGGCCGTGCGGCCGAAAAATTCGGGCAGATGGTGGCGGCGCTGGGCGGGCCTTTCGACTTTGTCGAGCGCTTCCCGGATCGGCTCCCCGCCGCGCCGGTGATCGTGCCCGTGCCCGCCGCGCGCCGTGGGCATGTGGCGCGCGTCGATGCCCGCGCGCTGGGCGAAGCGGTGGTGCATCTGGGCGGCGGGCGGCTTGTTGCCTCTGACCGGATCAATCCTTCGGTCGGCTTGTCCGGGCTGGCCTCGATTGGCGAAGAGGTCGATCCGGGCGAGGTGCTCTGCCTCGTTCATGCCGCGGATGCCAGCCGGGCCGAGCGCGCCGCAGCAATGGTGCGGGCGGCCTATGTGATCTCTGACGATCCGCCCGAAGAGCCGCCGCTCATCCACTGCCGGATCGGCGTGGAGGATCTGAAATGAAGCCCCGCGCCTTTCTGATCGTGCTGGATTCGGTCGGCATCGGCGGCGCGCCGGATGCCGATACGTTTTTCAATGAGGGCGAGCCCGACACGGGCGCCAATACGCTTGCGCATATTGCGGCCGCCTGTGCCGCAGGGCGCGCCGAAGAGGGGCGCACGGGGCCGCTCAGGCTCCCCCATCTCGATGCGCTCGGCCTCGGTGCGGCCTGCGCGCTTGCCTCCGGCATCCGCCCCGCCGGGCTGGGGGCGCAGCCCCATGGCCTCTGGGGCGCCGCCAGCGAAGTTTCGCGCGGGAAGGACACGCCCTCGGGCCACTGGGAGCTTGCGGGCGTGCCGGTGCCGTGGGACTGGCACTATTTCCGCGACACCGAGAACAGCTTTCCCGCCGAGCTTGTCGCTGCGGTCTGCCATGCGGCCGGGACCGAGGGCATCCTTGGCAATTGCCACGCCCCCGGCACCGCGATCATCGAGCGGCTTGGCGCAGAGCATCTCCGCACCGGTTGGCCGATCTGTTACACCTCCGCGGACAGCGTGTTCCAGATTGCCGCGCATGAAGAGGCGTTCGGCCTCGACCGGCTTTTGGATCTGTGCCGCGCCATCGCGCCGCGGCTCCATGCGATGAAGGTGGGCCGTGTCATCGCGCGCCCCTTCACCGGCGCACCCGGCGCCTTCACGCGCACCCCGAACCGGCGCGATTTTGCCATCGAGCCGCCCGCGCCGACGCTTCTGGATTGGGCCGAGGCGGCGGGGCGCACCACCCATGCAATTGGCAAGATTGGAGATATTTTCTCGCATCGCGGCATCACCCATCTGCACAAGGGGCGGGGCGATGCCGATCTGATGGAGCATCTGATCCGGCTTGGCCACGAGGCGGAGCCCGGCAGCCTCACATTCGCCAATTTTGTCGAATTCGACAGCCTTTACGGCCACCGTCGCGATGTCTCGGGCTATGCCCGCGCGCTCGAATGGTTCGACACCGCGCTGGGCCGCTTTCTGCCCACGCTCAAGCGTGGCGATCTGGCGCTCTTCACCGCCGATCACGGCAATGACCCCACCTGGCGCGGCACCGACCACACCCGCGAGCGGGTTCCGGTGCTGGGCCACGGGATCGGCTTGCGCGCCGTGGGGCAGGTGGCCTATGCCGATGTCGGCGCCTCGGTTGCCGCCCATCTGGGCCTCGCCCCCTCCGGCCCCGGCCGCAGCTTTCTTTGAAAGGACACCCCATGGATGAACAGGTTACGGTCGTCGACCACCCGCTCGTGCAGCACAAGCTGACGCTGATGCGCGAGAAAGAGACCTCGACGGCCTCCTTCCGCCAGCTTCTGCGCGAGATCTCGCTTTTGCTCGCCTATGAAGTCACCCGCGGCCTCGACCTGACCACCAAGCGGATCGAAACGCCGCTGTGTGAAATGGATGCGCCGATCCTTGAGGGCAAGAAACTCGCGCTGATCTCGATCTTGCGGGCGGGCAACGGCCTTCTCGACGGGATCCTTGAGCTGATCCCGGCGGCGCGGGTGGGCTTTGTCGGTCTTTACCGCGACCCGGAGACGCTGCAACCGGTGCAATATTACTGCAAGGTGCCCGCCGAGCTTGAAGACCGCACCGTGATCGTGGTCGATCCGATGCTTGCCACCGGCAATTCCTCGGCGGCGGCGGTGCAGCTGATGAAGGACAAGGGCGCGAAGAACATCCGCTTCCTGTGCCTGCTTGCGGCGCCGGAGGGGATCGCGCGGATGCGCGAAGCACACCCCGATGTGCCGATTGTGACGGCGGCGATCGACAGCCACCTCAACGACCATGGCTATATCGTGCCGGGTCTAGGGGATGCGGGCGACCGCATGTTCGGCACCAAATAAGCCATAATTCCGCCGCTTTTCCCTTTACTCGCTCCCCGTCCTGCGGCATTTTTTGCAAAAAGGTCATGGGGGGCGAGATGCGGCGCTATGGGGTGTTTCTGGCCGCGACGGCGCTTGCCGCCGTCTGCGCAGGCTCGGCGGCTTTTGCCGATTTCACACTGAATGGTCCGGCAGAGGTGCCGCCCGCCAGCTACAAGGGCCGGCAATATGTCGACAGCGCGGGCTGCGTGTTCGTGCGCGCGGGCTACGGCGATGTGGTGAACTGGGTGCCGCGTGTGGGCCGCAACCGCCAGCAGCTTTGTGGCTACCAGCCAAGCCTCGGCGCCGATGCGCCGGTGCTCGATGTGGCGCGCTCCGCCCCGCCCGCGCCGCAGCCCGAACCGGCGCCGCAGCCTTCTGCCGCGCCCCGGCAAACCGCCGCGGCTCCGGCGCCCGAACCGGCCCCCGCCGCCAAGGCGGCATCGCCCGCCCCCGGCTCGGTCGCAGCGCTCTTCCCCACGCCCTCGCCTGCGCCCGCGCCGACGATCATTCCGGGCCCCGCTCCGAAAGCGGCGGTGGCAGAGGCGCCCGTGGCGGCCCCCGGTCGCCCCGCATCGCCCTTTGCGCCGACACCGTTTGTCGGCAAGCCGATGGCCACGGTCGCCCTGACCGAAACCCCGCCGCGGATCAACCGCGCGCCGGCGCCTGCGCCGCGCGCCGCAACCGCGCGCCCGGCCGCCCCCGTGGCCTCCCCCGTGGCGGCGCCTGCGCCGGTCGCATCGGCGCCGGGGCGGTATGTTTCGCCCTATGTCGCGGGCGCAACCGGTGCACCTGTGAGCCCGGCCACCAAGGTGCGCTACCACAATCCGATGCCGCTGCCCGGCACGGCCAGCGCTGCGGCGACGATCCTGTCGAGCGAAGTCGTGGCGCCCGGCGCCACCTCCTGCCCGGCGGGGACTGTGAGCGCGCAGCGCTTCCGGCTTTCCGATGGCCGCACCGTGGTGCGCTGCGGCGCGCAAACGACCGATCCGGTGGCCTTCATCAATACCGCCGCGGTGCCGGGGCTGCAGGTCGCGGCTGGGCCGGGCGGATATGTCTCGCCCTATGTCTCGGGCTCGGTCGCCACCGCTCCGATGGTGGGCGGCACAGGTTACGCGATTGGGCCGGTGGTCGCGGGCGCCACGGTTTCCGCGCCGATGTATGGCGGCACGGGCTATGCCGCGAGCGCCCCGCCGATGCCGCGCACGGTGAGCAGCGCGGGCAATCCGCTGGTGCCCGAGGCAGTGCAGGTGCGCAGCCCCACCGGCCAGCTTACCCTCGCGCCGGTGATCGTGCGTTCGAAAGCGGGGCGCACCGGCTACAAGCCCGCTTTTGAGGATGGCCGCCTGAACCCGTTCCGCGGGCCGCGCACGGTGCAGGGCGATGCCGAGCAGGGCGTGCTCTGGACCAATCAGGTGCCCGCCCGCCAGATCACCACCACCACGCCCGACCGGCTGCGGATCGTGCCGCCGGGGGCGGCTGCGGCTGCGCGTGTATCCTCCAAATCCATGTCCGGGACCGGTGCGACATTGGCCCCCGCCGCCGCCCCGCGCTATGTGCAGGTGGGCACGTTCGGCGTTGCGACGAATGCTGCCGCGGCCAAGGCGCGGCTTGCTGCGGCGGGGCTGCCGGTGGCGAGCGCAACAACGGCGCGCGGGCTTTCGGTGGTTCTGGCCGGCCCCTTCGCGGATGCGCGCTCCGCCCTTGCGACCGTGCGCGCGGCGGGGTTTGGCGCGGTGATCTTGCGCCGCTGATCCCGGCTTCGCGCGTTACGAGCAGATATCTTTGAGCGCGAGCCATTGCGCATCGGGAAGCACCGGTTCGGGCGCGGGCGCGCCGCGAAACGGATCTGCCTCGATCAGGCTCAGCACCGTTTCCCCTGTCGGGTCAAGCGCATAGGCATAGGGTGTGGAG
Organism: Rhodobacter lacus; assembly: GCF_042683065.1. NCBI lineage: Bacteria > Pseudomonadati > Pseudomonadota > Alphaproteobacteria > Rhodobacterales > Rhodobacter > Rhodobacter lacus. The sequence goes on along the minus strand of NZ_JBHUIX010000011.1, from coordinate 126,887 downwards.
GCCACGCCCGCAGCCTTGAAGGCCGCGAGCAGGGCATCGGTTTCGGCGGGGCGCTGCGGCAAAGCGACAGGCGTTGCAATGAGCGCCGCGCCATAGCCCGCGATCTCGCGCGCCGGCAGATCTCCGGTGACAAGGAGCCGGAGCGCCGAGACCGCCCCCGACCAAGCCAAGAGCGCATGCACCGGCGCCTCGCCCGCCTGCGCCTGTCGCGCCACGAGGATCGCACCTGCCGCCACCTCGGGCGTATCGAGCCCGATCAGCGTATCTTGTCCCAGCGCCACCACCCCTCCGGGCAGGATCCGCGCGCCGCCAAGCTGATGCGGCAAGACCGCAATCTGCACCATGTCACCAAGCCGCTCGGCCAGCGCTTCGAGCGCCGCATCCCCCGCGCTTGAATGGCAGGCCACCCCGGTGGAGCGCTCAAGATCGGCAAGCACCAGCCGCCCGATCTCTTCGCGCTTGGGCGCGGGCAGCACACGCGCGGCCTGATCGATGAGCGCGCCGGGCAGCCACAGCGCAACCCCCAGCAACGCCACGACCGCGGTGCTGACCCAGCCGATCCGCCGCAACCGCCCCGGATGCGGACGGTGGGCCTCGATCAGGGCCTGCACCTTTTCGATCGCCTCAACCATCGTCTCGTCGCTGATCTCAAGCTCTTCGCCGGGGTCTTCGGAGGGGGCAAAAATGGCGGGCCGCGTGCCCGGGTTGCGCCGCACCACCGCCGCCATCGACCAATGCGCGAGCGCGGCAGTGGAGCGGTCATCCGAGATCACCAAAGACGTATCGCCGAAAGACACGATCACTTCGCGCCGCTGGGCTTGCGGCGTTTCCCGCCACAGGCCGGGGGCTTCAAGCCTTTCATATTGGGGCAGGGCGGTCATGATCTAGGGTTTGGGTCCGGCTGGTGTCTGGCCACAAACAATAGCGGAAGGCGGGCGGGGGTCAATCCGCCTCTGGGGGGCGCGCGCCCTCTCGTCATTGCGGCGGCGGCCCGTTAGAGTTGCGCCATGATCGTTTCACCGGGGCGGCGTTACATTTTCGTGCATATCCCCAAAACCGGCGGCACCGCGCTTGCCGCGGCGCTTGAGGCACGCGCGATGGCGGATGACATTCTGGTGGGGGACACCGAGAAGGCCCGCCGCCGCAAGGGGCGGCTGAAAGGGGTGACGACGGCGGGGCGGTTGTGGAAACACGCGACCCTTGCCGATGCGGTCGGGCTTTATACCGAGGCCGAGGCGCAAGCGTGGTTCACCTTCACGCTGGTGCGCAACCCCTGGGACAGGATGGTGAGCTATTACCACTGGCTGCGGGCGCAAAGCTTTGCGCATCCGGCGGTGGGCTTGGCGCAGGCGCTCGACTTTGCGTCTTTTGTCACGCATCCCGAAACCGCCGCGACCATCGCGCAATGGCCCGCGGCGCGCTATTTGGCTCTTGCTTCAGGCCCGGTGCCGGGGGCGCATTTTCTGCGGCTTGAGCATTTTGCCGAGGATGCGCAGGCGCTTGAGGCGCATCTGGGCTTTCGCCTCGCGCCGCTGGCGCGCCGCAACGCCTCCGCCCGAGCGCGCGACTGGCGCCCCTATTACACCGACGCCACGGCGGCGGCGGTGGCGCGATTCGCGGCTGCGGACATCGCGCAATTTCACTATTCTTTTGGCTAGGTTTACGCGCGCAAGCCGATTGCCGCAGCTTGCGTCAACAATCTGCCCTGCATGCGCAGGATTGGCGCGACATCCGCATCAATGCCCTTTTTGTGCCGCAAAGGCGCCCCGGAAACTGCGCGGGAATCACCCGCAATGGCCTCATGGAAACACCCGGCGAAGACCGGCGCAGCGAGGGAAATGGGGATGTTCGGAGTTCACACCGCAAAACTTGCCGAACGTGCGAGGGGCGTGGTTCAGGCCGGGTCCGCGTTTGAGACGTTCTTTGCCGTGCCGCAGGCCGGGACCATTTCAGACCGCGGGCTGGCGGAGGGGATCGTTGCGGGCACCCATATCGCCACCGCGATGGGCTGGCGCCCGGCGGAGGCGATCGCGGTGAATGATCTGGTGATGACCTTCGACCACGGTTTGCGCCCGGTGCGCCGGGTCAGGCGCAGCCCGCTTTTTGCCGGGCCGAGTGCCTGCCCGCGCCCGCTCAAGCCGCTCGCCGTGCCCACGGACGCGCTGGGCAATGGCGCGCCGATGCTGCTGTTGCCCGAACAAAGCGTGCTGGTGGAGAGCGATCTGGCGGAAATCCGTTATGGCGATCCGTTCGCGCTGATCCCGGCGGCGGCGCTTGAGGGCTGGCGCGGCATCGACCGGATCACGCCGCATCAGCGCATCGAGGTGGTGGTGCTCGAATGCGACGAGGATGAGGTGCTCTATGCCAATGGCACCGGGCTCATTCATTGCGGTTCGGTACATGGCCACCCGATTGGCGCGTTTCTGGAGGCGGCGGCGGGCTATTCCGTGCTCTCGTTGAAGGCCGCGCGCGAGATCGTTGCCGATCTGAGGGCGGCGGAGCGGCTCTGAGCCGGGTCAATCCGCCCCGGGGCCACGCCGGCGCAGATGCGCCTCCAGCTTGCGCAGCAAAAGCGAGAGCGTGATGGTGAGCGCCAGATAGATCAGCGCAACGAGGTTATAGGTCTCGAAATAGCGGAAGTTGCCCGCTGCGGCGACCTTGCCGAGTTGCGTCACATCGGCAACGCCGAGCACGGAAACGAGCGAGCTGTCCTTCACCATCGCCACGAAATCATTGCCCAGGGGCGGCAGGATCGTGCGCAGCGCCTGCGGCAGCACGATCAGCCGGAACCTTTGGCCGCGCGAAAGGCCAAGCGCCTTGGCCGCCTCGATCTGGCCCGGATCGACCGACAAGAGCCCGGCGCGAAACACCTCCGCCAGAAAGGCGGAATAGGCAAGGATCAGCGCGAGGATGGCGCGGGCCAGAAGCGGCACGTCGCGCACCGAGACCGGGGGCAGGCCGAGCGCATTCCAGCCCGCAATCGCAAGCGGCACCAGCGCGAAGGCGACGTAGAGCAACAGCACGATGATCGGCACGCCGCGGATCACCTCGGTATAAAGCCGCGCAAGCTGGCGCAGCACCAGCGCGCGCGAGAGCGCCGCAAGCGCGAGCCCGAGCCCGGCCACCAGCGCGCCCGCAAAGGCCACCAGCGTGACAAAGAGGGTGACGCCGATCCCCTTGGCCAGCATGGAAAATATTTTCGCATGCAGCGGGTCGCGCGCCACGGCGAGGGCAAAGCCCGCCCCGGCCAGCGCCAGCACCACCAGCCACCACGGAAAATCGCGCTCGGGTTTTGGCGTCATTCCCCGAGCTTGTAATCGAGGAACCACTTTTTCGTCAGCGCGGTGAGTGTGCCATCGGCCTGCATGTCGGCAATCGCGGCATCAACCGGGGCGACGAGGTCGGAGCCCTTCGGGAAGATGAAGCCGAAATCCTCGGTGCCGAGCTTCTCGCCCACGATCTTCAGCGCGCCCTCGGAGGCGGCCACATAGCCCTCGCCCGCGGTGCCATCGGTCAGCACAAGATCGACATCGCCCGCGCGCAGCGCCGCGACCCCGGCGCCGAAGGTTTCAAACATGCGGATGCGCGGGTTGGCCTCGTTGCCATCAAGCACGTCATAAACGCCGACGTAAAAGGGCGTGGTGCCGGGCTGTGCGGCCATCAGCAAATCGGGGTTGGCGGCAAAGGAGGCAGCATCGGAAAACCGGCTTTCGTCGCCGCGCACCAGCATCACCATTTCCGAGCGCATGTAAGGGCGGGAGAAATCCACCGCTTCCTTGCGGTCGTCGCGGATGGTGATCCCGGTCATGCCGATGTCGAACTGGCCCGCCGAAACCGCGGGGATCATCGCATCCCAGCTCGAATGCTCATAGCTGACAGTGAGGTGGAGGCGCTTTGCGATCTCGGTCATCGCGTCATATTCCCAGCCCACCGCCGCGCCCGACGCGTCGATGAACTGAAGCGGCGGATAGGCGTTTTCGGTCACCACGGTGACCGCGCGCCCGCCCAGATCGGGGAGGTCTGCAAGCGCGGGGGACGCGGCAAGGAGGGCGGCGGCGAAGAGGGGGAGACGCATGAAAAACTCCGTCTGCGATTTTGCGCGAGGCTATGCGCGGTGCGCGCCTCTGTCCAGCGTCAGGCCCGGCGCGCGGCGGCGCAGACCGGGCAGCCGGGATCTGGGCGCACCTTGACCCGGCGGTTTTCGCCAAAGAGCACATCTTGCAGCACAAGCTGGCCGCGTAGGCTCGCCCCTGCCTGCGTGATTTCCTTGATCGCCTCGGCGGCCATCATCGCGCCGATGATGCCCGGCAGCGCCCCCACCACCCCGGCCTCGGCGCAGCTTGGCGCGAGCCCCGGTGCGGGGGCGGCGGGAAAGAGGCAGGCCAGACAGGGTGCGCCCGTCGCCGGATGATAGAGGCTGAGCTGCCCCTCCCATTGCGTGATGGCGCCGGAAAGGAGCGGCACGCCCTGTGCCACGCAGGCGCGGTTGACCGCCTGCCGAGTCTCGAAATCATCGCAGCCGTCGAGCACGAGATCATACTCGGCCACGAGATCCGCGCCGATTTCGGCGCTGAAGGCGCGGTCATAGGGGCGGATCGTGATGAAGGGGTTGAGCGCCTTGAGCGCCGCCTCGGCGGCAAAGACCTTGGGCTTGCCAATATCGGCATCGCGAAAGAGCACCTGCCGTTGCAGGTTCGAGGCGGAGACCCGGTCCGGGTCGATCACGCCGATCCTGCCCACCCCCGCGGCGGCGAGGTAAAGGAGCGCGGGAGAGCCGAGCCCGCCCGCGCCCACCACGAGCACGCGCGCCGCCTTGAGCCGTTTTTGCCCCGGCCCGCCGATTTCGCGCAACAGGATATGGCGGGCGTAGCGCTCCAGCTCGGCGGAGGAAAACGGGCCTTGCGGGGTCTGCACCGGCGCAGCGGCGCGGGCGCGCAGTTTTGCAAGCCCCCAGTGATAGGCGAGCACGATCGCGGCCACGACGCCAAGCCCGACCCAGCCCGCGAGCGAGCCGCCGATCATCTGCCGCAGCGGATGCTCGGGCGCGGAAAAAAGCGCATGCGCCGCGACATAGCTCGCCCAGAGGATGGCCAGCATCGCAAGCACCATCCGGCGCGGCGCCTTCAGCACCAGCCCCAGAAGGGCAATCACACCGAGAAGGATCAGCCCGGCCATCGCCGCCGGTCAGCGCCGTTGCCGCAAGAATGTCCAGACGGCAAAGCCAACGGCCCCGGCGGCGCCAACGGCAAGCCAGAGCGTGAGCGAGCCGCCCGAAATCGCGCGCAGCGGCGCATCGGGGTTTTTGAAGAAGAGATGCCCCGCCGTGAAGCCCGCCCAGATCAGCGCGAGGATCGCCGCGATGGCCTTCGGCGGCGCCTTCATCGCGCGCCCCAGAAGGGCGACAATCGCCAGAACAAACAAACCCTGCATACCCTACTTCCTTCCCGTCGAGCCAAAGCCGCCGGCGCCCCTGTCGGTTTCGCCCAGCGTCTCGGCGAGGCTATAGCGTGCCTGCACCACCGGCGCCACCACCGCTTGCGCGATCCGGTCGCCGTGGTGGATCGTGTAGGGCTCGGCGCCAAAGTTGATCAGCAAGACCCCGAGCGGGCCGCGGTAATCGCTGTCGATCGTGCCCGGCGTGTTGGGCAGGCTCAGCCCATGCTTGAACGCAAGCCCCGAGCGCGGGCGGATCTGCATCTCGAAGCCTGCGGGGATCTCCACCCTGAGCCCCGTTGGCACGATCACGCGCGCCATTGGCGCAAGCGTCAGCCCGGCGTTGCGGCTCTCGGGCGGCAGGTTCGCGCGCAGGTCCGCCCCCGCGGCGCCGGGCGTTTCATAGGCGGGAAGCGCCACCTCCGGGTCGGCCCAGTCCTCGCGCAAAACCTTGATCTCGGGGGTCATGGCGTCTCCAGCGTTGCAAGCGTTTTGGCGATGCGGGCGGCGAGCCGTTCGGCCACCTCGGCCTTGGGCATCCGCGGCCAATGCTCGGTTCCCGCCGCGTCAATGATTGTCACGGCATTTTCCGGGCCGCCCATCACACCACTTTCCGGGCTCACGTCATTCGCCACGATCCAGTCGCAGCGCTTGCGGGCGCGTTTGGCCACGGCATGCGCCTCGACCGTCTCCGTCTCCGCGGCAAAGCCGATCACAAGCGGCGGGCGGCCTTGCCCCATCTGCGCGACGGTGGCGAGAATATCCGGGTTTTCGGTAAAGGTGAGCGCAGGCGCTTGGCCGGAGCCGTCTTTCTTCATCTTTTGCCCCGCGGCATTGACAACGCGCCAATCCGCCACCGCAGCGGCAAAAAGTGCCACATCGGCGGGCAGCGCCGCCTCGACGGCGGCAAGCATCTCGCGCGCGGTCTCGACCCGGATCACCTCGACGCCCGTGGGCGGCGGCACGCTGGCCGGGCCGGTGACAAAGCTCACCCGCGCGCCCAGATCGCGCAGCGCGGCGGCCAGCGCCGTGCCCTGCGCCCCCGAGGAGCGGTTGGCGATATAGCGCACCGGGTCGATCGGCTCATGCGTCGGCCCGGAAGTGACGATCATATGCCGCCCCGAAAGCGGCCCTTCGGCCAGCGCGGCGCGGATCGCGCCGAGAATTTCGGCGGGCTCGGCCATCCGTCCCAGCCCGTGCTCGCCGCAGGCCATGTCGCCCGCATTGGGGCCCACTGTCAGGATGCCGTCGGCTTTCAGTTGCGCAAGGTTGCGTTGCGTGGCCGGGTGGTGCCACATCCGCACATTCATCGAGGGCGCGATCAGCACCCGCTTGTCGGTGGCCAAAAGCAAGGTCGCGGCCAGATCGCCCGCGAGGCCCGCCGCCATCTTTGCCATCAAATCCGCTGTCGCGGGCGCCACCACCACCAGATCGGCGGCGCGGCTGAGCTGAATATGACCGATCTCCGCCTCGCGGGTGAGGTCAAACAGCGCGGTATGGGCGGCCTCTCCGGCAAGCGCCGAGATCGCGGTCGGGGTGACGAAATGCTCGCCCGCCTGCGTGAGAACCGGCGTCACCGCCGCGCCCTCGGCGCGAAGCGCGCGGATCAGTTCGGGGCATTTCACCGCCGCGATACCGCCGCCGATGATCAGCAGAATACGTTTGCCGTGCAACATGGGCCCTCCGTTTCTGCCCAAGCTGTAGGGCGCCCAAGGCCCCGGCGCAAGCTAGCGGAAGGCGGCGCAGGGGTCTTCGCGGGGCGTGGGATCGGTGACGATCCAGATGTCGAAGGGTTGATCGGGGTCGATCTCGCCCTCTGCAGGCCGTTCCAGCTGGCCGAGCGTGAGCAGCCGCACCGCCGGATCGGCGCGCGCAATCAAGGCGGGCACGGCGCGGTCGGTGCGGGCATGGCCCGAGCCCGTGATCAGCGCGACGGGGCCGCCGGTTTGCGCGCGTGCGGCAAGCGTTGTCTGCGCAAAGGCCGCATCGCGCAGGCGTTGCGCCGCGACCATGCCGGGCAGCATCTCGGGGGGGAGCGCATCGCAGTGATCGGCCTGCGTTTCGGCTTCAAGTTCCGTTTGCACGTCCGCAGGGTAGGGGGTGTCGAGCCCGTAACGCGCGCCCTCGGGCAAAAGCGCGTCAAGCGGCTCCGTGAAGGCGCGGCGGACCTGCGCGCGCGGCAGCGCGGCCCCGTAGATCTTTGCCTCGGGCGCCGCTGCAAAGATCGGCGCGTAAAGCGCGAAATCGGGCCAGCCCGCCGCTTCCCAGCCCAGGACTTCGCCCAGCTTGGCGGGCTGGGCAATCAATTCTGGTGTCACCTGTGCCGCCTGTTCGGGCGAGAGCATCTCGAACACGAGCGCTTTGGGGGCCAGTGCGGCCACGGCGGCGGCCTGATTTTGGTGATGGCCGGGGTTGTCATGGATTTCGCCCAGCACCAGCACTTGCGGCGCTTCGGCCAGAACCCGTGCGGGCAAATCCGCGGCCGAAATCTCTTCGGCCACGGCGGGAAGGGCCAGAAGCCCGAGCGGGATCAGCGTGCCAAGCAGCCTCATTGCAGCAGTGTCGCCACCTCGGGGCCATGCGTCTCAAGGCTTTTGCGCATCTTGCCAAAGGCCTGCGCCTCAAGCTGGCGGATCCGCTCTTTCGACAGGCCAAGTTCGGCACCAAGGCTCTCAAGCGTGCGCGGCTCGTCGATCAACCGCCGTTGCACGACGATGTAGCGCTCGCGCCCAGAAAGGTTGTCCATCGCCTCGCCAAGCCAGTCGCGCATGCGTTGACCGTCATGTGCCTCGCTCACCCGAAGCTCCGGGCCTGCGCCCTCGTCTTCCAGCGCGTCGACCCATTCGCGGCCCTCATCCTCCGAGCTTTGCGGCGCATTGAGCGAGAAATCGGAGCCCGAAAGCCGGCCCTCCATCATCTCGACATCGGCAATCGGCACGCCGATCGTCACCGCCACCCGCTCGCGCAGCTCGGCGCCGTCAAGCTCGATGCCCTCGGCCGCCGCCTCGCGGATGATCTGCGCCTGCACCCGGCGCAGGTTGAAGAACAGCGCCTTTTGCGACGAGGTCGAGCCGGTGCGCACCATCGACCAGTTGCGCATCACGAATTCCTGGATCGAGGCCTTGATCCACCACACCGCATAGGTCGAAAACCGCACGCCCCGGTCCGGGTCGAACTTGTCGGCGGCCTTCATCAGCCCAAGCGAGGCTTCCTGAATGAGGTCATTCATCGGCGCGCCGTAGCGGCGGAACTTTGCCGCCATTGCCACGGCAAGCCGCATATAGGCGCTTACCAGCCGGTGCAGGGCAGCCTCGTCGCGCCTGTCTCGCCATGCGCGGGCAAGGGCCGCTTCGGTTTCTGCATCGAGGTATTCGGCGCGCATTGCCTGGCGCGCCAAAGTGTCGTCGGTCATTCCATCGAGTGCCATGTCCAGTCTCCTCGGGTCTCCCAACCCGCTGTTGGCGTGCTCACTGCATCCACTCTGACAGAAACGATCTGGAATGTCTTTTGGTTGCACTGTGCATCACAAAAAAATCACTGTGCGGAATTCGCCATTGTAAGCCACGGGAATTCCCATAGGATTCCGCGCACGGGAGGTGCTCATGGGCTATGAACTTGCAATTGGTGACCGGTCCTATTCGAGCTGGTCGCTGCGCGGGTGGCTTTTGTTCGCAAAAGGGGGAATCGCTGTCACCACGCACAGCGGGCGCCTTTATTGCGACGATTTCACCCGGCTTTTGAGTGAATTTGCCCCCGCGCGGCTTGTGCCTGCGCTGCGTCTGCCCTCCGGGCGGGTGATTGGCGAGACGCTCGCAATTGCCGAAACGCTCGCCGAGCGGCACCCCGAGGCGGGGCTCTGGCCTGATGCGCCGGAGGCCCGCGCCGTGGCGCGCTGGCTCGCCTCAGAGATGCATGCGGGCTTTGGCGCGTTGCGCAACCATTGCCCGATGAACCTGCGCGTGAGTTACGAGGAATGCGCCCCGCCCGCGGCGGTGCTGGAGGATCTGGCCCGGATCGAGGCGCTTTGGGCGATGGCGCAAGCCGAGTTCGGGGCAGAGGGGCCTTGGCTCTTTGGCGCGCGCTGCTCGGTGGCCGATATCTTCTTTGCGCCCGTTGCGGCGCGGATCGCGGGCTATAACCTGCCCGTGGGCGCTGCGGCGCAGGCCTATGTGAGCACCTGGCTCGCCGATGCCGATTTTCGGGCCTGGCGGGCCGAGGGCGCCGAAGAGGGCCCCGATCAGCCCTTCTACAAGCGCGACTGGCCGACCCGGCCCTGGCCCGATCCGCTGGCGTAAGCGAAAATCCTTGATCCATGGCGCCTTCCGCCCCCATGCTCGTGATGTAACGAGGGGGGGAAGGATGGTTGCGCGCACCTATACGGTGGCCTTTGAGGGCGTTGAGGCGCGCCTTGTCGAGGTGCAATGCGCGCTCGCCACCGGCATGCCCGCCTTCACGCTGGTGGGGCTGCCTGACAAGGCGGTGAGCGAGGCGAAGGAGAGGGTGCGCGCGGCGCTGGCCGCGCTCTCCATCGCGCTGCCGCTGCGGCGCATCACCATCAACCTTTCGCCCGCCGATCTGCCCAAAGAGGGCTCGCATTTCGACTTGCCGATCGCGCTGGCGCTTTTGGCTGCTATCGAGATTGTGCCGCGCGAAGAGGTGGAGGGCCTTGTCGCCATTGGCGAACTTGCCCTCGACGGGCGGCTGGTGCCGGTGCTTGGTGCGCTGCCTGCGGCGATGGCGGCGGCAGAGGCGGAAAAGGCGCTGATCTGCCCCTCGGGCTGCGGGCCGGAAGCCGCCTGGGTGGGCGCCACGCCGGTTTTTGCCCCCGCAACGCTGACCGAGGCGTTGCGCCATCTGAGCGGGCAACACCCGCTCGCCCCTTCGGTGCCGGGGGAGGTGGTGATGGACCCCTCTCCCAAGGATCTGCGCGATGTGAAGGGGCAGGAGCGTGCCAAGCGCGCGCTGGAGATCGCCGCGGCGGGGCGGCATCATCTGTTCATGGCGGGCCCGCCCGGCTCTGGCAAGTCGATGCTCGCGGCGCGGCTGCCGGGGATCTTGCCGCCGCTCTCGCCGGTCGAGGCGCTGGAGACCTCGATGGTGCATTCGCTCTCGGGGCTGTTGAGCGAGGGGGGCATTTCGCGCGCGCGCCCGTTTCGCGAGCCCCATCACACCGCCTCGATGGCGGCGATGATCGGCGGCGGGCGCGCGGCGCGACCGGGCGAGGTGAGCCTTGCGCATAACGGCGTGCTCTTCATGGATGAATTCCCGGAATTTCCGCGCGCGGTGCTGGAGACCCTGCGCCAGCCGATCGAGACCGGAGAGGTGGTGGTGGCCCGCGCCAATGCGCATGTGCGCTACCCCTGCCGGTTTTTGCTGATCGCGGCGGCGAACCCCTGCCGCTGCGGCTATCTTGGCGATCCGGCCCGCGCCTGTTCGCGCGTGCCGCAATGCGGCGAAGATTATCTGGGCCGGATCTCGGGGCCGTTGATGGACCGGTTCGATCTGCGCATCGAAGTGCCCGGGGTGGATTGGCGCGCGCTTGATCTGCCTGCGGCGGGAGAGGGGTCCGCCACGGTCGCCGCACGGGTGGCAGCGGCGCGGGCGGTGCAGGCGCGCCGGTTTGACGCGCATCCGCAGTTGCGGGTGAATGCCGAGGCGGAGGGCGCGGTGCTCGAAGAGATCGCGCCCCTTGATGCCGAGGGGCGGGAGCTTCTGGGCAAGGTTTCCGAGCGGTTCGGGCTGACCGCGCGGGGCTATCACCGGGTGCTGCGCACCGCGCGCACGATTGCAGACCTTGAGGGCGCGGCAGCGGTGCGGGCGCCCCACCTCGCCGAGGCGGTGAGCTATCGGCTCTCTTTCGCGCAGGCGCGCTAGAGGGCGAGCGCCTTGCGCGCAAACATCGCCGCGTCACGCAGCGCGGCACGGGCCTCGGGCACCCAGCCGTCAAACATCTGCCAGACATGGGGCGCCTCGGGCCAGAGCTGCACCGTGACATCGGCCCGCGCATCGCGCAGCTTGTGCTCAAGGCGCAGCGCATCGTCGCGCAGGATGTCGCGCTCGGAGGTTTGCAACAGCACCGGCGGGCAGCCCGGATAATCGGCAAAAAGCGGCGAGGCCGCCGGGTCTTCGGCACTGTGGCCCTGCAGGTAATAGCCTGCCACCTCCTCCATCCGGCCCGCCACCAGCATCGGATCGGCATCTTCCAGCAGCACGAGCGAGGGCGCGCCGCCGGTGAGATCTGTCCAGGGCGACATGGCAATGAGCCCGGCGGGAATTGTGCCGCGCGCGCAAAGCTTTGCCAGCAAGGAGAGCGCAAGCCCTGCCCCGGCGCTGTCGCCCGAGAGCACGATCCGCTCCGGCGCAAAACCTGTGCTGACGAGATCATCAAAGATCGCCACGGCATCTTCGAGCGCGGCGGGGAAGGGGTGTTCGGGTGCGAGCCGGTAATCGGGGGCAATCACCTCCAGCCGGGCAAGGCGCGCAAGGCGCGAGAGCATCGGCAGGTGTGTGGCGGGGCTGCCCGCGATGAAGGCGCCGCCATGAAAATGCAAGATCACCGCGCCCGGATGCGCGCGCCCCGAGCGGATCGAAAGCGCGGGGCGGCCCCCAAGCGCAAGAGGTAGGCTTACGGTGAAGGGCGCGGCGCGCCACAGCAGGCCGGACCAGAATTCCATGTCGGCGCGCAGTCTTGCGGGCTTCGTGACACGGGCGAGATAGGGTTTGGCCATGACCCGAAGGCCAAGGTTGAGCGCTTTCAGCTGCAGGCTCATGGCTGCGCCCTCTTCGCTTCAATGACCTCCCAGATCCGCTGCGCGGTATTGGTGCCGTCGAAGCGCTCAAGCTCCTGAATGCCGGTGGGGGAGGTGACGTTGATCTCGGTCAGCCAGTCGCCGATCACGTCGATGCCCACGAAGATCTGGCCCTTTTCGCGCAGGGTCGGCCCGATGGCGGCGCAGATCTCGCGCTCGCGTGCGGTGAGCGCGGTCGGCTCGGGGCGCCCGCCCACATGCATGTTCGAGCGCGTTTCGCCGGCCGCCGGAACGCGGTTGATCGCGCCCACCGGCTCGCCATCCACAAGGATGATCCGCTTGTCGCCCTTGGTCACGGCGGGCAGGTATTTCTGCACGATCAGCGGCTCGCGGTTGATGCCGGTGAACAGCTCATGCAGCGAGGCGATGTTACGGTCGTTTTCATCGAGCCGGAACACCCCCGCGCCGCCATTGCCGTAAAGCGGCTTGAGGATCACATCGCCATGCGCGGCCTTGAAATCGCGGATCACCTGCAGATCGCGCGCAACGAGCGTGGGCGGCGTCAGATCGGGGAAGTCGAGCACAAGGAGCTTTTCGGGGAAGTTGCGCACCCAGAACGGATCATTGACGACGAGCGTTTTGGGGTGGATGCGCTGCAGCAAGTGGGTGGTGGTGATGTAGCCCATGTCAAAGGGCGGGTCCTGGCGCAGCCAGACCACGTCAAAGCTTTCGAGATCCACCTCGGTCTCTGCGCCAAGGGTGAAGTGGTTGCCCTTCTCGCGGCGCAGCTCCAGCGGCCAGCCGCGCGCGCGCACGTGCCCCTCCCGGTAAAAGAGCTTGTCGGGCGTGTAGTAAAACAGGCTGTGGCCGCGCGCCTGCGCTTCCAGCGCAATGCGGAAGGTGCTGTCGCCGTCGATATTGATCGCGGCGATCGGGTCCATTTGCAGCGCGACTTTCAAGGCCATGACGCCCCCTTCTTGGCCCCGTGACCGCCGCTTGGCACCATCCGGGGCCGGCGCGGTTCAGTCAAACATATGGGCATTCTGAATTATTTCGATTTCGCCCCGCGCATCGACAAGGCCGAGGTCGAACCTGATATCGGGCGCGAGGGGGGCTTGGTCAAGGGCGAGGAACTCTTCTGCCGAGCGGGCGATGCGCCGCAGTTGTGCCGGGCCCAGATGCGCGGCGGCCTCGGCATGCGTGGTTGAGCACTTCACCTCGACGAAGACGATCAGCCCCGCGCGCCGCACGATCAGGTCGATCTCGCCGCCGTGCTGCCCGCGCCAGCGGCGGGCGCAGACCTCAAACCCGTCGGCGCGGTAGCGCGCCTCGACCTGCGCCTCGGCGGAGGCGCCCGCGTGATGCGCCATCGCGCCCCGGCTGCGGCGCGACTCAGTCATCGCGTGCGAGCGCCAGCGCCCGCTGATACACGTCGCGCCGCTTCAGCCCGAGCGCCTCGGCCACCTCGGCGGCGGCATCTTTCACGCTCATGTGATCGAGCCGGGCCTTCAGCGCCGCCTCGATATCCTCGGCGCCCGCGCGCGGGCCGTGCGGGCGGTCCACCAGCACCACGATCTCGCCCTTGATCGGCGCGGCGGCAAGGCTTGCGATCAGCTCTGCAATGGTGCCGCGGCGCACCTCTTCAAAGCGCTTCGTCAGCTCGCGGCAGAGCACCGCGGCGCGCTCGGCGCCGAATTCGGCGGCGAGGTCTTCAAGCATTGCACCGATCCGCTTGGGGGATTCGTAAAGGATCACGGTTGCGGGCAGATCGGCCATTTCGCGCAGCCATTTGCGGCGGGCGCTTTGGGTGTTGGGCGCAAAGCCCGCAAACAGAAACCGGTCCGACGGCAGGCCCGAGACGGTGAGCGCGGCCAGCACCGCCGAGGGGCCGGGGGCGGCGAACACAGGGTGTCCGGCGGCAATCGCGGCACGGCCAAGCTGAAAGCCCGGGTCGGCAACAAGGGGCGTGCCCGCCTCGGAGGCATAGGCGACGACCTTGCCCTCGGCGAGCGCGGCGAGCAGGCGCGGGCGCGCCTGTTCGCCATTATGGTCATGATAGGCCACAAGCGGGCGCCCCTTGAGCGGGATGCCGTGGATCTCCATCAGATGCCGCAGCGTGCGGGTGTCTTCGGCGGCGAGCACATCGGCCATCTGCAGCGTATCGAGCGCGCGCAGGGTGATGTCGCGCGCGGTGCCGATGGGCGTGGCGAGAAAATGCAACCCCGGCGCGGGCCTGCGCGGCGCGGCGCCGAAACGCGCCTCCGCGCCCGGCGGATCTTCGCCACCCGCCTCGTCTGCCCGCTCATCGGTTGTCATCGCTTTGCCGTCCCGCCTTTGTGCCAAGTTTACTTCATCAGACGAAACGCTTAGGCTCGCCCGAAATCTTTTCCCCCGTCCGAACCGGAGGTCCGTTCATGTTCGCCACTTTGCGCAGCACCCGCAACCCCTTGCTGCGGCTCTTCATCCTGATGACGACGCTCTGGCTTGCCGCCTGTCAGCCGATGGGCAGCGGCGGCGGCAATGTCAATGCCGGTGCCGCGGTGCCGGTGGCGCTTCTGGTGCCCTCGGGCTCGGGGGAAACGAATGACGAGCTTCTCGCCAGCTCGCTGCGTCAGGCCGCGCAGCTCGCGATCTCGGATCTCAACGGCGTGAAGATCGATCTGCGCGTTTACAACACCGGCTCAAGCCCCGAGCTTGCCGCGCAGATGGCCTCGAAAGCGGTGGATGAGGGCGCAAAGATCATTCTTGGCCCGGTCTATTCGGGCTCGGCCAATGCGGCTGCGGTGGCGGTGGCCAGCCGGGGCGTGAACGTGCTCGCCTTCTCCAACAACACCGATATCGCGGGCGGCAACCTTTTCGTGCTTGGCCCGACCTTCCCCAATACCGCGAACCGGATGGCAAGTTTTGCCGTGGCGCAGGGCAAGCGGCGCGTCCTTGTGGTGAGCGAGCAGACGCTCGCGGGCGAGGTTGGCGCCGCCGCGATCAAGACGGCGGTGACGCGCTTTGGCGGCGAGATCGCGGGCGAGGTCAGCTTCCCT
The DNA here is from genome assembly GCF_042683065.1 of Rhodobacter lacus. NCBI lineage: Bacteria > Pseudomonadati > Pseudomonadota > Alphaproteobacteria > Rhodobacterales > Rhodobacter > Rhodobacter lacus. The sequence goes on along the minus strand of NZ_JBHUIX010000011.1, from coordinate 111,667 downwards.
TATTCGCAGACCGATGTTGCAAGCGCGGTGCCGAAGATCGCGAGCCGGGTCAATGCGGGCGGGGTGGATGCGCTTTTCCTGACCTCGGACGCGGGCGGCGCGCTGCCGATGCTGGCGCAAATGCTGCCCGAGCAGGGCGTCAATCCTGCGGTGACAAAATTCATCGGCCTCACCCGCTGGGACACGCCGCCCGCGGCGATGGCGCTGCCGGGGCTGCAGGGCGGCTGGTTCGCGCTGCCTGACCCGAGCCTGAACGAGCGCTTCCGCCAGCGCTATTTTACCGCCTATGGCGGGGCGCCCCATCCGATTGCCGGGCTCGCCTATGACGGCATCGCCGCAATCGGCGCGCTGGTGAAAGCGGGCCGGGCCGATGCGCTCTCGCGCGATGCGCTGACCCAGCCCTCCGGCTTCGTCGGCGTCAACGGCATCTTCCGGCTGCGCCCCGATGGCACCAATGAACGCGGCCTTGCCGTGGCCGAGATCCGCGACGGTCAGGTGCGCGTGATCGACGCGGCGCCGCGCTCCTTTGGCGGCCCGGGCCTCTGAGCCCACCGCCCCCACCCCGTGCCGCAAGGCCAAACGGATGTATCAGACGTGACCGACACTCCCCTTTCCGCCCCGGCAGACGCCGGGGCGCCCCTGCTTCTGAGACCCGATGCCCTGTATGCCGCGCTCGACGCGGCGCTTGAAGCGCCCGATGCGCGCGGGTTGCGCGCCCAGACGGTGCAGTTCCTGCACGCCGAGCGGGAGGCGGCGCTGCCGTGGATCGTTGCGGATTTTGGGCGCCACCCGCGCGATGCCGGCGAAACGGTGCAGCTTTACGCGGCGATGACCGACGGGATCGTCAAGGGGGTGCTGCATGTGGTGATGACGCGCCTGCATCCGCTGCAAGCGCCGACGGCGGGGGAAAACATCTCGGTTCTGGCGGTCGGCGGCTATGGCCGCTCCGAGATGGCGCCCTTCTCCGATGTGGATCTGCTGTTTCTCACCCCCTACAAGATGACCCCTTGGGCGGAGAGCGTGATCGAAAGCATGCTCTACATGCTGTGGGATCTGAAGCTGAAGGTGGGCCATGCCTCGCGCACGGTCGAGGATTGCCTCCGGCTCGGGCGGGAAGACATCACAATCCGCACGGCGCTGCTTGAAAACCGCCATATCGGCGGGGATGCGGCGCTGGCGGAGATGCTCGACCACCGTCTGCGCAACGATCTTTTCAAATCGACCGGGCCCGAGTTCATCGAGGCGAAGCTGGCCGAGCGCGCCGAGCGCCACCGCCGTCAGGGCGGGCAGCGCTATGTGCTTGAGCCGAACGTCAAGGAGGGCAAGGGCGGGCTGCGCGATCTGCAGACCCTCTACTGGATCGCCAAATACCTCCATGGCGTGAACGACACCGCCGATCTGGTGGGGCTCGGCGTGTTCGGCGCCGAGGAATATGCGGCCTTTGTCGCGGCAGAGAATTTCCTGTGGGCGGTGCGCTGCCATCTGCATCTGATCGCCGGGCGTGCCGCCGACCAGCTCTCCTTCGATGCGCAGGTCGAGGTGGCGCGGCGCATGGGCTATGCCGATATGGCCGGGCGCCGCGCGGTCGAGGTGTTCATGCAAGATTACTTCCGCCACGCCACGCAGGTGGGGGAGGTGACGCGGATCTTTTTGACCGTGCTTGAGGCGCAGCATGCCAAGCCCGCGCCCGTGCTCAAGCGGCTGTTCCGGCGCCGCAAGCCGCTGGTGGCGCCCTTCGTCGATGACATCGGCCGGATCAATGTGGCCGACGCGAAGACCTTTTTGGCCGATCCCTTGAATTTCCTGCGCATCTTCGAAGAGGGCCTGCGCACCGGCATGCTGATCCATCCGGCGGCGATGCGGCTGATTGCGGCCAACCTCAAGCGCATCGACGACCGGCTGCGCGAGGACAAGGAGGCGGCGCGGATCTTTCTGGATCTGCTGCTCAAGCACGGCAACCCCGAGCGCGCGCTCCGGCGCATGAACGAACTTGGCGTGCTGGCGGCCTATATCCCCGAATTCGAGCCGATCGTGGCGATGATGCAGTTCAACATGTATCACAGCTACACGGTGGATGAGCACACGATCCAGGTGATCTCGACGCTGGCCGAGATCGAGCGCGGCGAGCTTTCCGACGATCTGCCGCTCTCGACCCATATCCTCGACGAGGGGGTGAACCGGCGCGTGCTCTATGTGGCGCTGCTCTTGCATGACATCGGCAAGGGGCGGCCCGAGGACCATTCGATTCTGGGGGCGCAGATCGCGCGCAAGGTGGCGCCGCGGCTCGGGCTCAACCACGAGGAATGCGAAACCGTCGAATGGCTGATCCGCAATCACCTGCTGATGTCCGACGTGGCGCAAAAGCGTGACCTGTCGGACCCGCGCACGATCCGCGATTTCGCCAAGCAGGTGAAAACCCGCAAGCGGCTTGACCTGCTCACGCTGCTCACCGTGTGCGATATTCGCGGCGTTGGCCCGAATGTCTGGAACAACTGGAAGGCCACGCTTTTGCGGCGGCTCTATTCCGAGACGGCGCGGGCGATGGAGCACGGGCTTGAGGCGGTCAACCGCGAACAGCGCACCGATGCGGCGAAAAAGGCGCTGCGCGAGGCGCTGGCGGGCTGGGAGCCGAAGGATCTGCGCACCGAGATGGGGCGGCACTATCCGGCCTATTGGCAGGGGCTGAGCACGGCGACCCATGCCGACCTTGCGCATCTGTTGCGCGGGCTCGACAATGGCGAGATCCGCGTTGATCTGCACCCCGACCCCGATCACGACGCGACCCGCGCCTCTTTTGCGCTGGTCGATCACCCGGGCATTTTCTCGCGGCTCGCGGGGGCGCTGGCGCTGGTGGGGGCCAACGTTGTCGATGCGCGCACCTATACTTCGAAAGACGGTTATGCCACCGCGGTGTTCTGGGTGCAGGATGCCGAGGGCCATCCCTATGAGGCCGCGCGCCTGCAGCGCCTGCGGCAGATGATCGACAAGACGCTGAAAGGCGAGGTGGTGGCGCGCGAGGCGCTCAAGGACCGCGACAAGGTCAAGAAGCGCGAGCGCGAGTTCCGCTTCCCCACCCATGTCACGATCGACAACGACGGATCGGATATCTACACGATCATCGAGGTGGATACCCGCGACCGGCCGGGCCTGCTTTATGACCTCACCCGCGCGCTGGCCTCGGCCAATATCTATATCGCCTCGGCGGTGATCGCGACCTATGGCGCGCAGGTGGTCGACACCTTCTACGTCAAGGACATGTTCGGGCTGAAACTCTACTCGCGCGCGCGGCAGGAACTGCTCGACAAGCGCCTGCGGGAGGCGATTGCGCGCGGTGCCGAGCGGGCGGCACAAAACTCATGAAACCGATCCGGCTGGTGCGCGGCTTTCTCACCGTCGGGGGCTGGACCTTCGGCTCGCGGCTTCTGGGCTTCGTGCGCGACATGATGATGGCGGCCTATCTGGGCTCAGGCCCGGTGGCCGAGGCCTTCCTTGTCGCGTTTTCGCTGCCCAACATGTTCCGCCGCTTCTTTGCCGAGGGCGCGTTCAACATGGCCTTCGTGCCGATGTTTGCGAAAAAGGTCGAAAGCGGCGAAGATGCGATGGGCTTTGCCCGCGATGCCTTCAAGGGGCTCTCGGCGGTGCTGTTGTTCTTCACGCTGATCGGCACGCTGGCAATGCCGTGGCTCGTCTGGGCGATGGCCTCGGGCTTTGCCGGGGACGCACGCTTTGACCTCGCCGTGCTCTATGGGCGGATCGGCTTTTCCTACATCCTCTTCATCTCGCTCGTGGCGCTGCTTTCGGGTGTCTTGAACGCCTTTGGCCGGTTCACCGAAGCCTCGCTGGTGCCGGTGCTGATGAACCTGATCTTCATCGTGGCGATGTGGCTCGCCTCTGTGGCCGGCTGGGATATGGGGCTGACGCTCGCCTGGACGGTGCCCGTCACCGGCGTGGCGCAATTCGCGCTCACCTGGATTTCGGCGCATCGGCTCGGCTATACGCTCCTGCCCGGCATCCCGCGCTTCACGCCGGAATTGAAGCGGCTGCTCATCATCGCGGGGCCCGCGGTGCTGGCGGGGGGCGTGGTGCAGATCAACCTGATCGTCGGGCGGCAGGTCGCCTCCTTCACCGAGGGCGCGGTGGCGTGGCTGAGCTATGCCGACCGGCTCTATCAACTGCCGCTTGGCGTTGTCGGCATCGCCATCGGCACGGTGCTTTTGCCGGTGCTCTCGCGCCATTTGCGCGCGGGCGAGCATGTGCAGGCACGCGACAGCTTCTCGCGCGGGGCGGAATTTGCGCTATTTCTGACGGTGCCCGCCGCCGTGGCGCTTGTGGTGATCGCCACGCCGCTGATTTCGGTGCTCTACGACCGTGGCGCGTGGCGGGCTGAGGACACGACGGCGACCGCGCTGGCGCTGGCCGCTTACGGGCTCGGCCTGCCCGCCTTCGTGCTGCAAAAGGTGCTGCAGCCGCTTTATTATGCGCGCGAGGACACGCGCCGCCCGTTTCACTATGCGCTGATCTCGATGCTGGTGAACGCAGGCTTTGCCGTGGGCATGATGCCGGTTCTGGGCTTCATGGCGGCCGCGCTCGCCACCACCGTTTCGGGCTGGGTGATGGTGGCGCAACTGTGGTGGGGGGCGCGCGGCATGGGCGATGCGGCCCGGCCCGACGCGCGGTTCTGGCGGCGGCTGTGGCGCATTGCGCTCATCTCTGCGGTGATGGGCGCACAGCTTTGGATCACGGCGGATTGGCTTGCGCCACTGCTCGAGGCGCGCGGATCGCGCTGGGCGGCGCTTGCGCTGTTGTGCGGCTCCGGCATTGCGCTTTATTTCGTGCTTGGCGCGGCTTTGGGCACCTATGGCCTTGGCGAGCTGAAAGCGATGGTGCGGCGGCGCAGGGGCTGAGGGTCAGCGCTTGCGCAGCTTGCGCAGCAGATGCCGCCAGCCGCCGGGCGCGACCAGAAAGCTCAGCAAAAAGCCAAAGCCAAAGCCGGCGAATTGCGCGATCCAGTCCGGGCTCGCGCCGAACAGCACCGCAAAGACAAGCTGCAACCCGGCCAGCATGCCGATCATCGAGAAGGCCCGGATCCGGTTCGGATCGCCGGGGCCGAGCCGCATCCACAAAAGCCAAGTGAAGGCGCCGATCAGCCCATAGGCGCCCGGATAGCCGCCCACCAGCGTCACCTGCGTGAAGGGCATCAGCGCATAGACGAGCGCGCCGAGGATCGAGGCGCCAAGAAACACCGCCGCCAGCGCCCAACTGGCAAAGACCTCGCCCACGAATTTGCCAAGCGCCAGCGTGAAGACGACGACAAAGGCGGCATGGGTCAGGCTGAGGTGCACGAAGGCATAGCTGATCAGCGTCACAAAGGGCCGGAACGACCAGTCCTGCAGCGCGATCATGCGCTTGAACAGCAGCGGATCAAAACCGAGCTGGCCGAGCATCTGATAGCGCCAGCCGATTGCCGCGGGGCCAAAGATCCCGGTGCCCGCCAGTGCAAAGATGATCTCGGTGACGACGATCGGCGCCACCAGAATCCACACCACCGTGGGCAGCGGGTTGACCGGATGTTCGTTGTAGCCGTGATGCATTGTCTCTCCCCTTGGCGCAACATTGCGCCGCGCGCCCTTTAGCGATAAGCGCAAGACGTCCGTTTTTCCAGCCCGGAGCCTGATCATGTCTGACAAACCCCTAGAAACTCCCGAAGATATCAACGCGCGTTTTACCCCGCGCATCTTTTCCGGCATCCAGCCCTCGGGCAATCTGACGCTGGGCAACTATCTGGGGGCTTTGCGCCGCTTTGCGCAAAAGCAAGATGAGGGGATCGAGACGATCTATTGCCTCGTCGATCTGCATGCGATCACCGTCTGGCAAGATCCCGAGGCGCTCAAAAAGCAGACCCGCGAGGCGGCGGCCGCCTTCATCGCCTCGGGGATCGACCCGGAGCGCTCGATCCTCTTCAACCAGTCCCAGGTTTCGGCCCATGCCGAGTTGGGCTGGCTTCTCAACTGTGTCGCGCGGATGGGCTGGATGAACCGCATGACGCAGTGGAAGGACAAGGCGGGCAAGAATGCCGAGAAGCAATCGCTCGGGCTCTTTGCCTATCCTTCGCTGATGGCGGCGGACATTCTGGTCTATCACGCGACGATGGTGCCGGTGGGCGAGGATCAAAAGCAGCATGTGGAGCTGACGCGCGACATCGCGGCGAAGTTCAACCATGATTACGGGGTGGAGTTCTTCCCCGCGCCGCTGCCCTTGATCGAGGGCGCGGCGACGCGGGTGATGAGCCTGCGCGACGGCTCGAAGAAAATGTCGAAATCCGACCCGTCCGATGCGAGCCGGATCAACCTCACCGACGATGCCGACACGATCGCCAAGAAGTTCCGCAAGGCGGTGACGGACCCCGAGCCGCTGCCCGAAAGCCTTGAGGGGCTCGAAGGCCGGGCCGAGGCGCGCAACCTTGTCAACATCTATGCCGCGCTCGCCGACATGACGCCCGCAGAGGTGCTGGGCCAATATGGCGGGCAGGGCTTTGGCACGTTCAAACCGGCGCTCGCGGATCTGGCCGTTTCGAAGCTCGAACCGATCTCGACCGAGATGAGCCGGCTGATGAACGATCCCGCCGAGATCGACCGGATCCTCGGTGCGGGGGCGGCGAAAGCGGATGCGATCGCCCAGCCGATCCTTGCGCAGACGCTCGAGATCATGGGGATGGTCCGCTCGCGCTGAGCACAGCGTGGGGGCTCTGCCCCCACACCCCCGGGATATTTGCACAAAGTCGAAGCCAAACCGCTTTCCCTTCGACTTTGTGCAAATATCCCGGGGGGTGAATGAGCGCAGCTCAGAGGGGGGCAGCGCCCCCCTGCGCCGGTGCCGCTTTCGCCTCGGCGCGGGGGTAGAGCCGCGCCATGGCGAGCCCGCGTGTGAGGTTCAGCACCATCAAGGCCGCCCAGAGCCCGTGATTGCCGAGCGCGGGCAGAAGCGCGACCAGGGCGAGCGCATAGATTGCGACCGAGACGATCATCGCATTGCGCATCTCGCGCGTCAGCGTGGCGCCGATGAAGATGCCGTCGAGCATCCATGAGGCAATGCCGATCAGCGGCGCCGCCACGAGCCATGGCAGATAGTGGCGCGCGCCCGCGCGCACTTCGGGCGCAGTGGTCATCAGATCAATGATCGCGCCGCCAAAAAGCGCAAAGGCGATGCTGAGCGCGAGCGCGCCGCTCAGGCCCCATTGCGCGGCGACCACCGCGGCGCGGCGCAGGCGCGCCGGGCTGCGCGCGCCGACAGCCTGACCGACAAGGCTTTCGGCGGCAAAGGCGAAGCCGTCGAGCGCATAGGCGGTGATTTGCAAAAACTGCAAAAGCACCTGATTGGCCGCGAGGTTTACATCGCCCTGCCCGGCGCCAAGGAACAGAAAGGCAGTGAAGCTGCCTTGCAAGATCACCGAGCGGATCATGATGTCGGTGTTGACGCGTGCCATCTGCCGCAGCGCGGCGCCGGCAAGGAGCGCGGCCCGGCTCAGCCCGGCGCGGAAAGCGTCGCGCGCGAGCCAGAGCGCGAGTGCCACCCCCGTCCATTCGGAGATCAAGGTTGCCGCCGCCACCCCCGCAACGCCCCAGCCAAGGCCCAGCACGAACAGCAGATCGAGCCCGACATTGAGCCCGTTCATCACCACTTGCAGCACCAGCACCGCGCGGGTGCGCTCCACAGCGATCAGCCAGCCGGTGAAGGCGTAAAGCGAGATTGTTGCCGGGGCGCCCCAGATCCGAATGGCGAGGTATTGGCGCGCGAGGCTTTCCACCTCGGCCGAGGCGGGCGCAATCTGGAAGGCGGCCCAGACCAGCGGCACCTGCAATGCGATCAGCGTGATCCCCGCGGCAAGGGCGATGATGAGGGCGCGCATCAGCCCCGCCGCGACCTCAAGACTGTCGCCCCCGCCCTTGGCCTGCGCAACGAGCCCGGTTGTGCCCATGCGCAAGAAGCCAAAGATCCAGTAGACCGAGGCAAGGATCACCGCGCCGATCCCCACCGCGCCAATGGGGGCGGCTGCGCCGATCTGGCCAACGACGCCGGTGTCGACGGCGCCCAGAAGCGGCACGGTGGCATTCGAGATCACGATCGGGGCGGCAATCGCCAGCACGCGGCGATGGCTGATATCGGCGCTGCCCAAGGTCTTAATCCTGATCCGGCATCAGGAAATGCCCGGTTGCCTGCGCAAAGAGGCGGGCGCGATTGTCTTGCCATGCCTCGACATGCACCGAGGCATAGCGCCGCCCGGAGCGGTTCACGCGGGCGCGGGCATAGGCATCGCGCGGCAGGCCGGAGCGCAGATAATCCACGGTGAAATCAATGGTTTTTGGCAGGCGCGGCAAAAACGGCTCGGGCGCGGACAGATCGATCCGTCCGGCCTCGACATCCTCCCACAGCGCCGCCCAGCCCAGCTCGATGATCGCCGCCACCTCAAGGAAAGCCGCAGTCACCCCGCCATGCAGCGCGGGCAGCATCGGATTGCCGATCAGCTTGTCGTCATAGTTGAGAACCGCCGTCAGCTCGTCGCCGCGCCGGTCGAAGGTGATGCCCAGAAAGCGAATATAGGGCACGCCGGAGACCAGCGCGTTCAGCGCCGCATCGCGACGTTGCTTGACCACTTGCACAGGCTCGGGCTTGGGGCGGCTCATTGCGCACCGCCTTTCGGGCGTTCGATGGTGAAGGCGCCGGTGGCGGTGGCGACGGGCAGGCCCGCTTCTTCGTCATGCGCGGTGGCGCGCAAAAAGGCGACGGTGCGGGTGATGTGATAGACCTCTGCCTTCGCGGTGATGCGCTGGCGGGGGGTGGCGGCACGCATGTAATCAATGCGCAGATCGAGTGTGGCGGTGCCGGCGGGGGCCTCGGGGTGGCTCATCACCGCCGCGCCGCAGCAGGTGTCCATCAAGGCCGAGACCGCGCCGCCATGAATGACGCCGCTGCGCGGATCGCCCACGAGTTCGGCGCGCCACGGCATCGAGAGCTCTGCCGTGCCCTCTCCCAGCGCCTCAAAGCGCATTTCGAGCGCCTGCGCATGCGGGATCGCCTCGATGAACTGCCGTGCCCGCTTCAGCCTCTCTTCGCCCATCGCCGCCTCCCTTTGGCTAAAAATGCCCTGCGGACCGGGCAAGCGCAAGCGGCGTTGCAGACCGCAAGCGTCAAGGGGAGTTGAACCGGACGGTTCGCCGCGCTAGCTTCCCGCACCAGGACGTGCGGGCAGGGACGTGCGAGGTCGCCCAGGGGAGGGGGAGATCATGGCCGATGTGCTGAGCTTCAAGGAAATGTGTGCGCGCTTCGATGTGACGCCGCGCACCTTGCGCTATTACGAGTATATCGAGTTGCTCTCGCCGCAGAAGGAGGGCCGGGCCCGGTTTTACGGCCCGCGCGAAGTGGCCCGGATGACGCTGATCCTGCGGGGGCGGCGCTTCGGCTTCTCGCTGGAGGAACTGCGCCAGTGGCTGCTGATTTATGACCATCAGGGCACGGAGGCGCAAAACCGCGCCTGGATCGCGCTGGCCGACCGGCAGCTTGGTGTTTTGACGGGGCAACTCGAGGAATTGCAGGGGGCGATCGCGGATCTGCGGGCGTTGCGCGACGATGTCGCCAAGACCCTCACGGAGTGAGCCGAGTCGCGCCCGGCTGCCCGAAAACCGCAGCCGATGAGGCTGGTTCCGGGGCCGATGCCTGCAAGGATCGGTCAGAGTTTTCCGAGGTTTCGGGCTGACATCACGTCAGCGCCACCGTGACGCCACGTTACAGTGACGCGAACGTCAACTTAAACGGTAATGTAGGACAGGCGGTCATTCTGCCGGCTTACGTTACGCCTAAGGAACCGAAAGGCGGCACGATGAGTGACGATCTGATGACGATCCGCGAGATGTGCGACGCGTTCGATGTGACGCCGCGCACCTTGCGGTTCTATGAGGCGAAGGAGCTGCTGTTTCCGCATCGCGAGGGGCAGAAGCGGCTGTTCACCCGGCGTGACCGGGCGCGGCTGAAACTGATTTTGCGCGGCAAGCGTTTCGGCTTCAGCCTTGAGGATATTCGCCAGTTGCTGGACCTCTATGACATGGGGGACCAGCAGCGCACGCAATTGGCCGAGACGCTCAAACTGGCGCGTCTGCGGCTTGACGCAATGGTGCGCCAGCGCGACGAACTCGATCAGGCGATCGAGGAGCTGGCGGCACAGATTGCCTGGGGCGACGCGAAACTGGCCACAGAGGCTGGCTGAGCGGCCCCGGGCTGGCAGACCAAGGGAGAGGGATCATGCCCAGCTACACCGCCAATATCCGCGACATGCAATTCGTGCTGCACGAGCTGCTCGACGTTTCCGCCTCCGGCGTGCCGGGCTATGCGGATCTGGAGCGGGAGTTTACCGAAGCCGTGCTCGATGCGGCGGGCAAGGTCTCCTCCGAGGTGCTCGCGCCCCTCAATGCGGTGGGCGACCATGAGGGGTGCAGGCTCGAAAACGGCGTGGTGCGCACGCCCAAAGGGTTCGACGCGGCCTTTGCGGCGATGAAAGAGGGCGGCTGGACCGCGCTTGATTGCAATCCCGATTACGGCGGGCAGGGCATGCCCTATGTGCTCAACTGCGCGGTGGGGGAGATGTTTGTCTCCTCCAACATGGCCTTCAACATGTATCAGGGGCTGACCCACGGCGCCGTTTCGGCGATCGAGGCGCATGGCACCGAGGAGCAGAAGGCGCTTTATCTTCCGAAGATGATTGCCTGTGACTGGACCGGCACGATGAACCTGACCGAGCCGCATTGTGGCACGGATCTGGGGCTTTTGCGCACCAAGGCCGAGCCGCAGGAGGATGGCAGCTACAAGATCACCGGCACCAAGATCTTCATCTCGGCGGGCGATCACGATCTGGCCGAGAACATCATCCACCTCGTGCTCGCCAAGGCGCCGGGCGGTGGCGAGGGCACCAAGGGGATCTCGCTCTTCATCGTGCCGAAAGTGCTGGTGAATGCGGATGGCTCGCTTGGCGCGCGCAACGCGGTGAGCGTGGGCAAGGTGGAGCACAAGATGGGCATCCATGGCTCGGCCACCTGCGTGATGAACTATGACGGGGCGACGGGCTACCTGCTTGGCGATCTGCACAAGGGCATGCGCGCGATGTTCACGATGATGAACGAGGCGCGGCTCGGTGTCGGGCTGCAGGGCTATGCGGTGGCCGAGGCCGCCTATCAAAACGCGGTCGCCTATGCCAAGGACCGGCTGCAGGGACGCGCCGTGACCGGGGCGGAAAATCCGGGCGGCGCCGCCGATCCGCTGATCGTGCATCCTGACATTCGCCGCGCGCTGATGGATCAGAAGAGCTTCCTTGAGGGCGCGCGCGCCTTCACCTATTGGGGCGCCACGCTGATTGACCGCGCGCATGGGCTTTCGGACCACGAAGCCGAGGGGCTGATCTCGCTGATGACGCCGGTGATCAAGGGCTTTTTGACCGACAAGGGGTTCGAGGCCTGCGTGCTGGCACAGCAGATCTACGGCGGGCATGGCTATATCGAAGAGCAGGGGATGAGCCAGTTCACCCGCGATGCCCGGATCACGATGATCTATGAGGGCGCGAACGGGGTGCAGGCGCTCGATCTGGTGGGCCGCAAGCTCGCACAGGATGGCGGCAAGCATGTGATGGCCTTCTTCGAGATGGTGAAGGCCGAGTGCAAGGCGCATGAAGGCGACGACCGGATGAAGCCGTTCACCGGGGCGCTCAAGGTGGCCTCGAAACAGCTTCAGGCGGCGGGGATGTATTTCATGCAAAACGGCATGAAAACCCCCAATGCGGCGCTCTCGGGCAGCTATGACTTCATGCATCTGATGGGGCATGTCTGCCTTGGCCTGATGTGGACGCGGATGGCGAAGGCGGCTTATGCCGCGCTCGACGGCGGCGCCTCCGATACCGGCTTTTATGAGGCGAAGATTGCCACCGGGCGCTATTACATGGCGCGCCAGATGCCCGCCTGCGCCATGCATCTGGCGCGGATCGAAAGCGGTGCCGAGCCGGTGATGGCGCTTGCCGCCGATCAGTTCTGATCGCGCACGGAATGGGATGCGAAAAGGGCGCCGCTTGCGGCGCCCTTTGTTTCGCTCCGCTGGCGCGGAGCGACCCGCCGGGGGCTCCGCCCCCGGACCCCCGGGATATTTGGACAAAGTCGAAGGACAGGGGCTTGGGGTGGGTCGCGCAAGCGGGGCGGATGCCACAGGGGCGCCGCGCGCCTGCGCTCTCGCGCCCGCGCCTGACACGTCATCAAATGTCTGCTTCGACTTTGTCCAAATATCCTGGGGGGTCCGGGGGGCGAAGCCCCCCGGCGGGTCGTCTCGGCTTTGCCGAGGCGAAAGAAAAGGGCGGCCCGTAGGCCGCCCTGTGTTCAGTTTCCGATCGGTGTTCCCCCGAGCCCCAAGGGCGCGGGGATGCCGAGGCTCGCCCCGCCACCCTGAGGCGGTTGCTGAGGCGTGCCGCTTGGCGCGCCCAGCCCCGGAGGGGGGCCGCCAAGCGAGGGCGCACCAAGGCTCAGCCCGCCGCCCGGCGCGGCCGGCTGGCCTCCGATCGGTGGCAGGCCCATGCCGCCCGGCGCGCCAAGCCCGCCCCCGAGACCGGGCATGCTCGGCAAGGTCACGGTCACATTCGACAGATCCACCGGCTTTCCTTTGTAATGCATCACCATCTGCGGGAAGGCGATGACGACAGCGATCATCGCGATCTGGATGAACACGAAGGGCACCGCGCCCCAGTAGATCTGCGAGGTCTTCACCGGCTCGGTGACCAGCCCCGTCACCTTGTCCACAAAGGGCACTTTCGGTGCCACCGAGCGCAGGAAGAACAGCGCAAAGCCAAACGGCGGGTGCATGAACGAGGTCTGCATGTTCACGCCCAAAATCACCCCGAACCAGATCAGGTCGATCCCCATTTTCTCGGCCGCCGGCGCCAGAAGCGGCACGATGATGAAGGCCAGCTCGAAGAAATCGAGGAAGAAGGCGAGGAAGAAGACCAGAAGCGAGACAACGATCAGGAAGCCCATCTCTCCGCCCGGCAGCGAGACGAGGAGATGCTCGACCCAAAGATGCCCGTTCACGCCGTAGAAGGTGAGCGAGAACACCCGCGCGCCCAGCAAGATGAACATCACGAAGGCCGAAAGCCGGGTCGTGGCGGCGAGCGCGTCGCGGACCACGGCCATGTTCAGCCGCCGCTTCACCCCCGAGAGGATCAGCGCGCCCACAGCCCCCATCGCGCCGCCTTCGGTCGGCGTGGCGACGCCGAGGAAGATCGTGCCGAGCACAAGGAAGATGAGTGCAAGCGGCGGGATCAGCACGATCACCACTTGCTGCGCAAGCCGGCTCATCCGGTTCAGATGCAGCCCCTTGTCGATAAGCGCGACCACGTAGATCACCATCACGGCGAGCGCCGAGGCGAGGATACCTGCGTTCGAGTTCCGCGCGGCCGGATCATGGAGCCATTGATAGGCCCCCCAGTAGATCGCCCCGCCAAAGACCAGCACGACAAAGAGCGAGGTGACGCCCGAGCCAAGCGTGCGCGCCTCTTTCGGCAGCGCGGGCATGGCCGCGGGCCGCACGATCGACATCACCGCAACATAGCCCATATAGATGCCGGTGAGCACGAGGCCGGGGATCAGCGCGCCCTTGTACATGTCGCCCACCGACCGGCCAAGCTGGTCGGCCAGAACGATCAGCACAAGAGAGGGCGGGATGATCTGCGCAAGCGTGCCAGAGGCGGCGATGACGCCGCTCGCCAAGCGGCGGTCGTAGCCGTAGCGCAGCATGATCGGCAGCGAGATGAGCCCCATCGCGATCACCGAGGCCGCAACGACACCGGTGGTGGCGGCAAGCAGCGCGCCCACAATGATCACCGCATAAGCCAGCCCGCCCCGCACCGGGCCGAAGAGCTGGCCGATCGTGTCGAGCAGGTCTTCCGCCATGCCGGATTTTTCCAGCACGATCCCCATGAAGGTGAAGAAGGGAATGGCCAGAAGCGTCTCGTTGCTGAGCACCCCCCAGAACCGCTCTGGCATCGCATTGAGGAGCGGCCAGCTCAGGTTGATCGTGCCGCCCGACAGCGGCGCCAGTTCGACGCCGATGATGAAGAACATCAGCCCGTTCGCGGCAAGCGAGAAGGCCACCGGATAGCCGAGGAGCAAAAAGCCGATGAGCGAGACGAACATGATCGGCGCCATGTTCGTGGCGATGAGTTCCAGCACCATCTCAGAGCCCCTTTTCTTCGACGAAGGACTCGGCCGAACCGTGATGGCCGGAGAAGGTGTGCGGATCCTCGATCAGCCCGCGCATGATCGCGATCTTCTTGATGATCTCGGAGAGGCCCTGCGCGAAGAGCAGGCTGAAGCCGATCAGAAGGAGCGACTTTGCCGGCCAGATCACGAGCCCGCCCGCATTGGTCGACAGCTCGCCCGAGCGCACTGACATCATCACATAGGGAAAGAGCATCCAGAGCATCATCGTCAGGAACGGCATCAGGAAGAACACATGGCCGAACAGGTCGATCCAGTGCTGCACCCGGCGCGAGAAGGCGCCATAGACGATGTCGATGCGGATGTGCTCGTTTTGCTTGAGCGTATAGGCGGCGGCGAGCAGGAAGGCTGCGCCGTAAAGATACCATTGCGCCTCGAGCCAGGCGTTCGACGAGACGTTGAACACCTTGCGGATGGTTGCGTTGATGGCGGAAATCAGCACCGCCACCAGAATGAGCCATGACACCGATTTGCCGATGAACTCGTTGATACGGTCGATGACCCGTGACAGGGCCAGCAAAGCGCCCATCGTCTCCTCCCCTTCCCAATTCCCCGGCCCACTGTGGGGCTTTGCTGTTCCTTGGCTGCTTGCGGCCAGAAAATCAAGCGCGACGGACCATCTGGTCCGTTCGGCTGACCAGTTTGCGCGAATGCAGGAGGATTTGTTCGCCTCCTGCGGGAGGCGGGCACGCGGGGCGAACAGAGAGAATCGGTCTTTGTGCGCGCCGGGCGATCTGTGGGCAGGCGAGGGCCGGGGCGAGGGGCGCGCGAACGGAGCCGCGACAGCGGGGCGGCGCGCGGCGGCGCAGGCCGGGGGCGGCGTGCTGGCGAGCCGCTCCGGGGCGCGCGAGCGCGCCCGCCGTCTTGTCGCGTGTTCGGGGGGGCGGTTCGCGCCCGGGTCAGACGACTCGCGGGGGCGCAACGTGGCGGTCTGTTTTCGGCTCCCGGCTTGCGGAAATATCGCGGGGCCGCTCATTTGCGCAACTTTTGCAACACTTGCAGCGGTGCCGCGACATTATATTCAGCGTTTTGCCGTTGACGCCCTTCCCGGCTGCCCCTAATGTCCGCCCCGATGCAACGAAAGGAACGACAATGTTCTCGCTTCTGGTTCTCGTAGGGGAGTGGCGCATGGGCCGGTGACGGTTGACCATAATGGTTCCCATGCGCCCTCGCCGAACACGCGGGGGCTTTTTGTTGCCAAACGGGTTGGGGCCTTGCCCCGATAGGTCGGGGGCAGTGCCCCGGGAAAGGACGTGAAAGATGTCGCGGCAGATGACCGGCGCGGAAATGGTGGTGCAGGCGCTCAAGGACCAGGGGGTCGATACGATCTTCGGGTATCCGGGCGGCGCTGTTCTGCCGATCTATGACGCGATCTTTCAGCAAAACGACATTCGCCACATCCTCGTTCGGCATGAACAGGCGGCGGTGCACATGGCGGAGGGCTATGCGCGCTCGACCGGCAAGCCGGGCTGTGTGCTCGTGACCTCTGGCCCCGGCGCCACGAATGCCGTGACCGGGCTCACCGATGCGCTGATGGACAGCATTCCGCTGGTGGTGTTTTCGGGGCAGGTGCCGACCTTCATGATCGGCACGGACGGCTTTCAGGAGGCCGATACGATCGGCATCACCCGGCCCTGCACCAAGCATAACTGGCTGGTGAAAGACCCGGCAAAACTCTCTGAAACCATCCATCAGGCGTTCCATGTTGCCACCTCGGGCCGCCCCGGCCCGGTGCTGATCGACCTGCCCAAGGATGTGCAATTCGCCACGGGCCCCTATAGCGGGCCGAAACAGGCGCGGGTGGACCATTACCAGCCGAAAATGAAGGGCGATATCGACGCCATCACCAAGCTTGTCGAGCTGATGGAAAAGGCGGAGCGGCCGGTGTTTTATACCGGCGGCGGCGTGATCAACTCGGGCCCCGGCGCGAGCCAGCTTCTGCGTGAACTGGTGGATGCCACGGGCTTTCCGATCACCTCGACGCTGATGGGGCTTGGCGCCTATCCGGCCTCCGGCAAGAACTGGCTTGGCATGCTCGGCATGCACGGGCTTTACGAGGCCAACCTCGCCATGCACGGCTGCGATCTGATGATCAACCTCGGGGCGCGGTTCGATGACCGCATCACCGGGCGGGTCGCCGATTTCTCGCCGACTTCAGTCAAAGCGCATGTCGATATTGACGCCTCTTCGATCAACAAGATCATCACGGTCGATCTGCCGATCATCGGCGACATTGGCCATGTGCTCGAAGACCTGTTGAAGGTCTGGAAGGCGCGCGGGCGCAAGACCCACAAGGAGGGGCTTGCGAAATGGTGGGCGATGATTGCGGAGTGGAAAAAGGTGCGCTGCCTGAGCTACACCAACTCCGACACGGTGATCAAACCGCAATATGCGCTGGAGCGGCTCGAAGCCCTGACCAAGGGGCGCGATCGCTACATCACCACCGAGGTGGGCCAGCATCAGATGTGGGCGGCGCAATTCCTCGGCTTTGAGGCGCCGAACCGCTGGATGACCTCCGGGGGGCTTGGCACCATGGGCTACGGGTTCCCGGCCTCGATCGGGGTGCAGATCGCCCATCCCGACGCGCTCGTGATCAACATCGCGGGCGAGGCCTCTTGGCTGATGAACATGCAGGAGATGGGCACGGCCACGCAGTTCCGCGCCCCGGTCAAGCAGTTCATCTTGAACAACGAGCGGCTTGGCATGGTGCGGCAATGGCAAGACCTGCTGCATGGCGGGCGCTATTCGCAAAGCTGGTCGGAGAGCCTGCCCGATTTCGTCAAGCTGGCGGAGGCCTTCGGCTGGAAGGGGATCGTGGTGAGCGACCCGAAAGAGCTCGACGATGCGATCATGGAGATGATCAACTACGACGGCCCGGTTCTGTTCGATTGCCTTGTCGAGAAGCACGAGAACTGCTTCCCGATGATCCCGTCGGGCAAACCGCATAACGACATGCTGCTCTCGGCGGATGCCGAGGCCTTCCGCGGCGGCGCCGCGCTGGTGTGAGAGCGCCGGGGGCGCTGCCCCCGGACCCCCGGGATATTTCCGGCAAGATGAAAGACATTCGGAAGGGAGAGGGCAATGGCCGCTCTGAACATCAAGAAAGGCTCCTCGAGCCACTCCGCCTATGACCTGCGCGACAGCCACTCCGATGTGGAGCGCAGCCACACGCTTGCGGTGATCGTCGAGAACGAACCGGGCGTTCTGGCGCGCGTGATCGGGCTGTTTTCCGGGCGGGGCTACAACATCGACAGCCTCACCGTGGCGGAAATCGACCACAAGGGGCACCGCTCGCGCATCACCATCGTGACGCGCGGCACCGAGGCGGTGATCGAGCAGATCAAGGCGCAGCTTGGCCGCATTGTGCCGGTCCATGAGGTGCATGACCTCACCGTGGAGGGCGCGGCGGTCGAGCGCGAGCTGGCGCTGTTCAAGGTTGCCGCGACGGGCGAGAAGCGGGTGGAATCGCTCCGCCTTGCCGATATTTTCCGCGCCAATGTGGTCGACAGCACGCTGGAGAGCTTTGTGTTCGAGATCACCGGCACGTCGGAGAAGATCGACGCCTTTGCCGAGCTGATGCGCCCGCTCGGGCTTGTGGACGTGGCGCGCACCGGTGTGGCGGCGCTTGCCCGCGGCGTCTGAGCGATCTGCGCTGCGACAAAGACGGGAGGGGGCCGCTGGCCCCCTTTTCAATGCCCGACGCTGTTGCGGATGCGCCGGAGCGCGAGCCAGACGATGACGACCACGAGGGGCGTGAGCCCGGCAATGGCCATTTCCTTCGAGATGCCGATTTCCTTTGCGATCGGGTAGACCGCATAGCCCGCAAGGCTCACCGCATAATAGCTGATCGCCACCACCGAGAGCCCTTCCACGGTGCGCTGGAGCCGCAGTTGCAGGTCCGAGCGGCGATCCATGCTTTCGAGCAGTTTCTGGTTTTGCGCCTGACGCGCCACATCGACCCTTGTGCGCAAGAGCTCGCCCGCCCGTGCCGCGCGCTCGACCATGGCGTTGAGCCGCACCTCGGCGGATTTCACCGTGCGCATCGCCGGATCATAGCGGCGCATCATGAATTCGTTGAACTTTTGGCGCCCGTTGAAACGGCTCTCGCGCAGCACCTCGACCCGGTCATGGACGATCGCCTCATAAGCGAAGGTTGCCGAGAAGCGGAACGTATGGGTGACGGCGAGGCTCTCGAGTTCGGTCGAGACCTCCAGCAGGCGATGCAGCGTGTTCTCGGCGGGGTGGGTGTCGTCCTTCATGGTGTCGACAAGCGCGCTCAGCTCGGGTTCGAGCGCGTTGAGCTTTTGCGTCAGCGAGCGGGCGCGGCCAAGGCCCAGCATCGAGACGGCGCGATAGGTCTCGATCTCGCAAATCCGTTGCACGATGCGCCCGATCCGGCCCTGCCCGGTGCCGGGGCGGGCGAAAACGGCAAAGCGCATCAGCCCGGCCGGGTCGATGCGGAAATCGGTAGCGACCACCGCGGCCTCGTCCAGCACCCAGGCGCAAACGAGGCTTTCGGGCACGAACCAGTTTTCGAGCGCGGGCAGGATCTTCGTTTCGTCCCCGGGCAGCTCCTCGATCCGGATCGAGACCGCGACGATGCGGCGCCCGGGCGCGTTTTGCACCCAGTCTGTCGGGAAGATCTCTGCCTCGACCGGGTCGAAGGGGCGCTCCGAGACGCCCGGCGCATGGGCGAGAAAGGTGGTGAATTCGGTATGGCTTTCCCATTTCAGCGCATGGCGGCCAATTTCGCCGCTGTAATGGGTGGCGCCCATCGGCGGCACCGCACCGCCCTGCCGGGTGAGCAGGTCGACGAGATGCTCGTGATCCTTGGCGCGGTCGCGGTTGACGGCGTCTTTCGGCTCCTTGAAGGCGAGATAGATCACATGGGCGGGCAGGTCGACCGAGGGAAAGGGGCGGGCATGAAGCTCGTTCACCAGCGCATAGCGCAGCGGATGGTCGTCAATCGGCGTCATCGGAGCCTCGCGCGGTTGGATCTGTTGAGGCTACCCTAGCACAGTCTGACGACAAGGAAAAAACACGTGAGGGCTCAGGGGCTTGCGGCATACAATCGCATGCGGTGAGGGGCCGGGTGTTTCGCCGCGGCAGGGCCGCGGCGACCCGCCGGGGGGCTTGCAGCCCCCCGGACCCCCCGCGGCGCCCGGCCCCCGCCCGCGCGCCGCGGGGGAACAGGCTGGTTTTTGCCACCGCGGCCAACTAGGGTGCGCGGAGCGAGGAGAGAGTGATGCCCAAACGCCTGCGCCTGACGCGCCGCTTTCCGGTGGCGATGACCAACGACGCCTACCGGACCTTGCAGCGCTTTGCCGATGAGGCGGAGATCAGCCCGGACGAGGCTCTGTGCTTTCTCTTTGAGCATTTCAGCTCGGTGACGCATCACGAAAACCTGACAGCGCGGCTGCGGCTCTTCAAGGCGGAGCTTGCGGCGCGCAAGGCCTGAGGCGGGGCGGCGCGATCCGCCCCTCTCGTGACGTTGCGCAACAAGGCGCCCTTGCCCCTTACGCGAAGGTCAATTCGTTGCGATAGTCGAGGCGAGCACGGGCCGCCCCATGGGCGCCCGGCCGGAACGCCCGGAAAGAGGAGCCCGGGAGCATGGCCCGGACCCGAGGAGGACCAATGACCGAAGCCTATATCTATGACGCCTGCCGCACGCCGCGCGGCAAGGGCCGCCCCGATGGCAGCCTGCATGAAGTGACCTCTGTCGCGCTTTCGGCGCGGCTTCTCAACGCGGTCAAAGCGCGCAACGGCCTGGAGGGCCACGCGGTCGAGGATGTGATCTGGGGCAACGTGACCCAGGTGGGCGAACAGGGCGGCTGCCTTGCGCGCTCTGCCGTGCTGCTCTCCGATCTGGACGAGTCGATCCCCGGCCTCTCGATCAACCGGTTCTGCGCCTCGGGCATGGAGGCGGTGAACCTCGCCGCCAACCAGGTGAAGGCGGGGGCGGGCGCGGCCTATATCGCGGGTGGCGTCGAGATGATGGGCCGCGTTGCGATGGGCTCGGACGGGGCGGCGATTGCCGTCGATCCGGCGCTGGCGCTCAAGACCTATTTTGTGCCGCAGGGGATCTCGGCCGATATCATCGCCACCGAATACGGCTTCACCCGTGAGATGGCCGATGCGCTCGCGGTGGAAAGCCAGCGCCGCGCCGCCGCGGCCTGGGCCGAGAACCGGTTTGCGAAATCGATCGTGCCGGTTCTCGACCAGAACGGGCTGACGATCCTTGATCGGGACGAATACATGCGCCCCGGCACCACGCTTGAAGACCTTGCCAAGCTCAAGGCCTCGTTCAAGGACATGGGCGAGGCGATGCCCGGCTTCGACAAGGTGGCAATGCTGAAATACCCCCATCTGGACCATGTCGAGCATATCCACCATGCGGGCAATTCTTCGGGCATTGTCGATGGCGCCGCCGCGGTGCTGATCGGCTCGAAGGAATTTGGCGAAGCGCATGGGCTCAAGCCGCGCGCGCGCATCCGCGCCACGGCGAAGATCGGCACCGATCCGACGATCATGCTGACCGGCCCGGTGCCGGTGACTGAAAAGATCTTGCGCGACAGTGGCATGGCGATTGGTGACATCGACCTTTTCGAGGTCAACGAGGCCTTTGCGGCGGTGGTTCTGCGCTTCATGCAGGCGTTTGACGTCAGCCCCGACAAGGTGAACGTGAACGGCGGCGCAATG
>NZ_JBHUIX010000011.1:0-90604 GCF_042683065.1 Rhodobacter lacus | reverse complement strand
CGCGATCTCTCGACCGGGCTCGCCACGCTCTGCATTGCCTCCGGCATGGGCGCGGCCACGATCATCGAGCGGCTCTGATGTGCGCCCGGTCGCGCAAAATCCGGGCGACGCGCCCCCCGCGCCCTCACCTCTGTGCGAATCTTCGCCACCAAATACATCCCGGGGTTGACTTGCCTTTACAAGGCATCAACCATCGGCTTGACCAACTGATCCGGGGGCGGGTCGTCCACCCGGCCGCCTCCTTCCATCCGCGATCGAGGGCAAGCCGTGACTTTGAGGATTCTGCAGAGCCATCTGTCAGAACTGGGAGATGCGTTCCTGGCGGGCGATTTCGAGCGGTACATGGCCTGCACGGTCTTGCCGCTCGAAGTGAGAACCCGCCGCGCGACTCTTTGGGTCGAGGGAGAGTTGAGCCTCGAGGAGGGGTTCGACTGCTATTTCAACGAGGCTTGCGCGATGGGCGTCGAGCGGATCGAACGGCGTGCGGTTTCCGTCACCGGGGTGACGAACCGCTGTCTCTTCGGGCGCTTTGCCTCGTGCTGGCTGCGCGAGAGTGCGGAAGTGGTGCTGAGCTATACCGCAGAGATCACGCTGGAGACGCATCGGCTCGGCTGGAAGACCTCGGCCTTAGGGTTCCGGAGCGAGGATACGCGCTGGCCGCTGATGCCGCACAAGCTGATGCCGGGATACGCCTGACAGCGCTGCGCCGTCCGGCCCGTCGGGCGGGGGGGTGCTGATGCCGAAACTCGATCTCGCGCGGGCACCGGTGAAAACCGGCTCGATCTACCCCGCGCCCTATGCCCAGATGATGGCGGGACGGTCTTCGCAGCGGCTCGGTGATCTGGCCGGGCTGACGCAGTTCGGCGTCAATATCGTCACGCTGGAGCCCGGTGCCGTGGCCTCGCTCCGGCACTGGCATCTGAACGAGGATGAATTCGCGCTGGTGCTGGAGGGGGAGCTGGTTCTCGTCGAGGACGCGGGCGCGGAGGCGATGCGCCCAGGCGATTGCGCAGCCTGGAAGGCGGGGGTGGCGAACGGGCATTGCTTCGTCAACCGTTCCGAGGCGCCCGCGCGCTTCCTGGTTGTCGGCTCCAGGGCAGAGGTCGAGGTGGTCACTTATTCCGACGTCGACATGCAAATTCATATCGCGGGCGGCAAGGCCCGTTTCACCTATCAGGACGGCAGCGATTGGGCAGGGCCCAGGGAGATCGCGCCGAAGGGAGAGAGCAAATGACCGATTTCACCTATGCGCTTGGCGATGACGGTGTGGCCGTGATCACCTGGGATGTCGCCGCGAAGTCGATGAATGTGATGAGCATGGAGGGGTTTGCCCTGCTCGACGGCTTCATCGATCAGGCGCTCGCCGATGAGGCTTGCAAAGGCGTGATCATCACCTCCGGCAAGAAGGATTTTGCCGGCGGCATGGATCTCAACGTCATTGCCAAGATGCGCGCGGGGGGCGCGCAGGCGATCTTTGAGGGCGTGATGCAGATGCACCGCGTGCTGCGCAAGATCGAGCGCGCCGGCATGGACCCGAAAACGCTCAAAGGCGGCAAACCGATCGCCTGTGTGCTGCCGGGCACGGCACTCGGCATCGGGCTCGAGCTGCCGCTCTCGACGCACCGGATCTTTGCCGCGAACAACCCGAAGGCGAAGATCGGCCTGCCCGAGATCATGGTTGGCATCTTCCCGGGCGGTGGCGGCACCACGCGGCTTGTGCGCAAGCTCGGCGCGATGATGGCGGCGCCGTTCCTCTTGGAAGGCAAGCTCTCCGATCCGAAGGCGGCGAAGGCGGCGGGGCTCATCGACGAGGTGAGCGACGATCCGATGGCCGCCGCGCGGGCGTGGGTGCTGAGCGCGAAAGATGCCGATCTCGTGAAACCCTGGGATGCCAAGGGCTACAAGATGCCCGGCGGCGCGCCCTATCATCCGGCGGGGTTCATGACCTTCCTTGGCGCTTCGGCGATGGTGCATGGCAAGACGATGGGGGTTTACCCGGCGGCCAAGGCGCTGCTCTCGGCGGTTTACGAAGGCGCGCTCGTGCCCTTCGATGCGGCGCTGAAAATCGAGGCGCGCTGGTTCACCAACCTGCTGTTGAACCCGTCTTCCTCGGCGATGATCCGCTCGCTTTTCATCAACAAGGAGGCGCTTGAGAAGGGCGCGAACCGCCCGAAGGTCGAGGATCAGTCGGTCAAGAAGGTGGGCATCCTTGGTGCGGGCATGATGGGGGCGGGGATCGCCTATGTCTCCGCCAATGCGGGCATCGAGGTGGTGCTGATCGACTCGACGCAAGAGGCGGCAGAGCGCGGCAAGAGCTATTCGACCGGCATCCTCGACAAGGGGATCTCGCGGCGCAAGGTGACGGAGGAGAAAAAGGCCGAGGTGCTCGCCCGCATCACCGCCACCACCGATTACGCCGCGCTCGCGGACTGCGATCTGATCGTGGAGGCGGTGTTCGAAGATCCGGGCGTCAAGGCCGAGGTGACGGCGAAGGCGGAGGCGGTGATCCCGCAAACCGCGATCTTTGCCACCAACACCTCGACCCTGCCAATCTCAAGCCTCGCCAAGGCCTCCAAACGCCCCGAGCAGTTCATCGGCATCCACTTCTTCTCGCCGGTCGACAAGATGCTTTTGGTCGAGATCATCAAGGGCGCGCAAACCGGTGATGTTGCCGTGGCGAAGGCGCTCGATTTCGTCCGCGCGATCCGCAAAACACCGATCGTCGTCAACGATGCGCGCTTCTTCTACGCCAACCGCTGCATCATCCCCTATATCAACGAGGGCATCCGCATGGTGGCCGAGGGGGTGAGCCCGGTGCTGATCGAGAATGCGGCGAAGCTTGTCGGCATGCCGCTCGGGCCGCTGCAACTGGTGGACGAGACCTCGATTGATCTGGGCGTGAAGATCGCCAAGGCGACCCGGGCCGCGATGGGCGATGCCTATCCCGATGGCGCGGTCGATGAGGTGGTGTTCTGGATGGCCGACGAAGGGCGCTTGGGCAAAAAGGCCGATGCGGGCTTTTACACCTATACCGCGGGCAAGCGCGGCGGGCTCTGGGAAGGGCTGGCCGAGAAATACCCCCATGCTGAGGCCCAGCCCGACCTCCATGAGGTGCAGCACCGGCTGTTGATGGCGCAGGTGCTCGAAGCGGTGCGGGCGTTCGAGCAGGGCGTGCTCACCGACATTCGCGAGGGCGATGTGGGCGCGATCCTGGGCTGGGGCTTTGCGCCCTGGTCGGGGGGGCCCTTTGCCTGGCTCGACATCATCGGCGCGCCGCGCGCGGTGGAGATCTGCGAGGCGCTGGCGGCAAAATACGGCGCGCGCTTCGAAGCCCCGGCGCTTCTGCGCGACATCGCCGCCAAGGGCGACGGCTTCTATGCCCGCTTTGGCTCCGGCGCGGCGGCAAAAGCGGCCTGAGAGCGCGGAAGTGACTGTTGCGGGGGCGGGGCTGCGGCTCCGCCCCTTTTCCTTTGCCCGCAAGCAGCCTAGCTTTGGGGCAAAGGAGATCTCCATGACGAATCCGCTGCTTGTGCCGGGCAAAGGCCCCTTTGCGCTTCCCGATTTTGCCGCGATCCGTGACGAGGATTTTGCCCCGGCGTTTGACGCGGCCCTTGCCGAGGCGCGCGCCAATATCGCCGCGATTGCCGCCAACCCCGCGCCGGCAAGCTTTGCCAATACGATCGAGGCGATGGAGTTGGCCGAGGCCACGCTCGACCGGGTGGCGGGCGTGTTCTACAACCTCTCGGGCGCCGACAGCACGCCCGCGCGCGAGGCGTTGATGCGCGATCTGGCGCCGAAAATGGCCGCCTTCGCCTCGGAAGTGACGATGAACCGCCCGCTCTTTGCGCGTATCGAAACGCTCTGGGCGGCGCGCGACACGCTGGGGCTTACGCCCGAACAAGCCCGGGTGCTGGAGCTTTACTACAAGATGTTCATCCGCTCCGGGGCTGCGCTCGAAGGGGCGGCTGCCGAGCGGATGACCGCGATCAAGGAGCGTCTTGCGGTGCTTTGCACCCAATTCTCGCAAAACCTGCTCGCCGATGAGCGCGACTGGTCGCGCCCGCTGACAGAGCAAGAGCTTGAGGGCCTGCCCGAATTTGTCATCGAGGCGGCGCGCGGCGCGGGGGAGGAGCGCGGCGCCGAGGGCCCGGTGCTGACGCTGAACCGCTCGCTCATCGTTCCGTTTTTGCAATTCTCGCCCCGGCGCGAGCTGCGCGAGATCGCCTATGAGGCTTGGGTCGCGCGCGGCGCGAATGGCGGCGAGACCGACAACCGCGCCATTGCCGCCGAGATCTTGAGCCTGCGCGAAGAGCGCGCGAAGCTTTTGGGCTATGCGAGCTTTGCCGCCTACAAGCTCGAACCCGAAATGGCAAAGGAGCCCGCGCAGGTGCGCGACCTCCTGATGCGGGTCTGGGAGCCCGCGAAAGCCGCCGCCGAGGCGGATGCGGCAAAGCTCACCCGGATGATGCATGCAGAGGGCATCAACGGCGATCTGGAAGCGTGGGACTGGCGCTATTACTCGGAAAAACGCCGCACGCTGGAACATGATTTCGACGAGGCGGCGCTGAAACCCTATCTCTCGCTCGAGGCCATGCTCGGCGCGGTGTTTGACACGGCCAACCGCCTCTTCGGGCTCGAATTTCGCCCGCTTGAGGGGCCGTTTTATCACCCCGACGTGCGCGGCTGGGAGGTGACGCGGGAAGGCAAGCATATCGCCGTGTTCCTGGGCGATTACTTCGCGCGTGGCTCGAAGCGTTCGGGCGCCTGGTGCTCGGCGATGCGCTCGCAATCAAAGCTTGGCGGCGAGACGCGGCCGATTGTCGTCAATGTGTGCAACTTTTCGAAGGGCGAGCCCTGCCTGCTCAGCCATGACGATGCGCGCACGCTGTTTCATGAATTTGGCCATGCATTGCACCAGATGCTCTCGGATGTGACCTATCAATTCGTCTCGGGCACCTCGGTTGCGCGCGACTTTGTGGAACTGCCGAGCCAGCTTTATGAGCATTGGCTCGATGTGCCCGAGGTGCTCGACCGCCACGCGACGCACTGGAAGACCGGCGCGCCGATGCCCAAGGATCTGCGCGACAAGCTCTTGGCGGCAGGCACCTATGATCAGGGGTTCGCCACGGTCGAATTCGTCGCCTCGGCGCTTGTCGATCTGGCCTTCCACGAGGGCGCCGCGCCCAAAGACCCGATGGCGATGCAGGCTCAGGTGCTGGCAGACATCGGCCTGCCGAAAGCCATTCGCATGCGCCACGCCACCCCCCATTTCGGCCATGTGTTCTCCGGCGACGGTTATTCGGCGGGCTATTACAGCTACATGTGGTCGGAGGTGATGGATGCCGACGCCTTTGCCGCGTTTGAAGAAACGGGGGATGCGTTTGACCCGGAAACGGCAAGGCGGCTCGAGCGCTGCATTCTCTCGGTCGGCGGATCGGTGCCCGCCGACGCGGCATGGATGGACTTTCGCGGCAAGATGCCGGGCGTCGAGGCGCTGCTGAAGGGGCGGGGGCTGCTTTAAGCTTTAAGCCTCTGGCCGTGACGGGGTAAGCGCAAAGGCGAGCCCCGCGGCAACGGCAACGGTGGCGAGCGGGTGATCGGCCATGAGCTTGGGCAGAACGCCCGCCGCCTCGGCCAAGGCGCTGTTCATCGCGGCGGCGCGCGCGGCCTCGGCCCGGGCTTTGGCGCGCGCCTCGATCAGCGCGAGCACGCCCCATGCGATCAGCGCCAGCACCAGCGCGAGCGTGGCCAGAGCGAGCGCCGCAAGTGCCGGGCCGATCACGGGCGCAAGCGCGAACCACAGCGCAAAAGCCGCCGCGACATAGGCCGTGGTGGCAAAAGCGCCGATCAGCGCCAGCGCAAGGATCTTGCCGCGCGGGGGGCCGACCGGGGGGGCGATCCCCCCGATCAGCCCGAGCGCGATCTGCACCAGATCGCCCATCGGATCAGCGCTTGACCAGGAGCGCGGCGAGAAAGCCCACGCCCGCGGCAATGCCGAGCGCGGCCATCGGATTGGCACGCACGCGATCCTCGACCGCGCCTTCGGCCTCGTGGAAGCGCTCGCGCGCCACGTCTGCCGCCGCGCTCGACCGCGCGGCAATCTCGGCGCGCAACTCTTTTGCCTGAGCGGAAAGCTGCTCCATCCGGCTCGCGCCGTAATCGCCCGCGGTGCGGGTCAGCTCCGCCAGCTCGGCGCTCAGCTTCTCGATTTGCTGCTCCATCTTCGCCACCTCGGGGGGAAGCTTGCCGTTGCTTTGCGGGATCGGGTTGGCACTGGCCATGAGAACCTCCTGTCGTTTGGTTGCGTTTCGCGGGAAGAACGCGACCGGGCCGAGGAGGGTTCCGTTTCAGCTTTGCCAGACATCCATGTGGATGATCACATCCGCTTGTGGATGGGCATCGAGGATCGCACGCTTGAGGCTCTTGGCAATCGCATGGGCGGCCTCAAGCGTTTGCGCGCCATCAAGCTCGATATGCAGTTGCACGAAGATCTTGGCGCCCGCGGTGCGGGTCCTGAGGTCATGAAAGCCGCGCACCCCGGGCCAGATCTCGGCGATTTCGGCAATCGAGCGCACCACCGCTTCGGGCGCGGCGCGATCCATCAGCGCGTGCCAGCTTGCGATGAAGATCTTGGCGGCACCGCGCAGCATGATCAGCGCAGCAAGGATCGCGATCACGCTGTCGGCCCGCGCCAGGTCGAAGCGCGCCGAGAGCCACAGCGCGAGGATCGCGCCAAGGGTCGGGATCAGGTCGCCGATATAATGCAGCATGTCGGCGGAAACGACCTTGTTGCCGGTTTTCGCGGCAACGCGTTTTTGCCACAGCACCAGCATGGCGGTGAGCGCCGCCGAGCCGATCATCACCGCGATGCCGGCCCCCTCATCGGCGAGTTGCGGGGCCTCGGGGGCGAAGAGGCGCGCAAGTGCCGCCCAGAGGATCGCGCCGCCCGAAGCGGCCACGAAGATCGCCTGACCGAGCGAGGCGAGGTCTTCGACCGAGGTATGGCCGAAGGCATGGTCTTCATCGGCGGGGCGGGCGGCATAGAGAATGGCGGCAAGGCCAGCGGCAGAGATCAGGAGATCCATCGCCGAATCGGCCAGCGAAGCCGCGATGGAAAGCGCGCCGGTGGCCCAAAGGGCCCAGAGCTTGATCAGCACCAGCGTGCCCGCCACCGAAACCGAGGCAAGCCCGGCAGAGATGTTGAGCTTTTGCGTTTGTGGATCGTAGGGCATGGGCGACTCGGGGAGAGGGAAGGGCCTTTGCGTAACCGATCGGCGCCCCGCCGTCACGCGCGTTTGCGCGCGCGTGGATCAGTCCCGGATCTCATCGGCATCCACGCCCCAGATCTTCTCTTTTGGCACCCAGCCATCGGCGCTTTCGGCGGTAATCTCGCACCAGTCGCGGGTGCAATCGCCAAGCTTCGCAATTGCCCCCATCTCGGCCAGCGCCACAACGGCAGAGGTGGCATCGGCACGGGCATGAAGCTCGGTCATGTCATCCTCGACAATGACGGTGCGCACCCCGGAGAGCAGCGCATAATGGACCCAGCCACCCGCGCCATCGCGGTCTTCCACACGGCGCCAATGGCCGAATTCAGCGGTGACTCGCAACGGCATGCCGGCATGTTTGAACACCCAGTCGATACGGTGCGACAGCGAGGGGCCGCGGCGCGCGTTGCCGTCCGAGCCCTTGAGCGAGACAAACCGCGGCAGCGGCAGGTTTGTCACC
Source organism: Rhodobacter lacus (assembly GCF_042683065.1). Classification (NCBI taxonomy): domain Bacteria; kingdom Pseudomonadati; phylum Pseudomonadota; class Alphaproteobacteria; order Rhodobacterales; genus Rhodobacter; species Rhodobacter lacus. The sequence goes on along the minus strand of NZ_JBHUIX010000011.1, from coordinate 82,876 downwards.
GGACCGCGCCCGCTTTGCGTGCTCAGTGCCACGGTGCGCTCGGTCTCGCTCAGCGGCGGATCGTCCTCCAGTTCCTGTGCCGCAAGCGGCGCGACGCCGATCAGCGCCACGACGATCCCCGCATGCAGCAATGCTGAAAAGCCGTGCAGGGGCGTGGCATGACGGCGCAGTCGCGCCACAGGCGCGCAAGAAAATTGCGCCAACATCTCTAAAAGCGTCATTTCTGCTCTCTCCGGGCCTTGTAACTTGCCTCTTTGACGGTCAATTTGCACCCAAGCCAGATGCATTGGAAGAGAGGAGAGCCAAGCATGCCCGCACCGCGGCTAAGTGTTGTCGTGACGCGACGGTTGCCCGAACGGGTCGAGACCCGGATGAAGGAACTGTTTGACGTCACCCTGCGCGAGAGCGACGCGCCGATGAGCCGCGAGGAGCTGGTTGCGGCGATGCGCGACGCCGATGTTCTGGTGCCGACGCTGTGCGACCATATCGACGCCAACATGCTGGCGCAGGCGGGCGAGCGGCTGCGGCTGATCGCCAATTTCGGCGCCGGGATCGACCATGTCGACGTGGCCTCGGCGCGCTCGCGCAATGTGCTGGTCTCGAACACGCCCGGCGTGGTGACGGAAGATACCGCCGATATGGTGATGTCACTCATTCTCGGCGTGACGCGGCGCATTCCCGAGGGGCTTGCGATGATGAGCCGGGGCGAGTGGACGGGCTTTTCCCCCACCGCGCTTCTTGGCGGGCGCATTGGCGGGCGCCGGCTTGGCATCATCGGCATGGGGCGGATCGGTCAGGCGGTGGCGCGGCGCGCGGCGGCCTTCGGCATGCAGATCCACTACCATAACCGCCGTCGGCTGCGCCCGGAAACCGAGGCGGACCTGCACGCGACCTACTGGGAAAGCCTCGATCAGATGGTGGCGCGGATGGATGTCATTTCCGTCAACTGCCCGCATACGCCCGCCACGTTCCACCTGCTCAATGCGCGCCGCCTCAAGCTGATGAAGCCCACGGCGGTGATCGTGAACACCTCGCGCGGGGAGGTGATCGACGAGAATGCGCTCACCCGCGCGCTCAAGGCGGGCGAACTGGCGGGGGCCGGGCTTGATGTGTTCGAGCATGGCGCGGCCTTCAACCCGGATCTGCGCCAGCTCCCCAATGTCGTGCTTTTGCCGCATATGGGCTCGGCCACGATCGAGGGGCGGCTTGAGATGGGCGAAAAGGTGATCCTCAATATCAAGACCTTCGCCGACGGCCACCGCCCGCCGGATCTGGTGGTGCCGGGCGTTTTGTGACGCCTGGCCCTGACCAAAAATGAAACCGGCGGTCCCGCGCGGGGCCGCCGGTTTCATTTCCTAAGTTTTCAGCCGTTTACATCCGCACCTGCAGGGCGGCGCCGCCTTGCCTTTGCGCACTCACGACCGCCAGAGATGCGCTGGAATAGCGGGTCTCGGCATTGGCCTCGGCCAGGCGCTGCTCCATTTTTTGCGCCAGATTGGGGCCGGAATTGGCCTCCATCTCCGCATGCGCCGCAGCGATGCTCTGTTCGGTGATGCTGCGCTGTTTTTCCAGCTGATCGGTGACATCGGGGCGGCTTTTCGACAGGTCTACCTGGCCCGGTTCGTTCGTTTGCGCAATCATGTTGGTGAGTTCGGTGACGGTGGTGCCCGGTTCGCCGCCGGCCTGTTGCTTGCGCAGTTGCTCGATCGGGGTCGGATCGCGCTGCTTCATCTCCGCAGCATTCGCGGCGCCGATCTCGCGGCTCATCGACAAGGCGCCGGTCTTTTGCGTTTGGGTTTCGGCGGCGGCACGCACCAGCGTTTCTGCGGCCGCATTCGTCGGCAAAGCGCGTCCGGTGCGCGCAACATCCCTGGAAAAGTTTTGGTTTTGCGGCGTCGCGCCGCCGTCGCGCGCTGCGGAGGTGCCGCCTGCCGTCACGGCTGTGGGGGCCGCAGGACGGCGCGCCGCAACCGGGCTCACCGAAGCGCCGGTGGAAGAGCTGGAAAGGGGTCCATCGAGGGGCATGGCGAACTCGCTATTCAAGCGTTGGCTGATATTCCAACCTATCTATATCGCGAATCGAGCGTTGCTTCACGCCAGAGCTTTCGAGTTGGTAAATTGTGGGCGCCGGGGCAGAGGCATCGGTCTCAGAGTGCGATCCGTATGCGTTGGCCGCGCTGCGCTTCGAGCCCGATCGCGGCGAAGGACATCGTTGAATAGGCCCCCTGGCTCGCGCCAATCGCGGTCATTTGCGCGATGAGGGTTTTCATCACATCGCTGCGGGCGGGGTCGTGATCGGTTTGCGCTGTGGTGCGGCTGTCGGCGGCGGCACTCACCCGATCCAGAATCGCTTCGCGCCGGGTTGCCGCGACGCGCAGTTCCGCGGCGTGGCGGGCTTGCGCTTCCTCATCGTCTTGCCCGACAGAGAACACCGCATCGAGATCCGCCGCGGAAACGTTCCGATCTTCCGCGGCCGCAGTGGCGAGCCGGTGCAACAGCGCCTCCAGAACCGATTGCGCAGTGGCATTCGTTGTTTTTGAGGCCGCGACCTCAAGCCCTTTGGCGGCGGAAGACGCTGCATTGGGCGGCACAGCATTTCCGGCGTTGGCGGAGGCTCCGACCGGCTGCGCCCCGGTTTGCGTCCCCGCGGCGTTGCCGGTGCCCGCCCCGGCTGGCTGGCCGTGCAGAGAGGCGCCCGTGTTGAGCCCGCTTTGCGCGGCGAGCGCCGATTCGATCACCAGCCCCTGTTGGCCCAGCCCCTCTGTTTGCGGGCTGGGCGCGGGGCTTGGCGCGGCGTGCTGGCTGGAGGTCCGGGGGGTGTCCTGTTGCGCAGAACTGGCCGGAGAGCGGTGCGGCCCGCCATGAAACTGGCTCGACAGGAAAAGCTGCAAAAGCGCTGACACATAGCCGAGAATAGACATGGCGAGACTCACCGGAAGTTGTATCAAATTGTATCTACCGCGCCCGGGCCGCCGATTCACGCCAAAGCTTAAGAATTGGTAAACCTTGCACTGGTTCGGCGCCGGGAAAGATCACGGCTGCGCACAATGTCGCTTTTTGCCCGCAAAGGTCGGGCATGCTTGTCCGAACCGCGGCCAACCTGCCAAAACGGGGAAAACCCCCTTCAGGAGAGTCCGATGAAAACCCATGTCAAAGCCCTTGTCGTCGGTGGCGGTGCCGTCGGCTGTTCGGTGGCCTATCACCTCGCCAAGGCCGGCTGGGAGGTGATGCAGGTGGAGCGCGACGAGCTGACTTCGGGCTCGACCTGGCACGCCGCTGGCCTGCTGCCGCTCTTCAACATGGGCTACGCCACCACGCATATCCACAAATACTCGGTCGACTTTTACAAGACGCTCGAGGCGGAAACCGGGCTCAATGCCGGCTTCTCGATCTGCGGCAACCTGCGCATGGCGCAGACCGATGAGCGGATGGACGAATACAAGCTCTATTCGAGCGTGGCCGAGACCGCCGGCGTCTATCACGAGTTCCTCACGCCCGCGCAGATGAAAGAGCGCTGGCCGCTGATGTACTCAGACGATCTGAAGGGCGCGCTGTTCCACCCGCAGGATGGCTACATCAACCCCGCCGACGTGACGCAGGCGATGGCGAAGGGCGCGCGTCAGCGCGGCGTTGAGATCGTGCGCAAGCTGCAGGTCAACGCCTATCGCTGGACCGGCTCGGAATGGGTCGTCACGCTTGAAAAGATGATCGAGAAGGGCGGCAACCTTGTCGGCTCGGGCGAGCTGGTCGATGTGCATGCCGAACATGTGGTGACGGCGACGGGCAACCACGCGCAGCGCACCGCCCGGCTTCTGGGCATCAAGATCCCGGCGATCCCGGTCGAGCACCAGTTCATTGTCACCGAGCCCGATCCGGCGCTTGTCAAATGGCGCGCCGAAGGCAACCCCGAGCACCCGGTGCTGCGTGATTCCGATGCCAAATGGTATGTGCGCGAAGAGCGTGGCGGCTGGATCCTCGGCCCCTATGAGCGCAACGCCCCCGCGCGCTTCCTGTATGACGTGCCGGAAACCTTCCGTGCCGACCTCTTCCCGCTCGATCTCGAACGCATCGAGACCGAATACATGTCGATGATCCACCGTCTGCCGACCTCGGAAACCGTGGGTCTGAAAGACGATTTCAACGGCCCGATCTGCTACACGCCCGATGGCAACCCGCTCGTTGGCCCGGCGCCGGGGCTGCGCAACATGTGGCTGGCCGAGGGCTTCTCGTTTGGCATCACCGCCGCGGGCGGCACCGGCTATTATCTCGCGCAGATGATGGTCGAGGGCGAAGCCGAGATTGACATGGCCTCGCTCGACCCGAAACGCTACGGCTCCTGGATGACCACCGAATATGCCGCGCGCAAGAACGAGGAATGCTACGAGCACGTCTTCATCCTGCACCACCCCGATGAGGAACGCGAAGCCTGCCGGCCCCTGCGCACCGCGCCCGCCTATGACCGCCAGCTCGCGCTGGGCGCGCAAATGGGGCAGGTGAACGGCTGGGAACGCCCGAACTATTACGGCCCCGTCGATGCGCCCGCCGATTTCGACCACAAGTCCCGCAGCTTCCTGCGCGGGGCGTGGTGGCAATATGCCAAGGCCGAGGCCGAGGCCGTGCGCGCCACCTGCGGCATCATCGACGCTTCCGCCTTCACCAAGCACCTCGTGCGTGGCCCCGGCGCGACCGCCTTCCTCGACCATTTCACCTGCAACAAGCTGCCCAAGGTGGGGCGCATCAACCTCACCTATGCGCTCACCGATGCCGGCACGACGCGCACCGAATATACCATCGTGCGGCTTGCCGAGAACGAATACTACCTGATCTCGGCCGGTGCATGGACCGCCTATGACGCTGATTTCCTGATCAAATCGGCGGAAGACTTCATGGCGGCGGGTGGCGGGCATATCGACATCCACGATGTCACGACGCAATGGGGCGTCTATGCGCTGGCGGGCCCCACCGCGCGCGCGCTGCTCAATGACCTCGTCAAGGACGCAGCGCCCGAAACCGTGCTTTCCAACAAGCGCTTCCCGTGGCTGAGCTACCGTGACATCGAACTGGGCATGTGCCCGGTGCGTGCGGTGCGCGTGGCCTATACGGGCGAGCTTGGTTGGGAGCTTCACTTCCCGGTCGAATTTGGCCGCTACCTCTGGGATCTGATCTGGTCGGTGGGTGAGAAGCACGGGCTCAAGCCCGTTGGCGCCCGCGCCCAGAACTGGCTGCGTCAGGAAAAGAGCTACCGCGCCTTCGGCAACGAGCTTGGCCGCGATGCGACGCCGATGGAGGCCGGTCTCGACCGCTTCATCGATCTGGGCAAGGAGTTCCGCGGCAAGCAGGCGATGCTCGACACCGGCATCCGCGCGAAATGCGTGACGCTGCTGATCGACGGGCCGGAAAACTCGGACCCCTGGGGCAAGGAAGCGATCATCGCCAATGGCGAAAAGGTTGGCCGTCTGACCTCGGGCGGGTGGTCGGTCGCCTTCGGCAAGCAGATCGGCATGGGCTATGTGCGCCCCGACCTCGCCGAGGTGGGCACCAAGCTCAAGGTGAAGATGCAGCTTCAGGAATGGGATGCGGTGGTGGCGGAAGACAGCCCGCATGACCCGACGAACGCGCGCATCCGTATCGACGGCTGATTTGGCGCAACCAAGAACGGCCCCGCCTTGCGCGGGGCCTTTCGGTTTCAGAGCCGGCCCGTGACCTTGCGCAACCACCAGCGCGTGCCCACGAAGAGAAACCGCCAGTCACTGAAGAATTCCGGCGGTTTGCCCTCGATCGCATGGCCGATGAACTGCAGCAGCCAGCCGAGCAGGAAAAGCGCCGCGACCCAAGGCCAGAGCCCCGGAGCGAGCAGCAGGCCGGGCGCGAGCACGAGCGAGATCCCGATCAACGGGATCCCGAACATATGGGTGATCTGGTTCCAGCGGTTCTGGTGGCTGAGCTTGTACTGGGCGATCCATTCGTCCCAGCTGCGACCTTTCATCATGTGCACCTCCCTGTGCCGGGCGGCTCCCCTTCGCCCGCTTGCAGGCTAAGGGGAAGGGCCCGGCCCGGGCAATCGCATGCGCAGATGACGTCGCTTCCCCCGCCCGCGTTTGCCTGGCCGTTTGCCCGGGCTCCAGGCCGCGGCGATCAGGGCTGTGCGCGCGCGGAAAGCCAAGCCTCCCAGCTTTGGCGCGAGCCCGCGAAGGCATTCAGATCGACCGTGCCGCCAACGCCGGGCACGACCCCGGTGCCGGTATATTGCCAGAAGCTCCAGTATTCGCCCGGATAGCGTTCGGAGGGATGCGCGCTGACGGAGCGCAGCCAGAATTCGACGCCCGGCATCCGCCCGAGCCCGTTGTCGGCATAAAAGGCCGGGTCGGTATAAACGACGGGCCGCGTGCCGTAATGGCGCTCAAGCAGGTCGAGAAAGACCCGCATCTCCGCGCGCACCTTTTCTGCAGGCGGGCGCAACTGGCAGGTGGGGGAGGTGTGGTTCCACTCGATGTCGAGCACCGGCGGCAGGTCGCCCGCATGTTTTGGCACCCGCTCGATGAACCATTTCGCCTGATCGGCGGCGGAACGGCAGAAATAATAGAAGTGATAGGCGCCCACGCGCACCCCCGCGGCCCGTGCGGCGGGGGCGTTGCGCTCAAACCCCGGGTCAACGTGATCGCCGCCCTCGGTCGCCTTCAGCCAGGCAAAGGAGATCCCGGCCGCGCGCGCCTCTGGCCAGTTGATCGCGCCTTGATAGCGCGCCGCGTCGAGCCCGTGCACCGCATAATGCGCGGGGGTGATCCCGTCCCACGCATGCGGTTTGGCATCGCCGAACTGGCGGGGCAGGCCCGCGGCGCGGTGATCCTCCACGGCCAGCGCTTCGGGCGCCATCAGTTGCGTGCGCACTGGACCTGGCTTGTGCCCGCCGCCGCAGGCCGCAAGCCCCGCGCATATTGCCCCCATGGTGAGAATCGTTCTGATCCGCATCTCTGCCCCCTGCCTGTTTGCGGCAAGGTGGCGCAAATGCGCAGATCTGTCACGGGGCGGTTCAGCGGCGCGGGCCGAAATCGGCCACCGTGAGCGCGCCGTCGCCGTTGCGGTCGCGCATCGCAAACCAGGCATCGGTGCCCGCGACGAATTCGGCTTGCGAGATCCGGTTGTCCCGGTTGCTGTCGAGCCTTGCCATCTGCCGCCGCGCGCCCTGTTGCGCCATCATGCCCTGCCCGCGCTGGCCCTGCCCGCGCCCCTGCATCGCTGCGCCGCGCTGCGCGCCCGGGCCTGCGCCATTGGCCTCCCATTGCGCGGTGCGGAAATCGCCGATGCCGGCGATCTCTTCCGCCGAAAAGCTGCCATCTCCGTCGCTGTCAAACATCGCAAACAGATCACCGCGATGCGCGCGCGCTTCGGCGCGGGTCACCTTGCCGTCTCCGTCAAGATCCCACATGGCCATGAAATTCTGCGCCATCTGTGCGGGTTGGCGCGCCCCCGAAGCGGTGCCAAAGCCGGTTTGAGCCGGGGCTGCCGCGGTGCCGGCGATCACGAGAAAGGCGGCAGAAAGGATCGTAAGGCGTTTCATCGGACGCTCCATCATTGAGGATGTCAGATGAACGCAGCGGCGCGCCACTTCCGTCGCGCGCCGCAAAAGGGCTCAGCCTTGCGGCGCGTCTGCGGCCAGCTCGTCCCAGCAGGCGAGCGCATGGGCGGCATACATCATGGCCGGGCCGCCGCCCATCTGGATTGCCACGGCGCAGATGTCCGAAAGCTCCTCGCGGGTGCCGCCCGCGCGCATCAGCGCCGAGACATGAAAGTTCACGCAGGGCTCGCAGCGGATCACGATGCCCATCGCCACGGCGAGCCATTCTTTTTGCTTTTTGTCGAGCACGCCGTTTTCGGTGATCGCCTTTTCCATCGCGCCAAAGCCGCGCATCGCATCCGGGATCGCCTTGCTCATCACGCGCAGCTCGGCGCGTTGGTCTTCCATCTTTTGTTTGTAGCTCATGGGAGGTCTCCTTCTGGCATCCCTGATATATTCAGAACCAGGAATGTCAATCAAAACGGGTTGGAGCGAGGGCGGCGAGCGTGTCGCGCGCAAGTGCCGGGGGGCGCCCGGCAATGAGGTCCGCCACCAAAGCCGCGGCGGCGGGGGCGCTCTGGAAGCCGTAGCCACCTTGTCCCGCCAGCCAGAAAAAGCCGCGCTCGCGCGGATCAAAGCCAATCACCGGGGCGCGGTCGGGCGCGAAGGTGCGCAAGCCGGCCCAGCTGGCCAGAAGCCGGGTGACAGGTTCGGTCACAGCGGCCTCGTAGCGCGCGAGCCCCTCGGCCAGCACCATGTCATCGGCAAAGGCGTCATGCGGCGGCATCGGGTCTTCCTCGGCGGGGGAGACGATCAGCGCGCCCGCATCGGGCTTCATGTACCAATCCTCGGCGCCGCCGATCACCATCGGCCAGGCGCGCACATCCGCGCCCGCAGGCGCGGGGATGCGCGCCATCGAGCGGCGCAGCGGCGTGAAGCCCAGCGGCGCGATGCCGGCGAGTTTCGCCACCTCATCGACCCAGGCGCCCGCAGCATTGATCAGGAGCTTCGTGGTGAACACCTCGCCGCCCGCCTCGACCTCCCAGCCTGACGCGGTGCGGCTGATGCGGCTGGCGCGCGCCCTCGTGCGGATCACCGCGCCTGCCGCGCGGGCCTCGCGCGCCGCGCGCTGCACCAGCGCATTGGTGTCGATATCCCAGGCATGGGCGGCATGGCCTGCAAACGCCACCGTCTCGGGGTTCAGGATCGGGCACAGCGCGCGCGCCTCTGTGATCGTCAGCTCGGTGAGGCCGAAACCCGTGAGCTGGGCACGAAAGCGTGCGCCATGCTCGGGCCCGTCGACAATCAGGATGCCGCGCGGCGTGAGCAGGCCCGAGCCGTGGTAAAAGTCGCCCGAGGCTTCGGAAAGCGCGACCACGGCGGGGTTGCCGTAGCGCGGCTCATAAAGCGCGGCCGAGCGGGCAGAGGCGTGATAGGCCAGATGGTCTTCGGCTTCGAGCAGCGTCAGGGCGCCGAGGGGGGCGAGCTTCGCCGCGGCGGAAAGCCCCGCGATACCGCCGCCGAGAATGAGAAAATCGCTTTGCATGGCGGCAAGCTAGTCCCGCCGTTTCGGGAAGGGAAGGGCGATTGCTGCAACTGCGCGGCGGGCGTAGACTTCTGACAACACAGGAGGCTGCGATGAAACTCGTGCTGGTTTTCGGTCTGGTGCTGCTGGTGAGCGCTTGTGGTGACAGCGTGCCGCTTGTTCCGTTCATCTGAATGAAAACGGCGCGCCCGGGGGCGCGCCATCTTTGGAAAGCTGGTTTGTGAGGGCCTCAGGCCTGCAGCGGGCGCACGTCGATTTCCCCTTCGGCGCGGCTCTTCATCGCGGCGACGGCAGCGATGGAGGCGGCGGCGGTGGTGAAATAGGGGATCTTGTCGTAAAGCGCGACGGCGCGGATCTCGCGGCTGTCGGAGATCGCCTGATTGCCCTCGGTGGTGTTCATCACCAGCCCGATATCGCCGTTTTTCAGCCGGTCGACGATGTTCGGGCGGCCCTCATAGACCTTGTTCACGATCTCGGCGTCGATGCCCTTCTCCTTCAGCCACGCGGCGGTGCCGCGGGTGGCGACAAGGGAAAAGCCCATGGCAATGAGATCGCGCGCGGCGCCCGCCAGCTCATCCGACTTGTCGGAATCCTTGATCGAGAGGAACACCCGGCCGCTTTCGGGCAGATGCGTGCCCGCACCAAGCTGCGCTTTCAGGAAGGCGCGCGGGAAGTTGCGGTCCCAGCCCATCACCTCGCCCGTCGAGCGCATTTCCGGCCCGAGCAGCGTGTCAACGCCGGGGAAGCGGGCAAAGGGCAGCACCGCCTCCTTGACCGAGAACCATGGCGTGTTCGGATCGGCGAGCGTGAGCGGATCGGCGAAGGGCAGCGGCGTTTCCGGGCCCACGCCCTCGGGGTAGGGGGCGCGCTGCGGGAAGGCAGACATCGGCTCGCCCGCCATCAGCCGCGCCGCAATCGAGGCAATCGCCGAATCGGTGGCCTTGGCAACGAAGGGCACGGTGCGCGAGGCGCGCGGGTTCACCTCCAGCACATAGATCACGCCGTCCTTGATCGCATATTGCACGTTCATCAGGCCAACAACGCCAAGCGCCAGCGCCATTTTCACGGTCTGCGCTTTGAGTTCCGCCACGGTTTCGGCCGAGAGCGTATAGGGCGGCAGCGAACAGGCACTGTCGCCCGAATGGACGCCCGCCTCTTCGATGTGCTGCATGATGCCCGCCACATGCACGGTCTTGCCGTCCGAGAGCGCATCGACATCCACCTCGATCGCGCCGGAGAGATAGCTGTCGAGCAGCACCGGGCTGTCGCCCGAAACGCTCACCGCGGTGGTGATGTAGCGCTTGAGCTGGTCGAGATCGCGCACGATCTCCATCGCGCGCCCGCCGAGCACATAGGAGGGGCGGATCACCAGCGGGTAGCCGACGCGGCCCGCGATCTCGAAGGCCTCGGCATCCGAGCTTGCGATGCCGTTCACCGGCTGTTTCAGCTCCAGATCGTTGAGCAGTTTCTGGAACCGCTCGCGGTCTTCGGCAAGGTCGATCGCATCGGGGGTAGTGCCGAGGATCGGAATCCCCTCCGCTTCGAGCGCATTCGCCAGTTTGAGCGGCGTCTGGCCGCCGAACTGCACGATCACGCCATGAAGCGTGCCATTTTCCTGCTCGACGCGCAGGATCTCGAGCACGCTTTCGAGCGTCAGCGGTTCAAAATAAAGCCGGTCCGAGGTGTCATAGTCGGTCGAGACGGTCTCGGGGTTGCAGTTGATCATGATCGTCTCGTAGCCCGCCTTGGTGAGCGCGAAACAGGCATGACAGCAGCAATAGTCAAACTCGATCCCTTGGCCGATCCGGTTCGGACCGCCGCCGAGGATCACCACTTTCTTGCGCTCGGAGGGCCGCGCCTCGCATTCGACATCGCCCATCGCCGGGGCCTCATAGGTCGAATACATGTAGGGCGTTTGCGCCTCGAACTCGGCGGCACAGGTGTCGATGCGCTTGAACACCGCCTTCACGCCAAGGTTGCGCCGCGCCCGGCGCACCTGCGCCTCGTCGCGGCCGGTGAGCTTGGCAAGGCGGGCATCGGTGAAGCCGAGCATCTTGAGCGCGCGCAGCCCGGCCTCATCAAGCGGCAGGCCGTTTTTGCGGATCGCGGCCTCGGCCTCGATGATCTCGCGAATGCGGGCGAGGAACCACGGATCAAAGGCGGTCGCGGCGATGATCTCGTCATCACTCAGCCCGTGCCGCATCGCCTGCGCAATGAGCCGCAGCCGGTCCGGCGTCTGGCGCGAGATCGCCTTGATCACCGCCGATTTCTCGGGCGCACCCTCGATGGTGATCTCGTCAAAGCCCGAAAGCCCGGTTTCGAGCGAGGCGAGCGCCTTTTGCACCGATTCGTGGAAGGTCCGGCCAATCGCCATCGCCTCGCCCACCGATTTCATCGCGGTGGTGAGTTCGGGCTTGGAGCCGGGGAATTTTTCAAAGGCGAAGCGCGGGATCTTCGTCACCACATAGTCGATGGTGGGCTCGAAAGAGGCGGGCGTGACCTTGGTGATGTCGTTGTCAAGCTCGTCAAGCGTGTAGCCCACCGCAAGCTTCGCGGCGATCTTCGCAATCGGGAAGCCCGTGGCCTTGGAGGCCAGCGCGGAAGAGCGCGACACCCGCGGGTTCATCTCGATCACCACCATGCGCCCGTCGGCCGGGTTGATCGCCCATTGCACGTTCGAGCCGCCGGTTTCGACACCGATCTCGCGCAAAACGGCAATCGAGCCGTTGCGCATGATCTGATATTCCTTGTCGGTGAGCGTGAGCGCCGGGGCGACGGTGATCGAATCGCCCGTGTGCACGCCCATCGGATCGACGTTTTCGATCGAGCAGACGATGATCGCGTTATCCGCCTTGTCGCGGACAACCTCCATCTCGAATTCTTTCCAGCCGAGCAGGCTTTCATCAACGAGGATCTGCGCCACCGGAGAGGCATCAAGGCCCGAGCGGCAGATCGCCTCGTAATCGTCGCGGTTGTAAGCCACGCCGCCGCCGGTGCCGCCCAGCGTGAAGGCGGGGCGGATGATCGCGGGCAGGCCGATGTGCTCCAGCTCGATCAGCGCCTGCCGCACCCCGGCATTGACGTCATATTTGCCGTTTTCAAGCTTCGGCGCGGTGATGATTGTGGCTTTCGGGTTTTCGAGCCCGATCCGGTCCATCGCTTCGCGGAACAGTTTGCGGTCTTCGGCCATCTCGATGGCGGCGCGGTTCGCCCCGATCAGCTCGACGCCGAATTTTTCGAGCACGCCCATGTCGGCGAGCGCCAGCGAGGTGTTGAGCCCGGTCTGCCCGCCCATCGTGGGTAAAAGCGCGTCGGGGCGCTCTTTCTCGATGATCTTGGCCACCACTTCGGGGGTGATCGGCTCGATATAGGTCGCGTCGGCCATCTCCGGGTCGGTCATGATCGTCGCCGGGTTGGAGTTGACGAGGATGACGCGGTAGCCTTCTTCACGCAGGGCCTTGCAGGCTTGCGCGCCCGAATAGTCGAATTCGCACGCCTGCCCGATGATGATGGGCCCCGCGCCGATGATGAGGATGGACTTGATGTCTGTTCTCTTCGGCATGGGGACCCCCTAGGCATATGGCGCGACAAAAGGCACCAGCCGGGGGCCGGTGCGCAAATTGATGGGGGTTATAGTCAGGACACGGCGCGGCGCAAGCGCGATTGCGGCTCTCGCGCCATTCTCCTGTGCGCCCGGCTTCGCGCAATCCGGTGAACGGGGCGCCTTGCGCTTGACTTTGCTCCGCCTTCGCTGTTGATCGGGCGCCAGACAAAGCCCGTCGAAAGGGGAGAATAATGCACGCCTATCGCAGCCATACCTGTGCCGCCCTCAGCGCCGCCAATGCGGGCGAGGATGTTCGTCTGTCCGGCTGGGTGCACCGGGTGCGTGACCACGGCGGCGTGCTCTTCATCGACCTGCGCGACCATTATGGCATCACGCAGGTTCTGTGCGACGGTGACAGCCCCGCCTTTGCCGCGCTTGAAAAAGTGCGCGCCGAATGGGTGATCCGCATCGACGGCACGGTGAAGCGCCGCGACGAGAGCCTGATCAACGCGAAGATCCCGACCGGCGAGATCGAGGTCTATGTCCGCGACGTCGAGGTGCTCGGCGCGGTTGAGGGCGATCTGCCGGTGCAGGTCTTCGGCGAGCCGGAATACCCGGAAGAAACCCGCCTCACCTACCGCTTCCTCGATCTGCGCCGCGAGAGCCTGCACAACAACATGTTGCTGCGCTCGAACGTGGTGCGGTCCTTGCGCAACCGGATGTGGGACAAGGGCTTCACCGAATACCAGACCCCGATCATCACGGCATCGAGCCCCGAGGGGGCGCGCGACTTTCTTGTGCCCTCGCGGCTCCATCCGGGCAAGTTCTACGCGCTGCCGCAGGCGCCGCAGCAGTTCAAGCAGCTGATCATGGTGGCGGGCTTCGACCGCTACTTCCAGATCGCGCCCTGCTTCCGCGATGAAGACCCGCGCGCCGACCGCTCGCCCACCGACTTCTACCAGCTCGACATCGAGATGAGCTTCGTGAAGCAGGAAGATGTGTTCGCCGCGGTGCAGCCCGTCATTCAGGGCCTGTTTGAGGAATTCGGCGGCGGCAAGCGCGTGGATGCCGACTGGCCGCTCATTGCCTATCGCGATGCGCTGATGTGGTATGGCTCCGACAAGCCCGACCTGCGCAACCCGATCAAGATGGCCGATGTGAGCGAACACTTCCGCGATTCGGGCTTTGCGATCTTTGCGAAACTTTTGGAAAACGACGGCACCGAGGTGCGCGCGATCCCGGCGCCGACGGGCGGAAGCCGCAAGTTCTGCGACCGGATGAATGCCTTCGCGCAAGCCAATGGCCTGCCGGGGATGGGCTATATCTTCTGGCGCAAGGGCGAGGCGGGCGCGATGGAAGCCGCGGGCCCGATCGCGAAAGCCCTCGGGCCGGAGCGCACCGAGGCGATCCGCAGCCAGCTTTCGCTTGGCGAGGGCGATGCGGTGTTCTTCCTGGGCGGCAAGGCCGAGCAGTTCGAAGCGGTCGCCGGCAAGGCGCGCAACGAGATCGGCCGCGAGCTGGGGCTCACCGAGACCGACAGCTTCCGGTTCTGCTGGATCGTCGATTTCCCGATGTATGAGAAAACCGACGACGGCAAGATCGACTTTTCGCACAACCCGTTCTCGATGCCGCAAGGCGGGCTCGAAGCGCTGATGGGCGACCCGCTCAGCGTCTATGCCTATCAATATGACCTTGCCTGCAACGGTTATGAACTGGTCTCGGGCGGCATCCGCAACCACCGCCCCGACATCATGTTCAAGGCCTTCGAGCTGGCGGGCTACCCGAAGGAAGAAGTGGAAAAACGTTTCGGCGGCATGGTCAAGGCGTTCCGCTATGGCGCGCCGCCCCACGGCGGCTGTGCGGCGGGGATCGACCGGATCGTGATGCTTTTGGCCGACACCGCCAACATCCGCGAAGTGATCATGTTCCCGATGAACCAGCGCGCCGAAGATCTGATGATGGGCGCGCCCTCGGAGCCGACCAACGAGCAACTGCGTGAGCTGCGCCTGCGGGTGCTGCCGAAAGAGGCCTGAGCCTCTTCACATCAATATGAAGCGAGGGGCGTCGATCTTGATCGGCGCCCCTTGGTTTTCGGCTATCCTGTCTTTGGCGTTTCGGGGGAGGTGCCGATGCGGTTTGCTCAATTGGCTCAGGTGCGCTTTGGCTTTGGCCCGGCGCCGGGGCGGCCCGCCCCTGCGGATGCCGAGGCGATCCTTGCCGCGTTGCGCGCGCCTGATCGGTTGGCGCAGCGCTGGCCCGGGCTCTCCACCCCGGCGGCGCTGGCCTATGCAGAGCGCTTTCATGCGCTGAAAAAGGCCGCGAGCCCGCGCAGCATGCCCGCCGATCCGGTCGCCGCAGAGGCGGCCTTTGTGGCGCATCGCCGCCTTGGCGATCAGGTGCGGATCGAAAGCCTGCAAGGCGCGCTGGCTCGCGCGGTCGAGGATGCGGCGGGCATGCGCGAAAGGCTCTGGGCGTTCTGGCGCGATCATTTCACCGTGCGCAGCAAGCGCCGCCAAGAGGGGCCGCTCGCCTGTGCCCATGCCGAGGCCTTGCGCCCCCATCTGTGCGGCAATTTCCGCGACCTGCTGCGCACCGCCGAAACCCATCCGATGATGCTGATCTATCTCGATCAGGTGACGAGCTTTGGCCCCAATTCGCGGCGCGCGAAAAAACGCCCCGACCGCGGGCTGGGGCTGAACGAGAACCTCGCGCGCGAGGTGATGGAGCTGCACACGCTGGGCGTGGACGGGCGCTATACGCAAACGGATGTGCGTGAGCTTGCCGAGCTGTTCACCGGGCTGCGGGTGAATGAGGCGGGATTGTTCTTCGCCCCCGATCTGGCCGAGCCCGGTGCCGAGCAGGTGTTGGGGCAGAGCTACGGTGGCGATCCGGCGCAGCTGGACGATATCTACAAGGTGCTCGATGCGCTCGCGCTCCACCCCGATACGGCGCAGCATCTGGCGCGCAAGCTGGCGGTGCATTTTGTGGGCCCCGACCCCGATCCGGGCCTGATCGCGGCGATGGCGGAGGCCTATCACGCCTCGGGGGCGGAGCTGATGCCGGTCTATCGCGTGCTCCTGACCCATCCCGCAGCGCTTTTGCCGCAGTTTGAAAAGATCCGCCAACCCTTTGACTATGTGGCAACGGGGCTGCGTGCCCTGGGGCTGGACGGCGCGGCGGTGATGGCGCTGCCGCAGGCTGAAGTGCGGCGCGGGGCCTATCTGCCGATGCGGGCGATGGGGCAAAGCTGGCGCGCCGCGCCGGGGCCGAACGGTTGGCCCGAGGCGGCGGCGGACTGGATCTCGCCGCAACAGCTTGCCGCGCGGGTAAGCTGGGCGCTGGCCGCCCCGCAACGCTTTGCGGCGCCTGTTGCCGACCCCGTCGCCTTTGCGCAACAGGCGCTGGGCGACCGGCTCGGCCCCGATCTCGCGCGCGCCGTGCCGCGCGCGGAATCCAAGCCCGAAGCGGCGGCGCTGGTGCTCGCCTCGGCCGAATTCATGCGGAGGTGACCCATGCTCAGCCGTCGTTTCTTCCTGCAAGGTGCCGCACTCGCCGGATGCTCTGCCGCCGCCCATCCGCTTCTCTCCTCCGTCACCTTCGCCGCGGCGCCGGGCGAGCGGCGGCTCGTTGTCATCATTTTGCGCGGCGCGATGGACGGGCTCGATATCGTCCAGCCCTATGGAGACCCACGCCTGCGCAGCCTGCGCCCTGATTTTCCGATTGGCCCCGAGGCGGGGGCGACGGATCTTGACGGCTTTTTTGCGCTTCACCCGGCCCTGGGAGAGCTGATGCCGCTTTGGAACGCTGGCGAGCTTGCCTTTGCGCATGCCGTCTCCACGCCCTACCGCGACAAGCGCAGCCATTTTGACGGGCAGGATATGCTTGAGGCGGGCACCGGCATGGATGTGCCGCTGGCAATGGTGCGCGATGGCTGGCTGAACCGGCTGTTGCAACAGATGCCGGGGGCGCGGGCCGAGACGGCCTATTCGATCGGCGTCGAAGAGCTGAAACTGCTCTCCGGCCCCGCGCCGACCCTTGCATGGACGCCCGAGGCCAAACTCGTGCTGTCTTCGCAGGGGCGACGGTTGCTGGAGGAGATCTATCGCGGCGATCCGCTGTTTCACGAGGCCGCCGCCGCCGCGCTTGAGATCACCGGATCACCTGTCGGGCCGATGGCGATGGCGCCGCAGACGGGGGGCGCGGGCACGCGCGAGGCGCAGGGGCTTGCGGCCTTTGCCGCCGAGCGGCTGCGGGGGGAGGCGCGCATCGCCGCGTTTTCGCTCAATGGCTGGGATACGCACCGCGCGCAGGAAGCCGCGATTCGCGCCCCGGCGGCGCAGCTTTCGGCCATGATCGGGGCGCTGAAGGCCGGGCTTGGGCCGGTCTGGCATGAGACTTTGGTGCTGGCGATGACGGAATTTGGCCGCACCGCGCGGCAAAACGGCTCGCGTGGCACCGATCACGGCACGGGCGGGGCGATGGTGATGGCGGGGGGCGCGCTCAAGGGCGCGAAAGTGCATGGCCGGTGGCCGGGGCTTGACGATGCGGCGCTTTATGCCGGGCGCGACCTGATGCCGACGGCCGATATCCGCGCTTATGCCGGTTGGGCGCTGGCGGGGCTTTTTGGTGCCTCGCGCAGCACCATTGAGGGGGCCGTCTTCCCCGGGCTTGAGATGGGGGCCGACCCGGGCTTTCTGGCCTGAGCGGGCTCAGGCGAAAAAAGCGGCCCAGGCCGTGCCGCCCACGGCGACGGCAAGGCTCAGCGCCCCCAGGCTGAACACGGTCCAATGCGTGGCTTCGATCAGGCGCTCGTTCGTCATCAGGCGCAGGGCATGAGCTTTCATCGGCACTCCTCTGGCAGAAGGGGACAGGGACACCCTGGCCCGCAATTGCGGCGGGAAAGCGGAAGCATTGGTCCCTTTGCTGGGCAATTGCGCGCTTGCGCGCGCCGCGCTACGCTTCACAAAACAGAAGAGGAAATCATGGCGTTGAAGCGTTTTGGCGCAGCGATGACGGAGTGGCAGGCGCCACGGTTTCCAGATGCGGTGGAGATGGTCGGGCAATGGTGCCGGCTGGAGCGGCTGACCGAGCGCCACGCCGATGCGCTTTATCGCGCTTATGCCGAGGATGACGCGATCTGGGATTACCTGCCCTATGGGCCCTTCCCCTCCGAGGCGGGCTACATCCGCTGGGTGGCCGATATGGCGGCGAGCCGCGACCCGCTGTTTTATGCGGTGGTCGAGGCAGAGACCGGGCTCGCCTCGGGCGTGATGTCCTACCTGCGGATCACGCCGGAGGTGGGGGTGATCGAGCTTGGGCATATCAACCTTGCACCGCGGCTGTCGCGCTCGACCGCGGCGACCGAAGCGATGATCTTGATGATTTCATGGGCCTTTCGCGCCGGGTATCGGCGTTTCGAGTGGAAATGCGATGCGCTCAACATCCCCTCTCGGCGCGCCGCCGAGCGGCTTGGGTTGAGCTATGAGGGCACATTCCGGCAGGCCACGATTGTGAAGGGGCGCAACCGTGACACGGCATGGTTTGCCGCCACGGATGGCGACTGGCCGAGCCTTGAGGCGGCCTATGCCGAGTGGCTCAAGCCCGCGAATTTCGACGCCGAGGGGCGCCAGAAGGAACGGCTCTCAGATCTCACGCGGCTGGTGCGCGTGACCTCTGACCCGGTTCTGGCACGGCTCTGACGGCTCAGAACCCCGAGGCTGCGGCAAGGCGTTGCTGCAAAATGCCCGAAACGCGGGTCAGATCCTCGGAACTGGGGCCGGCCTTGCCGCGCAAGAGCTCGGCCGCTGTCTCAAGGCCCTCGTCATGGGAGGAACGCGCGATCCCGGTCAGGAAATGCGCAACATAGCCGAGCGCATCGGGATCTTGCGCCGCCAAGAGCACCTCGGCCACATGGCTCAGATCGTCGCGCAAGGCGAGCGGGTCGGGCGAAATCATCTCGTCCGTCACCACGCGCAGCCCCGCCGGGCGCTCTGCCTCGGGCAGAACCGAAAGCACCGCCTGCTGGAACATGGCCAGAGATTCAAGCGGTTTGGGCATGAAGGCATCAGCCCCGGCGGCAAGGGCCTCGCCCTCCATCCCCGGATCGCCCGAGAGCCCCAGCACCGCCGGAGCACCGGGGCCGGCCAGCTTGATCTGGCGGATAAGATCGGCCCCCGAGCCATCGGGCAGGCCCATGTCGACGATCACCACGCCGGGGCGATAGGTGGCGAGATGCCGATGCGCCGAGCGCAGGCAATCCGCGCGTCGGATTCGCGCGCCCGATCGCAGGCACAGAAGCCGCACGGCCTCGGAGGCAAAACGGCTGTCTTCCACCAGAAGCACGGTCAGGCCCAGAAGCGGGCGTTCCGCCGAAACGGGGCGGGAAGCAAGGAATTGGCTGAGATCGTCTGTCATTGCGTCACCTTGGCGCAGGAATCGCTATACTCTTCATTAAGGGCAAGTTTGACTAACGAAGGGTTAACGCAAACAGGGAAAGGCAGGCTTGCAAGGTTATTTCTGCGCCCCTATGCCGGAAAAAGCAAATGGAGGCTCCCCATGATCGGACGTTTGAACCACGTTGCCATTGCCGTGCCCGACCTCGCGGCGGCGGCGGCGCAATATCAAAATACCCTCGGCGCAAAAGTGAACCCGCCGCAAGACGAGCCCGATCACGGGGTGACCGTGGTCTTCATCGAGCTGCCGAACACCAAGATCGAGCTGCTTTACCCGCTGGGGGAAAACTCGCCCATTCAGGGGTTTCTCGACAAGAACCCCTCGGGCGGCATCCATCACATGTGCTTTGAGGTCGAAGACATTCTGGCCGCGCGCGACAAGCTCAAGGCCGAGGGCGCGCGCGTTCTGGGCACCGGCGAGCCAAAGATCGGCGCGCATGGAAAACCCGTGCTGTTTTTGCACCCGAAGGATTTCAACGGC
This sequence comes from Rhodobacter lacus, assembly GCF_042683065.1. Classification (NCBI taxonomy): domain Bacteria; kingdom Pseudomonadati; phylum Pseudomonadota; class Alphaproteobacteria; order Rhodobacterales; genus Rhodobacter; species Rhodobacter lacus. The sequence goes on along the minus strand of NZ_JBHUIX010000011.1, from coordinate 63,298 downwards.
TGCCTGATCGAGCTGGAGCAGGTGTGAGCCGGGGGCGGGTGCGGGGCCTCAGCCCCGCGCCAGCCGATGAAAGAGGTGGGTAAAGGCCGCCGCCCCCACCACCGGGACGGCAAGGTTCAGCACCGGCACCGTGAGCGGCAGCGCCATCAGCGCTCCCGCCAGCCAGACTGTAACCTTGTGGCGCCCGTAAAGCTCTGCCACCTCGGCCCGGCTCATCCGCCGCACCGCCGCCATCTGGAAATATTCGCGCCCGAGCAGATAGCCGTTGAGCGCGTAAAAGAGCAGCGGCGCGAGCGGGCCAACGAAGAAATACGCGATCAGCGCGACAAGGTTGGCGGCAAGCACCACGCCAAAAAAGCGCAATGTATCGCCAAGGCTTTCGGCCAGCGTGAGCGCGCGCACCGGCGGCAGGCCGGGGTAATGCGCGCTCTCCACCACCTCCGCCACCTCGTCGAGAAAGAAGCCGGTGAAGACCGAGGCCACCGGCACCATCAAAAACACCGAGGCGACCAGCATCAGGCCCACGGAGGCGATCGAGAGCGCCGGGTCGATCCAGCCGATCTCGCCGATCCAGGGCAGCGTGATCGTGTCGGGCACGAACCAGCCGATCAGCTCAAAGAGGCCAAACCAGATCGCGCACAAAAGCAAGATCGCAAGCCCGATCCCTTTGAGCAGCACTTTCAGCGCGCCGGGCCGGGCAAGGTCTGCCCAGCCCCGCAGGAAGATCTCGACAATCATGCCTCTACCCAGGTGACGATGGTGTTGAGATCGGGCCGGGGGCGCTCGGGCGGTGCCTTCGCCTCTGTGCCGATATGGATCAGGCCCGCGACCCATTCGTGTTCGCCGAGCCCATAGGCGGGCGCGGCAAAGCGGCGGTCATGCGCGACCCAGCCGGTGAGCCATGAAGCGCCCCAGCCTGCGGCGAGCGCCGCGTTGAGAAGCTGCATGCCCGCGGCGCCGGTCGAGAGCGTCTGTTCGATCTCGGGCACCTTGTTTTCGGGGATCGGCGCGGCGATCAGCGCCACGCAAAGCGGGCTTTGCGCGAATTGCCCGATCCCCTTGGCGGCGGCTTCATCCTCCATTCCATGCGTGGCGGCAAAAACCGCCGCCGCGTCGGCCAGCCGTTCGAGCGCGGGTTTCTCAAGCACCACGAATCGCCAGGGCGTGAGCTTGCCATGATCGGGGACCCGGGCGGCGATGGTCAGCATTTCGAGCAGCGCGGTGCGGTCGGGCGCGGGGGCGCCCAGCATCTTTGGCGGGCGCGAGCGTCGGGTGGCCAGAAAACGCAAAGCCGCGTCATGGCGCGTTGCGGGGTTGATCGTGCCGGCGGGGAAATCCATCGCAATCCTCCTGATTGCTTTCGATATCGGGCGGGGAGGGGGCAATTGCAAGCGGTGCGCCGGTTCCGTTTTGGTGTGCGGCGCGCTAGGAAAGGGCATGACCGATCTGAGCCATCTCGCCACCCCCGGTGCGGAAATCGCGCTGCGCGTCACCCCCAAGGCCTCGCGCAACGAGATCGTGGCGGGGGAGGAGGGGTTGCGCGCCTATGTGACGGTTGTGCCCGAGGGCGGCAAGGCCAATGCCGCGGTGGTCAAGCTTCTCGCCAAAAGCCTCGGCGTGGCGAAAAGCCGGCTCACGCTGATCCGCGGCGAGACCGCGCGCGACAAGGTTTTCCGCCTCGATTGAGGCGGCCCGGGCAGGGGGCGCTGCCCCCTCGGCTGCGCCTCACCCCCGGGATATTTGCACAAAGTCGAAGATGAGCCCCGCGATGTTCATTCTCGGCCTTTGACGTGGTCCGATGCGGCCGGGGCAGAGCGCGGGGCTGGCGGTCGGGGCGCGAATTGACGGGCCTTTTTTGCGCGGGGTCTTCACAAGCCCGGGCTCGCGTCCCATTTCGTAAATCGAATTAACATCGGAGGATCGGATGAGCGGCCTGGATGCGCAGATCGAAGAGAGCAAGCGTCAGGTGGCGCAGGCGCAGGCGAAGATTTCTGCCGTGACGGCGCAGGTGTCGCGCGTGCGCGCCGAGCCCACGGCCGCGCTTGATATCGAGACCGCAACGCTTGCCGATGTGCAGGCTCATACCGATGCGATGAACGCCAATATTGCCGAGCTGATCATGGGGCTTGACGATGTCACGGCCGGGTTCTCGAAAGAATTTGACGGGCTGCGCTCGAAATCCGGGATGGAAAGCTTTGTTGGCCTTTTCTCCAAGGGCAAGGCGGAGGCGATGCGGGCCGAGCGGCTGCGCGCTGCCTCGATTGATGCGAAACTGCAGGATCTGATTGCCAAATCCGACACGATTGTCACGCTTCTGGAAGGCCAGCTTGCCATTCTCAACGCGCAAAAGGCGAAGGTGGAGACGACCCTCAAGCTGACGCTCGACGAGCGCGAATTGACCGTGGCGGAACTGGAAAAGACCCGCGCCGAGATTCTTGCGCTTGATCCGAGGATCATCGAGATGGAGAACAAGATCGCGGTCGAGCAGGATGCCGCCGCGCGCACCCGGCTTGAGACGGAGTTGGCCGAGCTCAACCTGCGCTACAATGCGCTGGTGCAAGATGAGCAGGTCGGGCTTGCCAAAAGCCAGACCCTTGAGCGCTATGTCGAGCAGGGCAAGACCTGGGTGGACAGCCTCACCAATCAGGCCGCGACGCAGATGGTGCTGATCAACAAGCTGATGATCGACACCAGGCAGCGCGTGGTGCTTTATGATGCGCTCACAAAATCGCTCAAAACCGCGCAGCAGCAAGATATTGCGCACCGCATCAACGAAATCGGCGTGAAGACGGACCAGGAGGCGCAGGCGGCGATGGCGGGGATCGGCGCGGCCACCAACCGGCGCATGGCGGAGATGCTCGAGGCCCATGGTGACCAGATGGTCTTTGCGCGCAAGGTGCTGGAAGACAAGGCCAAGGCAGACGCGCGTTTTGCCCGCCGCTTTGCCGCCATCGTCGAGAAACACGACAAGAACCTTTACGGGGGCTAAGTGGTCCAGACCGATCTGACCCGCGATCACAAGCCGCTTGAGGATGAGGGGGCGGCGCGGCGCTATTTTGCCAAATTTGCCCGCATCACCGCGATCTTGCAGGGCGTGGTGCGGCAGATGGAGGCGCAGGGCGGTTTTGCGCCTTCCGAGAGTGCGATCCTTGTCAGCTATGCGCAGGCGCTTTCGGCGAGCTTTCATGCGCTTTCGCTCAAATATCTGATCGCCGGGCGGATGCGGGGGCTGGCGCAGCGCCATTTGACGATTGACCTGCATGAGAGCGGCTTTCCGATCTTTCAGGAGATTGCCACGCTCGCCAATGATGCGGCGCAAGCGCCCGTGTGCCTTGCGCAGATGGAACGTGCCGCCGCGCTCAAAGAGCAGATGGTGCGGCGCATCCTCTCCGAGCGTGCGGCGCCGACAGATCTGCAATATGCGCTCAGCCAGCGGCTCTACCTTGAGGCGCTGGCGGCAGGCGGGCTGTTCTGGCCGCAGATGGAGCCCGAGATCGCCCCGCTCGCGGCGCAAAACGGGCGGGCGCGGCTGCGCCTCAACTGGGCCGTTTATGACAGCCAGTTGAACCTGCCGGTGATCCATGTGCTGGAACTGGAAGACAGTGGCCGCCTTGGGCTGCTGCAGGATGCGGGGCGGCGCGCGCGGCTGGTGGCGCATCTGCTGGCGCAATCGATGAGTGAACTCAAGCTGATCACCATCGCCAAGGGCATTGATGCCGATTTTGACGACCTGCACCCGAAGCGGCTTTTGCGCATTCACCTTGGGCCAATGTATTCGCGCGCCTATACGCTTCAGACCGGCCCGATCCGCGATGTGCTGGAGAGCGCGCAGGCGCCCGATGGCGCCGATTGGGCGCTCGCTTGGACCGTGGAAGAGCTGGAAAGCGCGCGGGTGGAGCTGGAGAAGGGCTGGTTTTCCGCCACCGAGCGGGAGGTGTTTGCGCTTGATCCGCTTTCGGGCGCGGGGGCAGAGCGCGGCGCCACGCGCATGCGCCGCGCGCTCATTTTGCCCCAGCGGCCCTATCAGGCGCTGGCCGAGCTGAACCCGCCGGGCTTTGCCGAGGTGCGCAAATTCGTGGTGGGGGCCGGAGATCGGGTGCTGGTGACCGAGTGAGGGGGAGAGCATGAGCGGGCAACGCGACGAAATGGAGCTGCGCGAAGAGGCGATCCGCGCGCATTACCCGGCGATTGAGGCGATGCTGCAGGGCTTTGAGCATGTGCCCCGGCTCGCAAAGCCGCGCCCGCCCGAGGGGGCAGAGCGCTCCACGGGCGTTGCCACCGGGATGCGGCGGTTTCGCTCCACCACGCCGGGGCTTGTGACCCGGCCCGGCGCGCCCCCCGAGGGGGTGCGGTTGCTCGAGCGGATCGCGGCGGCCACGGGCGACGTGCTGCCCACCCCTGCGGCGGCGACCGTGGGGCAGGATCTGCGCCGCAGCCTTGCGATTGCGCTTGCCATCGGCGAGGCCTTTGCTGAGGTCACGGGACTGCGCGAGTTGAAAAAGGCCAATTTCGAGGGCCGCTTGCCCGCGCCGCGCCGAAGCGAGTTTTCCGAGCTTCTGGCCGCCGAGAGCTTTGCGGTGCTGGGCACTTTTGCCAATGCGCTCGCCTTTTTGCTCACCGATCAGGCGGGGGAGGAGGGGGTTGAGATCGGCGCCGTCGAGGAGGTGTTGAGCGACAATCCGATGCTTGCACTCCACGGCGCGCTTTGGGAACTCGATCAGGATATTGCGAGCTTTGCCACGGACGGGGCGCGGCTCATTGCCACCGTGCGCGCCTTTGCCGAGGCGCTGTCTGCCAAGGCGCGCGCGCGGGGGGAGGGCGCGGCACGGATCGGGGCCTTTACCGGGGCGGCATGGCGGGTGGCGGCGGATGATCTGCCGATTGCGGGCTTTGCCCCGGCCTCGCGGGCGCGATCCACAACGCTGGTGATGCCGTTCAAGCGCCCCGAGGAGGTGGTGGGCAACCATATCGCCAAATATCAGGCGCTGCGGCTTGCGAAGATGCTGATGGCCTATGATTTCGAGCGCCGCAAAAACCCCTTTGCCGAGTTGGGCGGCTTCATCTTCACCTTCATGGGGGATGGCGCGCCGGGCACGGGCAAGACCACGCTCATTCAGATGATGGCGGGGCTCTTGAACGGGTATTGCACGGTCGCGGGCTATCCGTTCCGCTACCAGAACTTTGGCATCGACAATATCGACAGCTATCAGGGCAAGTCAGGGCAAAACGCAAAAGCCTTCATCTCCACTATCATGGACCCCGCGGTGATCGGCTTTGGCACGGTGGATGACATCGACCAGATCGCGGGCAAGCGCGGCGACCGGCAGTCATCGGCTGGGCAGCAGGAGGTGACGGCGGTGTTGATGGAGGCTTTCGCCGGCGCCAATACCGTGGTGCGCGGCAATTGCACCTTTGGGATGTTTTCCAACTTCCCCGAAAATGTCGATGACGCGCTGCGCCAGCGCGCCGGGGCGCGGTTTTTGGTCGACGGGCCGCAGAGCCGCGCCGATTACATCGACATTCTGGCGCTGCTTCTGGGCAAGAACCACGAGATCCCCTTGGGCGATCACGATCTTTATGCCGCCCAAGAGATCCAGCGCGCCGTGGCCGAGAGCTTTGCCCGCCACAACCGCCCCGCCGAGGCGGGGCTTGCGGCGGTTCATGCCGTCATCGAGCGCGAGCTTGGCGCGCTCGACACGCTTGAAAAACTCGGGAGCTATCTGAAGGCGATCCAAAAGGCCGATCCCCGCTTTACCGGCCGCGCGATCAAGAACATCACCGATGCGGTGAAGGTGCGCGCGATGGATTTTGAACTCCCTGATGCATGGATGGAAGAGCCCGATCTGTTTCTGTTTCAGCCCTATGAGGTGAAGCTGGCGATGATCGCGGAGCTGCGCCGCCCGATCACCGCCGAAATGGTGGTGCAGGAGATCAACCGCTACGCCGACAGCGAATTTCGCTATGCCGACACATCCGACGAAGTGGCCATCGACACGATGGTGCGCGACATGGCGCGCTCTGAGGAGGCAAAGCAGCGCTATCTTGCGGAGCGCGCGCCATGAAACGGCTGATCGACAAGGGGCTGATGTTTGGCAACCTGATCCGCGTCGAGGGCCCGGCGCTGATCGAGCGCTACAACCGCGCCTTGAGCAAGCTTGCCGGCAAGACCACGGCGCTTGCTGCCTTCCATATTGATATTTCGGGCTACAGCCCGGAAGTGGGCGATGAACTCGGAGACCCCCGCTATCTCAACCCCCATGGCGTGAACCGCCAGTTCATCCTGCTCTCGACCGAGCAGAAAGGCGCGCCGCTCCTTGAGGCGACGTTTTCGACCGAACGCGCGATCTTGCGCGCCTTCATCACCGAGAACGAGGCACAGCTCTTTTCGCTCACCGCGCGCGATGCGGTGCTGGGCGAGCTTGCCGATACCGTGTTCCGGCTGGAGCAACCGTCGCAGCTTCTGGACCTGCGCCGGATAGAGGTGATCGCGGATACCACCGGCAATCATATTGCCGAGGCGGAAAAGCTCGCCGCGCTGATCACCCGTTTTCGCACCGAGCCCGAGGCCTGGCATGACGATGCGCTGATTGCCGAGATGATCGCGCGCGCGGGCAAGACGGGCGATGTGATGCGCACCCCGGTGCGGCTGGAGACCACACGCTTCGAGACGCCGGATTTCTGGACCGCGCATTTTGGCGGCGTTTACCTCTTCCGCACCCCCGCCGAGAAAGGGGCGATCTTCATGGGGGAGATGCCCGAGACGATGCCGCTCGCCGCGCTCAGGGGGGCGGATCGCAACGCCATCGCCCGATACCTTGACCGCAACGGCCTTGTTGAGCCGATCGTGCGGGCACGCCGCCCGGATATTGGCGCGGTCTTGCGGCAGAAGATGGATTTCATTCTGGTCGCGGCGGGGGCCGAGCTTGGGCTGCCCATCGGGGCGGGCGACCGGCAGGCGCTGCGCGGTGTTGCGCAGGCGCTGGGCGGGGCGCTGCCGCCCGAGTTCGAGGCGCTCGCGGCGCTTTTGCGCTGGCTGGAGGCCGGCGCCCCCTGGCCCGAGATCACCAGCCAAGATCCGGGCTATTTCTACACCTTGCGCGCCCGACCGGGCCCGTTGCGTGACCTTGTCAACCGGCTTCTGGCCGAGCTTTGCCCGATGGATGTGCGCCAACTCTTCATCTGCCACAAGGAGGCCTTTTACCGTGCCTATGCGGGCTGGCCCGAGGCAAAGCGGGCCTGGGTGGCGGATTTTCTGGAAAGGGAGTATCAGATCGACAAGGCCGGGGCGCGGGCGCGGCTGTTTGGCCCCGAGCCCGGAATGGAAGAGCCCGGCACCGATGCGCCGGGCAGCGCCATGCCGCCTTCCGTGCCGCCGCCGGTTCCGCCAATGGCCGGGCCTTGGGGTCGCGCCGTGGGGGAAATGCGGCCGGGGCACGATCCGATTGACCTTGTTGGCCCCTGGGGGGCGGTAGGGAGAAGGCGGCAATGATTGGATTTGCGAGACTTCTGCTGATCGAGGGCGTTCTGGCCTTTGTCAGCTATTGGGCGCTGCGCCTCTATGTCACCTCGCGCAAGCGCGAGAGCCTCGAGAATGCTTGGGATCGGGGCGAAGCCGGCGGCGCAATGGAACGCGAGGCCTTCATCGACGTTGAGATGGAAGACTTCAAGAAAAGTTGGCTGCGGCGGGGTCTCTGGCTCGTCGTGCTTGTGCCCTATCTGATCGTGGGCGCGCTGATCTATTTCGTGAACTGAGAGGCTGCAATGACATATGTGAAATGGACTTTCTGGACGTTGGTGACGGTGATCGTCGCCGCCTTCCTGCACTATACGTTGCCGCAGCATGATGTGGTGCGGGTGGTGAACACCTATCAGGAGCGGCAGGATCTGGGCGACTGGACGCGGATCTTCTGGTCGAGCCCGGAGGACCAGTCGGGCAATCTGACCAATCGCGACGTGCAGTTCATCTCGGCGGTGACCGCCGATGGTCAGCCGGTTGTTTACCGCAACGAGGATACCGGCTGGGGCTGGCCGCCCTATTTCAAGTTTGACACGGCCAACCTGTTGACCGAGGCGGAGGATATGAAATCAAACGCCGAGAACCCGAAATGGGCGGTGATCACCCATTACGGCTGGCGCAGCGAGATCTTGTCGATCTTCCCCAATGCGGTGGCGATCCGCGCCGTCGAGAGCAAGGATGTGACCGTGATCCCGTGGTTCAACATCGTGTTCCTGACGCTCTTCATCATGTTCGTGCTGACGGTGCGCGCGCTCTGGATCCAGTTCCGCCGCCGGTCGATTGACCCGGTGCTCGAAGACGTGGCGGATGTGATCGAAGATGTGACGGACAAGGCCGAGGAATATGGTGGCCGTGCCCGTGACAAGTTTGATGATCTGACCAAGCGCTGATCCGGGGGGGGCAGAGCCCCGGACAGCCGGATTGCATCGCGACAAAAGGAAAGCCGCGCCCGTTGGGACGCGGCTTTCTTATGCGCCGTAGCGGGCCCAGATCGTTTTGATCTGCACCGCCTGTTCGAGCGTTTCGGAGAGCGGTTGTGCGCTCCAGTCGCGCTCGGTCGGGCACCAGAGCGCCTTGAGGTTGCCGGTGCTTTCGCGTGTGACGCCCGCGGCGCCCGCGGCGGTTCCGGCATACCAGAGGGCGTCAACCCCATCGTGGCGCGCGAGGGTGCCGGCCAAGTCATCCCGCGGGCCGGAGATCAGGGTGAGTGCCCCGGCGGGCAGACCGGCGCCATGGACAAGGCCGGCCAAATCGGCAAGCGGCGGCGCGGGGAGCGCGACGACACTGTTGCCCATCGCGAGCGCGGGCAGCACCAGCGCGGCAAAGCCGAGGACCGGCTGCGCTGTCGGGCAGGCGATGCCGATCACGCCCAAAGGCGCTTGCTGTGTCAGGGTGAGCGTTTTGGCCTGTGCTGCGATCCTTTCGCCCGTGGCACGGTCGGCGAGGGCGGCAACGCGGAAGGCAAGCGCAACCGCTTGCGTGGCGTGTTCCGGGTCATGGCCCGCGGCAGAGAGCTTGGCCGCGAGCGCGTCGGCGCGTGAAGCGAGCGCTTCGGCAAGCGCATAAAGCGTCTCGGCGCGGGAAGTGGCACTCTTCTTGCCCCAGCCGCTCGCCTTGAGGGCTGCGCTCACCGCCGTGTCGACCGCCGCGGCCTGCGATGCGCCACCGCCAGAGGCGGCGGGCTCGGCACAGCCGGGCACCGGCGAGGGTTGCAGGAAGCTTTTGAGGCCCGCGGCTCCGCCCATCCGCGCGGCGCCACTTTCGCGCATTCCGCCTGCGGGGGCTGCCGCATCGGCACGGGGCGGGGTGTTGATCCCGACGACCCCGGCGATGACCTCTTGCGCGATCTCCTGCGCGAGGGTGGTGTTTTCGGTCCAGATCGTGGCCGCCAAACCGGTGCGGAAACTGTTGGCAAGTTCAAGCGCTTCGGCAGGGGTGCGGAAGCTTGTGAGCGTTGCCACGGGGCCGGGGATCTCGGCGCTGTAGGAGGGGTTGGCGGGCTCTGTGCCCAAAAGCAGCACCGGCGGGCAGAATGCGCCGGCGGCCGGCAGCGCCATCTCGGGCTGCACCAGCGATGCGCCCGCGGCGCGCGCTTCGCTCACCCGCGCCTGCACCTGATCACGCCGCCCCGGATGCAAGAGCGCGCCGAGATCCGTGCCGCCGTCAAGCGGGTCGCCAAGGGTCAGCCGCTCCATGCGCTCGACCAGTTTTTCGGTGAAGCAATCGAGCGCCGCCTCTGCCACGAGAAGGCGCCCGCCCACGGGGGCAAAGGCTCCGGTGCGGCACCAGACAGTCTCCACCACCCCTTCGACAGCGGCGTCAAGATCGGCATCGGCAAAGACGATATGGGTCGACTTGCCATGCAGCGCGAGGCTCAGCGCCTTGCCCGACCCCGCCATGGCGAGGCGCAGGCCGCGCGCAGTCTCGGCGCGGCCCACGAAGGTGAGGGCGTCAATATCGGCCTGGGCAAGGGCTGCGCCTGTCGCGCCGTCACCGGTGATCACATTGACCACGCCCGGCGGCAGGCCCGCCTCGGTGCACAGCGCGGCAAGGGCGAGCGCGCAGAGCGGGCTGTGCTCGGAGGGTTTGACCACCACGGTTGCACCGGCCGCGAGCGCCAGAGCAAGATGGCCGGTGAGCATTGGCAAGGGCAGGTCGCCCGGCAACACAAGGCCCACACACCCAAAGGGCGCCCGGCCCAGAAAGTCGGTCGTGCGCGTTTCGGCACGCCCGGCGGCGTGGGCAAAATCCCGGATCGCACGCGGAAGATCGGTCTCGATCACATCGGCAAAGGGCGTGCCGGTATCAAGCGCGGTGAGGAGCGCAAAGAAGCGCTGCCGTTTGCGCAAGGTCCGGGCGAGCGCCATCAAGGCCGTGGCCCGCGCATGATCGGGAAGCGCCGCCCAGCCGGGGGCTGCGGCGCGCGCCGCGGCGGTGGCGGCGGCCACGTCGCGCGCGCCCGCTTGCGAGACTTCGGCGAGCACCGCCCCGGTGGCCGGGTTCAGGCTCGCAAAGCCCGGGCCTGCCGCGGTGAAGGCGCCGTTGATGAAATGGCCAAACGGGCTGTGGAGGCCAAGCCAGGAGAGGGCCTCTTCGGGCGCCTCGGGGGCGGGGCCATAGTCCATTGTGTCGAGGATGTCGGTCACGGAAGGCATCTTTTCCTCAGGCAAGCGCGTGGCGGTGGCTGGCGGCATGGCGGCCGGTGACATGGGTCTCGAGCGCCATTTCGATTGCGCCGAGCATCGAGGAGGCGCCAAGGCGGAACAGCGTGGGCGTGAGCCAGTCGCGCCCCACCTCTTCCTTCATCAGGATCTGCCAGGCCAGCGCATCGGCGGCTGTTTTCATCCCGCCCGCAGGTTTGAAGCCGATCCGCACGCCGGTGCGCGCGCCATAATCGCGCAAGGCCCGCACCATGGTGAGCGACACCGGCAGCGTTGCATTCACCGTTTCCTTGCCGGTCGAGGTCTTGATGAAATCGGCCCCCGCCTGCATCGCCACCATCGAGGCCTTGTAGACATTGGAAAGCGTTTGCAGATCGCCGGTGGCAAGGATCGCCTTCAGATGCGCGCTGCCGCAAGCCTCACGCATCGCCGCGATCTCGTCGTAGAGCGCGGCCCAGTCGGCGCGCAGCACATGGGCGCGGGTGATCACAATGTCGATCTCTGCCGCGCCCTCGCCAACGGCATAGCGGATTTCCTCTAACCTTAAAGGTAGCGGCATTAATCCCGATGGGAATCCGGTTGCTACGGAAGCGACGGGAACGCCTGACCCATCGAGCGCACGCACAGCCGAACGAACCATGGTAGGGTAAACACAGACGGCGGCGGTGGTCAGCCGGTCGAGCCCGAGGGCTTCCAGCACCGGTTCGGCCAGCGGGCGGCGGGCCTTGGCGCAGAGCCTTGTGACCCGCGCCGGAGTGTCGTCTCCCGCAAGCGTGGTCAGATCCATGCAGCGGATCGCGTTGACGAGCCAGGCGGCGCGCCATGCCCCTTTGAGTGGACGGCGCGCCCCGAGGCGGGCGGCACGCGTTTCGGTGGCGGGCGTGTTGACGGCAATGTCCTCGAACCAAGCGGGGGTGAGGGCAGTGCCGGAGTTGCGAGTATGGGGATTGGTCATTTCGGGCCCGTGGCTGGTTGCGCACAGGCTAGCCTGTGCAACGCCGGGCTTCAACGGGGGCACGGCCCGCAATGAGCTCTTGATGCCGCGCGCTGCGGCATCGAAACTGGGGAAAACTGCACCGAGGCCATTGCAGATTGGCCGGAATTGCGATTGGTGGACGGATCGAGGTGACGATGACCGTGATGTCTTTGCGAATCGAGGAGAGGGTGGCCTATGCCATCGAGCGTCTGATGCGCAGCGATGACGCATGGCGCAGCCTTGTGCGCGAGATGGTCGACCGCTGGCCCGATGAGCCGCCGCTTGAACTGGGCTTTGCGCTTGTCTCTGCCGCGTCTGCGATTGAAAGCTCCTTCACCAAGACCAGCCCGGTGCGTGATGCGGCGATGCAGGGCTATCGGCTCGCGGCGCTGATCTCGATGGATGTCTATGCCATGCAATTGCTTGACATGAAGTGCGAGAAGGCGCGCGATCTGATCGCCTATTGGGACGTGGACCCGTTCTTCGCGCGGCTCTGAGCCGCCCGGCCCCGCCGTGCCGGGGCCAATCTGCCCTATTTTTCTCAAGTTTGAAGCGAAGATCGGGCGCCGGAGCGCCCGGTAACACCACACTTTAACCCCAATGTTGTTCTCTGCTCGCGGGTGTCGGGATGCAGGTGGATGAAAGCCACGCCCCGACGTGGGAACGAAGGGGTAAACGACATGAAAAAGCAGGCCATTCGCCTGTGGGGCCGGTTATGCCGGTCGTCGCGCTCGGGGCTGCGCGGCATCGCGCTCATGGGGATGATCGGCTTTCCGACGGGGGCGACAGAGGCGCAGGATATCATCCTTGCCACCGCCCGCCCGGCGCTGGTGATCAAATCCGATATTGGTGGCTATCTCGCCGCGCGACGTCAGGAAATCGAGCGGCTGCGGGCATCGGGCCAGCGGGTCGAACTGCGGGGCACCTGCATTTCGGCCTGCACGATGTATCTGGGCTTGCCCAATGCCTGCGTTGCGCCGCGGGCGGTGTTCGGCTTTCACGGGCCGAGCCGGAGCGGCGATCCGGTCGCGCCCGAGAAGTTTGAATACTGGTCGCGAGAGATGGCGCGCAGTTACCGCGAGCCGCTGAAAACCTGGTACATGACGACCGGGCGCTACATGATCCGGGGCTATTTCGAGATTTCGGGCGCGCAGCTCATCTCCATGGGCTATCGCGCGTGCTGAGAGGGCCTTGCAGATGAAAAGGCCCCGCAGCTGCGGGGCCTTTTGCACTGCTGGAACCGGTGCCGCTTGGGCGGCGGGTCAGGCGTTGGCGGCGCGGATCTGGTCGGCGCGGCCCTTGTCATAAGCGATGCCCTTGTCGTCAAAGAGCTTGTCGAGCTCGCCCGAGAGCGTCATCTCGGTGACGATATCGCAGCCCCCCACAAACTCCCCCTTCACATAAAGCTGCGGGATCGTCGGCCAGTCGGAGAAATCCTTGATGCCCTGACGCACCTCTGCATCGGCGAGCACGTTCACGTCCTTGTAGGTGACGCCAAGGTAGTTGAGCACCCCCGCCACGCGGCTCGAAAACCCGCATTGCGGCATCTCGCGAGTGCCCTTCATGTAAAGAACGATATCGTTGGTTTCGATGTCTTCCTTGATCTTGTCGATCGCGCTCATGGTGATGTCCTTCTGGTCAGGCGGGGAGGGGCGGGTCATTCCGCCTTGGTGGTCAGCGCGAGCGCATGCAGCGGCGCATCCGGCCCGTCCATCGCCCCCTTGAGCGCGGCGAAAACGGCGCGTTGCTGCTGCACCCGGTTCATGCCCTTGAAGGAGGCGTCGATCACCTCGGCCCCCCAGTGATTTCCGTCACCGGCGAGATCGGTGATGGTGATCTTCGCATCGGGGAAGCCCGCACGGATCAGGGCTTCGATGTCAGTGGCTTCCATCGGCATGGGGCACTCCTTGTTGCTGCTTCAATTTAGGGGGCGGGGCCGGGTGCGGCAAGAGGGATGCGCGGGCGCAAGAGGGCGGGCCGTGCCAAGTGGCGCGCCCGCCGTGGCCGCGCGGAGGTTCAGCGCAGCGCCGGGGTGAGCCAGCGCACCGGCGAGGCGGTGGCGAGTTCGAGCAGGTCTTCGGCGTAGCTGTCTGCAAAAAGGGCCAGCTCGTCCGGCGTCCAGGGGGCAAAGCGCGGATTGTCCGGCCCGATCGGCGCGGCGCGGCGGGCGCGGCGCAACACCATCTTGTGATCGCGCCCCGGGTCTTCGGCCATGCGCGCATGCACGATCTCGGCGGCGCGCTGGCTGAGCCCGGGGCGGGGCTCCAGCTCATAAGGGGTTACGGTGGCGCCAAAGCCCTTGAGCCCGGTGGCCCAGTCGATGATCTGCGGCAGCACCGCCGGATAATCCTCATAGGTCCAGATCGTCAGATCATCCGTCGCTTGCAGCATCCGGTTGGTCAGCCACAGCCAGCGCGGCAGATCGGGCGGAATCCCCGCAACATAGCTTCGAAACGGCTGCCAGGGGGCAATCAGCAGATGCTCGCTCCAGCACGAGGGCAGAAAGCGGGCGGGGTCCCGGATCGCCAGTCCCACCCGCACCTCGGCGCCATTGAAACAGGCCAGCGCCTCGCGCAGGCGCCGGGTCGCGAACGGATAAATGAGCCCGCCATCGCCCAGAAGCAAGTTGCGGGTGGTCACGCCGAGCGTGTTCTCTTCCATCACCACGACATGGCGCGCGCCGGGGCAAAGCTGGGAGAGTGCCGCGCGGGCAAGGGCCACGACTTCGGGCAGCGAGCGGTTTTCCGGCTGCATCGCGGGGCGCAGGAACTCCCGCACCTCGCGCGGGCCAACCACGCCCACGCCCTCTTCGGCGAGCCGCTCGCGCACCGAAAGCAGCGTTGTTTGCAGATGCGTCGAGGCGGTTTTATGCGCCCCGACGAGAAGCGCAATCGAAGGGAGATGGGCCATCCGCCCGCCTCAGCCGGCCACCGCCGCGGCGAATGCGGTGCGATAGAGGCTGGACAGATCGGCCATCGGGGCGCGGTCGGTGCCGAAAATCACCTCGGCCCCGCCAAACACGCCAACGCGTTCAACGGGCACCCCGGCGGCGGCGGCGGCGGCTTCGAGCGCTTGCGCCCCGGCCTCGTCGCAGGCCACGAGATAGCGCGCCTGATCTTCCCCGAAGAGTTGGTCAATCGCGGCTTCATCCAGCTGGATGCCAAGCCCCGCGGCTTCGGCCATTTCGAAGGCGGCAAGCGCGAGCCCGCCATCGGCGAGATCGCTCGCGCCATGCACGCACCGGCCCTGGGCGCGCAGGAACTCACCGTGCTTGCGCTCGGCGGCAAGATCGACCGCAGGCGCGTCGCCCGCCTCGATGCCAAAGGCCTCGGCGGCCAGCGCCGACTGGCCAAGATGCCCCGCGGTGGTGCCGATCAGGAGCGCGATGTCGCCATCCGCAGGCAGGCCGCCGATCAGTTCGTCGAGCGATGTCAAAAGCCCCACCGCGCCGATGGTCGGGGTGGGCAGGATGCCGGAGCCGTCGGTCTCGTTGTAAAGCGAGACGTTGCCCGACACGATCGGGAAGTCGAGCGCCCGGCAAGCCTCGGAGATGCCCTGAATGGCGCCAACGAACTGGCCCATGATCTCGGGTTTTTCGGGGTTGCCGAAGTTCATGTTGTCGGTGGTGGCCAGCGGCAGCGCGCCGACGGCGCAAAGATTGCGGTACGCCTCGGCCACCGCCTGCTTGCCGCCCTCGACCGGGTTCGCCTTCACGTAGCGCGGCGTTACATCGGAGGTGAAGGCCACGGCCTTATTGGTGCCGTGGATGCGCACCACACCCGCGCCAAGGCCGGGGCGGCGCACGGTATCGGCCATCACCTGCGTGTCATATTGTTCGAACACCCAGTTTTTCGCCGCATAGTTGGGCGAGCCGATCAGCGCCTTGAGCGCCGCGATGGGGGTGATTTCGGGCAGGGCCTCAAGCGGCGCGGCGGCGGGCGTCGGCACCCAGGGACGGTCATATTCGGGCGCGGCGGACGAGAGCTTGGAGAGCGGGATATCCGCCTTCACCTCATTGCCGTGCAGAATGAGGAAGCGATCCTCGGCGATGGTCTCGCCAACGATGGCGAAATCGAGATCCCATTTCTCGAAGATCGCGCGGGCTTCCGCCTCTTTCTCGGGTTTGAGCACCATGAGCATCCGCTCCTGGCTCTCGGAGAGCATCATCTCATAGGCGGTCATGCGCGCCTCGCGCTGCGGCACCGCATCGAGATTGAGCTTGATCCCAAGCCCGCCCTTGTCGCCCATCTCGACGGCAGAGCAGGTCAGCCCCGCGGCGCCCATGTCCTGAATCGAAATGACGGAATCGGTCTGCATCAGCTCCATGCAGGCTTCCATCAGGCATTTTTCCACGAAGGGGTCGCCGACTTGCACGGTCGGGCGTTTCTCTTCGATCGTGTCGTCGAACTCCGCCGAGGCCATGGTGGCGCCGCCGACGCCATCGCGCCCGGTCTTGGCGCCAAGGTAAACCACCGGCATGCCGACGCCCGAGGCGGCGCAGTAGAAGATGTTGTCGGTCTGCGCGAGGCCCGCGGCAAAGGCGTTCACAAGGCAGTTGCCGTTATAAGAGGGGTGGAAGCGCACTTCGCCGCCGACGTTGGGCACGCCAAAACAGTTGCCGTAACCGCCCACGCCCTCGACCACGCCTTTCACCAGATGCGGGGTTTTGGGGTGGCTCGGCACGCCAAAGGAAAGGCTGTCCATCGCCGCAATCGGGCGCGCGCCCATGGTGAAGACATCGCGCAGGATGCCGCCCACGCCGGTCGCCGCGCCCTGATGCGGCTCGATGTAGCTCGGGTGGTTGTGGCTCTCCATCTTGAAGATGATCGCCTGCCCGTCGCCAATGTCGACCACACCCGCGTTCTCGCCCGGCCCGCAGATCACTTGCGGCCCGGTGGTGTGCAGCGTGCGCAGCCATTTTTTCGAGGATTTGTAGGAGCAATGCTCGTTCCACATCGCCGAGAAGATGCCAAGCTCGGTAAAGCTCGGCGCGCGACCGAGGATTTCCAGAAGGCGCTCGTATTCATCCGGCTTGAGCCCGTGGGCGGCAATCAGGTCGGGGGTGATTTGCGGCTCGGTCATCGGCTCCTCCGGCATCGGCTCGTTGCGTTTCCCTTAGTGCATGTGGGCCTGCGGGGAAAGGGGCGCGATACGAAAAGGCCAGCGATCTGGGCGCGGCGGCGAGATCGGCGCATTTGGCGGGGGCGGGAGCCTTGCCGGATAAAAAAAGGGCCGAGACAAGCTCGGCCTTAGTCCAACAGGGAGGTAGAAGGTGATCAGAGTTTCCTCAGGTGACCGCCTTCGAAGCCTGATTTATGGGCAGAATGAAAACCGTTCAAGGGGAAACGCGCCGCAACTGCAGCATGGCCGCCATGCGCATGCGGCATGGCTTTGGCTGCAATGCTCCCGGGATGCGATGGGGGGCGGCGCTGTCGCCTCAGTCCAGCGCCGCCTCGCCGGTCTGGGCGCGGCGGTAGGCGAGGATCTCTTCCTGAACGAAGTCGCGAAACGCGTTGACCCGGCGCGAGGAGCGCAACTCTTCCGGGTAGGCAAGGAAGACCGGAACCTCGACCGATTCGATTTCCGGCAGCACGCGCTCCAGAAGCGGGAAATCGGCGGTCAGGTAATCGGGCAGAACGCCAACGCCAACATGGTTCAGCACGCCCTGCAACACGCCGAAGTAGTTGTTCACCATCAGCGTTGAATGCACGCCCTGCGCCATCACGCTTTGGGTGAGCTGCGCGCCCGCCTGCACCTGCGGCGTGGCCGGGTTCTGGCAGATCAGCCGATGCGTGCCCATGTCGGCCAGCCGTTCGGGGCGGCCCGCGCGGGCGAGGTATTCGGGCGTTGCATAAAGCCGCATGCGGATGTTGAGCAGCCGTTTGCGGATCAGGTCGGCCTGCGCGGGCTCCTTCATGCGGATCGCCACATCGGCCTCACGCATTGGCAGGTCGAGCACCCGCTCCTCAAGCAGAAGGTCGATTTTCAGCTCCGGGTAGCGCTCGTAAAGCTTCACCAACCGCGGCGCGAGCCACATCGTGCCAAAGCCGACAGTGGTGGTGACGCGCAATTCGCCAAACACCTCTTCTTCGCTGTCGCGAATCCGCGCGGCGGCGGAATCGAGCTTTTTCGCCATTGTCGAGGTGGCGTCGAACAGAAGCTCGCCCTGCTCCGTCAGGATCAGGCCGCGGGCATGGCGGTGGAAGAGCGTCGTGCCGAGGGATTCTTCCAGCGCGCGGATCTGTCGGCTCACGGCGGATTGCGACAGGTGCAATGCGTCTCCGGCATGGGTCAGTGAGCCGGCATCGGCCACCGCATGAAAGATTCGCAATTTGTCCCAGTCCATTCCGTTCACGTCGGCACCCGTTCATAGCAGTCTTGCGTTCGCTGCATACCTAAACCCTCTGGTCTTAACAAATGACTTTCACTCAAATTCTCTGTTAGCGCCCAAACTTTTTTCTGGCCGCGGCGGATCTGCACCGTCTGAGGCAGCGCTGTCGCGTTCGTGCACGCAAAAGGCGTTTATTTCCGTGGGCTAGAGGCTTAGAACCGAAGAGAGGGCCGCTTGAACGGCGGCGAGAGGGAGGCAGGGATGGCGGTTGGAGTGTTCGACAGTGGGCTCGGCGGGCTGACCGTGCATCGTGCGGTCTCGCACCGGCTGCCCGATGTGGCCTTTGTCTATTATGGCGACAATGCCCATGCGCCCTACGGGGTGCGCGACGCAGATGACATTTTCAACCTGACCTGCAAGGGAGTCGAGCGGCTGTGGGAGGAGGGCTGCGATCTGGTGATCCTTGCCTGCAACACCGCTTCGGCCGCCGCGCTCAAGCGCATGCAGGAGCATTGGATCCCGAAAGACAAGCGCGTGCTTGGGGTGTTTGTGCCGATGATCGAAGCGTTGACCGAGCGCAAATGGGGGGACAACTCGCCCCCGCGCGAAGTGGCGGTCAAGCATGTGGCGCTGTTTGCCACGCCCGCGACGGTGGCGAGCCGCGCGTTTCAGCGCGAGTTGGCGTATCGCGCGATTGGCGTTGATGTGGAGGCGCAGCCCTGCGGCGGTGTGGTGGATGCGATCGAGGCGGGGGATGAAATTCTCGCCGAGGCGCTGGTGAAAAGCCATGTCGAGGCGCTGAAGCGGCGCATGCCCCACCCCGAGGCGGCGATCCTTGGCTGCACGCATTATCCGCTGATGCAAGACGCCTTTCAGGAAGCGCTCGGGCCTCAGGTGAAAGTTTACAGCCAGGCCAATCTCGTGGCCGAGAGCCTGAGCGACTATCTTGCCCGGCGGCCCGCCTTTCTGGGCACGGGCACGGTTTCCAAATACCTGACCACGGGCGATCCGGCCTCGGTTTCGGTGCATGCAACGCAGTTCTTGCGTCAGCCGATCCGTTTTGAGGCCGCTTGATCGAAGCGGTTCGGCCCCGGCGTGCCGCGGCTGACGAGAAACACCAGTATCAGGATCGTGTAGGCCAGCGCGAGCACGGCGAGCGCGACGGTGACGACGCCGAGGATCGCGCTTTCGCTTCCATGCGGGGTGAGCGAGGCCGCGATGAAGCCGACCACGAGCGACACCGGGATCAACGACAGATAAAAGGCGCCGATCCACCAGCCCGAGTGGTTCGTGTCATGCAACCGGCGCACCGCAGCCGAGAGGCTGGGCAGGAAGGTTGCCAAGGAGAAGAGCCCGCTGATCACCTGACCGTCGCGGCCCATGCCGCCCTCCAGAAGCGAGGTGAGCAGGGTGCCCAGCAGGATGAAAAGCTGAAAGAACCAGTATTCCGACCGGCTCGCGCGGCCCCGGAAGGTGGCATATTTCTGAAAACAGACCTGCACCGCCTCCAAAAAGCTGCGTGCCGGCGCGCTGTGATGGGGCGGGGCGCCGTGAAGGGGCGGGGCGGCGTTGCCCAGAGGCGGCGGGCCCGCGAGCGGCTCGGGGCTCAGGGGTTTGGCAAAGGGGAAGTGCTGATCGGCGCGCTCCCATTCGCCCATGCCCTCCGACCAGACCAGCGTTTCCGCCCGCACGCGGCCCGCGCGGATCAGATCGCCCATCATCGGCGCATCGACCGGCCCCTCGGATTTGCCCTGCCAGGCATAATGCCACGCCTTCGCCATTGCCGTCCTCATGCAAAGTTTGCTTGCGTGAGAAGTTAGCCTGAGGCAGGACAGGGCCACAACCGCGGAGACCATCATGACCCAGAAAATCGCCATCCTCGGGGCCTCGGGCTATACCGGCGCCGAACTTGTGCGGATCATCGCCACCCACCCGGAACTGGAGATCGTGGCGCTTTCGGGGGACCGAAAGGCGGGGATGAAGATGGGCGAGGTGTTTCCGCATCTGCGCCACCTCGGCCTGCCGGATCTGTGCAAGATCGAGGAAATTGATTTCGCGGCGGTTGATCTTGCCTTTTGCGCGCTGCCGCATGCCACCTCGCAGGCGGTGATCAAGGAGCTGCCGCGCGATCTCAAGGTGGTCGATCTTTCCGCCGACTTTCGGCTGCGCGACCCGGCGGAATACGAAAAGTGGTATGGCAAGCCCCATGCCGCGGTGGATCTGCAACAGGAAGCCGTTTACGGGCTGACCGAGTTTTACCGCGACGAGATCCGGGGCGCGCGGCTTTGCGCGGGCACCGGCTGCAACGCCGCGGCCGGGCAATATGCGCTGCGCCCGCTGATTGCGGCGGGCGTGATCGACCTTGACGAGATCGTGATCGACCTCAAGGCGGGGGTTTCGGGCGCGGGCCGCAGCCTGAAGGAAAACCTTCTGCATGCCGAGCTTTCGGGCGGCACCATGCCCTATTCGGCGGGCGGCAAGCATCGGCATCTGGGCGAGTTCGATCAGGAGTTCTCCAAGATCGCGGGGCGCCCGGTGCTGGTGCAGTTCACCCCGCATCTGATGCCGTTCAACCGCGGCATTCTGGGCACCGTCTATGTGCGCGGGAATGCTGAGGAAATTCACGCCACGCTGGCGGCACGCTACAGCGAGGAGGTGTTCCTTGAGGTGCTGCCCTTCGGCCAGCTCGCCTCGACCCGCTCTGTTGCGGGATCGAACTTCGTGCATCTGGGCGTGACGGGCGACCGGTTGCCGGGCCGCGCGCTGGTGACCGTGGCGATCGACAACCTCACCAAGGGCTCCTCGGGGCAGGCGCTGCAAAACGCCAACCTGATGCTGGGGCTCCCCGAAACGATGGGGCTGATGCTCGCACCGGTCTTTCCTTGATCTCGGTCAGGGAATATCTCTCCCATATGTGCCTTTGATCCCGGCGCGAACGGACGCGGAGGAATCGCGATGAAGAACCTCAAGAAAAAGCGGCGCATTCAGGTGCTGGCCGTGGCCGGGGTGGCGCTGGCGCTTTCCACCGCGCTGATCGGCTATGGCATGCGCGACGGTATCAACTTCTTCCGCGCGCCCTCGCAGATTGCAGCCGAACCGCCCAACCCCGGTGAGGTGTTCCGGCTTGGCGGTCTGGTCGAGGCAGGCACACTCCAGCGCGGGCAGGGCGAGACTGTGACCTTCGCCGTCACCGATGGCGGCGCCACGATCCCGGTGCAGTTCACCGGTGTGCTGCCCGACCTCTTTGGCGAGGGCAAGGGCATGGTCGGCACCGGCTCGATGGTCGATGGCGTGTTCGTGGCGAAAGAAATTCTCGCCAAGCACGATGAGAATTACATGCCCAAGGAAGTGACCGACGCGCTGAAAGAGCAGGGCGTTTACCGCGACCCGAACAGCTGAGCGCGCGCTCCCGCATCGCGCCGTTAATCTGATTTCGCGAGCCTTTCCCCTCTGACATGGGGAGCGGCATGAAATCTGTTGAAGACATCGCAAGGGAAATCGTCGCCCGCGAGGGGGGCTATGTGAATGACCCCGATGATCCGGGGGGCGCAACGCAGCACGGCGTGACGCTTGCCACGCTCAAGCGGCTCGGGCGGGACCTGACCGGCGACGGCAAGGTGGATGCGCGCGATCTGCGCAGGCTCAGCCGCGATCAGGCGGTCGAGATTTTCGTGAAACACTATTTCCACGGCCCGAAGATCGACCTGCTGCCGCAGGCGGTGCAGCCTTCCGTGTTCGACATGCAGGTGAATGCCGGCGCACAGGCGATCCGCATCTTGCAAGAATTGCTCGGGCGGATGGGCCAGAAGGTTGGGGTTGATGGGGTGATCGGCCCGCAAACGGTGGCCGCGGCGCGCGCGGCTGCGGCGCCCGACCCGGTGCTTTTTGCGGATGCTTACGGGATCGCGCGGCGCAACTATTACTATGCGCTTGCAGACCGTCGCCCGGCGAGCCGCAAATATGCCACCACCCGGCGCGGCGGCAAGGGCGGCTGGATTCTGCGCGCCGAGGAATTCATCTCGCCGCGCTTCCATCTGAGCGCGGCGCAGCATCACGCGCGGGTGGCACAATGGGGGTGATCGGCAAGGTTCTGGGCAGCCCCGCGGCGTCCGCCGCAATCGGCGGGGCCGTGACCTCGGTGGCCGAGGTGTTCATGCCCAATGCCACAAAACGGCTTGAGGCCGAGGCGGCGGCCCATCTCGCCGCGCTCGATGAACATGGCGCAGAGTTTCAATATGCGCGGCCGGGGCTGTTCGACCGCTTCGTGAACGGGCTCAACCGCCTGCCGCGCCCCCTGCTCGCGCTCGGCACACTCGGGCTTTTCGTCTATGCGATGGTGGACCCGGCGGGGTTTGGCGTGCGCATGAGGGGGCTTGATCAGGTGCCCGAGCCGCTCTGGTGGCTTTTGGGCGCGATCGTCGGCTTCTATTTCGGCGCGCGCGAGGCCTATCACTTCCGCAATCGCCCGCCCCCGCCCCCGCTTGCCGCGCCCGAGAATGCCGCGCTCGCCGAGTTGATGGGCAAGAGCTGATCAAAACTGCCGGGTCGGACGGTCAAACACCTTGCGCCCCATCAGCGAGGCGACAAGGTCCACCATCAGCCGCGCCGTCTGCCCGCGCTCGTCAAGGAACGGGTTCAGCTCGACAAGGTCGAGCGAGGTGACGCGCCCGGATTCGTGCAAAAGCTCCATCACCAGATGCGCCTCACGGAAGGTGGTGCCCCCGGGCACGGTGGTGCCGACGGCGGGCGCGATCGAGGGATCGAGAAAATCGACATCGAGCGAGACATGGAGCAGACCGTCCGCCGCCGCCACCTTGGCCAGAAATTCGCGCAAGGGGGCGCCAATGCCGCGCTCGTCCAGCACGCGCATATCGGCGATTTCCACCTCTTCGGGGATCAGCGCGCGCTGCTCGGCCTCATCGACCGAGCGGATGCCGAGCATGCAGATCTGGTTTCCCGGGATCGGCGCGGGGAAGGGGGGGAACATCTCAAAGCCCGTACGGCCCGAGATATAGGCCACCGGCGTGCCGTGGAGATTGCCCGATTCGGTGGTTTGCGGGGTGTGAAAGTCGGTGTGCGCATCGAGCCAGAGCAGAAACAGCGGACGCCCCAAAGCCTTGGCATGCGCGGCCACCCCCGCGACCGAGCCGAGCGACAGCGAGTGATCGCCGCCGAGAAAAATCGGAAAACCTTCGGCGGCTGCCGCGCGCCCGGCCTGCGCCAGGGCCTCGGTCCAGCCGAGCGTTTCGGCCAGATGATGCACGGCGGGATTTGGATGCGTCATCGGGGCATGCGGCACCGGCGCGACATCGCCCCGGTCGATCACCTCATGGCCGAGCGTTGTCAGCGCCTCGGCAAGCCCCGCCACGCGGTAGGCGGCCGGGCCCATCAGGCACCCCGCCCGTTTTTGCCCGCTGTCGACAGGGGCTCCGATCAGGATACAGGTCTGGCGCATGGTGCTCTCCTTTGGGCCAAACCTAGCGCGGGGAGCGGCACGAGAAAAGGGGCGCTGCCCCTCTTGCCCCTGCGGGGCAATTCACCCCGGGATATTTGGACAAAGTCGAAGCCCGCCGCTGTTTTTTGATTTTGCTCAAATATCCGTGGGGGAGCCGCAGGCCAAGGGCCTTTCCCGATCCCTCGCTTTGCGGCTCTGAGCGGATGATGCCGCCGCGCCGCGCCGCTTGCCTCGGGCAGGCCAAAGCTCTGGCCGCGCAGACGCGGGGAACGCGCGGTGAAGCGGTTCAGGACGGCGTCGCGGATCTCCCGTGTGCCTCGGGAAAACAGTCCCCGGACGGGTTTTGATCCGCTTCCGGTCACGCGCCCGGCCCTCGACCTTGAGGCCCGGCGCTCGACCCACAGGTGCAACGGCCCGTCCGATCCCCGGCAGGGGAGGGTGACCTTCCGGGCCTGCTCGCGCCGCGCGGTCCAGCCGATCAGCACCTTCATCGTCAGGCCGGTCTGGATTGCAGCAATTGGTGAGCGCCCGGTTGTTGCCGGGCGAGGCCCTGGTCTTGTCGGTCGGGGGGGGGCTGCGCGTGACAGCCAGCGACCCCGCTGGCTTCACGAGATGAAACGCTCGCGAGACATGTGCGGCAGAACTCCGCCTTATTTCAGCTTGATGGCGAAGTGCTTGCGCACGGGTTCTTCGATGACCCAGGTGCCTTTGAAGCTCGGCTCAACGGTGAAGGCATCGCCTGGCACCAGCGTGATCGGGGCGCCACCGTCGGGGGTGATGGTGATGCGGCCTTCGATCAGGTGGACGAATTCGTAAAACTCGTAGCTCGCATGCCAAGTGCCGGGGGTTGCCTCCCAGGTGCCCGAGATCATGCTGCCATCAAGCGAGCTGTGCTGAACCCAGTAACGCATCGTCGGATTGCCCTCGACCTTGACCCACCCGGCCAGATCGGTGGTGATGGGCTCCGGCCCCGGTGCGGGAAAGCGGAAAACCGTGGTGCTCATATCTGTCCTCATGATGCGCGTTATCGCTCAGGGCACTTGGTAGGCGGCAGCCGGGCGCAGCGCAAGCCAGATGATCCCCGCAGGGCTCTGCGATCGGCGAAGGGGCTGGCGAGCCTGCGGGAAATCGGTCAAAACAAAAGCGCGTGGCGAAGGCTGACAGGGCAGGAAACGATCATGGAAATTCGTGCGGCACAAGCGTCGGATGCCGACCATCTGGTGCGCTTCATCAATATGGCAGCCGATGACTTGCCGCTGCATTTCTGGCGCAAGACGGTTGGCCCGGATGGCGACCCTTGGGCCCTCGGGCGGGAGCGCGCCGCACGGGAGACGGGGAATTTTTCGTACCGCAACGCCTGGGTTGCCGAGCTCGATGGCGAGGTTGCCGCCTGTTTGCTGGGCTATGCCGCCGAAGAAGAGCCCGGCCCGATTGATCCGGGCACGCCGGCGATCTTCGTGCCGTTGCTGGAGCTTGAGGCGCTTGCGCCCGGGGCGTGGTATCTGAACGTTCTGGCCAGCTATGCCGCGTTTCGTGGCCGGGGCCTCGGCAGCGCGCTTCTGGCCCATGCCGAGGCCGTTGCCGCTGCCGCCGGTCACCGCGCCATCAGCCTGATCGCCGAAGACACGCATCACGATGCGCTGCGCCTTTATGCGGCCAAAGGCTATCAGGAGGTGGCCCGTCGCCCGGTCGTGAAAGCCGATTGGCAGGTTGATGCATGCGAGTGGATCTTGTTTACAAAGCCCCTCTCCGCCCTCTGACCGCCTGCGGCGGGGCCATTCGCGGTGGCACAAGCCTTGTCCGATCCGCGTGACACATGATCCAGGGAAGTCCCCCGCCTGTCTCCGCCTGACATCACGTCGAAACGCGGTGGCGAAGAGCAGGCCGAGCTGGGTTTGGCCCGTTCCCGCGGCTTGGAGTGACGCTTGCGCGCCCCGCGCAAGCGGGACGCGCGGGGCATGAACCCTCAGCCAAGATTGACCCAGACCGATTTTGTCTGGGTGTATTGCGCCAGCGCCTCGAAGCACTTGTCACGGCCGTTGCCGGTCTGCTTGAAGCCGCCCCAAAGCGAGGTCATGTCACCATGATCGAAGCAGTTCACCCAGCACACGCCCGCCTCCATGTCGCGCCCGAAAGTATGCGCCTTGGTCAGATCGCGGGTCCAGATCGAGGCGGCCAGGCCGTAAGGCGAGTCATTCGCGATCTCGAGCCCGTCTTCGAGCCCGTCGATCGGGATGATCGTGCCGACCGGGCCAAAGATTTCCTCGCGCGCGATGGTCATCGCATTGTTCACCCCGGTGAAAAGCGTCGGTTCCACATAGGCGCCGTTCGAAAGCGTCGCGGGCGTGCCGCCGCCAAGCGCCAGCACCGCGCCTTCGGCACGGCCCTTGTCGATATAGCCCAGAACCCGGGCCTGCTGTTCGGTGGTGACCAAGGGCCCCATCGTCGTCGCCGGATCAAGCGGGTTGCCGACGATAAAATTCTGCTTTGCGGTGGCGATGAACTTTTCGACAAAGGCGTCGTGCAGCTCCTTGGCCACAAGGATGCGCGAGCCCGCATTGCAGACCTCGCCCTGATTGCCGTAGATGCCGTTCACCGCATAGGTGGCGACGGTATCAAGATCGTCCCAGTCCCCCAGAATGATCTGCGGGGTCTTGCCGCCGCATTCGGTCGTCACGCGCTTCATGTTCGACTGACCGGCATAGATCATCAAAAGCTTGCCAACCTCGGTCGAGCCGGTGAAGGCGATCTTGTCGACATCCATATGCAAAGCCAGCGCCTTGCCTGCCTCTTCGCCGAGCCCCTGGACAACGTTCAAAACGCCGGGCGGGCCGCCCGCCTCGATGAAGAGTTCCGCCAGAAGGCAGGCCGAGAGCGGCGATTGCTCGGCCGGTTTCAGCACCACCGAGTTGCCGGTGGCCAGCGCCGGGCCGATCTTCCAGGCCGCCATCATCAGCGGATAGTTCCAGGGTGTGATGATGCCGACAACACCCAAGGGCTGATTGAGGATGTAATGCAGCGCCGTGCTGGCCGTGGCCGTCACCTGCCCGTGGAACTTGTCGATCGATTCCCCGAAGAACTTGATTGTGGTGGCCGAGAAGGGCACGTCGATGTTCATCATGTCCATCACCGGCTTGCCCATGTCGAGGCTGTCGAGAATGGCAAATTCCTCACCATGGGCCTCGATCAGCGCGGCGAATTTCTCCATCACCGCCATCCGCTCGCGCGGCTCCATCTTGGACCAGACGCCGGAACGAAAGACCTTGCGGGCGACGGAGACGGCCTTGTCGATCTCGGCCTGACCGCCGCGTGCCACTTCTGCGAGCACCGCGCCATTCGCGGGGTTGATCGTCTGGAAGCTGCGGCCATCGGCCGAGGCAGCATATTCGCCGCCGATGAAATGACGGGTGCGCAGGCTCACCTTTTCGGCAAGCCCCTGCCAATAGGCCAAGGTATAGTCGTTCATGATTTTCTCCCTGGGTTATTTGCGGTCGCGCAGCAGGCCGACCGAGAGGATGATGAGCAGAAGCGAGACCAGAACGATCATCGAGCCGATGGCGTTGATCTCGGGGGTGATGCCACGGCGCAGCGTGGAATAGATGTAGATCGGCAGGGTGATGTCGCGCCCGGTGAGGAAATAGGTCACCGGGATCTCGTCGAAGCTGAGCGTGAAGCTGAGAAGCCCCGCGCCCAGGATTGCCGGCCGGATCGCGGGCAGGGTGATCCGAAAGAAGGTCTCGACCGGGCCGGCGCCGAGATCGGCCGAGGCTTCAAGCTGCCGGTGATCGGTCTTGGCAAGCCGCGCCATGACCTGACTGACCACCACGCCCAAAAGCGCTGTCGCATGGCCGATCACCACCGCGGTCAGGCTTTGGGGAATGCCGATCTGCTTGTAGAAGTTGAGCATCGCGATCCCGGTCACGAGCCCCGGCAGGCTGAGCGGCAAAAGGATCGCATTGCGGAAAAGCCCCTTGCCCGGAAACGTGTGCCGGTCGAGCGCCAGCGCGGCGAGCGTGCCGATGCTCAGCGTGAGCCCGGTGGCACAGACCGCGACGATCAGGCTGTTTTTCAGCGCCGTCAGCATCTGCGCATTGGCGAAAACCGCCTGATACCAATGCCATGTGAAGCCCGAAAGCGGAAAGGAGGTCACCTTGCTGTCGTTGAAGGAAAAGACGACCAGAACGACGATCGGCAGGTAGAGGAACGCCAGCACGCCAAAGACGAAGCCGACCATCCCCTTTTGCCACCACAAAAGCTGTTTCATCGCCGCCCCCTATCGCAGATTGCGCGCCGAGGCGCGTTCGGCCCAGCCGGTGAGGCCAAGGATGACCAGCACCATGATCAGGACGAGCGTGGCGAGCGCAGACCCCAGCGGCCAGTTCAACGCCGCGCCGAATTGGGTTTGCAGAAGGTTCGCCACCATCGTGCCATCGGGGCCGCCGACCAGCACCGGGGCGACAAAATCGCCAAAGCTCAGGCAAAAGGTCATCATCGCGCCGGCCACGACACCGCCGAGCGAAAGCGGCGCGATCACATGGACAAAGGTGCCCAAAGGCCCGATGCCAAGGTCTTCGGACGCCTCGATCAGACCTTTGGGGATGTTTTCAAGAACCGCATAGATCGGCATCACCATGAAGGGCACGAAGATATAGGTGAGCGTGATCACCATCGACGTCTGGTTGTACAGGAACGCATCCAGCGGAACGTCGATCAGCCCCAGCGACATCAGCGCGGAATTGAGCGCGCCATCGGTGCCCAGAATGATCTTCCAGGTGTAGGCGCGCAGCAGGTAGCTGACCCACAAGGGCACGATCACCGCCATGTAGACGAGATTGCGCAGCTTGGCGGACCGGATGGTGAAAACAAGGAAATAGGCGAGCGGGTAGCCAAGGATCAGCGCACAGGTGGTGACCATCGCGGCGATTTTCAGCGTGCGCAGGATCACCGTGGTATATTGCGGGTCCGAGAACAGCTGGACGTAGTTGCCGAACTGGAAGTCGGGCACGAAAAGCGGGAATTGCCGGGTCCAGAAGCCCACCGCGATCATCAGCACATAGGGCACGATCAGCAAAAGCAGCGCCCAGCCGAGCGGCAGCGCGAACAGCCCCGCCGTCATCAGCATCGAAGAGGCCGGGCGTCTCATGCCGCCACCTTCGCGAACAGCATCACATTCTCGGGCGCCACGGCAAAGCAGATCGGTTGGCCCGGCCTCAGCGCATCGGCGCAAAGCGAGGAGCCGCGCGCGAGCTGCGCAAAGGCCGGTTGCGTCGCGCCATCGGGCAGGAATTCAAGCCGGATGCTGTCGCCGTGGAACAGCGTGTCGACCACCTTGCCTTGCAAGAGATTGTCGCCCGCGGCGGGGTGCAGATGTTCGGGCCGGATGCCGATCAGCACTGCGCTGCCGGGGTGGAAGCCCCCATTGCCCGAGGTCTTGCGGCGCAGCTTCGCGCCACCGGGCAGGGAAATCACGTCGACGTCGGCTTCGCGCCCCTCGTAACGGGCTTCGATCAGGTTCGTCGCCCCGATGAAATCGGCGACATAGGGCGTGGCCGGGCGATCATAAAGATCGTTCGGCGTGCCGATCTGGCGAATGCGCCCGGCCTCCATCACCACGATCCGGTTCGAGAGCGCCAATGCCTCGGTCTGGTCATGCGTGACCATGAGGAAGGTGATGCCCAATTCGCGGTGCAGCCGCTTCAGCTCCACCTGCATCACCTCGCGCAGTTTCACATCGAGCGCCGAAAGCGGTTCATCCAAAAGCAGCACCCGCGGCTTGCGAATGAGCGCGCGCGCCATTGCCACGCGCTGCTTTTGCCCGCCGGAAAGCGCGCCGGGACGCTTGCCGCCCATCTGGCTCAGCCCGACCATTTCGAGCACGTCGGCCACCTGCCGGGGAATGTCGGAACGCGCGACATTGGAGCCGCGCACGGTGAGCCCGTAGGCTACGTTTTCTGCCACCGTCATATGCGGGAAAAGCGCGTAATCCTGAAACACCGTGTTGACCGGGCGGCGATAGGGCGGGTTCAGCGTCACATCCTGCCCGGCAATGCCGATCTTGCCGGTGGTGGGCAGTTCAAAGCCGCCGATCAGGCGCAGTGTCGTTGTCTTGCCGCAGCCCGAGGGGCCAAGCAGCGTGACGAATTCGCCTTCGCCAATGGAAAAGCTGGTTTCGTGCAGCGCCTTGAAACTGCCGAAGGATTTGGTGACGCCGTCGAGCGTCACGATGGGGCTTAAGGATTTGGGGGGGCGTGCGGACATGGGCCAATCCTGTGCGATGCGGAAGGGGGCGACCCCGGGGCTGTGCCGGGGCCGCAGATCTGGGGTGACAGGGGAAGCGGCGGCTCAGGGAGCCGCTTTCACCGCGTTCCAGACCTCCAGATACTTGTCGAGCCGCACCGGCTGCTGCCACATCACAAGGCTTTTCACGAAGTCGATGTTGTCGACCTTGCGCTCTTCCTTCATCGCCGCATCCATGCAGGCGGACACCGCGCCCGGGTTCACCGGGAAATAGCCGGTCGATTTGGCGATGCCGCACTGACCCTCGGGCGATTGCATGTAGGACATGAATTTCACCGCGCATTCCTGGTTCGGCGTGCCCCTGACCAGCATCATCGAATCCATCCAGCCCTCGGCCTTTTCCCTAGGCGAGAACTCGGTCACGGTGAAGCCCTTGCCAAGCGCGTTCACATCCTTGGAGGTCAGCCCCGTCCAAGCGTTGGAGACCCAGACCTCGTTATTGGCCATCAGATCGGTCAACTCGCCCGCGCTCGACCAGTATTTGCGGATCAGCGGCTTTTGCTCGATCAGTTTCGCCTTCACCGCCTCCAGTTCTTCGTCGCTCAGATCGAAGACATTCGGAAAGCCAAGGTAGCGCGCCGTCCAGTAGATCGCCGATTTGTCGTCCCACATCGAGATCTTGCCCTTGTAGGCCGGATCAAACAGAACGCCGATCGAGTCCGGCGTGCCACTGATCTTGTCGGGGCGATAGATCACCGAGACCGAGCCCCAGATCAGCGGCACGGCCCAGGTTTCGCCATCGACGACAATCTCCGAATGTTTCGAAAATTCTGGATAGACGCCGTCAAGGCCGGTCACGGCGGCGGTGTCGACCGGATCGACAAAGCCCGCCAGCCGCATCATCCCCACCGTATCAAGCGAGGGGGTGATGACGTCATAAACGCCGCCGCCCGCGGCGAGCTTGGCCGCGAAATCGTCGTTCGAGCCGACATAGGTGGCGCTGACGGTGCAGCCCGAGGCCTCCTCGAAGGGTTTGATGAAGGACGGGTCGGCATAGCCTTCCCAGGTGAGGATGTTCAATTCGCCCGCCGTTGCCGCAAGCGGCAGGGTGGCAAGCACAAAAGCGGTCAAGGCCCGCGCAGTGCGTCTCCGAGTCATGGGGTTTCACTCCTTGTTGGTTGCGTGTCGCGTGACCTGTTCATCTTGCGGATCAGGGTCGCGACATCGATGCCGAGCGCCTTTGCGGCGCTTCGCTTGCTTCCGTGCTCAGCCACGGAATTCTCGATGGCCCGGATTTCAAACTCCCGGACCAGATCCTTGAGCGGCAGCCCCGCCAGATCAGGCGGCTGCACCGGGGCGGTGTCGCGCACCGGCGGCAGATGCGCGGGCTCGGCCGTGGTCTCGGCCAAAAGCGCCGCGCGGCGCAAAAGCGCGATCATCTCGCGGATGTTGCCGGGCAGCGGTCGCGCGGCCAAAGCCTTGATAAAGCGCGACGAAAGGGCGAGCGGTTTTGGGCGCGCGCGGGTGATCTCGGCATGCCAGGCTTCGGTCAACTGCGCCAGAAACGCGGGCTCATCGCGCAAAGGCGGCAGCGTCAGGGTGAGCCCGCAAAGCCGGAAATAGAGCGCCTCGGGCAGTGCGCCCGCCGCGCAAAGCGGCCAGAGCGGGCGTGTCGCGGTCGAGACGATCCGGGCGCCGCCGCTTTCGATCACCGCATCGAGCGCCGCCAGAAGCCGCCCGGAAAGCGCGGGCGCCAGCAGGTCGACCGCTTCCAGAACCAGCGTGCCGCCCGCCGCCGCCTCGATCCGCCCGATCCGGCCCGGGTCGGCGCTGCCGGTGCCCAAAAGCTCGGCGTCAAAATTCGCCGCATCCAGCGCGGCACAGGCGATCGTCGCCACCGGCGCCCCCTGAGCCGCCAGCACGCGCGTCAACAGCGTCGTCTTGCCGGTGCCGGTCTCGCCTTGCAGATGCACCGCAAGCCCCTGCGCCAGCGCGCCCTCCAGCTGCTGCGCCAGCCGTTGACGCAAGGGGCTGATGACAAAGGGCGCCTGCGGGGTCAGATCGCGGGCAAGCCGGAACTGCCCGCGCCCGGGGCTTGCCGCCGGATGCGCGCCCAGCTCGCGCAGCGTCACCAGCGCGGCGTAGGGGTCGTCGTCCTGCCGCAGGATCGTCAGCTGCGCGCCGACCGTCCGCCCGGAGGGCAGGGTTCCCGTCGTCTCGGTGCGCCGCAGCCGGATCAGCCCCTCCGAGAGATCCGCCGCAAGCCGCCCCGTTCCGCGCAGATGCCGCGCCAGATCCGCGCCCAGAAGATCGGTGCGGGTGGCCCGCAACAGCCGCTCCATCGGCGCATTCACCAGCCGGATCCGGCCATCCAGCTCGACCAGCGCAGCGGCATCACTCAATCCATTGAGAAAGCTTGGAAAGCTTGGGTCATCCATGAACCCCGGACGACGACGCCCCAACCCGGCCTGCGGTTCGCCGCGATAGAACCTCATGCCAGTTGCCCGCCGGAAAGCCGCTTGCGCGCGGTCTTGGGGCGGCCACGCAGCACGTAACGGCGCGGCCCCTCAGGCATCAAGGTGACACGAAAAAACCACGCGGCACGCGGTTGATCGGGCGCGTGCAATGTCAGCTCGGTTTCCGCATCGCTGTCCACCAGTGCCGCACGGCACAGCCGCTCGAAGGCATGACGCGTCGCGGCGAGGCTGTCGAAAGGCTCCCCCAGCAGCACGCGCCCCCCCAAGGCGCGGTCGGCAGCCGCATTCGTTGCCAAAATGATCCCCGCCTCGGACAGAACAAAGATCGGATCGGGCACGGCGCCCAGAATGTCGCGCATCACCTCGGCCTCGGCGCTGATCGCGCGCTCGCGCTCACGGCTCGGCCCGATGTCGCGGGTGGTGCCCCAGAGCCGGATCAGTTGATCGCCACGGATCAAGGCGCGGAAATCGTTTTCCACCAGCATCGGCGTGCCATCGTGCCGTTGGTCGATCGCCTGCGCGCCATCGAGCCTGTAGCCCATCCGCACCAGTTCGCGGATCATCGCCCGGTTCACCGCGGTTTCAGGGAAGTAGCGGCTGACTGGCTGGGTGTTGAAATCCTGATCTGCGGGCACGGCGTAAAGCGCGGCCATCGCATCGTTGCAGGCCCGCCAGCGCGAGCGATTGCGAAATACCTGATCGACAATCTCTTCTTCGGAGCCGCGCAGATCGACCGGGTCCAGAAAATCAATGCACCAGCAGGCGTCTCGGGCCGCATCGATCATCTGCGACAAGATCTCGACCCGGTCGAGCTGGTCAACCGAAATGGGCGGCACCGCTTCGGCCAGCCGCATCACAAAGAGCCAAAGCCCGCCTTCGGCCCGGGGCGCGCATTGCAGCACGGCGGGCGGTTCCTCGCCGGGTTTGCCCGCCACAATCCAGACCGGAAAAGCCCTTGCCTCCCCCCCGGCCCCCGCGAGCATCGCCCGAAGTCGATCGGCACTTCCCTCGGCGAAAAGACGGGAAAGCGCGGTGTCTGCGCCCAGGCCCAGCTCTGCCAGCCAAGCCGCGGCCGGGGGATTGGCGGGCTGCACCGTGCCGGGCGCGGACAGCTCCAGCACCGGCATCGGCAGATCGGCAAAGGCGGAAGCGAGACGTGTCATGGGGCGTTCGATCCGGGGGCGTTAACGAGTTGTTCACGCTCAGGATGCGGCATCCCGCCGCAGCGGCAACGGAAATTGTGCCGATATCGCCAACCCTGCAAAAGACGCTGCGTTCGTGCGCATTTTTCGCTGCAGAACTGCACCTTTCGCAAAGTTTTGGCGATGCATCGCGGAAAAACCCATCAGCCACGCAACGGCGCCAAAGCCGCGGGCGATCACTGGGCTGAACTGCAGCATATTGGCGGGAGTCGCCCGGCGCAAAGCGTGACCGTTAAATTGCCCCGGCCCGCAGCGCGAAACGATCTGGCCTGCGCTTTGGCGCGCTCGGCACATCCGCTCGAACCGCCACTGCCTGACGGAGCCGGATCACCGAAGATCGCGCTGCGTCAGGGGCTCGCCAGCGGCGCGCCGAAGGTGCGGAAGTCGTTTCGAACGCGGCCTCAATCTTGGGCGGCCTCACGCCTGCGTCTCCGCGGCGGTTGGGCTCGGAGCGTCGAGACGAAGGGCATGTCTGCTCCCTGCGCGCCGCACCTGTTGCGCCGGGGTCTGCAAACGGTGGCTAGCGCCGGGCTCAGCGGGGGAGATGCCACAGCAGCGCCCCCCTCAAACTCGGGCTATGGCGCGGGACCGAAGGAGACCGCTCCGATCGAGGCCGGGCGCGCACACTCAGGTCCTGATCGAGACCCCGCCGGCCGTGCCCCCGGTCGTCTCAGTCCCGCCGCCCTGCGAAACGGGTGGCCCAGTCTTCCCGTTCCGCATCGGTGATCTTGCGGAACAGGTTTTCCGGCACGGTGAAGGCGTGGCCCGCCGGGAGCGCGCGGATCGCTTTGTCGAGATCCTCGGGCCAGGACCAGTCCGCGCACGCGAGCGCGGTCATGATGGTCTGCGCCGCATCGGGGATGAAGGGGCGCGAGAGCACCGCATAGAGCCGGATCAGGTTCAGCGCGAAGGCGATGATGCCGCGCGCGGCGGCCTCATCGGTTTTCACCACGCTCCAGGGCGCGGCGGCTTGCAGATATTCATTGCCCAGCACCCAGAGCGCGCGGAGTTCCTCTGCCGAGCGCCGCACCTGGATCGCATCCATCGCTTT
The DNA here is from genome assembly GCF_042683065.1 of Rhodobacter lacus. NCBI lineage: Bacteria > Pseudomonadati > Pseudomonadota > Alphaproteobacteria > Rhodobacterales > Rhodobacter > Rhodobacter lacus. The sequence continues at coordinate 28,892 of NZ_JBHUIX010000011.1, read as the reverse complement.
TTCATAGGCGGCAAGGCCGTCGCGGAACTGCGCCATCAGCGCCTCTTCCCGCGCGCCCAGCACCACCTCGCCCGGCACATCGGCGCCGAATTTGGTGTTGCAGAACTTGGTGACGCGGCTGACGAGGTTGCCCAGCACATCCGCCAGATCCTTGTTTACCGAGGTCTGGAAGTTTTCCCAGGTGAATTCGCTGTCCGCGCTTTCGGGCGCGTGAGACAAAAGCCACCAGCGCCAGTAATCGGCGGGCAGGATGCCAAGCGCCTGATCCATGAACACGCCGCGGCCCCGCGAGGTGGAGAACTGGCCGCCGTCATAATTCAGGTAGTTGAAGGACTTGATGTAATCGACAAGCTTCCAGGGCTCGGCTGAGCCCAGGATCGTCGAGGGGAAGGAGAGCGTGTGGAAGGGCACGTTGTCCTTGCCCATGAACTGGGTATAGGTCACATCCGCCGCGCCCTTGTCGGTGCGCCACCAGCGCGCCCAGTCGCTGCCGTCTTGCGCGCTCAGCTCTTGCGTGGCCGCAATATATTCGATCGGCGCGTCGAACCAGACGTAGAAGACCTTGCCATCCATCCCCGCCCAGGGCGCGCCGTCGAATTGCGCGGGCACGCCCCAGCTCAGGTCGCGGGTGATGCCGCGGTCTTGCAGCCCGTCTCCGTCGAAGAGCCATTTTTTCGCGATCGAGGTGGTCAGCACCGGCCAGTCGGTCTTGCTGTCGATCCAGGCCGCGAGCTTGTCCTTCATCTCGGACTGGCGCAGGAACAGGTGCTTGGTCTCGCGCATCTCGAGATCGGTCGAGCCGGAAATCACCGAGCGCGGGTTGATCAGATCGACCGGGTCGAGCTGCTTGGTGCAGTTGTCGCATTGATCGCCGCGCGCCGAGTCATAGCCGCAGTTCGGGCAGGTGCCCTCGATGTAGCGGTCGGGCAGGAAGCGCCCGTCTGCCACCGAATACATCTGCTTTTCCGTCACTTCGCGGATCAGCCCCTGCTCGCCCAGCACTTTGGCAAAATGCTGCGTCAGCACCCGGTTTTGCGGCGAGGAGGAGCGCCCAAAGTGATCGAAGCTGAGCCGAAAGCCGGCGGCAATCTCGGCCTGCACGTCATGCATCTCGGCGCAGTAGTCCGCGACCGGTTTGCCCGCCTTGGCCGCGGCCAGCTCGGCGGGGGTGCCATGCTCGTCGGTGGCGCAGATGAACATCACCTCATGGCCGCGCCCGCGCAGATAGCGCGCATAGAGGTCGGCCGGCAACTGGCTGCCCACAAGGTTGCCCAGATGCTTGATGCCGTTGATATAGGGAATCGCCGAGGTGATGAGATGCCGCGCCATGACCTTGCCTCACAGTTTCGGACCCGGGCACCGGCCCGGTGCCGGGCCTGCCTTCGGGGCGTTGTCGCCCTTTAGCCTGCAAGCGCGCGCGAGGCCAGCGCCTTTTGCCTCAAAACGATGCATCGATGCCACGCTTCTCCCCTGCGACAGCACGCCGGGGGAGGGGGGCCTGATTCCATGTTGCACCGATAGCGCGAACCGGTCACAACCGTGAGGTGTGTTTGACGAGTGTATCGGCCCCCTCCCGGATACTTGCAACGGATCCCCTATGGACATCACCTGGCCCTTCCGTGGCGTGCCCGCCGATGGCGTGATCGGCGTTGACGCGTTCGGGCGCATAGATTTTGCCAATGCCGCTGCGGCGGCCATGTTTGGCTATCGGGAAAGCGAGCTGCTGGGGCAGATGATCCACGGCCTCGTCCCGGAGTGCACCGCCGATCCTCAGGCCCCGGCGCCGGGGGCGGACCCGGCGGACGAGCCGCCCCTGCCACGGTTCAGCCGGTTGCCCTTTCTGCCTATTCCGGGCGGCAAATCGGGCTTTGGGGCGAGCCCTTTGCGGCTGTTGCAGGCGCGCCATCGCGACGGGCATGATTTTCCGCTGCAGGTCAGCGTGCGGCGCAACCCGGCGAGCGGGCGGCTGTTCGCCTTCGTGCAGCCCGCCGAGCCCGCCGATGCTTCGCGGGAGGGGCAGGCCGAGGATCACACATGGCGCCCCGTGCCGCGCCCGACAGCGACCCGGCTGCCTGGAGCAGATGCGCTCCGGGGCGATCTGGAAGGGCTTGTGCACGCCACGCAAGGGCGCGAGGGCTCGGTCTCGGTGATTCTTGTCGATGTGGCGCAGCTTGGCCGCTATCGGGTTACCGAGGCGCGGCGCAATGCCGAAATGCTTGATCTTGCGTGCGCCACGCGGCTGCGCGGCGCGCAATCGGCGCGGACGCGGCTTTATCAGACCGGGGAAAACCGGTTCGCTTATCTGGTGATGCAGCCCGAACGCCAGCAGCCGCCCGAGGCCGCGCTCGCGGCAATTTCGGCGCTGTTGCAAGAGCCCTTGCGGCTTGGCTCGCACATGCTCCACCTTGAGGCCGCGATTGGCCATGCCAGCGCGCCCGTCGCCGAGGCCGAGGCCGAGGCTCTGCTTTCCGATGCCGGGATCGCGCTCACCGCCTCGCAGGAAAATTGCAACCGCCCCGTTGCCTATGATCCGGCGCTGCGGCGTCGGGTCGAGCATTGCAACCGCGTGCTGTTGAACCTGCGTCAGGCCGTCGAGGCGGGTGAGTTCGAATTGCACTACCAGCCGCAGGTTGACCTTGCGACCGGCGAGGTGGTCGCGGTGGAGGCGCTCTTGCGCTGGCGCCATCCCGACTGGGGCCTGCTGATGCCCGGCTCCTTCATGGAAGTGCTGGGCGCAAGCGATCTGTCGGTGACGGTGGGGGAATGGGTGCTGCGCGAGGCGTGCCGGCAGGTGGCGGAATGGAACCGTCATCTTGCGCGGCCGCTTACCGTGGCTGTCAATGTCTTTCCGCGCCAGTTTGACCCGGCGATTTTGCCCGCGCAGGTGCGCGAGGTGCTGGCCGAGAGCGGGCTTGATCCTTCCCGGCTGGAGGTCGAGATCACCGAGAATATCGTGCTCGCGACGGCTGCCGAGCGGGAGGTCGAGGTGCTCAAGGAGCTGCGCGCGCTGGGCGTGGCGCTGGTGCTCGATGATTTTGGCACCGGCTACGCCTCGCTCGCCTCGCTCGCGCGCCACAAGGTCGACAAGATCAAGATCGACAAGAGCTTTGTGGACGGGCTCGGCGCGGGCGTGGCCTATCGCGCGATTCTCGAATCGGTGTGCAACCTCGCGGCAACGCTCGGGCTTGGCACGGTGGTCGAGGGGGTCGAGAACGAGGCCGCGGCGGCGCAGATGCGTGAGCTCGGCTTCGATATCGGGCAGGGCTATCTGTGGAGCCGCCCGCTGACGGCGCAAGACTGCGCCCAGCGGCTCGGCCTTGCCGAAGGCTTTGCCCTGTGCAGCATTGACGGCAACGCCACTCAGGCTTGAGCGCGCGGCCCTGAGGCGCGCCGCGCCGCCCGGTCTCCGGTCAGAACAGGAGCTTGTAGCTGTTGCCGAGGGTGTCGGTCACGGTGCCGGTGCCGCTTTGCGTGCCTGAGCCCATCACGAAGCTGCCCTCGAGCCGCGTGCCATCTTTGCAGACCGCGTAAAACTCGCCGGAATTGACCCCGCCGACATCCGAGGTCGAGTTGGTGTATTTTCCGCCGAGGCTCTTGATGCCAAGCGAGAATCCGCGCTCATGCGTGGTGACTCGCGGCGCCACGCTCGTCCAGGTGCCGGTGCAGCGCGTCTTCGAGGGTTTGGGCAGGCGGAAAGCGATCTCGCCCGATGTTTCCGTGTTGTTGCTCAACGAGATCGGAATCAGCTTGGACGGATTGGCCGCAGCGATCGGCCCGGAGAGCGGATAAAGCCGCATGTCGTCGCCGCCACCGCAGGCGGCCAGAACCAGAAACGGGGCGAGAAACAGGCAAAGGCGGCTCTGGCGCAAAGTATCCTCCCGGAGTGACAGGCCCCGGGCGCGCAGGGCCGGGCGGGGTGGCGCGACTTAGAATCCGATCGTCGGGGCCTGTCAACTGACAAATCCGCGTTCTCGCGCCCGCGGTGATGGCGTGAGGCCGCAGCGGTTGGTAAAACGGGGGCAGGAGCACCGCGGGAGGGCGTGAATGGACCGGGTGGATCAGGTGATGGGCATGATGTTCGAGGCGGCTGTCGGCGCCGCGCAACCTGCGACCTGCCTGCCGCCGTTCCTGCCGCCCGAGCCTGCCGCAGGGCGGCTTTTGGTGATCGGGGCGGGCAAGGCCTCGGCTGAAATGGCGCGGGTGGCCGAGGCCCATTACCGCCGCCCGCTGGAGGGGCTCGTGGTGACCCGTTACGGCCATGCGGTCGCTTGCGCGGGGGTGGAGGTGGTCGAGGCGGCGCATCCGGTCCCGGATGCCGCGGGGGAAGCGGCGGCGGCGCGCATGCTCCAGATGGTGCGCGGGCTTGGCCCGCAAGACACGGTATTGTGTCTGATCTCGGGGGGCGGCTCGGCGCTTTTGGCGCTGCCCGCTGCCGGGGTGAGTCTTGAAGAGAAACAGGCCATCAACCGCGCGCTGTTGCGTTCGGGGGCGACGATTTCCGAGATCAATTGCGTGCGTCGGCACCTGTCCGCGATCAAGGGCGGAAGGCTCGGCGCCGCCTGTGCGCCCGCGCGCCTTGTCACCTTGCTGATGTCCGACGTGCCGGGCGACGCGCCCGCCGATATTGCCTCCGGTCCGACGGTGGGCGATGCGAGCACCTGTGCAGATGCGCTGGCCTTGCTCGAGCGCACCGGCATCGCGGTTTCCGAAACGATCCGCTCCGGGCTCCGGGCGGGCCGGTTCGAGAGCGTCAAGCCCGGCGATCCGCGGCTTGCGGCGGGTGAGGTGCACCTGGTCGCCACACCGCAGGCGGCGCTGGAAGCCGCCGCCGCTGCGGCGCGCGCGCAGGGCTACGCCGTTCACATTCTGGGCGACGCGATCGAAGGCGAGGCCCGCGAGGTGGCGCGGGTGATGGCGGGGATCACGCAGCAGATCCGCCGCCGCGCCCAGCCTTTCGCGCCGCCCTGCGTGCTTTTGTCGGGAGGGGAGACCACCGTGCGGGTGAGCGGCAGCGGCATCGGCGGGCGCAATGTGGAGTTTCTGCTCGCGCTGGCGCTGGCGCTCGACGGGCTGGCGGGCGTGCATGCGCTGGCCGCCGATACCGACGGGGTGGATGGCGCCGCCGAAGTTGCGGGGGCATGGATCGGGCCCGAGACTCTGGCGCGCGCCCGCGCGCTCGGGCTCGACCCGCGCGCCATGCTGGAGGCCAATGACGCGCACAGCTTCTTTGCCGCGCTTGGCACCCAGGTGCGCACCGGTCCGACGCGCACAAATGTAAATGATTTCCGCGTGATCGTGATCACTTGAGGGGGCGGCGGCCGTGGCGGCAGCGAACGTCTCCTTAAGGAACCGCCGCTAGGATGGCGGCAAAACCCTTCGGGAGCGTTGCATGTCCATTCTTGTTATCGATGATGAGGCCTCGGTCCGCGAGGCTTTCCGGTTGCTTTTTTCTGCTCCGGCGCGAACCCTGGCCGCGTCGCGGGCCGATGCCCTTGCTGAAGAGCTTTTTGGCGCGCCCGCGCAAACAACGTCCTGTGCTGCCAGCGCCGAAGACAGGGCCTTTTGTCCGCCCATCGCCTTTGCGGCGCAGGGGCTCGAAGGGGTGGAAATGGTCGCTGCGGCCTTGCAGGCGGGCACCCCCTACAAGGTTGCCTTTATCGATATCCGCATGCCGCCGGGGATTGACGGCAAGGAAACGGCGCGGCGGATCCGCGCGCTCGACCCCGATCTGCACATCGTGATCGTCTCCGCGTGGTCCGACCATTCAGTGACCGAGATCACCGCCGTGGCCGGCCCGGCTGACAAGATCTTTTACATCTGCAAACCCTTCGAGGCGGATGAAGTGCGCCAGATGGCGCGCGCGCTGATCGAACGCTGGGACAATGACACGCGCCAGTTGAAGCTGTTGCGCTCCAAGATTGCCGAGCTGGCGGCCAGCGAAGCGCGCGCGCAGCATATGGCGAGCCACGATTTTCTGACCGGGGCCGCCAATCGCATGGCCTTTCAGCGCGCGCTCATCGACCGGCTCGACCTTGGCCCGCGCGGGATGTTCGTGGCCTTTCTCGATCTCGATCACTTCAAGCATGTCAACGACACCTTCGGCCATGATGCGGGCGATGCGCTCCTGAAGCTTGTCTATGCGGCGCTCAACGACACGGCGCCCGACGGCGCCTTGGTGGCCCGGCTCGGGGGGGATGAATTCGGCATCCTGTTCGAGGGGATGACGCCAGAAGCGGCCCAAGCGGCCTGTGGTGCGCTGGTGGCCGCCTGTTCGGGCAGCTTTACCGTGTTCGGCAATTCGGTGCATATCGGGGCCTCTTGCGGGCTTGTCGATTGCGATGGGCATGCCGATTGCGAGGCGCCCGATCTGCTGCGCTATGCCGATCTGGCGCTGTTTGCCGCAAAGGCGGATGGCCGCCAGACCGTGCGGTTTTTCGACAAGCAACTCGATGCCTCCCAGCAGTTCCGCCAACGCATCGAGGCGGGGCTGTTCTATGCGCTCGCGAATGACGAATTGCTGATCCACTACCAGCCGATCGTGGCGAGCGGTTCGCTCGATGTGATCGGCTACGAGGCGCTTTTGCGCTGGAACAGCGCCGATTATGGCGCGGTGCCGCCGAGTGTCTTCATTCCGATCGCGGAGGAAAGCCCGGTGATCATCGCGCTGGGCGACTGGGTGGTGGAACGGGTGCTGCGCGAGGCGCGTGCCTGGCCCGACAAGTTCACCTCGATCAATTTCTCGCCGCGCCAGTTCAAGCGGCTCGACTTTGTCGAACGGCTCTCCGCGCTGGCGCGCGCCAATGGCATTGCGCCCGGCATGATCCAGATCGAAGTCACCGAGACCGCGCTTTTGGCACATGTGCGCCATGCCCAGAAGATCATCACCGAGTTGCGCGCGCAGGGCTTCCGCATCGCGCTTGACGATTTCGGCACGGGCTATTCCAGCATCTCGCATCTGAAGGATTTCGCCGTCGACTGCATCAAGATCGACCGCAGCTTTGTCGATGGCATGAACAGCGACCGGCAATCTGCCGCCATCGTCAATGCGCTTGCGCAGCTTGCCAACGGGCTCGGGCTCGAGATCGTTGCCGAGGGGGTGGAGCGCGAAGACCAGATGGAGCGGTTGCGCGCGCTTGGCTGCTCGCATCTGCAAGGCTTCCTGTTCGGGCGCGGCTCCGAGCCCGAGCAACTGGGGCTTGATCTCCGCGCGCAAGACGCGTGAGAGCGGAAATGAGTGACACCGAGACAGACACGCCCGCCGCCCGGCACGAGCACGCGCCCGCGCCCGGCCGGCCGCGTTGGCGGGGCTGGCGCAGCAGCAGCTTGCGGGCCGCCCTTCTCACCGATCTGACGCTGACGGGGCTTTTGTCCACGGTTTCGCTGGCTGTGCTGCTTTCCGTGATCGTGCATGCCACGATCGGCGCGCTGGAAAGCGCCGAGGTGGCACGCAGCATCGAACGAGTGCAGGCGGTCCTTGCCTCCGAGCGCAGCGGCACCGAGGCCCATGCCCGCGATTGGGGGATTTGGGACGAGACCTACGATTATCTGCGCGATTTCGATCCCGCGTTTGAAGAGCGCAACCTTGATGATGATTCCCTGCGCAATGCCGAGATCAGCTGCGCGGCCTTCCTGCGCTTTGACGGGCACGGGGAGCATGCTTTGTGCTACGACTTTGCCGATGAAGAGACCGGCATCTCCGAAGCGGAGGAGGGGGAGAGCGTCGACACCGCCCTCACGGCGGCCTTTTTGGCGCGGCTGCAGGAGCCCGGCGTGTTCGAGGTGGCGCGGCGCTTGCCGTCGAGCACCGAACTCTGGGCGTTCAACGGGGAGCTTTACAGCCTTGCCTTCGCGCAGGTGCACCGCTCCGATGGCGGCGGCGACAGCACTGGGTTTCTGGCCTTTGCGCATCTGATCACGCCGGAGCACATCACCGAGGCGCTGCAGATGCAGGCGCATTTCGTGTTCGACACCATGTCCGATCATCGCCATGAGAACAAGAAAAGCGACTGGTTGCTGGTGTCGGCGCCTGTGATGGATGGGGCCGGGCAGACCGTCGCGATGGTCCATTTCGATATGCCGCGCAGCCTTTTTCGCGCCGGTGAGCAGTTGCGCAACCTGTTGATTGCCTCTCTGATCACCTTGATGGCCGCGATCTTGACCCTGCTCGGGCGACGTCTCTCCACGCATGTGATCTGGCCGATCCGGGCGTTGCAGGGCCATGTGGCCAGCAATCGCGCCGCAGGGGTTCTGTCTGCCTTTCCCGGTCCGCCGCGCCGCGACGAGATCGGCGCGCTGACGACCGAGTTCAACGCGATGGCCCGCGAGATCGAAGAGTTGCGCACCGCCCATGCGGCGCAGTCTTTTGCGCTCGGGCGTGAGCAGAGCGCAATTGGCTCGCTGCACAACCTGCGCAATTCGCTCAGCCCGGTGAAAGTGATTTTCTCCACCCTCGGATCGCGGCTCGAAGCGGGCCTGCCGCCGCAGGCCGCGCGCGCGCTGGACGAACTCGCCGATCCGCAGACCGCGCCGGAGCGGCGCCAGCGGCTTGCCGACTTTCTGCGCCTTGCGCATGAGGAAGAGGCGCAGGCCCGTGCCGAACTGAGCCGGATGGTGGCGGATGGCGCGCGCAATCTGGACGAAGCTCTGGAAATGATCCGGGCCACGCGCGATCCGAAGCCCGCGAACCATGGCGAGCGCTGCGATCTGGGCCCGCTTTTGACCCATGCCGCAACGGCGGCGCGCTTTGCCGACGGCTCGCAGGTGGCGGTGACTGTCGAGTGCCCGGACGGGGTCATGGTGCGGGGCAACCGGGTGTTGCTGGGGCAGGTGTTCGAGAACCTCGTCGTCAATGCGACAGAGGCCATCGCAGCGACGGGGCGCGGCACGGGCCGGATCGCGATCATCGTGACGCCCGAGCCGGAGGCGGGGCGATGCTTGGTGCAGTTTCATGACGACGGAGACGGCTTTTCTGCCGAAACCGGCGCCCGGCTCTTCGAGCGCGGCTTTTCGACCCGCACGCACAAGCGTGGCGGTCTGGGGCTGCACTGGTGCGCCAATACGCTCAACGCGATGGACGGGCGGCTGGAGCTGACCAGCCCGGGGCTGGGGCAGGGGGCGCAGGCACGCGTGACCTTGCCAATTCTGGCCGTTGGGGCGCTGCGCGGAGCGCGCTAGCCCCCGCTCGGCCAAGCACTTTTCCATCGCGCCTGCGTGCAACGGCTTGCTCGCCGGCGCTTTTGCGCGCAGGCTGCGGGTGCAGCCCAGGGTTGTAGCTGCCGCTCGGGGGCGGGTTCGGGTAACGAGGGAAGCGTGCGTCAGATGACACAGAACGGTCGCGCAGCAGAAGACAGCCGGGGGCCGCGGCTTGTGCGTGCCGTGTTCCTGATCCTCGGGCTCGGGTTCGTCGCGCTCGGTTTTGTTGGCGTGTTTTTGCCCGTATTGCCAACGGTGCCGTTCCTGATCCTTGCGGCGGGCTGCTTTGCGCGCTCTTCCGAGCGGCTGGAGGCCTGGTTGCTCGGGCATCGCCATTTCGGCCCGATGCTGCGCGACTGGCGCGCGCGCGGGGCAATCCCGATGCGGGGCAAGCTGATGGCGCTCGCCGGCTCAAGCCTTGGCATGGTGCTCTTTGTCACCCTGCGCCACCCCGGCCCGGTGCCGATTGCGCTTGTTGCCGCCGTCATGCTGGGCGGGCTCGGCTATGTGTTCACCCGCCCGACCGCCTGAGGCCTTGTCGCCGCCGCGACAGATCGCGTCCTTGACCGGCCCCCGCACAACGTGGAGCCATTCAGAACGATGCATTCAGGGGAAGGGTCTGGCGATGAAACAATATTTGCTGATGGAAAAATATCCGGTCTTCGATCTGACCGTGCCGAAAGCGGAGACAAGCTGCGCCACGATCGACGATGTGATGGCCAAGCTGAAGGAAAAGATCGACGCGCATCCGAAAGTGGCCTTCATCGCGCTTTTTGATCATTACGCCCATACCACCGCCATCGAGGGCACGATCGACCGCTCGATCTTCGCGGCGCAAAACATCGTCTTTTGCTTTGGCGCGGCGCTGCCCAATGCGCATATTCTGGCGGTGCGCCCGCGCGCGATTGGCGTGGCCGATCTTGGCGATGCCTTCCACCTGACCTTCCTTGAGCCGCCGATGGAACTGGCGACGAAGGAAATGGAAGCCTGGTGCAAATCGCTTGCCGATCTGAAGGCCTGAGCGCATCTGGTTTGTGGGCCCGCGCCCGGAGGTTTTCCGCCGCGGGCTCACGCCTTTCTCGCTCAGCGGTGATTTGCCCGAAGCCCGCGGCTGGCGCACTCTTTCCCAAACGCTGGAAGGAGTCGCCGATGCCCACCCTCACCGTTACCGCCCGTGCCGCGCTGCTCAGCCCGCTCGCTTTCGCCCTTGCCTTCGAGGCCTATGCCGATGAGCCCGCGGCGATGCACATGAACCACGAGATGCCCGCGGCCATGGCCACCGCCGATGCCGCGCCCTCGACCGCGGCCTTTCTGGCGGCGAATGCAAAGATGCATGCGGGGATGGATATTCCCTTCACCGGTGACGCCGATGTGGATTTTGTCCGGGGCATGATCGCGCACCATCAGGGCGCGATCGACATGGCGAAGATCGAGATCGACAATGGCGATGACCCGCAGGTGCGCAAGCTTGCCGAAGGCATCATCGACGCGCAGCAAGAAGAGATCGACTGGATGACGGACTGGCTCGAAAAACACGGCCAGCCGTGAGGATCGTCGCTCAGGCCTCGGCGGCAATCACCGCCGCTGCCGCCTGAATGCCGCCCGCGCCATGCGGGATGGCAAGGGCCTGCATCCCCGCCTCCATCACCGCGAGCACGCCCAGCGTCATATGCGCATTGACATGGCCCATATGGGCGACGCGCAGAAAGTCCCCCGCGGTTGCGCTGCCCGGCTCTGCCATGCCCAGCCCGATGCCGAGCGTCACACCCGCGCTTTGCTCGCACCAAGTGCGCAGCCGCTGTGCGCCGCCGTTGCCGATCCGCGCCGCGGTGACCGAGGCCGCGCGCGATGCCGGATCGGCGACGTTGAGCGCGATCTCGCCCGCTTCGCCCCACGTCTCGAACGCCGCGGCCACGGCCCGCGCCAGCGCGCGGTGGCGCGCCCAGACCTGCGCGAGCCCTTCTTCGTCGAGGATCATCTTGAGCGATTCCGCCATGCCGAACAGATGATGCGTCGGCGCGGTGCCGCAAAAATGCTGGTAGTAGAATTCCGGCGCGAGCCGCGGGCCCCAATCCCAATAGGGAGTGCGCAGATCGGCCTTGTGCGCGGCCGCGACGGCCTTGTCCGAGACCCAGACGAAGCCGAGCCCCGGCGGCACCATCAGCCCCTTCTGGCTCGCCGCGAGCATCACATCGACGCCCCAGTCGTCAAACCGGAATTCATCGCAGGCGAGCGAGGCGATGCAGTCGACCGCCAGAAGGGCCGGATGCCCGGCGGCATCCAGCGCCGCGCGCACCGCCGCGACATCGTTGCGGATCGAGGTTGCGGTATCGACATGGGTGAGAAACACCACCTTGATCTCGTGGCCCCTGTCCGCGCGCAAGGCGGCCTCGACCCGGGCAGGGTCGACCGGCGTTTTCAGCCCGAAATCGAGCGCTTCGACCGTCACCCCCATCGCCGCGGCATGCGCCGCCCAGCCTTGGCCGAAGCGACCGGTTTGCAGCGAAAGCACCTTGTCGCCGCGCGAAAACAGGTTCGCGACCGATGCCTCCCAGGTGCCATGCCCGTTGGTGATATAAATCGCCACATGGCTGGTGCTCATCGCCACGCGGCGCAGATCCGCCACCACCTGCGCGGTCAGATCCACCAGATCGCCCTCGTAGATATTGGGCGCCGAGCGGTGCATCGCCGCCAGCACCCGCTCGGGCATCACCGAGGGGCCGGGAATGGCGAGATAGGAACGACCATGCGCGAGGCTCATCGGGCTCTCCTGTGTGGGACGGCTCAGCCGTAATCCGGTGCGGCGAGGGGGTCAACGGGCGCTGTTGTAACCGTCACAAAGCGGTGGCCGCCTTGCTGGGGGGGCGCAATCGCGCTATGCCGTTTTCTCAATTCCAGCAGGCGTGAGGACAGCGTGACCGATCAGACCGACCCCGCCTATGGCTCGCGCGCGCTCTTTTCGCGGATGTGGCGCGGATATCTGGGGCGGCACTGGCCGAAAATGGCGTTCGCCGGGGTGCTCATGGCGATCGAGGGCGGCTGCCTTGGCGTGCTGAGCTGGATGCTGGAGCCGCTGTTCGACAAGGTTTTTACCGAGGGGCAATCCGGGCTGATCTGGCTTGTTGGCGGCGGCATCCTCGGGCTGTTTTTGATGCGCGCGCTCACCTCCGTGGCGGCGAAGGCGCTCCTGACCGATGTGGCGCAGCGCTCCTCGACCGCGATGCAGGTGGACCTTTTGCGCCATATCCTGCGGCTCGATCAGAGCTTCTTTCAGGAAAACCCGCCCGGTGCGCTGATCGAGCGCGTGCAGGGGGACACGCTCGCGGTGCAGGGCGTCTGGTCGATCTTCATCACCGGGGCGGGGCGCGATATCGTGGCGCTGATCTCGCTTTTTGCCGTGGCCATTGCGATTGACTGGCGCTGGACCGCTGCCGCGCTGATCGGGGCGCCGCTTCTCATTGTGCCGACCTCGCTCGCACAGCGCTATATCCGCCGCAAGACCCGGCAGATGCGCGCCGAGGCCGGGGCCCGGGCGACCCGGCTTGACGAGGTGTTCCACGGCGTCTCCGCGGTCAAGCTCTACCAGATGGAAGAGTATCAGATCGGCCGGTTCGACCGGCTGGTGGCGCGGATCCGCAAGCTGATGGTCAAGATGGCGGTCTCGCAATCCATGGTCCCGGGGATGATCGACGCGGTAACGGGGATCGGCTTTTTTGCCGTGCTGGTCCTTGGCGGGCCGGAGATCGCCGAGGGGAAACGCTCGGTAGGCGAGTTCATGTCGTTCTTCACCGCGATGGCGCTGGCGTTCCAGCCGCTGCGCCGGCTTGGCGGGCTTGCGGGGACGTGGCAGACCGCCGCGGCGAGCCTTGAGCGGCTTTACCGCGTGTTCGACATTCGCCCCGCCGTCGCCGCCCCCGCGCGGCCCGTGGCACTCCCTGCAACCACCGCGATCCGTTTTGAGGCGGTGCAGTTTGCCTATGGCCCGAAGCCGGTGCTGCGCGGCCTGAGCTTTACCGCAGAGGCGGGCAAGACAACGGCGCTTGTGGGCCCTTCGGGCGCCGGGAAATCAAGCGTGTTCAACCTTCTGACCCGGCTTGTCGATGCGCAGGGCGGCACGATTTCGGTCGGCGGGGTGCCGGTGACGGCGCTTGATCTGGCGGCGCTGCGCGCGCTCTTTGCCACCGTGACGCAGGATTCGGCGCTCTTTGACGAGACGATCCGGGAGAACGTGTTGCTGGGGCGCAAGGATGTTGACGCGGCAACGCTCGCGCGCGCGCTCGACGTGGCCTATGTGAGCGAATTTGTTGCGGGGCTGCCGCAGGGGCTCGACACTCCCGCCGGGCCGCGCGGCTCGGCGCTTTCGGGCGGGCAGCGGCAACGTGTGGCGATTGCGCGCGCAGTCTTGCGCGATGCCCCGATCCTGCTGCTCGATGAGGCGACCTCGGCGCTTGATACCGCCTCCGAGGCCAAGGTGGCGCAGGCGCTTTCCGAGCTTTCGCAAGGCCGCACCACGCTTGTGATCGCGCATCGGCTCTCCACCGTGCGCGATGCCGACAAGATCGTCGTGATCGTCGAGGGGCAGGTGGTCGAGGAAGGCACGCATGACGCGCTTCTGGCGCTGGGCGGCGCCTATGCCGGGCTCTGCCGGATGCAGCTTGTCGAATGAGAGGCCCGCCCCATATCGGGCTGAGGAGGGGACGATGCGCAAGATCTACGAAATCACCGGGCCGGATCGGGAGCATTTCCTGCAAGGGCTTGTCAGCAATGACGTGAAAAAGCTCGCGCAGGGGCCGCTCTATGCCGCCTTGCTGACGCCGCAGGGCAAATATCTGGCGGATTTCTTCCTCGTGCCGTGGGGGGAGGCGGTGTTGCTCGATATTGACGAGAGCATTGCCGAGGCCACCGTGAAGCGGCTGATGATGTACAAGCTGCGCGCCGATGTGGCGATCACGCCCTCAGCGCTGCAGCTTGCGCGCGGCACCGGCCCTGCGCCCGAAGGCGCGGTGATGGACCCGCGCGCGCCTGAGCTGGGCTGGCGCCTTTACGGGGCGCATGCGGGCGATGATGGCAGCGACTGGGCGGCGATCCGCGTTGCGCATCTGATCCCCGAAACCGGGATCGAACTCACGCCCGAGACCTATATCCTTGAAGCCGGGTTCGAGCGGCTTCATGGCGTGGATTTCCGCAAGGGCTGTTACGTCGGGCAAGAGGTGACGGCGCGGATGAAACACAAGACCGAGCTGCGCAAGGGGCTCGTTCGGCTCGCGATCGAGGGGGCGGCGCCGGTGGGCACCCCGATCGAGGCGGAGGGGCGGGTGGTCGGCACGCTCTACACGCAATCGGGCGGTCATGCGCTGGCGCATATCCGCCATGACGCGCTTGCAGGCCCGCTTGCCGCCGGGGCGGCGCGACTGCATGCGTTGCCTCTGTAGGCGCTCACATTTCCGTGAGAATGGGGCTCTTGGCGTTAACGGGCTCTTGCATTCCGGCACACACATCGGCGTGAGGCAAACCCTGTTCAGCCCGTGTTTTTGCCCGAAAAACCTTGAACGACTGGTCAAACCGACCATATATGCGCGGTTGTTCTCGTTAACAGCCGCTAAATAGAGCCTCTGCAGACCCAACCTATGCGCCAATCGCATGGCGGCCATGCCTTCCAGGGCATATCGAATCGGCGCCCAAGCGCCCTACATGGCCGCCACGCCAGGAAACGCAAGAGCAATAAAAAGGACGAAAAATGCGCGATTTCGTTGACGGCTCCGCATTCAACTATGAGCAAGGACAGCGGGCGCGGAAGCTTTTTGCCGCCGTCGTTCTGGCCGCGCTCGATGATGCGATTGCCGATGACAAGAAATACGGCAACGGACCGGAGCAGATCGCCCGCTGGGCGCGCTCGCGCGACGGGCGCGAAGTGCTCTCCTGCGCCGGGATCGACCCGAACGAACGCGTGGTGAAAGGCCTGATGGAATTCGTCTCGAAAGGCGTGCGCACCTCTGTGGCGCTGTCGCGCGAAGAGAGCGAACGGCGCATGGCGGCGGAAGAAGCCGAGGCGGCCTGAGCCGCAGCGAAGGCTTTACGAACGAACGGCGCGCCCCTGGCGCGCCGTTCGTGTTTTGGGCACGTGTGGCGGGCTCAGTCGTAGGCCTGGCCCATCAGCGCGCGCTGGATTTCGCGGCGCACCAGCTTGCGCACATTCTGGGTGATGCGTTCGCCGAGCGTGCCACGCAATTCGTCGCGCACGAGCTGCGCCACCATCGCGCGCAGCGCGGCCTCGTCAAGCTGCGGTTGCGGCATGACGCTCGTGGTCGTCGTCAGGTCGGCACGCGCCTCCTCTTGCGCAGCAAATTCTTCGGCGGCGATCTCTTCGACCGAGAGCGTTTCCTCGAGCGCAATTTCCTCATCGCATTCGGAGCGGATGTCTTCGGCAAACTCCGCCTCGTCCTCGAGGCTCTCGCGCAGGCTGTCATAGCTTGAGCGCCGCGTGGCAACGTGCTGCTCGACTTCCTCGGCGTCTTCGAGGCTGAGCCGCGTGCGTGCGGCGCCGCTGGCAAGGTTCAGCGTCGCTTCGGCCCAGTCCATGCCGACCGATGTTTCCGCGCCCCAAGCCGCCTCGCGCAGATCGGGGTCGACAAACTCTTCCGCCTCGGTCGCAACGTCACCGTCTTCCGCGGTCAGCTCTTCGGAGATCTCCTCGGCGTCAAGCACGTCGGTCTCGGCGCTCAGCTCGGCTGCGGCCTGTTCGGCAAGTGCGACCAGCATCGCCTCGGTTTCGGCCCCCGCGGGAAGATCGTCCACCACAGCGCTCTGATCGTCTTCTTCTGCCGCAGCAGCGACCTGCAGCGCCTCCTCGTCGAACGCTTCGGGCAGTTCGGTGAGCGGAGCCGCCCCCGCCGCCCGAAACGGATGCCCCTCTTCGGGCTCGAAGTCGATACCGCTCTCGGCCACGGCCGCTTCGAGTTCGGCAATCGTGCTCTCAAGACGGCTCAGCTCGTCGCCCAGATCGAGCGGGCCGGCATCGTCTTCGTCTTCCAGCGTTTCCGCCTCGACGTCGAGCGCGCTCGACGCATCTTCGAGCAGGGCGCCGGTCTCCGCCAGCGCGGCTTCCGCCTCGGCCAGCAGCCGTTCGGCCTCGGTCATCGGGCGGGTGGGTTCGGGCGCGGCCTCGACCCGCAACGAGGGGGTCAGAACCAGAAAGTGATCATGCACAGTGGCAGGGGCCTCATCTTCCACAGCGGTTTGCGCCGCGATGTCGTCCACGGCCTCGGCTTCGATTGCCATCTCCACCTCGGGCGCCGTGTCGCTCTCTTCGGCGGCGGCGATCACGTCCGGCGTGGCCAGATCGTCTGCCGGCGCGGCCTCCGCGTCGGAAAGCTCCGAAGCCGAAGGCGCGACCGGGCTCAGATCATCGTCCGTTGCGGCTTCCGTTGCGGCTTCGGGTGCGGCTTCGGGCGGCAGGGGCTCAGGCGCGACCAGCTCGGACACCGGTGAAACAACGGCCGGGGGCTCGGCCAGCAGGGTCTCTGTCGTTGCAACTTCAGCCGCAACGGCGGTTTCCTCGGGCACGGGGCGCCGGGCCACGGCAAGCGCGCTGCGATGGGATGCGCCGCCCACCGGACGAGGCGCATCACGCGACACCAGCCGCCGAATCGACGCCAGCACGTCTTCGATTTCGATATTCGTTTCGGTTTCCGACATCATGCCCTCAATCCTGCGATCTGGCTGACCTTCTGTCCAGCCTGTTTACGAAAGCAGAATCCCTCACAACCGGGCTGTTGCCCGATCGGCGCAGGTCGGCACCCAACACGCGTGCCCCGCGCAAGCTCATTGCTTGCCGATGGCTCGCAGCACGCGATCAAGGCGCTCGCCTTGGACGCTCAGAGGCGCTTTCTGCACCGCATTGTAGTATGCTGCGGGATCATAGGTGGGGATCCCGAGCTTGAGGTCTTCTACCGTCAAAAGACCCATATCGGACAAAAGTTGATAATATCCTACCTGCAGATCAGCTTCTGCCGTAATCAGCGAGGCGCGGGCATCCAGCAGGTCCTGTTCGGCGTCGAGCACGTCGAGAGTGGTGCGCGCGCCGAGCGTTGCCTCTTCCTTCACGCCGCGATACGCGATGTCGGCGGCGCGGATCTGTTCCTGATAAGCGCTGATCTGGGCGCGATAGACGTCGATCATCGCGTAGGAATTGGCAACCGACTGCGCCACGGTCACACCTTGCTGGCGCAGGCCCGCGCGGGCCCCCTCGCGGTTGATAATCGCCTGGCGCCGCGCGGAAGAGATCGCCCCGCCCGAATAGATGGTCTGGCTCATCGTCACGCTGGCGGCGCCAGAATGGCCATAGCCGTCATTATTGCCATAGCCGAGCGAGCCGGTGATGGTCGGGTTGCGCTGCGCATCCGCGAGCGCGACGCCAAGGTCATAGGCGGCAACCTGATGCTGTGCCTGTTTGATCGACGGGTGCAGGCGCAGCGCGGTTTGCGTGGCCTCATCGCCAGATTTCGGCAGGCGCGGCGCCTTGGGCAGGCCCGAGAGCCGGTCCGGGTAATGGCCGATCGCGGCCTTGTAGGACTCGCGCGCCGCCTTGTAGGTGCCCTGTGCAGACGAGAGCGAGGCGCGGGCGCCCGCGAGCGAGGCTTCTGCCTGCGCCACATCGGTGCGCGTCACCTCGCCAACGTCGAACTTGTCTTGCGTCGCCTTGAGCTGTTCGCCGATCACCCGGACCGAGTTCTCGTTGATCGCCACCTGTTCGGCGGCAGCCTTGGCGTTGGCATAGGCCGCAACAGCGGAGAGCAGCACGCTTTGCTCGGTCGAGCGCAGCGCCTCGCGGGTGGCGAGCACGGTCTCTTTCTGGATGCCGATATTGTATTGCGTGCGGCCGAAATCGAACAGGGTCCAGCTGGCCGAGACCGTCAGCGCGGTCTGGATTTCGGTCCAGTCGTGCATATAGGCACAGGAGGTGGTCGGGTAGTCGCAGCGCTGCGAGGCCAGCTCAAGCCCCCATTGCACCACCGGGCGCAGATCGGCGATCGCTTGCGCGACATCTTCATCCGCGGCGGCGAGCGTGGAGCGATACTGCTCAAGCAGATGCGAGTTGCGATAGGCCGAGACAAGCGCATCCGCCAGTGTTTCGGCGCTTGCCGCACCCGGGCCCGCAACCAGCCCCAGCCCTGCAACCATGGCCAGAAGAAGGGGTTTCATCGTCTTGCGCGTCATGCTCGGTCCTCGCTCCGTCGCCGGTGTCGCTTGTGCGATCGGCTTTGCCCCGGTGCAACGGGGAAGTATTCAGTTTCGTCGATATGACCCGGATAGCACCGTTTTGCAATCAGAGTACGAATTCTTTCGCCAATGTGAAGCCTTCGAGCACAGGTGCCGCGGCATTGAAGATATCGCGCCACACCACCACGCCGTCGATCTTGCGGCCCAGACGCGCGGTTCCGAGCGCCCCTTCCATGAAGATGGCCACGATCCGGCCCTCTTCTTTCAGTTGCGCCTCGATTGCGGCGGGAACTTGCTCCACACCACCCTCGATCACGATTGCGTCATAGGGGCCATGCTTCGGCGCGCCCTCGGCGAGCGCTCCGGCCACCACGGCGGCATTGTCGACATCGTGCACCGCAAGCTGCGCCTCGGCCTTGGGCGCCATCTCGGCGCTTTCAAGCGCCACGACCGCCTCGGCCATGCGCGCGATCACCGCGCTCGAATAGCCCATGCCGGCGCCGATATCGAGCACCAGATCGCTCGGCTGAATATTGATCGCGTCGAGCATCTTGGCAAAGTTGCGCGGCTCAAGCAGCACCCGGCCGCCCTCAAGCGGCAGGGTCTCGCCCACATAGGCCGCCTCGCGCCGGGCCGCGGGCACAAAATCCTCGCGCGGCACGCTCAGCATCGCCTCGATGATCGGAAATTTGGTGACGTCATTCGGACGCACCTGGGTGTCGACCATCATGGTGCGGCGGGTGGCAAAATCCTGCATGGGTCAACTCTCTCACTGGGTTGCGTTGCGCGGTTTTGCCACAGAAACCGGAGCGGGGCAACGGCGGAGCAGCGCGCTGCGGCGCTTTTGCATACCGTGGTGCACCGGGTCTTGCCGTGCCTCAACAGCAGTGATGTTCGAGATGATAGAGCAGCGCCAGCGCCTCTTCGTCGTCTTCTTCCTCGAAAAAGCTCATCAGCGCATTCACCTGAGAGCCGACAAAGCGCAGCATGTCATGCCCCATGCGCTCGTTTTCGGCCAGTTTCTTCTCGAAATAGGCCACCCAGCGCGAGTCGTTTCCTGCCATCCGCGCTTGCAGCATCTGGAACAGGCGGTCGGCCTTGGCGTCGCAGGCGAGGCCGAGAAAGGTCACATAGCGGTCGGGGGTCTCGTCGTTCATCTTGCAGTCCTGTCTTGCGCGCCCGGCCGCGGCTTTGTCGCGGTCCGAGCCCGGATTCTGTCGGTTCCGCGACAATTCCCTCGCCCGCGGGGGATCTGTCGCATCCCGCGGGCGATGCAGCAAGATCTGCGCCAATCGTCTCAGAGATAGCGCCCGGCGCGCTCAAGCACCTCGATCTGGTAGCCATCGGGGTCGGCGATGAAGAAGAACCGCGCGATCACCTCCCCGGCCGGGGCGAAATCGACGATCTTGCGCGGGTTGAGCCCGGCCGCCTCAAGCCGCGCGTGTTCGGCGGCCACATCGGCGACCGAGACCGCAAGATGCCCGTAGCCGTCGCCAAGCGCATAGGGCTCGCTGCGGTCCTTGTTCACTGTCAGTTCAAGCTCGAACGTCGTTTCGGCGTTCGCGAGATAGATCAGGGTGAAGGTCGGAAAATCGAGCCTGTCCTTCACCTTCAGCCCGAAGGCGGTGTCGTAGAATGCAAGCGCGCGTGCCTCGTCGCGCACGCGGATCATCGAATGGATCATCTTGGCCATGGTGCCCTCCGTTTGGCGCGACCCTCGCAAGCGGGGCGCGGGGGCGCAAGGGGGCATGCGCGGACGGGGTCAGCCAAGGAAGGGGAGTTCAAAGCCGAAAGCGGCGGCAAGCAGCACGAAGTTGAGGCTGAGCACCAGCGCCGCGCCGATCCCGGCCACAGCGAGCGTGGCTTGGCGCGGCACGAAATCGCCCATCACGTCGGGTCTGCGGATCAGCCACAGCAACGCCAGCATCGGCACCGGCAACGCGATCGAAAGCACCACCTGGCTCATCACCAGCGCCTGCGTGGCATTGACGCCCGCGAGCACCACCGCAAAGGCGGGCGCCATCGTCACCGCACGCCGCACCCAAAGCGGGATGGTAACGCGCAAAAAGCCCTGCATGATCAACTGCCCCGCCATGGTGCCGACAACGGAGGAGGAGATCCCCGAGGCGATCAGCGAGACCAGGAACGCGCCGGCTGCGGCGGCGCCGAGAAGCGGGGTGAGCGTGTGATAGGCGGTTTCGATTTCGGCCACTTCGGCATGGCCGTTGTGGAAGGCCGAAGCCGCCATCATCACCATCGCCATATTGATCATGCCTGCCACCGCGAGCGCCACCACAACCTCGGTGTTGGAGATCTTCACCACGCGGCGGCGTTCCTCGTCGTTATGGAGCACGGCGCGGTTTTGTGTCAGGCCGGAATGCAGAAAGATTGCATGCGGCATCACGGTCGCCCCGATGATGCCGACGGCAATGGTAAGCGCCTGCGCATCGGGAAGATCGGGGGTCACAAGGCCGAGCCCTGCCGCCTCCCAGTCGATCGGCGCGATCACGATCTCGGCCATGTAGCAAAGCCCGATCAACCCGACGAGCGCGCCGATCACAATCTCCATCGGGCGGAAGCCCACCCCCTCCATCATCAAGATCGCATAGGTGATCACCGCGGTGATCGCCATGCCCCAGATGAGCGGAATGCCGAGCAGCAGCGAGAGCCCGATGGCGCCGCCCAGAAACTCGGCAAGGTCGGTGGCCATCGCAGCGATTTCACTGACAAACCACATCGCCAGCACCACCGGGAAGGGCAGATGGTCGCGGCTGAGTTCGGCAAGGTTGCGCCCGGTGACAATGCCAAGACGGGCAGAGAGCGCCTGAAACAGCATCGCAATCATATTGGCGAGCAGCACCACCCACAGCAGCGTATAGCCATAGCCTGCGCCCGCCTGAATGTTCGTCGCATAATTGCCGGGGTCCATATACGCGACCGAGGCAACCACCGCGGGGCCGACAAAAGCCAAAAAGGCGAGCGGGCCACGACGTTCGCCGCCAATCACCGCGGCCATCGTGGCGCGGGTGCGTCCGCTCATCGTGCGATCTTCGCTCATGCCGGATCCTCTTGTTGCCCCGAAATTTATAGCCTTGGCTAAATTTCTGTCAAACGGCATTGAAACGCATCTTCGTGAACGGTTTGCAAAATCCGTGCAAAGTTGTAAAAAGGAGCACCGGAGGACGTCAGATGAGCGAGGATATTCCGCCCGAGGGGCCGATCGCGGAGCGGTTTTGCCAGGCGCGCGCGGCGCAAAGCGTTGCGGTGCTGGAGGATTACGCCGAGATGATCGACGACCTCGCGCAGGCGATGGGCGAGGCGCGGATCACCGATATCGCCGCGCGCATGGGGGTGACGCATCCCACCGCGACCAAGGCTGTTGCGCGCCTCAAGCGCGAGGGGCTTGCGGTTTCGCGCCCCTATCGCGGCGTGTTTCTGACAGAGGCGGGCGCGGCGCTCGCCGCGCGCGTGCGCGCGCGCCACCGCGTTGTTGTTGATCTGCTCGTTGCCGTTGGCGTGCCGCAGGAGACGGCAGAGATCGACGCCGAGGGGCTCGAGCACCATGTGTCAGACGTGACTCTGCGCGCGTTCGAAGCGTTTTTGGCGCGCCGCTAACGGCCCTTGCGCTGCGCCGAAATCGCCTCAAGGCGACGTTGCAGCTTTGGCCCCGGAGCGGCCGCGGCGGCGGCCTGCATCGCGGCCACGCGTTCGGGGGCGGTGCGGATGAGATCCGGGATCAGCGCGGCCTCGGGCAGGTTCTTCCATGTCTTGCGCGGCATATGCGATGTCATCGCGCTCACCATCAGCCGCGCCGGGTTGAAGATATTGGCAAAATAGACCTGCCACAGCGCCTCTGTCGCATCCTCGGGCGGTGCGGCGCGGTTTGCGGTTTCAAGGATTTCAAGCTCTCCCGCCTCGAAGCGCGCGGAAAGCGTGGGCGTGGCGATCAGCCAATCCATGTCGCCAAAGCGGCGCGCAAAGAAGGGGGCTGCGGCCTCAAGAATGTGATGCGCGGGCTCGAACCACGCGGCAAAGGCGCGCCGGTTCGCCCCCGGCGGGGTCACCTCGCGAAACCGCACAAAGCCATGCATCTGATGAATGTCGCGGCGGACCGCCTTCTCCTGTTCCAGCAGGCGGCGCAGGGCGGGGTCGGATCGGTCGCCCCAAATGACCTCCTGCCGCGCCAATCGCAGAACCAGCGCATAGGCGCGCGCAAAACGTTCCGGGTCGGCATGCATCACTGCGGTCTCGATGCTCTCCACCGCGGCGCGGGGTAGCCGGACCGGGGCCGAGGCGGCGCGCGGGGCAGGGCTCTGGGCAAAGAGATCGGGCGCGGCCTCGCCCACCGACCAAAGCACCGTCTCGGGCATAACGCCTGCGGTGGCCAGCCGGCGTGCCTCCGCCCGCCAGGCGGCCACCGTGCCGATGCGGGGCAAAACCACCTGCATCAGAACAGGCTCAACTGTTCCGGCGGTGGCGCAAAGCGCGCCCGCAGGTTTTCGGCATCGGGCAGGGCGCGGGGGGACCAGCCCGGCAGGCTGATGAACGGTTCGGCCTTGCCGATCACGCAGCCAATCGCCTTGAGATCCTCATAGCGCAGGGTCCGGTGCCGACGCGCGGCCAAAATCCGCGCCACGCTGCGTGGGCCAAGCCCGGGCACGCGCAACAGCAATTCGCGCGGCGCCCGGTTCAGATCGAGCGGAAAGAGCGCGCGATGCGCCAAAGCCCAGGCCAGCTTCGGGTCGATCTCAAGGTCGAGCATCGCCGCCTCGGGGGTGATTTCCTCTGCCGCAAACCCGTAATTCCGCATCAGCCAATCGGCCTGATAAAGCCTGTGCTCGCGCGCCAGCGGCGGGCGAATGAGCGGCAGCGTGCGGGCCGCATCGGGGATCGGCGAGAAGGCGGAATAATAGACCCGGCGCAGCGCGAAATCGCCATAAAGCCGGGCTGAGCGGCGCAGGATCTGGCCATCGGTCGCAGGATCGGCGCCGATGATCATCTGTGTCGATTGCCCGGCGGGGGCAAAACGCGGCGCCTTCGTGCCGCGCGCGGTGCGATCCTTCGCCGCCTCATGGCCCGCTTTCACCTTGGCCATCGCGCCATGGATGGTGCGCAGAGACTTTTCGGGGGCAAGGCTTGCGAGCGCGGTCTCGGTCGGCAGCTCGACATTGATCGAGAGCCGGTCCGCCCATCGCCCGGCCTCGGCAATCAGTTCGGGCGCGGCATCGGGGATGGTTTTCAGGTGGATATAACCGCGAAAATGCTCGCGCTCGCGCAACATCCGCACCACGCGCACCATCTCTGCCATGGTCTCGTCGGGCGAGCGGATGATGCCCGAGGAGAGGAACAGCCCTTCGATATAATTGCGCCGGTAAAACTCGACCGTCAGCGACACGACCTCTTCCGGGGTGAAACGTGCGCGCTCGACCCCGCTTGAGGCCCGGTTGATGCAATAGGCGCAATCATAGATGCAGAAATTGGTGAGCAGGATCTTCAGCAAGGAGATGCAGCGCCCGTCGGGGGCCCAGGCGTGGCAGATCCCCGCGCCGCCCGAGGAGCCAAAGCCCTTGCCATCGCGCGATTGCCGCCGTTCGCCCCCCGATGAAGCGCAGGAGGCGTCATATTTCGCCGCGTCGGCAAGCAGTGCGAGCTTTTCAGAAAGCGTTCTCACGGTCATGCGTTCATGGTATGTTCTTGCGCGCATCGGTGCAAGGGCGATCCGGCGCCGCGCACCCATGCCATCGAAGGCTCACGCACGCCTCTCCCCTCCCCCGCGCGGGGGCTGGCTTGCAAGAGTGAGGGGATCTGCGTTTGAGCCGGCGCGGGGTGAGCCGTGCGGCGCCCTTCTTGCAGGCCTGAGCCGCTGGAAAAACGAGCCCGCGCCGGAACGCGAGAGCATGCGTGATAACCGCTTGACCATCGCGCCGGAAAAAACTAATCAGTCCAAGCTCTCGGCGGGTTGGCGGAGAGGTTACGCAGCGGATTGCAAATCCGTGAAGACCGGTTCGATTCCGGTACCCGCCTCCAAGCTTTTCAATGGCTTAGTGAAAGCGTCAGCCCTGAGGGTATCACCGAGGGTATCAGGTTTTCGTTCTGTACTTGTTCCGTTCATTGCCGCTTCTCCCGCGCTTGGCGCGCACGCATCTCTTGGCGCGCCTCGCCCGCGTACTTCGCAATCATCTCTTTCGTGGCATGACCCGAATAGGCGGCGATCTCGTCGTCATCGCAGCCTGCCCATGCCAATTCCTTCACTCCGCGATAGCGCAGGGCGTGCAGATCATAAGCTTCGAGCCCGAGCCGTTTGCGCTCTTTCAGCATCAAATCAGCCATGTAGCGATAGCTGATCGGGTTGCCGTCACGCTTGATCAGGATCGGGCGGGCTGCAATCGGCACAACGCCAAGCGCGGCCTTGGTGCGGTTGAGCGCATCCTTCAGCTGATCCGTGCAGGGCAGCACCAAGGGTTTGTCGGTTTTGTTCTGGCGAAGGGTCAGCGAATCGCCATCA
The DNA here is from genome assembly GCF_042683065.1 of Rhodobacter lacus. Classification (NCBI taxonomy): domain Bacteria; kingdom Pseudomonadati; phylum Pseudomonadota; class Alphaproteobacteria; order Rhodobacterales; genus Rhodobacter; species Rhodobacter lacus. Next base: position 3,976 of record NZ_JBHUIX010000011.1, on the reverse strand, counting down.
TAGTCGCCCCAGCGGAAGCCAACCCAGTCGCCCGGGCGCTGGACGCTGCCGACGCCAATCTCGAAGATCAGGCGGCACAGCTCGCTCGCCTCAGCGCGGAACTTCTCCACCGCCCAATCCGGCCACGGCAAATGTTCTTGACGCCGCTCGGCTGGGGTCTTGAGCGCCCGCACTCCCTTAGCCGGATTGTTCTGGATCCAGCCAAGATCAATCGCATGCTCGCAGAGAACCACCAGCATTTGCGGGATGTAGTTTGCAAAGCGGGTGCGGTGCGCATTCGCCTTCTGTGCTGCGATAACATCGGCACGCGTGAGCGCCTTCACATTCCGGGTGCCGATCTTCTCGCGCAGGTAGTCCATCACCTTGTCATAGTCGGCGCGGGTGCGCGGCTTGAGGGCCATCCAGCGATCCGAGGTCCGGTAATCGTCCATGAGCGCGGCCCATGAGGTCTTCGCCTCGAAATGCCGCCCCGTCAGGATCTCCCAATATTGCCGGTCAAACGCTTCGGAGCCTTCCGGCGCCGTGATGCGGATCAGCTTCATTCCCGTCTTGCGGAAATAGATGCGGCCCGAGGGGTGTTTCCAGATATACTTTTTCACCAGTCCACGCCCCCCATGCCCTCGACTGCAGCTCCCCGACCGATCATGCGCAGCGCCTCCGCGTCCCACCGCAAGACGCCCGGCACGATCTCATGACCACGCGGCAGATGCCCTGTCGCCACATGCGCACGAAACTCCGCAACCCCCATGTCCAGCAGGGCGGCGGCGTTCTTCTCGTTCACATAGAAGGGAGTGAAGCGGGTCATTCGGCCGAGCCCTCCGCATGGTCTTTGAGGTAATCGGTCGCGCGGAACACGAAGTCCCGGCCGACGAATGGCTGCAAGCGCTCGAAGAGCGCCTTGAGGTCAACGGTCAGCCAAGACACCCGCCCCGGCATCGGCATGGGGTCGACATCAAGCAGGATATGCGGCTTGCCGTCACCCTGCGTCGTAACCTGCAAGAAATTCGTCTCACGTCCGATGATGACTTCGAAAAAGGCCAGCTTCACCAAAAGATCATGGAAGGAGGGGAAACGCGGCGCTTCACTGAGCAGCGAAGTGAACCGCGATTTTGCGGCCTGAATTTCGCGCTCGAAGTCGAGCCCTTCATTCGCGCAATAGGTGCGCAGGAACAGACCGGGAGCCTCAACGTCGCAGTAATAACCCCGCTCCCTAATGACCAGCCTTGCATAAGCGTCCTCAGCGAACCTGCTGTCAGGCAATTCGCGAAGACGATCCCGGATCAGGAACACGCACTCGCCGCGCAGGGCGAGAGAGCGCCCAACAAGGGCCATCGTGCGGCGGTCGAGAAGCTCCGCCCCCTTCACATCTGCCAGCGCAAAGGCCCCTTCCCAAGGCGCCGCGCTCGATCACCGAAAGCCGGGCACGCGCGATGATCGAGAAGTTCAGCCAGTCATCGACAGAGTTCAGGAAGAGGCAATAGCCCAGCACCCGCGACATGCGCTTGTGGTCGGGCTTGATGTGGTCGGAGAGGGTCGATTTAGGCTTCCGGGAGCCGGTATCATGTTCCCCTTGCGTTCCCGTTTTGTCGCGGTGCGTAGAGAATTCTAAGGCATTGTTTTCAATAGTATATCGGCGGGATTGCAAATCCGTGAAGACCGGTTCGATTCCGGTACCCGCCTCCAAGCTTTTCAATGACTTGAAGAGTGTGCCCCGAAAAAGTTGACTGCCCGGTTGACGGTTTCTTGTTTCGTTTTCGTTCCGTTCTTCGCTGCTCGGGCCGACAGATCAGGCAGAATCTTTATCGGCCCTCCCGCTTCTCTGCCGCCTTACGTGCACGCATGATCTGCCGCGCCTCGCCAGCATATTTGCGGATCATCGCCAAAGTTTCATGCCCCGAAAATGCTGCAATCTCGTCGTCGGTGCAGCCTGCCCATGCGAGTTCCATCACGCCGCGATAGCGCAGGGCGTGAAGGTCATAGGCCTCGAGCCCGAGGCGCTTTCGCTCTTGCAGCATCCACCACGCCATTGTTCGGTAATTGAGCGGCTTGCCGTCGCGGCGCAGGATTTGCACCGAGGGCAGCGCCAAGGCTTTGGCGCGCTCGGCATCCAGCGCCTCGCGCAGTTGCGCCGTGCACGGCAGAGTGAGTGCCTTGCCGGTCTTGCCCTGCACGACGCGCAGCGACGTGCCGTCATAGTCTGCCCAGGTGAGAGCGCACCAGTCTGCCGGGCGCTGCACCGAGCCGATGCCAACCTCGAAGATCAGCCGCTCCAAGGGCCCGCTCTCGGCGCGGAATTTCGCCACTGCCCAGTCCGGCCATGGCTCATGTGCTTTGCGTTTGTGCTTCGGCATCCGCAGGCGCTCGATGCCAGCGGCAGGGCTTGTTTTGATCCAGCCCGCGCGGATCGCCTCGGCGGCAAGGAGTGCGAAGGTCACGGGCAGGTAATTCGCAAACCGCACCCGATGTTTGTTGGCATCCATCGCGGCGTAGATGTCCGCCGGGGTCAGTCGCGAGACCTCGTGCTGGCCGACTTTCTCGGCGATGTAGGCCAGCACCGGCTCCAGATCTTTGCGATAGCGCGGCGAGAAATCCGCCCATTTGTCCGAATTGCGTAACCGGTCGATCGCGGCGTTCCAGCTGGTCTTGGCGTCAATGTGTTTGCCGTTACGAATTGCCCAATAGGCGGCGTCGAACTCGGCGGTTCCGGGTTCGCCCTTGATTCGCTCACGCATCGACCCCATGACAAAGTAATAATAGGTCCGCGCACCTTTGCGTGTGGCCTTAAGGTAAGGCTTGCCGTGGATCAGGCTACCACTGGATTTGGCCATGTGCCTTTTCCCCGCTCACGATGCGCCGCAGGTCGTCTGCCGACCACCGTACCACACCCGGCGCAATTTCGATCCCACGAGGAAGTGCGCCAGCTTCGACAAGCTGTGCAAATTCCGATTGCGTCATGTCCAGCAACTGCGCCGCGGTGCGGGCGGAAGCGGCGATAGGTGCCGACTTACCCATAACGGGCCTCCTGCTGCTCGACATGGCCGCCCCATTGCACGGCGCATGCCTCGGCGATGCCTTGGAAGGTGCGCGAGCGGAACCGCCAGCGCTCCGGGCCGGGCGGAGCGCGATGCACGGCGCTCCATGTCTTGTGCGCGGCAGTGCCGGGCTTGGGCGGGGTGAGCTTGTTCGTGGGCGCCAGCTCGGGCAGCCCGCGCAGATACCAGCCGGTCGCCTTGAAGGCGGGCTCGCCAAACCACCACGGCTGCACGATCTGGGGCCGCGGCAGATCCGCTGGCAGGCGCGCGCGGGCGTGTTTGTGCATCACCGGGTTCTCGATCGCCACGCGCGTGATCGGCGCCTGCCAGCAAGCCGAGAAGAGCGCGGCGCCCTCGTCGAGCTCGGCCCACATCTCGGCTTGCGTCCGACCGGGCGGCGGGGTGTGCAACCAGCGCACGCCGCTGTTGCACAGCCGGGTGCAGGGCGGGTGGCAGACAGCGAGGAAGTCCCATCCTTCGCCTAGATAGTCGCGCACATCGCCGGTGATGTGGCGGTTACTGCCGTCTTCGGCGGGCAGGAGATCCACGCTCCACATGTCATGCCCGCGCGCGGCAAAAGCGCGGCGCATCACTCCGCTCGTCTCACAGCCGATCAGCCCACGCATCACGCGAGCGCTTCCAGAAACAGTGCGGCCCCCGCGGCGAGAAGCCCTGCCGAACCGTGAATGAGGATGCCGAGGCGGGCGCTGCGGCCCGGTTCATCGGCGAGCTCGCGCTCAGTTGCCGTTGCATAGGCTTGATGAAAGCCCGCAGCGGCGGCGCAGAGCGTGGCGAGGCCAAGGGCGAGGCACAGCGGGCTCATCGGGGCGCTCCTGTCGTGAGGTCGCTCCATGCGGGGCGCGGGCCTTCGAGCGGCGTGAGCTTCACGGCGAGGCCGGTCAGCAGGCTGCGCGTGATGTGGCCTTGCAGCCAGCCGCGGGCGC
>NZ_JBHUIX010000010.1:0-12731 GCF_042683065.1 Rhodobacter lacus | reverse complement strand
CCCTGGCGCGGGCCACGGCGGATAGCGCGATGGCGGCGCAGATCGCGACTGTCTCGGCCTCGCTCGGCACCGTCTCCGCCAGCGTGGCGACGCAGGGCACGGCGATTGCCGATCTCGAAGGCGCTGCGCAGGCGGGGTTTTTGATCGAGGCGCAGGCGGGCGGCGTGGTCTCGCTGTTGCAGCTCATTGCCGCCGATGGCTCGGGCGGCACCGCCTCGGTGGCCAAGATCAGCGCGAGAGACATCCTCCTCGATGGCTCTGTCTATGCTGCGCAGCTGGCCACGGGCACGATCACCGCCGCCTCGGGCATTATTGCGGATGCGGCGATCACCCGCGCCAAGATTGCGGATCTGGCGGTGACCGAGGCGAAGATCGCCAGCGCCGCGATCACCACGGCAAAGATCGGCGATCTGGCGGTGAGCACGCTCAAGATCGCCGATCAGGCGGTCACGATCCCGACCGGCGCCTATACCGCCGCCTCGCTCAATGTCTCTCCAAGCACGGCGTGGCAGGTGATCCAGACCATCACCTACACCTCGACCGGGGCGCCGGTGATGCTGGATTACGCCTTCGGCGCGGTGGGCACGAGCGCGGGAACATTGGGGATCCGGCTCCGGCGCGGCACGACGACGATCTATGACAGCCGCGCCTATCTCGCGGGCAGTGTTGCGCCCTTCGCGGGCGGCGTGCTTGACGCACCCACCGCAACAGGCGCGCGCACCTACACGCTGGAGGTGCAAAACCCGTCGATGGTTGGCCTGATCGCAGAAAACCGCTCGCTGCGTGCGCTGGAGGTCAAGAAGTGATCCGTGGCCTGATTTACGACGGGGCGACGGGCGAGGTGCTCCGCGCGATCACCTGCGCCGCCGCGGATCTCGCCGCCAATCTCCCCGAGGGCGCCGCGTTCTGGGAAGGCGAGAGCGATGGTGCAGGCGTCTGGTTCAAGGACGGCGCGCCGGTCGCACTCCCGCCCTGCCCGGAGCGCGGCCTGAGCTTCGATCCCGCCCTTTGGGCCTGGGTGGACCGGCGCAGCGGGGCCGAGCTGGCGGCGCTCGCGCGGGCAAAGCGCGATGCGCTGCTCGCCGGCTGTGACTGGACGCAGGCGCCCGACGCCCCGGTCGATCGCGCGGCCTGGGCCGCCTACCGGCAGGCTTTGCGCGACATCCCCACACAGTCCGGGTGGCCTGCCCGGATCATCTGGCCCGCGCGGCCCGCATAATAAAGGAGGCTGCGATGGCGGCATATTACAACACCGGCACGATTGCCGTGACGAACGGCTCTACCGCCGTCACCGGCACCGGCACATCATGGGCGCAGATCGTGCGCGCGGGCGATCAGCTGATCGCCCCGGACGGGCGCAGCTATGTGATCGCGGCGGTCCCCAGCGCCACGAGCCTGACGCTCTCGCGCGCCTATCTGGGCGCGACGGCGACAGCGCAGACCTATGACATTCTCTTCACCGCGGGGCGCGATGCCGATGTGGCAACGCAGCTCGCGGCCCTGATCAGCGCCTATCAGGGGATCTATGACGGCCCCGGCCAGGGCAAGTTCGGCGATGGCACGCTTGCCGCGCCGGGGCTGCGCTTTGCCGCCGATCTCGACACCGGGTTTTACCGCCCCGGCGCCAATCAGCTCGCCTTTGCCGAGGGCGGGGTCGATCGGGGCCGGATCTACGGGCGCAAGAACATTCTCGGCACGGTGGCGCAATCGGGCGGCGTGCCGACCGGCGCGGTGATCGAGGGCGGGACCAATGCGAACGGCGATTACGTGCGCTTTGCCGATGGCACGCAGATCTGCGGCACGACGATTCAGGGGCTGACCACGGGGGCGATGACGCGCGCCTGGCCTGCGGCCTTTGCGGCCTCGCCGCGCGTCTCGGCGGTGACGACCTCGGCCAGCGTGCCGCGGATCGTGACGGTGGCGAACAACTCGGCGACCGCGATTGATATCTACGTTTGGGACACCGCGGGCGGGCTCACGAACGGGTTTGCTTCGCTCACAGCCTTTGGTCGCTGGTTTTGAGGGGGAACGATCATGGCGCTCCTTCTCACGCTTTCGCCCTGCCGCGATGACCGCAGGCTCACGCTCACCCTTTCGGGCCGCGTGCTCACGATCAATGATCTTGCCGTCGATCTGGATGCGGAGCTCCCCGAGGCCGCGCGCGGCTGGATCCTCGGCCCGGTCGAGGCCGCGGGCGACGACATCGCCCTGACCCTGTTCTTCCCGATCGGGGCGGACGCGCCCGAGGCGGCCTGCTTCCCGGCGCCGCTCCGCATCGAGGCCGATGGCCCGGTGGCCCTGCCGCCGCGCGACGCAATCTAACCAACTCCCGGAAAGGGCAGATCATGAGCGAGACGCGGGGCCTCATCGAGGTGGCCGACGCGCTGTTTGGTGGCGCGATGACGACGGCTGCGGCGGCGATCGCCGGGCGGTTGATGTGGCACAGCACGCAAGTGCGCAGCGGGCGCAGGCGCTTCTTCGGGCGCGAGCTCCTCTGGGAGCTGCCGATTGCGATCGGCATGGCGATCATCGGCGAGGCGGTCGCGGCTTACCTGGGGCTCGACCGGACGGTGAGCACCGGCGTTGTCGCCTCGCTCGCCTATCTCGGCCCGCGCGGCGCCGAGGCGCTTCTGACGCGGGTTTTGTTCAGACGAAAGGACATATGACATGACACTGGACTGGCGCGCCGTGCAGGCGCGGCTCTCCGCGCTCGGCTTTGATCCGGGGCCTGTGGACGGGCTGCGCGGGCCAAAGACGGATGCGGCGCTGATTGCCTTCAAGCGCTCTGTGGGGCTCCGGGCGCGGGCTTACTTTGGGCCGCTCACCGCGGCGGCGCTGATGGGCGGGGCGCCCGCGCCCGGCGGTGTGGATATCCCCTGGATGGCGGAGGCCGTGCGCATGAAGGGGCTGCACGAGCGCCGCGACACCGCAAAGCTGCGGGCGTGGTTTGACCGCTCCGTTGCCTGGATCGATCCGCGCGAGATCCCGTGGTGCGGGGCGTTCGTGGCGACCTGCATCCGGTCTGCGCTGCCCGAAGCCCAACTCCCTCAAAACCCGCTCGGCGCGCGGGCCTGGGGCCGCTTTGGCGATCCTGTCGATCCGGTCTTTGGCGCGGTGCTGAGCTTCTGGCGCGGCTCCCGCTCCGGCTGGCAGGGCCATGTCGGCTTTTATTGGGGCGAGGATGCCGGGGCCTATCACGTGCTCGGCGGCAATCAATCCGATGCCGTCACCGTCACCCGGATCGCCAAAACCCGCCTGCTTGCGGCGCGCTGGCCCGCCGGTCAGCCCGTCACCGGGCGCGCGATCGCGCTCACCCCGCAAGGCGAACCGCTTTCCACCAACGAGGCCTGAGCCTCCCTCTCGAAAGGACCAGTCATGTTCCAGTCGCAACTCGCGCTCGCGCTGCGGGTGCTGCTTCTCTATCCGCTCGCCGGGCTCCTCGCGGCGCTGCCGTCGGTCGATTTTGACCAGGCAAGCGGCGTGCTCTCGATCGATCTCACCACCGCCTCGACGCTGATCGGCACCGCGATCTGGCTCGCCGTCTCGGGCGGCACCTTCGGCCTCTCCCGCCTCGCCAAAACGCTCGGCTGGGCCGTGTGAGCCCAAATCCGGGGCAGGGCGGTCACGCCCGCCCCACGCTCTCGCGCCGGATCATCGGTGCGGCATGGCTTTGTAAAGAGTGACGAGGTCCGGCCTTTTGAGAGGCCAGAGGGGGCGGCAACCCCCTCCGACACGGGGTCACCGCTAAGCACCCCCGCCGACCAGCAAAAGCTTATGGTCGCTCCCCCCTCGCGAGGGAGGCCCCTTGGAACATAATGACATGATGGAGTCGATGATTCCTGTCGCCCCGGTCGCCCCTGCGGCACCATGGCTCGGCGGCAAACGCAACCTCGCCAAACGGATCTGCACGATCCTCGATCAAACCCCCTGCCGCACCTATTGCGAGCCCTTCGTGGGCATGGGCGGGATCTTCCTGCGCCGCAGCGCCCGCCCGCGCGCCGAGGTGATCAATGATGCCGGGCGCGACATCGCGAACCTGTTCCGCATCCTGCAGCGCCACTATCCGCAGTTCCTCCAGATCCTGCGCTTCCAGCTTACCGTGCGCGCCGAGTTCGAGCGGCTGATCGCCACCCGCCCCGATACGCTCACCGATCTCGAACGCGCCGCCCGCTTCCTCTACCTGCAGCGCACCGCCTTTGGCGGCAAGGTCAGCGGGCGCAATTTTGGCGTGAGCCGCGACCGGCCCGGTCGGTTCAACATCACCACCCTCGAACCGATGCTCGAAGACCTGCACTCCCGCCTCTCGGGCGTGGTGATCGAATGCCTCGACTTCGAGGCGTTCATCCGCCGCTATGATGCGCCCGAAACGCTCTTCTACCTCGACCCGCCCTATTGGGGCTGCGAGGGCGATTACGGCAAGGAGCTCTTCAGCCGCGATGACTTCGCCCGTCTCGCAGACGCCTTGCGCGGCCTCGAAGGGCGGTTCCTTCTGTCGATCAACGATGTGCCCGAGATCCGCGAGATCTTCTCCTGGGCCGAGATCGAGCCGGTCCGCACCACCTATTCGATCGCCGGGAAAGGCCAGAGCACGCCCGCCGCGGAGCTCCTGATCCGCGGGCGCGCGATGTAGGGCAGGGCGCCTGCGCGGGGAGGAGGGGAGCTCCCCGCGCGGTGCTGTGGCTGAAGGCGAAAGCGGGCGCTCGCGAAGCGCGTGGTGAGCGATGCGATGCGCAGTAACCGGACTTTTGGACATGGGAAGGCGCGCCTTGCGCGATCGACGTTGCGATGCCCCTCCCCGATGTTCACCCGGCACCAGGGCACGGATGTAAGACAGCGCTTCGCGAGTCATGCTACCGCATTTGAACTCCTTGGCGGCTTCGGTTTCCCAGCATTGCACTTGCCGATCACGCGTTTACGCCGAGATGAACACCGCATCAGGTACGTCCTGTCCAATCAACCGTTTTGCTCTCTCTTTGCTTCGGTCTTTCATGGCGGCCTTTCGGGCTCGTTGGAATACAGGTGCATAGTGCGTCCAAAGAGTTCCGGCTTTGGGTTCGTTTGACACCCGCGCGTCCATGCAGGTCTTTGCGATTGTCAGGCACCGCCAGAATTCCTCAGCGGTTTTGGCGTCCCACATTTCCCCAACCCATTTCGCAGCCCACTCAGCAGCCAGATGGGTCACCTGCGCGACTTTAGCCGCGCCACCAGACAGGCCAACGTGGTTAACATGCCTCTGAATTAATTCAATTACTTCAACCCCTTGACCCGAGAATCCAGCGATCGTGACTGCATAGGCATGATCCAAGCTATCCGTGCTTTCCGCAAGTTTGAAGACTAAGTCACGGATAAAGCCATTCGATCCAAAGCGTTCAGCTGCCAACACCTCTCTCGCCAAAACATCATCGTTTTCAGCACTGAAAAGGCGTTCTCGCCAAAGGATTTCAATGGCTTCAGAGCGCGCAGCACCCCAAATGGCCGCATGCTCCAGCGTCAGATCATCTCCCAAAGCCTGCGTCACAAAGCCCTGCGAAGCTAGTGCGCGCCGCAGGATCTGAACGGCTTTTCCCGGCTGCTCCGAGGAAATCAGCTTCGCGACAGCGAATGCCAAATTTTTCAACCAAATCAGCTGTGACTTGTCGCTTTTCTCGATGATTGAGACCAGATTTGGCATGACGGAAGGAACCGTCGCAATCAGGTGTTGAAGGTCTTCAATGGTGATCCGGTTCAGGAGTAACCTTGCGTCGGATCCTTTGATATTAGCGAAAAAAGCCTTCACTATCTGTTTCAGACGATCACGCGTTTCTTCGAATTTGTCATCTCCGCCAAGAACCTCAGACGGGCTCTTCTGCTTTGGAAACCGCTCCGCATCTCTGTCTGTTTCATCTACGGAGAGGAACGGATACGGAGCCGGAGCCTTCATCGAAAAGGTCAGATCAGCTTGTGGAACAGGGATCTCTGCTACACTTTCAACGCCACGGCCCAGCTGATGAATGAGGCAATCAGCCATCGGCTTGGTGAAGCCTTCACCCAGACGGGCGGCAGCTGAAAACCATGTCTTGTGGTCGATGCGCTTCAGCAGTTCATCAATGGATAGCTCGCCATAGGCACGGGCTTCAACCAACAGGATCGAGCCGTACCAGCTTTCGTAGGTGCTGTTTTCGGCGTCCTGTGCAGTCCATGTGCTTTCCGCATGTGCGCTTCTGACGGTTGCCAGATCTTTCTCAATGGCAAGCTCAAAGGAAACGGCGCGCAGCATCGCGCATTTGCGCACGGAACACACAAGAATTTGCTCTTCGAAAGCGGCAGACATTTCTGTGCCACCATACAGGGCCGTCGATAGGATGCGGAATGCAGCCTCTTCGTCGTTCTCGTCCAGAACTTCACTCAGGGCGCGAACAATGGCCTCGGTCGGTTGCGGCTTCAGGGATGGAATGACAGACAAAGAGTAGGTGTACCCAAACGCGGAACCCTCCAAGCACTCGAGTTGTTCCTCCGCCGTCAGCTGAGCTGCGACCGTATAGAATGCAATCCATCGGCAAAACCGTTGATCCGCTTCGGGTATCGTTTCAATGGCATTAGTTTCAACAATGCGCTTAACGAACTGCTGCGCCAAATCTGCTTGAACCAGCGGGATACGCTCCTCGCTATTTACAATTACTTGCCTGAGAGGGAAACCCTCCCGCGTGAGCAATCCAGCCATGATCGCTCGCCCTTTCTCAAAGGCGACTGCGGGAGCGAATCTACATGCTATCGGAAGAAATTCTTCGTAATGATGATACGACGCCTCCGAATACATGGTTAGCAGCATTTCCTCCGGGTTAAGTGCGGCGAAGTCCTCAAGGCCTGACTGCAAATCCGTCGGGCGCTGAGCCAGCGGATCTGCGGCTTTGATCTGTCGCCATTTTTTGGGGTCCGGCGGGTCGAAACGAGGCCAGTCCTTGCGCAGATTGAGTGTAATGCCCCGTGCCTCCGTCGCGTCAGCCTCGTCTCCGGTCGCGTGCAGCATACGAACAACGGTCCATTGGCCACCTCGCGAGGTTTCCGTGGCCCGAAGTGGTCCCAGCGCCTTGTGAAACGCTTTTCTGGTCGCTGATCGCTCTATCCTGTTAAACGTGGTTAACTGCTGGAATGCTTTCCGAGCAGAGTACAGTCCGGAATCGATGGCAAGCGCCAAACCCAAAGCCACAAAGCAATCGGAGAAGGGGGAAAGAGATCGCCCTGCAAGCAACTCGAGCGCAAGCGTGATTAGCGTGTCCGGATCCTCCGGAACTTCTGTCATTTTGTTCAGAAGTTGCTTTTCGAAGGGAGAAAGGCTGGATAGTTCCTGCCCAATTTTGTCCCGTTTTTCTTGCAGGTTCTTCTCGTACTCTGCCTCGTCACCTCGGTGGTAGCGTTTGATCTGCGTCTCAGGAGATTTGTTGTAGAAATGCAGCCAGCGACGAATTGCGTCTTCTGCTGCCGATTTGCCTGCGTTGCATCGCGCGACTTCGAACGCCGCATGGTAGAACCAGTCGTGATTGATCCGCCGCCCTCGTTCGAGGAAGAGTTTTTCAATGACCTCAAAAAAGACCTTAGGCTGATGCTTCACAATCTCCACAAATTCCTCGAACCGCTGGCCGTTTATGTTCTGAAGATTTGAGAATGCGTCAAGAATTGCCGCGAAAATGTCCCTGTGAAAGCGGTTGGTTTCATCTAGCGCGCAAACGAGCAAAGCTGAGAATACAACATCCGCCGTTCGGTCAATGGCATTGATGGGCTCAACCAGTTGAACCACCCGTTCAGGCAGGTTGTGTCCCTCCCGTTGGGCTCGCCAAAGTTGATCCACCAGAGCGAACCCGAGAGCTAGCGTAAGCCCTTCTTCCCGAAGCTCGTAGAGATCGCCCGGGCCTTCGAGAGAACGAAAGAAGCGTGTTTCAATGACAGCATTAGCGTTGGCCTGAAAGTGCTGGGGAGGTGCATTTTTGGAAGCGCTTACCCGTTCCAACACCGTTACGGCATGCTCACTAAGTCGCTGGGTCAGCGTGGCGAATGGCTCGGCTTCGAAGTTCTCACGCTGCGATGATCGAAGGTGCTCCATCAACAGCCGATCCGTTGTCAGCCCCTTCCACGCGCTTGGCTCGTGACGCGGCAGTGTCTGGATCGCAACGCCGAGAAGCCTCGGATTGCAAAGCGTTTTACGAGTGGGATCATCAAGCCAATCTTGATGTATGCCGTGATGATCGAGCAGAATGTCTCTCTCTTGCGGGGACCATTCCGGGACCTGAATTACCGTCGGTGTGAGGTTCAATCCTGGGAGAACCACCCTGTTCCAAAATTTCGGCCGCGCTGTAACAATCAGGCGCGCCCCGATCTCTTGCAGCGTGAAATGAAGCGCGTTGAGGATACGCCCCCAACGCAGGCCTTCTCTCTGATTGATGCCGTCCACAATCACCAATAGCTGCGCCAGAGGCGGCGAAGCCCGCCATGCTTTCAATCGATGGCCCCAACGGTCTCTAAGCGGCGCATCCGAGGCGTCGCCTGACTGCTTGATGAGCATGTCGATCAGAAATTCTTCGAGTTTATCGGTGGATATCCCGTCAAAACTCTCGGCGCTCAGGAACAGGCCCATACCCTGTGTGCTGGAGCATATCTGAGCAGCAAGCCAAGACTTTCCATGCCCTTCATCGCCGAGCAATACGATGTCTTGGCCAGCCTTCACCTTTTCAAAGATATCTTGACGCAGGTCCTGTCGCAGTCTTGGCAAGTTCGGATCTTCCGCGACAGCAATAGCTTGCCCCAATGTGATCCTAGCCCTTTTTGTTGAGCCAAAGACTTGCGTTCGCCATCGGGCATTTCGCTCGACAGCTTTGGCAAACGCCAACTTCGAAACGTTCAGGTTATTCTTCAGCCTCTCGCAGCTTGCGAGGAAATCGGGGTGCTGCGAAACAAAGCCGAAGGCGTCGGCAAGGTCTTCTCGGAATACAATTGTCTGGCCAAATGAGGGATCGAAGTTGCTGACCAGAAAATCTATAGCCTCTTCGTCCGCAGCAACGATTGCCACGGCTAATGGCGGCAAGGGCGCAGAGAGCCAGTCGAGCACAAAGGTGGAAATTGCATTGCGATCACCGTCCTGCGCTACCTCCGATGAAAGCTGCGCATTGGCTTCGGCCGTAACGCCTAGCACCCAAAGCCGATCTGCGTCAGGCCTTGAGCGAGCCAAGTCGGCGATCTTTGTAAGTACCGTTTCACGCTTAGGGCTTTCTGAATAGCGTTTAGCCTCAAAGCAGACGGCATCTGCGGGCAGCGCTCCATCACCATCCATGCCGCCTTGAAACCCACTAGCTGCCAATCGAAATGGGATACCGGTGAGCCGCGTAAGCGCAAGGCTCAGTGCCCCCTCAAAGCCGTCTTTCCCTGATGGCTTAAGAGCGAGAAGTGCGCATCGGATCAGTTCAAGTGAATGCTCAAGATTGTCAGGCATCTATAACCACTAATTTTAGCTCATCATGAGTTCGGCAGCGACGCCGTACCATCATGGCCGGGATTTCGCTGCGGCGCTAGTCGAGCGGCGGCTTAGGAGAGTGCGATCATGCAACTTCCGAAGCGACCGAGTGGCGGCTTCGGGCCGGGCACGCGGATCCGCGCCGGTCGGTGCCGAGGCTCGGCAGCGTCCGCTCCCTGCGCATTGCGCCGTTTTGTGTAGGGCCGCGAGCCTCAACATTATCTAGCGATGTCGGCAACTATTCAGGCGCAGAACCTGAAATAGCCCGAAACAAAAACCCCGCCGCAAAGGCGGGGCAGATGTCATTCGGCCGCGATTGGTGTGGATATGGCGGCTTCGGTGATCAGTTCTCTGATCGTGAGCCCGATGGCTCGGCCGAGTAGCGGGGGCACGGCGTTGCCGACCTGAACATACTGGTCCGTCCGAGACCCGTGGAATTCGAACCAGTCGGGGAATGCCTGCAGGCGAGCGGCTTCGCGCACCGAGATTGCGCGGTCTTGTTCGGGGTGGATGTAGGCACCCCAGTGGACGTCGCATTTAGTCAGCACTGTGCAGGACAGGCCGTCCCAAGTCATGCGCCCGTAACGCTTGGTGTGATCCGACCGCTTCGCGCGCTTCATACCTGCAGGGAGCAGGTCGAACGGGATATCCCGCCAGCTGCCACCTGGCGGAATATGTGCCATCCGCTCGACGTTGATCTTCCCGAGTTTCGGCGAACCGTGGTTTGCGACTGTCGACCGTGACCCGCGAACAAAGGCCTGGAACTCGCCGCGGGCAGGTTTGGCATAGGCAACTTCGCCGTGGTCCTCACCGTTCTCGAGCGGGGGCAAATCCCCGATGGCGTCGAGGATCGTCGTGAAGGGCTGGAGGTTTTCCCCGTGTGTCGGGGCCGGGTGTCGGATCGGGGCGTTGACGCGGTTGCCAATGAACACGACGCGACGGCGCTCTTGGGGAACGCCATACTCCTCGGCTTTCAGCACGCGCTCCTCGACCTCGTAGCCCAGCACTTTCAGTTCCGCCTTAATCGCGCGCACCGCTTCGCCGCCGCCGATCGAGTAAATGCCCATTACGTTTTCCATCACGATCCACTCGGGCTGCATGCCCTTAACGATGCGCAAGTATTCACGGAACAAGGTCGCCCGGGAGTCGTGCATCCCGCGCTGATGGTTGTAAACCGAATAGGCTTGGCACGGCGGACCGCCAGCAAGGACCGTCAGCTCACCCGGCGCCACGCCAGTAGTCGCGACGAGTTCGTCAATCGTAACGTCCTCGATGGGCTTGCCGATGAAGCGAGCATGCGGATGTGTGACCTCGAAGGTCTTGCCTGCCGCCTCGAACAGATCCACGCCTGCCAGAACCTTGAAACCGGCCATTTCCAGCCCGGCCGAAAGCCCACCGGCACCGCAGAAAAGGTCGATCGCTGTCAGGCTCATGAAGGTCTACCTTGCCGATGTTCTCTGTTTGTTTGCGTTGATGCGTTATCAACTAACAATGAATCAAGCAAGCGATCGCGGCAAGATTTTTCCGCGAATCCGGCCCTCGAACTCCTCCAGAGACACCGCTTCGCCTCCTGTCAAGCCCTCAATGGCGCTCTCGAGCGTGGTGCCGAACTCGTCGATGATCTCCAGCCGATAGATGGCATCTCCGGGATCACGCACGAAATCTGCCAGAAACCACACCACATCGCAGTTTGACAGGTGTTCGACGCGACGCATCTCGCCCATCGACAAGAAGAACGCCTTGTCGACCAAGATGGCCATCTTTTTTCCCCAGCGCCGAAGCGTCGGAACTTTGATCTGCAGTTGGGGCATCAACCGCTTGGGGCCACTGCTTCGATAGTCGGGGCGTCGGCCTTCGACTGGCATGCTGGCCGCGCCGCCGCGCGCAATGATATCCCTGAACTCGATCGCCATCTCGCGGCCAGAGAAGTATACTGCCTGCACTTCGACGGCACACCACTTTAGATCGCCATCCGCAATCGTGTCCTCGGCGACGAGGATCATGTCGATACGACCCACATCTTCTCCCGGAGCGCTGTCCAGGTTGCCGGTAGATTCGAGGAAGCCGACCTCGCCGACCTGCCTCGGAGAAGGGTCGCCGAGCATACGCCCGCCAATATGTCGAAACGCTGTATCTCCTTGATGGAAGCGATAGGGGCAGAGAGCGCGGATCATGCCGCGGTCGCCCTCGAGCGGTCGGAATTCTCCTCCTTCGTCCGTGTAGAGCCGAAGGGAACAGACGCCGCCAGCCTTTGTGCAGGTCGGATGAGCAGTGTCTGTCCGGAAGTGGCAAGGCTTTTCGCGTGCATTCTGCAGTTCCAGAAGCGCAATCAGGGCCTCAAGCCGTTCATGCTCTCTCGCGGTGAGCGTCCCAACGTTGGCTTTCTGATGCAGCGTATCAAGCCGAACAAGATCGGCCTTCTTCATGGTGTAAGCGCCAACCTTGTGACCAGCGAAGGCGACTCGCTCCTCTGGTGTCAGGTCTTGGAATGGTCGACCATACCACTCCGCAATGTGAAAGCGCTCGACCATACTGTCTCCAGCCAAAATACATAGCTTTGGCCGAGACAATCTGCAAATCGACGCGAGATCAACCGCCAACGGACCGGGGCGGTGCGAAAACACAAAAGGTTGCCCCGAGCGGACAGCGATCGACCCGCCGGAAGTCAGGGGGCTCCAGTTCGAAACTTGGCTTCTGCAGCGCATCTTTCGTTTACAAGCGCCTGATAACATATTGATTTGATATGCATCTGATCGCCAGTGTTTACAGCCCTTTCGTTTCGAAATCATCGAAAACTGCGAGCCTCATAATCACGGGGTCGGGGGTTCGAGTCCCCCCCTCGCCACCAAAATAATCCATCTTCGACATCGCTGACCCATCCCGCTTTGTGTAGCGCGCGACCAGCTTTCGGCCAGATTCGCAACAGCTTTCGGACGAAAATTTTTCCCAGCAGTCGATCCTGACGCGGAGCGGGGGCGGTGCCGTCAAGGCTTAATGCTGGGGGTCTTCGCCAGTGCGGACGGGCTCTTGGTCGGGAGATCAGCGCCCGTGCCCTTCACCGCGTCGCCGGTGCGCGCAGGGAGGCCGCGATGGCCGCGGCCAGTCGCGCCGTGCCCTGCGCCGTGGGGTGAATGTGGTCGCGATAGAGAGCCGGACCCCAATCGGGGATCTGCGCGACGCGGTGCAGCGTGATCCTCTCGCCAAGGGCTTGCGCAAAAGGCGCAAAACCCGTCTCGAGCGCCGAGGCCCC
>NZ_JBHUIX010000009.1:298068-401817 GCF_042683065.1 Rhodobacter lacus | reverse complement strand
TGGAGGCGTTTCCGAAGAAAAGCTTTTCCGCCACCCTGCCTCCGAACAGTGCCACGAGTTCGTCATTCGCGCTGCGCAGCGTGTGGAACGCCGCGCGCCGGGACTCGACGAACCCGCCCTGCCGGGTCAGGCGGACGCGACGCGGCACCGGGCGGCGCATCGCCCAGGCGGCTACGACATGGCCCGCCCCGTGAATTGCGATACGCTCCTCTTGCTCGAGATCAGGCCTCGGAGAAACTCTGTCCGCCGCCGCCTGCATATCCGCTGCGGACAGCCTGCGCCCCGCCTCGCGGGCGCGCGTTGCGGCGGCCCGCAGCAGGGCGGCGACATCGGCGCCGGAGCAACCGAGCACCTGGCGCGAGATCTCGGCGACCGTCTGGGCCGAGATCCGGGGGCGCGGCTGCAGTCCTGCGAGCCCGGCTGTGATCTGTGTTGAAATCCCGGCAAGATCCGGCGCCGTGAGGCCGATCCGCAGGTCGATCCGACCGCTGCGAATGACAGCGTCATCAACTTGATCGGGATAATTGGTCGCCGCCAGCACGATGACGCCGGGCGTCTCCGCCAATCGGGTGAGTTCGGTCAATAGGCCGTTGACGACACCGCGGAGATAGCGATCCGTCTGGCCGTTGCCGCCGCGCCGAGCGAAACTGTCGATTTCATCGCATGTCTCCCTGATGGCCATGGCGCTGGCAATCGGCATAGGGCGTGCTGATCAGCGGGATGCCCGCCGTCCCCGCAAGTGCTTGGGCCATCAGCGATTTGCCATTGCCCGGAGGCCCGTACAGCAGCCCTGAGGCCGTCACCTGTGCCCAGTCGAGACTGCCCTGTTCCCAGCGTGACAGATCCGTCGCCATCACACGCAGGACCCGCACCGCCTCAGGCTGGCCGTAGACGTCATCGAGCGTGACGCCCGTCGCCGCGGCGGACGACTGCGAGAGATCCGTCAGACGGCGCGCCACCTCGGCGGCGGTTTCGGCACGGAACGCCGCGCCGATCGAGCGGGTGGAGAGCCGCGCCAGATCGGCGGGCGACGGCAGCAGTGTGGTGATGTCGGCTGCCTCCCAATCGTCGGGGTGCGTGAGGCGCAACACGGCAAGCACCGCCTCCGGCGTGGGGCGCGGCAAGGCCAGATGCAGCACGGTCACCTCGGCAAGCTCGTTGTCGATCACGTCACGGTCGGCGGTCACGAGCAGGATCGACGCGCCTTGCTCCAGCAGCGGCTCCAGTTTCACGCGAAAATTGCGCTGGTCCGCCGTACGATCTCTGGAGGCGCAGGCCCCTGACTTGAAAACCCGCAATTTCGGATCGGCGCGATCGGCGCCGACAGCAGCCAAGCCACGCAGATGGCGCAACGTTGGCCATGACAGGGCCTGCGCGACGGCGGCTTCATAGCCGGGCGGCGTCTGCAGAACGGTCACGGTGCCCGGCCAATAGAGGCGCTCCAGCGCCGCTGTCGCAGGTAGGGCGGTGGCGAATGCGGCGAGAGACAGGAGTGTGACCGCCTCCGATCGGCTCGGGCGGCGCCGTTGAGGTCCCGCTTTTGCCGCCTCCCGCCGGGCAATCTCGGCCTCCGCTTCCGCGATGCCCTGGCGCATCAGCTCGAGCAGGGGATCGGGCGAAATATCCGGATTTGTCATGCCCTGCGAACCCGGATAATCGCTCTCGGCGGGCTGAAACTCGGGCGGATCGTCTTCTGAGGGAAAATCCAAGGACAGATAGGCCGTGAAAAATTCCGTAATTTTGTCAGCGGCGATGGGCGAGATGGGGTGGTTTTGGCGATTGGTCATGGCGGGCCTCAGAAATATGGAGACTGGCCCCGACCGCGGCGGTCGGGGAATGGCTGTTCAAACTGGGGGCGTGAGATCAGGCGCCGAGGGCGCGGCGCTCCCGATAGGCAGCTATCGCGTCGAGAAAACTGGCCTGCGGTTTGCGCCGGAGATAAGCGATCTCCGTGGTTGCCACGCGCTGGACGCGGCGAGGATCGGCGCTGAAATAGATCACGTTCTCCGGCAGGACGACCAAGGCCGCGACATCATAGGCCCCGTGTTGATACCTGTGTCGGCCGCCCGGGCTGCGCCGATAGCCTTGTTCCAGGGAGAAGGTGAAGTAGCCCCCGCGCGGGTGTGTGACCGTCTTGACCTGGAGCTTGATCGGGTCGTCCCCCACGAACAGCAGGCGATCATACGGCTCGGACTCGGGCGCCTCGAGCGGGTGAAATCCCCAGCGAATGAGGAGGGACTCGGTGAACCGCTCCCCGGCGGCGCCGATCCGCTTTGCGTGGGTGGCGCGGATGGTTCCCAGAATGTCGGGATAGTCGATCATCTCCGTCGGCGCGCTGAAGGTGCGCAGCGGCGGCGGTTCGACGGGGGGCAGAAGCCCAGGCAGGAGCATTTGGGACATGAGTCACCTCGGCAATAAGGGAGAGACCCCCGGCCAGGGTCCGGGGAGGTTGGTCCATGCGAATGTGATCGGGCATCCCAAGGTGGCGATCTCGCCGCGCGAGAACGCATGAGTTCGGACAAACGCAGTTTGTCGGATCTGAGCGGCTTGCTGCGTCAGGCGTCCTTGAAGACGAAGGCATCCTCATCGGGATGCGTTTCAGTCGAGGCGTTTTCCGTCAACTCAAGCGCCTCGCAGAGAACGCAAAGACGATTGAGGGCTTGGCGCAGCATTTGTCGCGCCGCATGGCTGATCTGCCCCGGGTCCTGCTGGCCGAACCAATCACCACTTTCCCGAAGACAATAAGCCAGGGCGGTGCGGTCGACCGGATTCGCGATGCCCAGACAGCCACTGATCAGCCGCGCCGCCAAGATCAGTTGCCTATCCGACCGCAGCAGCGGACGCATCTCGCACGTTTGCTCGGCGGTTGCCATAGCGTGGTCGAGCGCGCCTTGCGCATCGTCGACCAAAAGTGCCATCGCCGGGTCCCACGAACACGGTTGCTCGACGATCTCAAAACCGTCGCTGGCAGCAAGCAGCGCTTCCGACATCCGGGAAAAGGCTGCAAACGCGGGGCTGGTTTGAGGGACGGTACGTTTGTCGTCCAAGGGCAGTCTGCGGGACGCTTTGACGCCGCCCGCGAGCGTGATAGGTGTATCAAACGCCATGATCGATCTCCTCTGAAGATCCTTGTGGTCAGGGCTGAGCGGGGAGCTTCCACCTTCCCCTCAGCCCGTTGCAATTGTGTGCAACTGAGTTTAATATGCACTCATCCGAAATGAATGTCAACTGCACACAAGTAAACACATGGCAAAAACTTCCGCGCTTTCGGTTCGCGTAACAGACGCAGTCAAACAAGCTGTCGAAAAGGCGGCTGAAAATGATGGGAGGTCAGTCGCTTCCTATGTGGAGCGCCTGTTGACCGCGCATCTTATTGAGAAAGGTTACCTTGACAAATAGGCGATAGCTTTGTCCGGATGAGGCCGGTCTTGGCTCTCTGTTGCTTTGCTCTGAGCCTGAACCGCCGGTTGCCCCTATTCGCTGAGGCGACCGAAGCTGCCCAACATGAGCGCAACGAAAATGGGATCAAGCCGTCCCTCGATGCCTGTTATGTCTCGCGGGGCATCACGCTCCATGCCGTCGTATCGGGCGGTTTGCCGACGGTGAGGTCGCGGCATCGCAGTCGCAGCAATCGGAGATAGCCGTTGTTCGCGTGTAGGCGGTGTTTTTCTCCCACCTTCCCGATCGTGTCGTCGGATGCGAGATGCTTTTCATCGTGAGATAGGGAGTGCGTTTCGCAATGTGTTTTACGAATGCGTTTCTCAGATCGCTGGGTGTGGAGCTCCACGCATCTGGCCAACGGCACTGGCAGGATGAGGTGAAGGCGCAGGTTGTCGCGTTCGGCCTACGAGCCCCGGTCGCACGCAGAAAAACGCAAGGGACAACGGCTTTGTGGCTCCGATCCCCATTTTTCACATTTACATTTTAAAGCAATGGCTTGCGTTGACTTATCTGGATAATTCATGAACCATCACTTGGTGATGACGTCGTCCGCTTCCACCCCCCGCAACCCGTCACGTTGATCTGTTTCGGGCGCCGACCCCACTCGCCGCGTAAGCGGTGATCGCCCGTTGTCCCGATCAGGATTTTATTTCCCCATGACCACCATGACGCCCATCTTCATCGACATCGAAGCTTCGAGCCTCACCGGTTGGCCGATCGAAATCGGCATGTCCCGGCTTGCTCCCATCGGCATCGAGACATGGTCTTGCCTCATCCAACCCCGCCCGGGCTGGCGCGAGGCCGACTGGGATCCGCGCTCGGCAGAGATCCACGGCATCGCGCGGGAACAACTGCACACCGCCCCCGCGGCCGAGATCGTCGCCGAGGCGGTCGAGGCGCGGCTTGGGGGCCATGTCCTTTCCGACTGCCCCGAATTCGACGGCAAATGGCTGACGATGCTGCTGCGCCGCCCGGTGAATCTCATGCATTTCGACGACGCCGTTTGCGAGACCTTCGGGGCCGAGGCGCTCAGCCGCGCGCAGGATCTGCTCGCCACGCTGCCGCATCCGCACCGCGCCGGGCCCGATGCCGAGGCGATGGCGCAAGCCTGGCTCTATCTCGTGCAAAGCCGCTAGGCTTCACCCCTCCGGCGGGGCGTATTCATCGGGGCGACGCGCCTTGCCCACCACCGCGCCCATCACCGCGCGCTCCAGATGGCCGGTGTTCAGCTTGATCTTGCCGCCCGAGGCGTGGCGCAGGATATGCACCGAAGGGTCGCGACCGGGCGGCGCCAACGTCGTCAGCCGCTTTTCGGGAAAGCGGCGCGCGAACATCGCCGCTGTCGCCGCCTGATCGGAATCGGCAGTCAACAAATAGGCGTGGTCGAATACATCCTCAAACGCATCATGCATCAGATGGATCGCAAGGTTGATGTCGCCCGCCTTCTCGGTCGGCTTTTCCCACCGATCCCCGCAATTGCGGCACGACATCCGCTCATGCACATAATGCCCCAGCGCCACCTCCACCCCCTCGGCCCGCTGCGCCGCGATCACCGGTTCATGCCGCCAGCGCTTGCCCGCCGAGCCCGGATAAAACGCCGTGCAATAGACCACCCGGACCAACCGCTGAGACCGTTGCGGCAAGATCACCTGCCCAAGCCGCCAATAGCTCAGCCATTTCAGATGCGGCTGCCCCAGCCGGTCGATGGCGTGGTAAAGATTGAACCCGTCGATATAAAGCGCCGCGCGCGCCAGCGTCGTTTCCGGTTGATCTTTTTCGCTCAATCTGCTACCTCGCAAACATCCACGCGAAGCGGTACGCCGCCAGCAGGCCCCCGATCCCGGTCGGGGGTTTTTCCTTTTCTCCCCCCTTCCTGAGCGCAAATTCCCGCGCTCGCAATGAAAATTCCCCGCGGAAACCCTGTCTCAAGGTCGCATGCGCTCGCATCCGCGACTCCTTCTACGGATTTCCCTTGCCCGTCGGAGAAGCGCCGCCTAACCCTGTTCGAGATTTGAGCCCCGACTTCTGCGAGATATCATGGTGCCAGCTGCTCATCTTCGGTCCGGACGATCGGCGAAAACTATCGCTGTGGCGGATTTTCGCCAGATCTTTCACTGGCCACTCTCGTTGCGCGACCCTTCTGACGCGCGCCGCAAGATCAAGGAGCTTCGCGCGAACCTCGGCACCGAGTGGACCGAGCGCACGGCGAAAGACGATGGCATCTCCTACGAAGAAGCGGTCTATTTCCACGATTTCGTACAAGAGTTTCTCTATACCCGGGCCGAAGATCAGGATGCCTGCGGGCATTGGCATTTTGACCGGACAGATATCGCAGATCTCCGCGTTGCCCTTCCCGGCGACCCCGTCGGCGATATCGAAATCGAGGGGACAGATTTTCGGGTCGAGCGTCTGGAACTCGACATCTTCGATTTCGGCGTTGCCATTGTCACCCTTGAGATCGTTGCGAAACCGAACCAGAGCCTGACCCTTGCCCGGGTGCTGGACCTGATCGAATATGTGCGCCGTGCTTTCCCCGGCTTCTGGAAAATCGAGAACGCAGTCGAGCAGCCCGGCTATTGTCCGCAGGCCGTCATGCTGACCCGTCGATCCGGAAAGATCCCCACGCACATCCTGCGTCCGCAACCGTCGTCAGACGCCCGCAAGGCGCTCAACGCCAATCGGGTGCCAGAACTTTTCCCTTGGTGGGCCGAGTTCGCCCGCGGTCTGAGATTTACCAGTCGCCGCAACGGTGCGCTGGAATGGCGCCATGTGCTTGACGAACGCATCCCCGCAATGAGCTACATCCGGCTTGCCCCGCTTCCGGGCGAGGGCGACCGCGCCGTCTTCGAACAGGTTTCCGAGGCAGATTGGCATCGGATCGCCGAAGCGGACAGTTCCGGCAACTCGCTGAAAATGCCCTACAACGACCGCTTCCTGCGCGGGAAACTGCCGACCGCATTTTACGACCGGCACGCCCCGGGCGAGACTTTCAGCAGCACCACCCGCATCACCTATGCCGGGCATCATCACGCCTTCGTCGGCAATGGCTGGTTCTTCGAAAACCATATCGTCCACCATTTCGAGGGCCATTATCGGCGCATGCATTTCATCGCCATCCTCGAATTCGCGGCGATGCTGACCTTTTCTCGCCGGATCACCGATATCGTCCGCCATGCCACCGATGGCCGGGACCCGGAGGCGCATGACAGGCTGGCCGACCGCGTGCATGCCACCCGGCAGGATTTCCTGAATTTCATCCATTGCTATCATTTCATCCATGTCTCAAACCACCTGCAGGCGCGTGAGATGAACGAGCGGCTGCGCGCGAGCATGGGGCTGGATGCGCTGCGTGCCGATGTCGAGACGGAACTGCAGAACGCCTCCGATTTCGTCGGCATGATCGAGCAGCGCCAGATAGCGCAATCGCAAAGCGATCTGACCGAATTTGCCACGCTGTTCCTGCCCGCCACGCTGGGGGCGGGGTTTGGCGGTATGAACTTTCTGGCCGGGGTGGACACGACCGACGCTACGCTGGCCGCGGCAATCAGCGGCACCGCGATCGCGCAACTGTTTTGCTGGGGCTGTCTCGCCTATCTGCTGGCGGCGCTGGTGCTGGTCTGGTTGCCGCATCCGGGTGACCAACCACCCGCCGCAAGAGCCCGAATTCTGGACAAGTTGCTGTCGGCGGCCGCCCTGTTGGGGCTGGCGTCAGGAGCGACATGGCTGCTGTTCGGATAGGCCGGACAGGCGATTCCTCGTTGGAAAAATTTCAAGGCAATGATCTTCAACCGAAAATCACACTTGAAATCGGAAAATGCCGTTCTGGAGCGAGTCTTTGGCGGGGCAGGTCGTCGCATCGTTGGAAACCGGGCTGCAAACTTTCTTCTTGACCAATGCCCTCCAGAGGGCCAGTCTGAGACCCGTGCCCGCATGAATGCGGATTGAGACCCCACTTTTCAGGGTGGAGCCTATGAACCTGGTCTGAGACCCGTGCCCGCATGAATGCGGATTGAGACTTCCTTCTGTTGTTTCAGGAAAAAGGGATTTTTTGTCTGAGACCCATGCCCGCATGAATGCGGATTGGCTGCTGTGGAAACGACACGGCCGGGGGCATCCAATCCCCCGGCCGTGTCTGTTTTCGAAGGTTGCGCCGGTCAGCCCGGTGGCACCAGATGCAACTCGTAGCGGCCCGCGCCCTTGCTCGTATGCGAGCCGATATGGGTCGTGGTGCCGAAATGCAGCATCGACAGATCAAGCGGCGCCGGATCGGCCAAAACCAGATGCCCCTGCACGCCGCCGCCCGGCATCACGCGGCCTTGCCGGCGTGAACCGCTGACCCAGGACACCGCTTGAGCCGCATGCCAGACCCCCTCGGGGCTGTTCGCGGGGCGGGGCAGGCAGGGAGTGGCGCCATGCCACAGCGCCATCGCCGCGCTGCGCCGCCAAGCGGCCTCGATCACCGCGGCGGGCGCGGCGTGGCGCATCTCGCCCGCGCGCAGCGAAAGCGGCGTCAGAAATTCCAGCGCGGCCAGTCGCACCGGCCCCTCGTGGGCAGGCAGGCCCTCGGCGCGGGTGATCGTCAGATCGAGCAACGCCAGACGCAGCTTGCGATCGCCCGCCATGTCGAGCCCGAGCGCCAGCGCCCGCCGCAGAGCCTCGGCTGCGGCATCGGCGCACTCGCCCGCAAAGCCGAACAGATCAAGTGACAGCCGATAGCCCTCGCCCTGCGGGTCCAGCGAAAAGACGAAGGGCTTGGGCAGGTCCTGAACCGCGCAGGGCGTGCCGTCAGGGTGAAAGAAATGGATCCGCCCCTGCGACCGAAAGAACAGTTCTGCGGCGGTCGGCGCGCCCGCGGCCGCCGCCCCGCGCCCAAGGCGCTCGGCCCCGAGGGCGGTGCCGAAAGCGCCCCGTAGACGCGGGATCGCTTGCATTGGTTCAAGCGGTCGGGGGCTCCAGATCAAGGCCGAGATCCGGGTGATGCGCCAGCCGCGATGCATCCCGTCCAGATCGATCGGCGTCGTCCCGGCGCGGCGCAGACGCTCGGCCAGAAGCGGATGCGCCTCGGGCAATGGATCGAAGGCGATGAGGCGGTCTGATAGCGGCACGAGGCGCGGTCCGGATGTGATCGGAACAGAGTTGCAAATCTGTCGCGGGCTCACAAGCCGGTAAGGTCAACGTTTTTCTTGCCTGCCCGCGACATTGTGTGCCTGATGGGGCTGTATGGGTGAATTGGGCGGGCTCGACGCATGGCGCAAAAGGTGCTTGTGGTCGAAGGCGTGAACTTCGATCAATGTCTTTACGATACCAATGATTTGTCGGTGATCCGGGGGGCGTCGCTGTTGCTGGATGGGGCCTTGCCGGTGATCAGCGATGTCGTGACCAGGGCGGGGGCGCGGATCGTTTCCAGTCTTGCCGGGGCCTCGAGTTACGAAATCGCCTTCGAAGGGGCCGAGGCCGCCGTAGTGGAGGCGGCGGTGCGTGGAGCGCTGGCGCAAAATCCTTGGCGGGCCCTGTCATGGGTGGTTTCGGTTGCCGATACCGCCGCCGCCGCGCGCGGGCGCAATCGGCGCCAGCAATTTCAGACCTGGACGGTAAAGCTGAGCGCGGTTCCGGGGGCAAGCTGCGAAGATGCCTTGGACCGGGTGCGACCGGCCGTTCCCGGCAAGGACGACACGATCAAGGGCCCACTCTCGCCCGAGACGCGGATCCGGCTTGAACATGGCCGAAAGTTCCGCCAGGACTTCTTTCGCAACGACACCCGCAATCTGGTGGGCGAGGACATATTGTGTGCCTCGTTCGAGGAGTTGGTCAACCCACCGCCGAAAGGGTTGCGCGAAGGGATGAAGGGCAAGATTGCGGTTGTGCATTTCGATGGCGACCGGATGGGGGATCTGCGTCGTCTGGTCGGTGACGACGCGATCTTTTCGGCGCAGATGAGCAAGTTGACCGAGGCCATTCTGCAACAGTTGGTCGAAGGCGTCCGCAGACGCCGCACGCCGGAGGACCGGCATTTCCGGATGGAAGTGCTGTTGTGGGGCGGGGACGACATCACGCTTGTCGTGCCCGCATGGGACGTTCTGGAAGTGATCCGTGATTTTCAGGACGCGATCTCGGGGGCGGAGATTGCAGAACATCCGGTCAGTTTCACCGGGGCGGCCATTGTGGCGAATTACAAGGCGCCTGTGCGCAAGCTTGTGCATCTGGCCGAGCGCGGGGTGAAGCTCTCGAAACAGGCTGGGGTGCGCGGCGCGATAACCTTCGACATCTTCAAGATGTCCCCGCCGGAACGGAGTTTGGAGGCGCATCGCGGGCAGCTTTTCCCGGGTACGTCCGTGCGTGATATAGCCTTTGCCGGACGCGATTTTGGCGCACTGATGGATCTGCTGCTTTCGCGCAGGCAGGCGCAGGGAAAGGGGCAGTTTCTATCCCGCTCCCGGGCGCACGATCTTGTGCAAGCCTCGCCGGAAGAGCGAGGGGAGCTCATGCGGAAATATCATCTGCGCGTCCTGCACGATGCGGAGGACTATCAGTCAGACGCCTCGTGGTCCGAGGTCTATGCGCTGCCGTATATGGGCGAGAAACCGCGGGATGTCGCTCTTGACCTGATGTTGTGGCTCGATCTTGATGAGTTGCTCTTCACGCCGCCACAAGACGGTGCGGAGGCGGCAGCATGAAAAGGTTTCACGCGCGCCTTTGTTTGACGCTACGCAGCCCGTTCATATTTCCGGATTCCGAGGCGGTGATCCCGGGAATTGACCTTGTCGCGCATCGAAACCGCGCGGGGCTTCCTTTCGTTCCGCGAGATCAACTGAAAGGTGTCTTTCGCGATGCGGTTGCCAAGTCTCTGCGCGCGGGTGCGCCGGGGCTGACGGTTGACGATATTTTCGGTGCAGCCTCAAGTGATGATGGCATGAGCGGTTCTTTTGCTCCAAGGCCCGGAGTCGTGCTGTTTTCCGATGCGATCGCAGCCGATTTCGAGGGCTTGGCTCCAGTGATCACCCATCGGGTCGAAATCGATGCCGAGACCGGTGCCGCGAAAGAGGCTCATTTGTTATTCGTCGAGCTGGTCGCGCCGCGGAAGAAGACGGTGCGGTTCGAAGCAGATGTCGTATGGTTTTGCAAAGACTTATCGGTCGGTAAGGCATTGCGGCGTGCGAAGAGTTGGATTTCCGCAATCGGCGCGATGAAGTCTGCGGGCTTCGGTGAAGTGGTCGACATCCAGATCAGCGATGAAACCGTGGTGGACTTGACCGAATTGTCGCATCAGGCTCCTCCTGCCGAGCGGACCCGCTACGTTTTCAGCTTCGACCGGCCCTATCTTGTCGATGCAAGGATTGCCGCAGACAACGTTTTGGTCGGGCAGTCCACCGTTCCCGGGGCAGTCATAAAAGGCGCCTTGGCGCGCAAGCTAGATCTGGCTGGGGTGCTCTCCAAGTTCTCGAACGCCCTGACAGATCTTTCAATATCACATGCGCGCCCTGAAGATGCGCAAGAGATCTTGCCGTTGTCCGTAGTTCGGAGTCTTGGCACGGGGGAGGTGTTCGACCTCTGGCAGTGTGCACAGCCGTATTCTCGTGACATCGAGTTTCAGATCGATTGGAAAAACGAGGCTTCAGAAAGCGTAAAACGGGAAGTCCGTGTCCACACAGCGGTGACCGAGGATACAGAGATCGCGGAGACGGGCAATCTCTTCTTGATCGATGCGATCGATCCGGTTGACGGTAGGTTTGTCGTGGATGTCGACTACGGCAGAATTCCTGCGGAGGAGAGGGAAATCCTCCACGCGATGCTCATCGATGGGTTGCATGGGATCGGTCGGACCGGTGCGATTGCAACCGTACATGACTGCTTTGCCGTTCTAGCCACCCGGGATCCCTTGAGAGGTTCTCTATTCGCGGTCAGTTTGGCGACGGATGCCATTCTTGCGTCACCGGTTGACGATGTGGAAACTGGGGCTGCTTATCAGGATTACTGGTCTCGAGTTCTGCACCCGCACACCGTCGAGCTTGTCGATTTTTACGCTTCGCAGCGAATTGTCGGCGGTTATCTTTCCAAACGCTACCGGAGCGGGGCGGCACAAGAATACCGACCTTGGTGCGTAACCATTGCGGGCTCGACCTTCCTTCTGCGAGGAGACGATCTCGGCCAGGCACTCTCTGATCTGCGCGATAGTCGGCTTCCGCCCCCGTTCATTGATGGAGTGCCTTTGCGTTGGGACAGTTGCCCGTTCCAACCCGAGAATGGTTTCGGGGAAATCAAGGTCACCGCCGTGAACCCGCGCGAGGACCTTCGCCATGACTGAGTTTCGCATATCAGACTTTCGGTTCGAGCTCGAAGTGATTGCGGATCTGCATATCGGCTGCGGGCAGAGCGATCCCATCCCCGCATTCGCCGAGGCCGGCAATGACGAAGAGTCTCCGATGGTTGCCGACATTGTCAGAGATTGCGATCAATTGCCGATTATCACAGGGACAAGCCTGAAAGGCTGTCTGCGCGACATTCTCGACGCAGAGCCGCAGGTTCTCCTGTTCGGCAGTCCGAAATCGACAGCCGACGAGGGTGGAGGCCGCATGGGTGTCCTGCGCGTTCATGATGCCCATCATTTTTCGTCCCCCGAAGGCTCACTGCCCACTCCGATGCAGAACGGTGCCTTTGTCTTGATCAAGAATGCGATAGACGCAGGGCGGGGCACATCCAAGACGAACTTCCTTTTTGCCAAATGGATGGTTCCTCAGGGAACCGTGTTCTCAGCCAGCCTCAGACTTGAACTTTGGGGCGATTACGCGCAGCAAATGCGTGCGGCGGAGGCATTGTTCCTTTTATTCAAGGGGCTCGCGAGTGACGAGGGCGTGTCCATTGGCAAGGACACGAACAGCGGCGACGGAAGGGTGCGGCTTCTAGGGGAGATCAGAGAAACCCAGTTCGTCGCCGAAGATGGCGCGCTCGTGCCGGGACCCGAAAGGTCCTTCGGCATACCGTCAGAACCGAACACCCGCTTCACCAGCTTGCGCATGAGGCACCGAGGCCCGAGTTTCACCAACGATTTTGCTTATGATCGCGAGACGGAAAAGAAGCGAAACCAGAACGCGCCGCATCTTCGGGCGCTGCGCAGGAACAAAGTTCCGGTGATCTCTGGTTCGGCGATTTCCGGGGTCCTGCGCACCGATTACGCATTCCAGTTGCGCTGGCAAGGGTTGGACGAGGACGCGGTCACGGACAGGATCACCCGGCTATTTGGGGCAACCTCCCGCGCCGGACGTCTTGTTGTCTTTGCCGAGGATGTTTCCGCCGTCGGGAAGAAAACGCTCATGTCCAACAAGATCGACCGTCTTTCTGGCGGCACCATCGACAACGCCCTCTTCGCCATCGATACCGATTACGGCGTGGCGTTCACGCTTCGATTGGGCCTTACGGACCTTGCGGACGATACCGACCGGGAATTGTTCGATGATTTGATCGAGATGGTACGCAGGAATGGCGTCGAACTTGGTCATTCTGTCAATGCCGGGTTCGGCTGGTTCCGTGTCGAGGAGTAACAGATGTCCACATCCGACAAGCCCCGCGACAACCATTTTCAGCGCAAACCCCGGCACGACGCGCCTAGACACGGGACCTCAGATGGAGCCAAGGGGCAAAATGCTCCGGTTTCGTATGAGACGCCGCCTGCACCTTTTCGCTTCATCCCCCTGCCCGAGCAGGTCAAACTGGCCGAGCCAGAGGTGCGCCAGGCGTGGGAGGCGGGCACATTGCATTCGCATCCTCTGCCTGCCGGGCTTTCGGGTAGCTTGACCGTCGAGATCATGTTTGATGGACCGATGCTTGTGGGCGGACCAGCCACTGGGGCCGAGAGTGAAGCACAGCAGGTAAGGCCCGTGCGTCTGGGGCAGGATTACGTCCTGCCCGGCTCCACCCTGCGCGGCCTCTTGCGCAGCGTCACCGAACTTGTAAGCGCCTCGCGCATCCGGCAGATGAACCTGCACCGCCGCTATGGAATCCGTGATTTTTCCCACCCGCTGTTCAAGGATACCGAGCGCAAGCGCCCACGCGCCGGATGGCTGCGCCTGGTGGATAAGAAACCTGTGTTGCAGGAAACCGAATGGTACGAAATCCGCATCCGCGATTTGATGGACAACGCCAATTCAGGTCAATTCCATTACGACTGGCTGAACAAGTCAATTGGCGCCCGTTATAGCCTTGTCGACCGTGTCGATCCGGAGAACTCCAAGCGTTTCAACTTCGACACGCCGACCGCCTTTGCCAAAAAGGGCAACCAGGCTCATCAGGTTGTTCCACAAGAGGGAGGCAACATTGACGGGGTATTCGTCTTCTCCAATGCTTCGCCGACGAGCAAAGATCTGAGTATCAGCACGCTCGACATGCAGGACAAAGCCAAACCACGGCCGGGTCATTTCAAGAAAACCGAGGCCGTCTTTGCGCATGAGCCCTTCGGTGCGCCGCAGGCCATTCCCGACGCGGTCTGGGAGACCTTCGAGCTCAACAACTCGTCGCCGTCGCGCCACAAGCCCGAACGCGAGGGCAACTGGAAGGAACTTTGGCCGACCCTGAAAGCAGGTGGCCGTATCCCGGTGTTCTGGCTTTCCAACGCCGATCTGAAACGCGAGCCGCATGATCATGCCGTGGCCGATTTCGGCCTTGTCCGGGTCTTCAAGCGCGCCCATCTTTATTCGGTCAAGGACACGCTGGAGCGGACCGATGCGGGCGCGCATCTGACGCTGCCGGGCAGCCCGGACTACCAGCCCGACCTGACCGAGGCGCTGTTTGGCTATGTCCACGAACCCGAGACCACGAGCGAGAACACCGCCGCCCTGCACAAGGACAGGCATCTGGCCAGTCGGCTCGGCTTCGGGTTCGGCTATCTGTCCTCGAATGCCGATGTGCGCCCAAGCGACACATGGGAAACCGTCCAAAGCGCCCCCAAGCCCTCCTTCGGGCCCTATTATCTGGCGCAGGGGCAGCATGACTGGTCCGATGCCACCTCGACCTTGGCCGGGGTCAAGACCTATCCCGCCCGCGGGGCGGATGAATCCGCGCTGAAATCCACACTGCAAAGCTGGATTCCGAGCAAGGGGAACGCCGCACGGAACACGAAGATCCGTTCGAAACTGGTGTTCCTGCTGCCGCGCAGTCGGGGCGAAAAGATCACCTTCACCGCCGAGATCCGCTTTCACAATGTCACTTCGGTCGAGCTCGGTGCGCTGATCTGGGCAATGACCTTTGGCGGCAATCCGCAATTGCGTCATATGATTGGCCGCGCCAAGGCCGCCGGGGCGGGGCAGGCACGCATCACTCCGGTCGCGATAGAGCTGCGCTACGGCACGCCCGACACCCCCGAGGTCACGGCCTTTTGCGCGGCGCGGATGCAGGACTTCGAAACCTTCATGGGGGCGGACTGGCGCGAGAGTGAGACCGTTCAGGCGCTCCTCGCTTGGGCCGATCCGGCGCAGGGCCGCGCGCTGGGGCGGGCGAGGCAGTTGAGCTATTTGCCGCTGCCGCTGCACCGCAAATTGCGCGATCACGCCCGCAGGTCACGCAAACCGAGGCTTCTCGACCACGATTGAACCGGCCGGGAAAAGACGAAAGAGCCGGAGGAAACTCCGGTTCTTTCGCGTTTTAGCGGTCCTGTTCTCAGGCTTGAAATCCGCATTCATGCGGACACGGCCGTGGGCCGCACGATTCTTCTCCTCCAGCTGAGCGATGTCTTCAGTCTCAATCCGCATTCATGCGGGCACGGCCGTGTGACATTATCATCTCTTTGAACATTTGCCCTACAAGGTCTCAATCCGCATTCATGCGGGCACGGCCGTGTGACAGGTTCACTAAGCTCCATCATGAAAAGTGGAGTCTCAATCCGCATTCATGCGGGCACGGCCGTGTGACAAATTGACGCCTGCCGAACAGGCCGCCGTGTCTCAATCCGCATTCATGCGGGCACGGCCGTGTGACTCACTTTGGTGTGACCGGTTGGGAGCTTTGGGTCTCAATCCGCATTCATGCGGGCACGGCCGTGTGACTTACCCTCTGCAATCCGCGCGTGGAAATCAAGGAAAAAGTTGCTTTTCCAACCATCGAGGCATTTCCTTGGCGCGAAATCCGGCGGAACCGCCGATTTTTCGTCCTGCGATGCGATTTTCTGTTATATTCCAGATATCTGCACATTTTCCAACGAGGATTCCCTGCCCGACACCCTGTTTGACCGGATCACCACATGGCAGGCCCTTGATCGGGCCTGGGCCAAGGTGCGCGCCAACGGAGGCGGCGCCGGGGGCGACGGTGTCACCCTCGACGATTTCGCGCAAGCCGCCGCGGCGCGGCTCTCGGCGCTTTCGGCGGCCTTGCGGGCGGGGATTTATCATCCCGCGCCGCTGCGTCGCCTCGACATCGCCAAGCCCGACGGTGGCACCCGGCCGCTGGCCATTCCCGCCATCCTCGATCGCATCGCGCAAACCGCCGTGGCGCAGGCGCTGGGCCCGATTTTCGAGCGCGACTTTTCCGATGCAAGCTTCGGCTATCGCCCGAACCGCTCGGTGCGCATGGCGGTCGAGCGCATCGCGCTGCTGCGGCGGCGCGGTTTCACCCATGTCGTCGAAGGCGACATCGTGCGCTATTTCGAAAATGTCCCCCACGATCCGCTGTTGACCCTGGTCGAGGCGCGGCTGCCCGACGAGCCCCGGCTTTGCGCGCTGATCGGGCTTTGGCTGGAACATGGCGGACAGATGCTTGGCACGCCAGGGCGGGGGGGTGGCGCAGGGATCGCCGCTCTCACCCTTGCTGTCGAACCTCTATCTTGACGGTTTTGACGACACCCTGACCGCCGAAGCGGCGCTGGTGCGGTTTGCCGACGATTTCATCTTGCTGACCCGCAAGGAGGCCGACGCCCATGCCGCGCTGGAGGTGGCGCGAGGGGCCTTGGCAGAACGCGGGCTGTCGATCGACGCCGCCGGGACGACGGTGACCGATTTCGACGCGGGGTTCGCCTTTCTCGGGCATCTGTTCCTGCGGTCGCTAGTGCTGAAATCCGAAGGGGACGACGCGCCAGCCACCGCCCCGACGCCTGCGCCCGATGACGAGACCGAGGCGGGATATGACCCCGGGCCACGCGTGTTGCGCCTGTTCGAACCGGGGCGGCGGCTGGCGCTGGGCAACGACAGTTTCCGGGTGCTGTCGCCCGAGGGGACGGCGTTGGTGCAGCTGGCGCAGCACCGGGTGGGGCGGATCGAGATCGGGCCGCTGGTCGGGATCGAGGACGACGCCCTGCGGCAAGCCTTGGGCGCCGGGATCGAGATCGCCCATCTGGATGGTCACGGTCAGGTTCTGGGCACCACCTCTCCCCCGGCGGGGGATCATGGCGCATTGCATCTGGCGCAGGCGCGGGTGGTGCTGGACCCCGGCCTGCGTTTGGCGCTGGCCCTTCGGCTGGTGTCGGGGCGGATCCGCAACCAGCGCGCGCGGCTACAGGTGCTCAACCGGCGGTCCGAGAGTGCCAAGGCGGTCAAGGCGGCGCAGGAGCTGGGCGTCTGTCTGCGGCGGTTGCGCGGGGTGAAAACGCTTGAGGCGCTGCGCGGTGTCGAGGGGTTGGCGGCGGCCGTCTATTGGCCGGCGCTGGCCGCGCTTTGCGAGGGGGCACCGAAACGCTTCAAACGGCAGCGCCCCGCGCAAGACGCGCTGAATGCCGTGCTGAATTACCTTTGCGCACTGCTGGAACGCGACATTCGGGCCGCGATCCTTTCGGCCGGGCTGCATCCCGGCTTCGGGGTTTTGCATGCCAGCACCGACCGCGGCGAGGGCTGTGTCTATGATCTGATGGAGGGGTTCCGCGCCCTTCTGACCGAGGGGGTGGCGGTGACGCTGTTCAACCGCAAGGTCCTGCGCCCCGAGCATTTCTCCGAGGGCGGTGCGCGGATTTCCTCGGCCGGGCAACGCGCAATCATCGAAGGCTACGAGGCTGCGCTTGATCGTGTCGTGCGCTCGAGCCACAGCGGGCTGCGGCACAAGCTGCGCGTTGTGATGCGCGAAGAGGCCCGCGCCTTCGCCCGCCATTGCCGTGCCCCCGAAGAGAGCAGCTTCGAGCCGCAGGTTCAGGACTACTGACCCTTTGAGAGCCTGCATAGCCGCACCACGACAAAAGCCCGCCCCCCCCCCTGTGCGTGGCGCGAGGGCCGAAATCCGTAGTCATGCGGGCACGGCCGTGTGACTCAGGAGGAGAAGGTGCTTATTGCGCTGGTGGTTTCGTCTCAATCCGCATTCATGCGGGCACGGCCGTGTGACTCACACTCTGCAATCCGCGCGCCGAAATCAAGGAAAATCTGGCTTTTCCAACCATGATCGCATGCTCGCTGCGGCGGCGGGCCGAGAACCGCAACATTCTTGCTTTTCGAGCGAATTTCCATAACAGTTGCTGTCTCTTAGCGGTTTTCCAACGAGGATTTCATGGCCAGGGGTGAAATGCTGACTGTCTTTTCCTATGACATCGGCGCCAATCGCAAAAGACGAAAAGCCGCAGCCATCCTTGAAGAGGCCGCCAGCCGGGTGCAGAAATCGGTGTTCGAGACCCGGATGTCACGCAACCGCGCCGAGGCGGTGGCGCAGCGCGTGGCGGCACTGCTCGATCCGGGTGACAGCCTGCGGGTCTATGTGCTGGGCGCCGACGGCGAGACCCGCAGCCGGGTCTTTGGCGACACCGTGCCGCTGGAACCAGAGGGCGACCATTGGCTGTTCTGAGTGGAGGCACGGCGAGGGGGCGCTGGCCTTTTGCCCGAAAAGCTGACAGGAGCGGCCGCAGCGCCTTTCGGGGCAAGGACATTTCAACGAACCGTATCGGGGGCCGTAGCGGTCCCGCGTGCAAGGTGTTTCATGGCGACGACGATTTGCGATGCGTTCCATCAGTTCAGGTCAAATCTGGAAATCACCTCCTTGCAGGAAAACACGACCTCGACCCGTCAGCAAAACGTGCGTGAGGCCGTCGAGGCGGGTTTTGTCGTGCATGAGTCCTTCTTGGCGGGATCCTATCGGCGTCACACGATGATCGCGCCCCTGAGCGCGGCGGATATCGATGTGTTTGTGGTGCTTGACCCGAAATATTACGCTCCATCAGGGCAAGGGGCGCTTTTGTCGTCGCTCATGGCGACGCTGAAGACGCGGTATCCGAAGACGCCGAAGATCAAGCCCGCCGGGCAAGCGGTGACGATCACCTTCACCGATTTCGAGGTCGATGTGGTGCCCGGGTTCCGCCGGAAAGGTGGCGGGTTTCTTATTCCGGACGCCAGCATGAACCGCTGGATCGCCACAGACCCGAAAGAGCATGTGCAGATGTGGTCGTTCTTGAACAAGGGCCACAACGGAATAATGGTCCCGCTGATCAAGATGATGAAATGCTGGAACCGGCTGCAGGGGTATCCACTGAGGTCGTTTCACCTTGAGGTGATGGTCATGCATGTTCTCCAGGGTGTGGTGATCACGGACTATCCGAGCGGCGTTCGCTGGGTCTTTGACAAGATGCGAGCTGCGATCTGGGCGAAGGTCGCCGATCCTGCGGGATACGGCGACGACATCGCACCGTGGCTTTCGCCCGCAGATAGGGAAAGGCTCTCACGGCGGTTGGATGAAGCCTACAACATCGCGGTGCAAGCCGAGAGCAATGCTCAATACGGGTATCTCAAGACATCCATGGAGTGCTGGAGACGTCTTTTCGGGGAATTCTTCCCGGCATACGGGTAACCCGGCCAAGAATGCGACGACGTACCAGGGCGCGGCAGCGTCTCTCCCAAGGTTTCCTTGCCGCGGGCCTTTCTTCGGGCGGTTTCAAATTCGGTGCGTTCGTTTCGATGTAGTCGAGCGCGGCAGCAAACAACCGCATTCATCGCGCATCGGGGTTGAAGGCGGAGTTGATGCGAGGCCTTGCGCCGCGCTCCGAAGGGCTGACAGCTTTGGGCTGCGTGCGCCTCTTGCTGCGGTGCGCTCGAATGACCGGTTCGAAAATCGCTGCCGGGCGGGGCGAAGAGCGGCAATGGGCCGCGAACCGCTACCCACGCTCATCCTCTCCGTCACGGTATTTCGACGACGAAGCCTTCAGGTGGTTTGTAGAGCAGTGAGCGCTTGATGCGTGCTTTGTCGATGCTGGTTCGCGCGACGATCTCGTCCTTGAACGTGCAGAATTTCTTGTAGGACATACGCGGGTCGATCATGAACTGGTCAAACGCGGCATGCGGGTCGAGTGCGTATTTATAGACGCCGCCGTCATGCTTTTTGTTTTGTCCTTCGAAATAGATCAGTCGGACTTCGGCCTCGTGTTCGAATGCATCCCACTTTTTAAGCAGGGACCTGGCAACGGCTTCGGCGGTTAAACCGTCCTCGAAGACCGTACGCGCGAATTCCTTGAGTTTGAAATCAGGCGGATAGTCAACCTTGCCGATGAAGCAGCTATCGTTGGTCACACCCTTGTTGGCAGCGCAAAGGCTGTCGATCAGTCTGCCAACCGTTGTCCTGACTCGGACGGCATCCGTTTTCGGCGAGTAGATGCGCCACATCGCATCCGATCTCTTCTTGAGCGTCCAGCACTGGCCATAGACATCCTCGTGGAAGGCGAATTCTCCGATCTCGCCAGCGGCAGTGCGGACAGGCGATCTCAGGATGAAATTCTCGAACGGGTCTTCCCACATGGTCGGCCAGACCAAGGCGTTCTTTTTCTCGTCAAAGAGTTCAAAGAAGCGATTGCGCGGGAATACCCTGTAGATGGGGGTGCGCCGCGTGATGTCGCCGATAATTGTACTGCGTTTTGCCAATCAGGCCCCTTTCACATCGAAGCCGAGGAACCGCAACGCTTTGGCCATGCGTCCGTTCATCGGCGGGCATTCGTCGGGTTTGACAGTGCCGTAGAGCTCAAGGGCGCAGAAATAAGCAAAGCGCTTCAGCTTGATCGAGCGATCATAGAGTACATCGTGGAAGCGCTGGATGAAATCGCCGGGGCCGTGCAGCAGGTAGGTCAATGTGGATTTGATGCGGTCGACATCGTCGTTGTTCGCCTTCCAGAATTCAGCGGGAAGGTTTTTCAGGCCTCCTTTGACGAAGCGCAGCTGTTCTGTGAAGGCGTGTAGTGACATCAGGCCGTCGGTGATTTCTTCCTTGCTGGCAGCTTCGATGGCCTCGCGTGTGCCGAATGTTCGTTTCACCGTCTCAAGCCAGGCGGCGTAGTCCTCCGGCACCTTGTTATTGGCAACATCCACCCATTCCTGCGCGTAGTGCATGATCTCCTTGCGACGCCCTTCGGCGCTGCGCAGCGGGGCAGTCTGCCATGCCTCATCGCCGATCACATGGGTCAGTCTGACGTAGTTCAGGAAGCGGTTGGTCTCGTTTTCGATACCAACATTTGCGAGATCAGGGCGGCGATATCCATGTTCGTCGAGGATCGCCGTCACCTCGCTGAAGGCAGGGCGGTACTGTTCGTAGACTTCCTGCCTTAGGGTTTCTAGGAATACGCGCTCGCTGGATTTCTCGTGGCTTTTGACATTGATGTTGCGTGGCTGCGCCTGTCCCAGTGCGGCCTCGATCTCCTTTTCGGGATCGGGTGTGCGGCGTTTCAGTTCATTGTAGGTTTTCTCGAAGGTATCGAGCTTTTCTCGCGTCAGGACCTGTCCGGCATCCCAAAGCTCGATAAATAGTGCGCGGATGTCGTCGACGGCGTCGGCATCATCGTCACGGTCGAGCCGGATGACCGCTTCGCGGTTGGCGCGCATGCCGCCATCGGTCAGGTTCGACGAGCCCAGCAGGGCAGCTTGGTCGAAGATGTAGATTTTTGCGTGGAATCGGCTGGTTAGGTAGCGTATCGCGATACCCGGCACCTCATATAGCTTGCGCAGTGCTTGCGGGCTGGTCGCTTCGTTCAGACCGATGAGCAACTTTACCGTCTTGCCCTCTCGTACTGCCTCCAAAAGCTGGTCCGGTTGCGTAAAATAGGGTGCTGCCAGATGCAGCCGCGATGACCCCGCAATCAGGTGCATAAAGGGATTGACGACAAAATCTTTATTGGGACCGTTTGAAAATATCCTGCTCATACCGCTCCTCGTCGAAATGCCGTTCGG
This sequence comes from Rhodobacter lacus, assembly GCF_042683065.1. Taxonomy (NCBI): domain Bacteria; kingdom Pseudomonadati; phylum Pseudomonadota; class Alphaproteobacteria; order Rhodobacterales; genus Rhodobacter; species Rhodobacter lacus. The sequence continues at coordinate 380,281 of NZ_JBHUIX010000009.1, read as the reverse complement.
GAGCTTGCTACGAGCGCTTCCGTCACCTGACTACTCTAGATGGCATATAGCCAGTCGGCAAAGTGTAATGCTTTCTTGGTGTGGAATTCGCGAATGCAGCGAATGGCAGGTTCAACGCGCTGCGCTGCAGCATCATGAAGTTCAGTCGAAAGTCCGGATTGGGCCGGGTGCATCAATGACGCTGGACGCGCTATCCTCGTATGGCTGTTGGGCGTTCAGTTGAAGTCGGGAGTGCTGCGATCTTCCTCTGCCCCGAGGCGTTCGTCGTTGTCACTCTCTCGATTGGTCCCGGCGGCGTTCCCCGCGCTGATCCGGCGCGCCGCGCTTGATTCTTTCCGTGCGTTCAAAACGTCGAGCCAGTCCTTGCAACTCACATCCGTCCCCGACACCCGGCTTGGCGGCGCCAGCCGTTTTGCCCCGGTCACGATCTTGGCGAGTGTCGCATGCATCGCCTCACCCGCGCGGTCATTGTCGAACGCTCCAAGCGTTTCCCGGCCAGCGGCAAGGTGAATCAGGGCGCGCTCCGTCTCGGGGCCGAAGCCGCCCCCGGTCGAAACGTAAATCGTGTCGTGACGGTTCTCGATCTCCGCCAGAGCCAGCGCATCGAGGCCGCCCTCGAGGACGACCATGCGGCGGGACATGCTTGGGTCGCCCAAGATGCAGACCGACTTGCGTCCACCTTTTGCAAATCGAGCCTTGTTCTTTTCCTCATCGCGCTCCCACCGCTGCTCGAAGCCCTGAATGTGCTCCGTTGCCAGATTGCGATGCGCGAAATAGATGCCACCTAATGCCCCGCAGCGCAGGGCGTCGGCGAAGCGACGCAGGGTCGCTTTCGATATCCCACGCTTTTCCGCATAGCTCGTGCTCTGGCCGACGAGTCCGGCAGCTTCCCAGCGGCGCCGCACCTCGGTGTGATCGGGCGGTGTCGGAGATCTGCCGGTCAGTGCTGCCTCGACCATGACAGGCGCGGTGCCCGCGAGATCCCGCAGCGCCGCCCGCGCGTGGCCCAGTGTCCGACCCGGATTGTCGCGCCGCCACAGGTCAACGACGGTGCCGCTCTCACCGGTTTTGTTCGAAACCCAAAGCCAGCGGCCACCCGGCTTAAGCGTGCATTTGATCGTGTCGCCGCCGCGCTGATAGATGCGGAAGGCGCGGCCTTGCTTGTCCGAGCTGTCGCGATGCGTCCGCGACACGTCTGCCCAGCCTCCGGCTGCCGCGATGACGCCGATATCGAGCCGTTTGAGATGTTCCAATTCGTCGCGATAATTGTCGCGAACGGTTTTCCGGCAGTTCCTGATCTTCGCCAGAGCGTGACGCGCCGCATTTGGGGCAGGTTGCGGTTCAGGCACATGTCGCGCATCCAACGGGAGAGACGGTTCGTGATCGCGCCCGCCGTCCATGGTGCGTTTCTCGGCCGCGACCGTTGTCCGAAACCGGCTGTTTCGTTGCAGCGCATCCTCGCGCTCCGTCATCTCTTCGAGATGGGCCGCCTGCGCCGCATGCTCGGCAGCATCGAGACGTCGTCTCTGCCGCTGTGCCTCGAAGATCCGGTCGGCCTCGGCCTGGACATCGGCGGGAACGCCCGTCACCCGCAGCCCCGCCTGCGCGGCCTCGACCGAAATCTGCCGAACGTAGTCTGCGCTGCCCGTCGGGGTCACGCTCGACCAACCTTTCGCTGTCGCCATCGCGATCATCGTTGCCCTCGTCTCGTGCGAGGAGGCCGTCGTCGACAGGCGCGCGCCATGATCCATGACGACCGCGCCGGAACAGAACGTGATCTGCGGCGGCAATGCTGCCAGATTGACGAAGCGGATTTCCCGCGCGACACGCGAGTCGATGTGAATTTCGGTGTAGATGCGGCGCAGAAGGGTTGTCTTGAACGCCGCGGCGCGCGTCGCTTTCTCGTCTTCGTGCGCCACCTGACCGATCAGGCCGCAGGTAGAGGATAGATCGCTGCCGGGATTTCGTTTCGGCATAGCCTCGGCCGCCTCGAAGGCGCCGAACCGCTTTTCCATCCGCGAGATCGAGAGGCGCGCGCCGAAAGAACTTGCTTTGACGAATTCCGTCGAGCCGACCAAATAGACCCGCGCACCGGATCCAAACCTGTCATACCGAAGCCCCAGATCGTGACATGCGGTGTGAACGTCTTGCCAGGTCCTGCATGTGTCGAGCGCTTTCCAAAGCTTGATCTTGAGCGGGTCGGGGATCGCTTGATCGAAGACCTCGATCCCTGTCTTTTTCTCGATCTTGATCTGTGCCGAGGTCTTCTTCCGCCGCCCGCCCTCGCGTGCCATCTTGATCTCCCGGTAGTGCTCCTCCGGCCGCGCGACCAGCTTGACGGATTTTCTGCCCTCGATTTCCTGCACGACGAAATCATACTGTCCGCGATCGTGGGGCCATCTCATCTCGAGCTCGATCTGCCGACATGCCTGTTCCGCTCTGCGTCGATCATTCGATTTCGACCAGGCCCTCCCGGTGAGCGGATGGACCGTGTTGATCACGGCATGCACATGACGGCGCGGTGTATCATCGTGCGTCGCGATAACGGCCTGATGCTCATGCAACCCCAGGGCCCGGAGCATGCGGTCCATCGCCGCGATTTGCTGCGCCTCAGTTGGACGCTCGGTCTCATGCCAGGGGAGGACAATATGATAATAAGGATTTTGCACCCTGGTGGAGAGCTGAGAAGTCAAGTTCATTTCCTCCGCAGCATCCGTCCAGCTTCTGCACGACAGATTTCGTATGGCGATGCGTGAACCCTTTTCGCACACGTAAAGAATGCCGGGATGGAAAGCCTCGCGCCCCCCGCCGGACCCGGGCTCTCCTTCCTTGGTAATCACCTCGCAGATCATTTCAGCATATCTCGTATTGCCCTGCCGAACGAGTCTAGTTGATCCGGAATATCGGCAATCAGCTTCATCTCTTCAGCGCTGACCGCTTTCATTTTACCCGAGTTGAGGTGTCGCGCGATCTGATTGATGTTCGACCCGATCTTGCCGATGTGTCCGAGCATCAAAGTCAGATCACGTTTCTGAATATTCCTCACCTCTGTTTTTTCCAAGACTAACGCACTGAGAAATTCCTGCCAACTCTCGAATCCCTCTGCGCGAGCGCGCTCTTGAAATGCGCTCCACTCGTCCGCCGAGACCCTCTTTGAAATCCGATATGTCGCGCGTCGTTTCTCAGATCGAGGCTTTCCGTCTCCAGTTCTTGCCATTTTTGCTCCGCGTGTTTTCAGCTCCACACGAATCATAAATCGCCACCCAGAAAATCTTCGCACACATTATTATCTCTACCGCCCTATCTGCGGCGCGGAGAGCTCGGCTCGACAAGCCGCAGGGAAATAACAGGAAATACTTTTTCACGAATAGAGTTCCTGAGTTATTCGCAATAAAGCCATTCGACCGTATCTCTTTCCTCTTTTACTTGGGTCGCATGCCGGGTCGAATATTTTCCGAATTTTGTGTTCAGGGGTGCGGTTGGTCATCCAAGCTATAATTTCCGCTGGCCCGGCAATGTGGTTGATTTTATGGGGGTATGCGAATAAAGATATGCCATTCGGTATTTGAAAATTGACGTCCCAATTCTTTAGCAGGGTATGGGGACGGGTTCCCGTCCCCCGGCTGCACGCAGCCGCCCTGACCCAGACCTCGGCGCGCCCTGACGGCGCTTCTTGGCTGGGTAAAAACGAACCCTCGGCGTGCATCGGCTGCGCGTCTTGGGTTCGGTTGGGGCGGTAGGGGGAAAGAGGACGAGCGAAGATGTCGTGGGGCGCAGCGTGCAAAGATATCTTTGGGATGGAGCTTTAGACCCCATGAACATGCTATTTCGCATTCGGTCTCTCCCGCTTTCTTGAGGCTCGGCGCCATCCAATCTCATGCAGCCCTCGAGCGGAGCATACCGTGTGAGAGGCCTCCGCCCCAGCCAGTTTACAGCACGATCATGGGGGCTAGAGCCAGGGAGAGTAGGGTGTAATGATCGCGCGATGGAAGGGTTTCGTAACGGAAGGGGGGGGGCGCCAGCGCATTGGGGTAATTCTCTTCATCATCGTTCCGCTGTAAGCTTGTCGTCACAGTGTGACTGGCAAAGCCTTTGGGCGTTGCCCAGTGGTCTGAAATCCGTTTATGTTAGCCTATCAGGGCACTTATCCGAATTGGCGCTGCGGTGGTGCGTCGCTCCGCAAGGACAGGACCGCATGGACAAGCGATCGCTCAGTGAGCGTGACATATGCACAAAATATATTACCCCCGCCTTGCGAAAGGCTGGATGGGATGAAATTACGCAAATCCGGGAAGAGGTCAGCTTTACAAAAGGCCGCATTATTGTTCGGGGCAAACTGGTAAGCCGCGGAAAGGGAAAGCGGGCCGATTATATCCTGTCGGTAAAGCCGAACATTCCGATTGCGATCATTGAAGCCAAAGAGAACGCATTGCCGGTTGCGGCGGGCATGCAGCAGGGGCTTGAGTACGCCGAGACCTTGGGAATTCCCTTCGTGTTCTCATCGAATGGCGATGGCTTCGTGTTTCATGACCGCACCGGGTCGAGCCCAACGCCCGAAACAACGCTCACGCTGGATGAATTCCCTTCACCTGCTGACCTTTGGGCGCGCTACCGGGCTTGGAAAGGGCTGTCCGATAAAGCCGCCGCCGTCACATTGCAAGACTACTTCGACGACGGCAGCGGGAAGTCTCCACGCTACTATCAGGTCAACGCGGTGAATGCGGCGATCGAAGCCATTGCCAAAGGACAAGATCGGGTCCTGTTGGTGATGGCCACGGGGACAGGCAAAACCTACACGGCCTTTCAGATTATCTGGCGGCTTTGGAAGGCTGGTCAGAAGAAGCGCATCCTGTTTCTGGCAGATCGAAACGTGCTGATCGACCAGACGATGGTCAACGATTTTCGGCCGTTCGCAGGCAGCATGGCAAAGCTGTCCACCCAATCGAAAACGATTGAGCGGGCGGATGGGACCCTCGCCGATTTGACGTTGGCGCTGGACAAAAAACGCCGGATCGACACCTCCTATGAAATCTATCTGGGCCTCTATCAGGCGATCACAGGCCCGGATGAAAGCCAGAAGCTCTACAAGGAGTTCTCGCCGGACTTCTTCGATCTGATCGTGATCGACGAGTGCCACCGGGGCAGTGCCGCAGATGACTCTGCCTGGCGCGAAATCCTTGATCACTTTTCTTCCGCGACCCAGATCGGCCTGACGGCCACACCCAAGGAAACCGAATATGCCTCGAACATCGACTACTTCGGGGCCCCGGTTTACAGCTATTCGCTGAAGCAGGGCATCCGAGATGGTTTCCTTGCCCCCTACAAGGTGATCAAGGTCCATATCGATCGTGACGTTCAGGGCTACCGCCCGGTTCAGGGACAACTTGATCGAGATGGGGAAGAGGTCGAGGATCGCATCTACAACACCAAGGATTTCGATCGAACTCTGGTGCTTGACGACCGCACCAAGCTTGTCGCGCAGAAGGTCACCGACTTCCTGACGCAAAGCGGCGACCGGATGGCCAAGACGATCGTCTTTTGCGTCGATCAGGAACACGCCGCCCGCATGCGCCAGGCGCTGATCAACGAAAACGCCGATCTTGTGGCCCAGAACCATCGCTACGTCATGCGGATCACGGGGAATGACAAGGAGGGCCTCGATCAACTTGGCAACTTCATTGACCCCGAAGCTGCCTATCCCGTCATCGTCACGACCTCGCGCCTGTTGTCCACGGGCGTCGATGCCCAGACCTGCCGCCTGATCGTCCTTGACCGCGAGGTCGGCTCGATGACCGAGTTCAAGCAGATCGTCGGCCGCGGCACCCGGGTGCATGAAGACACCCAGAAGCTTTACTTCACGGTGATGGACTTCCGCGGCTCGACCAGCCATTTCGCAGATCCAGACTTCGATGGCGAGCCGGTGCAAATCTACCAGCCCGACACCGATGATCCGATCACACCGCCCGATGACGCGCCCCAGACGGGGGATGATGGGGAACCCCTGCCGCCTGAACCCGGCACCGACGAGACGGTGCTGATTGATCCGGCGGGTCCGATGACAGGCGCTGGGGCGACGGGTCATCCGACCCGCAAGGTCTATGTGGACGGGGTCGGGGCGCAGATCGTGGCCGAACGCGTCGAATATCTCGACGAAAGCGGCAAGCTGGTCACCGAGTCCCTGCGCGACTACACGCGCAAGGCTTTGCAGAAGCAATTCTCCAGCCTCGACGCTTTTTTGACGCGCTGGAACAGCGCACGGCGCAAAGAGGCGGTGGTCGAAGAACTGGAAGCCGAAGGCCTGCCGCTGGACATGATCGCGGCCGAGCTTGGCAAAGACCTCGATCCCTTCGACCTGATCTGCCACATTGCCTTTGACGCCAAACCCCTGACCCGGCAAGAGCGGGCCGAGAACGTCAAGAAGCGCGATGTTTTCACCAAGTTCGGCCCTAAGGCGCGCGCCGTTCTGGAGGCGCTTTTGGACAAATATGCAGATGAAGGGGTGATGACCCTCGATGACCCCGGCGTGCTGAAAATCGCCCCCTTCAGCGGGATGGGAAGCGTGGTTGAACTCATCCGCGCTTTCGGAGGAAAACCGGGGTTCGAACAGGCCGTCCGCGACCTGCAATCTGCCATCTACGAAGAAAGCGCCTAAGCAATGTCCGTCCGCACCCTCGTCAAATCCATCCAGGACATCATGCGCAAGGACACCGGCGTTGATGGTGACGCCCAGCGCATCAGCCAGTTGTGCTGGATGTTCTTCCTCAAGATCATCGACGATCAGGATCAGGAACTCGAACTCACCAAGGACGCCTACACCTCGCCCATTCCGTCCGATCTGCAGTGGCGCGCATGGGCGGCCGATCCCGAAGGCATCACGGGCGAGGCGCTTCTCGACTTCGTCAACCTCACCCTCTTCCCCCGGCTCAAGGCCCTGCCCACCGCCGCGGGCCCCCGCGCCAAGGTCGTTCGCGACGTCTTTGAGGACGCCTACAACTACATGAAATCCGGCCAGCTGATGCGGCAGATGATCAACAAGATCAACGAAGTGGATTTCAACAACCTGACCGAACGCCAGCACTTCGGCGACATCTACGAACAGATCCTGAACGACCTGCAAAACGCCGGAAACGCGGGCGAATACTACACCCCCCGCGCCGTCACCGCCTTCATGGTCCAGCAGATCGACCCCAAACCCGGCGAGATCCTGATGGACCCCGCCTGCGGCACCGGCGGTTTTCTGACCTGCGCCATGCGCCACATGCGCGGGGCTTACGTCAAACGGCCCGAGCATGAGACGCTTATGCAGGCCAGCTTGCGCGCGGTGGAAAAGAAGCCGCTGCCCCACATGCTCTGCGTCACCAACATGCTGCTCAACGGGGTGGAGGAGCCGAACTTCGTCCGCCACGACAACACCCTTGCCCGCCCGCTGGTCAGCTGGACCAAGGACGAACGCGTTGACATCGTCCTGACCAACCCGCCCTTTGGCGGCAAGGAGGAGGACGGGATCGAGGGCAACTTCCCCACCTTCCGCACCCGCGAAACCGCTGATCTGTTCCTGGCCCTGATCATCCGACTCTTGAGGCCCGGTGGCCGCGCCGCCGTGGTGCTGCCCGATGGCTCGCTTTTCGGCGAGGGCATCAAGACCCGGCTCAAGGAACACCTGATGGATGAGTGCAACCTGCACACCATCGTGCGACTGCCGAACTCGGTCTTCAAACCCTATGCCTCGATCGGCACCAACCTCTTGTTCTTTGAAAAGGGCACACCCACGACCGAGACATGGTTTTGGGAACACCGCGTGCCCGAGGGGCAAAAGGCCTATTCGATGACCAAACCGATCCGGCTCGATCATCTGGCGGATTGCGCCGCATGGTGGGGCGGGGCCGCGCGGGCCGGGCGGCAGGAAGGCCCGCAGGCGTGGAAGGTGTCCGCAACTGACATCAAGGCGCGCGGCTATAACCTTGACATCAAGAACCCCCATACGGTGGCCGAGGATCATGGCGACCCCGAAACCCTGCTGGCCGATCTGGAGGCCGCCGAGGCGCAGGTGCGCGTTTTGCGCGATCAGTTGAAGACGATCCTGACCGAGGCTTTGGCCCGATGAGGGATGGAGCCTTTACCGCCGAGCGCCTGCTGGCGCTTTATGACCGCGTGGCCGAGGCCGAGGACGCCATCCCCCGCCTGCGCCGCTTTGTGCTGGATCTGGCCGTGCGCGGGAAACTGGTGGAGCAGGACGCGAGCGACGAACCGGCGGCGGAATTGCTGAAGCGGATTGCGGGCAGTGCAGCGCAACAACCGGCCCGGCGCGGCAAACAACGTGACACATCCGCAGCCAATGCTTTGGAAGAACTTCCATTCGACGCTCCAGATGGTTGGACGTTCGCGGCTTTGGGGCAGCTTGTCCGCGTGTTGAACGGTCGGGCCTACAAGCAACAAGAGCTTCTGTCGTCAGGCACCCCAGTGCTTCGTGTCGGCAATCTCTTCACGTCCAATCACTGGTATTATTCTGATCTTGAACTGGACGACGACAAATACTGCGAGGCGGGAGACCTGATCTACGCGTGGTCGGCGTCTTTCGGGCCATTCATTTGGGACGGGCCGCGCGCGATCTTTCATTACCATATCTGGAAGCTGCCCCTCATCAGCGAAGCGGACCTCAGCAAGTGGTATCTGTTTCTGTTCCTTCAGCAGAAGACCCGGGAAATCAAGGAAGCAGGTCACGGCATCTCGATGGTTCATATGACCAAAGAGAAGATGGAAAAGCTGATCGTCCCCCTCCCACCCCTCGCCGAGCAGCGGCGGATTGTGGCCAAGGTCAATGAACTCATGGCGCTGTGTGACAGGCTGGAGGGCGCGCGGGCGATGCGAGAGGCGGTGCGGGATCGGCTGACCGCCGCCACCCTGACCCGCCTGACCGCCCCCGAGATCGACGCGGAAACCTTCCCCATCCACGCCCGCTTTGCCCTGCAAACCCTGCCCACCCTCACCACCCGCCCCGACCAGATCAAAACCCTCCGCCAAACCATCCTGAACCTCGCCGTGCGCGGGAAGCTGGTGCCGCAAGACCCAACCGAAGAACCGGCGGCAGAGTTGTTGAAGCGGATTGGGGAGGAGCGCGTTGCGAAAGCAAAGGGCGCGAAGGTCCGTGCGAAACGGCCAGTTCCCTTCGCGGATCAAACTTCAATCGCGAGCCTTCCAGATAGCTGGCGGATCGAAGCGATTGGTAACCTTGTCGATCCGACTGCCACGATTTCTTATGGTGTTCTGGTCCCCGGTCCTGATGTCACTGATGGCATTCCGTTCGTCAGAGCGCAGGACCTTGCTCTGTCAGGGCACCCTGAGCGACCGAACAAAACCATCGCGCCCGAGATCGAAGCACCTTATGCCCGAACCCGACTACGGGGCGGCGAGATACTGCTGTGCGTTGTGGGCAGCATCGGAAAGCTTGGCGTAGCCCCGCAGTCTTGGGCTGGCGCAAATATAGCTAGGGCGGTGGCACGCATTGCACCCGTGGAATCGATTTCGTCCGACTATCTTCTCTTGGCCATGCGGTCGGACTTGATCCAGACTTACTGTGCCGAAGCGACACGGACACTGGCGCAGCCAACACTCAACGTGGGCTTGATTGAGGTTCTTCCCATCCCCCTCCCACCCCTCGCCGAACAACACCGCATCGTGGCCAAGGTCGATGCCCTCATGTCCCTCTGCGATCAACTGGAAGCCAGCCTCACCACCACCACCACCACCCGCTCCCGCCTCCTTGAAGCCCTGTTGCACGAGGCGCTGGGCGGGGCACCGGGCGCTCAGGCCGAGGCCGCCGCATGACCGACACCGCGCCAGCTTTCGTCCGAATGATCGGCATAGACTACTCGGGCGCAGAGACGGCGAACGCGAGCCTGAAAGGGTTGCGGGTTTACATGGCCGTGGGGGGCGCTGCCCCGCAGGAGGTTGCCCCGCCGCCCTCGCCGAAGCGATACTGGACGCGGCGCGGGATTGCGCAATGGCTGGTCGAGCGGCTGGCCGAGGACATTCCGACAGTCGTCGGCATCGATCACGCCTTTTCATTTCCGCTGCGCTACTTCGAGGTCCATGGGCTATTGCCGGATTGGCCTGCTTTCCTCGATGATTTCCAGCAGCACTGGCCGACGGATGCCGATCATACCTATGTCGATTTCGTGCGCTTCGGCACGGTTGGGAACGGCGCGGCGCGCGAGGGAAGTCCGCGTTGGCGGCGCCTGACGGAAGAGCGCTCGCCCGGGGCGAAGTCGGTATTTCATTTTGACGTGCAAGGGTCCGTGGCCAAATCCACCCATGCCGGAATTCCTTGGCTGTTGTTCATCCGACGGGCGCTGGGCGATCGGGTCCACTTCTGGCCCTTCGATGGCTGGGATGTGCCGGTGGGGAAGTCGGTGGTCCTTGAGGTCTATCCACGACTGTGGAGCGCGGATTATCCGGTTGAGGATCGCACACCGGACCAGCACGATGCCTACAGCGTGGCGGCCTGGCTGTCGACCGCGACCGCAGAGGGGCGGCTGTTGCAGGCGATGACGCCCGAGCTGTCGCCGCCCGAAATGGCCGTGGCACAGGTTGAGGGCTGGATTCTGGGCGTTCCTTGGGAGCCTGCTGCAAAGCCAAAGCGCTCCACCAAGCGAATCGCAAAGGTGGGACGCGCCGGTAGTGGCGGCGGCAAGACGACCAAGGCAGGTTATGTGAACAAGAACGGCCAAGAGGTTTTGCAGGCAACCGATCTTCCCGGCAGCGACCATAACCAAGTCGTTTACGTCCTGCGTTGCGGAAACTGCGGTCATCGCTACGGGGCGAATAGTTCCGATATCTGGCAGCGGAAATGTCCGGTCTGCGGGGGCGGCGCGGTGGGGTTGGCGTTTTGACGCGTTCGGCCGAGGGCGGAGATTTCCGGTCAACAACAGGTCAACCTGCCGACCTTCCGCCGCCGCCTGCATCATGCCCTTACCGCGCGCACGCCTGTCGAGGCATTCAGATCAGCGGCCTGACCTGAGCAGAGTCAGATGGGTCAATACCTCACGCCCGAACGCATTTCCTGCCCGCGCCTTTCGATGGGGCGGAACATTCTTGGAACTGCTTCGGGACTTTCTTCGGGACTCGGGTCCCGAAGGTCTCCAAATCCGGCCTTTTTTCGTCGTTTGTTCTGCAGGAGCGAAAACCCGGGAAAACCTGTGCCGACCTGAATATCTGCTTCAGATCAAAGGGTTGCATATGGGGGAAGTTGGAGCGGGTGAAGGGAATCGAACCCTCGTCATCAGCTTGGGAAGCTGCGGCTCTACCATTGAGCTACACCCGCGTGGCGCCTCTTTAGCGTGTCAGACGAAAGCCTGCAAGCCCCCCGTGGCGGCTGTTTGCGTGGCGCAAAAGACCCCGCCAGCCATATCCTCTGCGCCAAAAGAGGCGCCGCGCCGGGCGTGATCCGCGCGAAAACGCGCATGCGCGGGGCTTTGACGCAGGGGGCCGGCGCGCCGCGGCAAGGGCAAGATGCTAAGTTGACAAAAAGAATAAACTTCAGTCAAAGATAGCGGGCGCCCGGAGCGCGGATTCGGATTCTCCGTTTCGCGTCCGCGGCGCTGCTGCTCAGAGAGGCCCGCCATGTCCCCGACCGATGATGCATTGATCCTGTTTCTCGACCGTCTGGGCGCCACCGGGCTTGCGCAGTCCCTGCGTGAGGCGGCGGCCTCCGAAGCGCTGACGCCGCTGGCAATGTTCATGGATGCCGATACGCTGGTGAAGGCGGTGATGCTCGGGCTGCTGGCCGCCTCCGTGCTGGCCTGGGCGATCTGGGCGGGCAAGCTTGTGCAGCTCTCCCGCGCGCGCCGCGCGCTGCGGCGCGATTACCGCGCCTTGACACAGGAAGGCGCGCTCGGCGCCCCCCTCCCCCGCGGGCTGATGGCGCAGATGGCGCATGCCGCGCGCACCGAGATCCGCGCGTCCAAGGGGCTGCCCGATGCCGGGATCAAGGAACGCGTGGCCATCGAGCTTGGCCGGATCGAGGCGGGCGCCGCGCGCGCCATGCAATCTGGCGTGACAGCGGTGGGCTCGGTCGGCTCGACCGCGCCGTTTGTCGGGCTTTTCGGCACGGTCTGGGGGATCATGAACGCCTTTGTCGGCATTGCCGAAAGCGGCTCTTCGAACCTTGCGGTGGTCGCGCCCGGCATTGCCGAGGCGCTGATGGCGACCGCGCTTGGCCTTGTTGCCGCGATCCCCGCCGTGCTGCTTTACAACCACCTGACCCGCGCCATTGGCGGCTATCGGGCCGCGCTTGCCGATGCGGCGGCGCTGGTCGAGCGCACGCTCTCGCGCGATCTTGACCGCGCGCGCCATCAGCCCGAGGCCACGCGCGCGCTGCATCTGGTGGCGGAATAATGGCGCTGCGGCTCTCCGAAGAGGATGATCTCGCGCCCGAGGCGTCGATCAACATCACCCCTTTCATCGATGTGATGCTGGTGCTCTTGATCATCTTCATGGTCGCGGCCCCGCTGTCGACCGTGGACGTGCCGGTCGATCTGCCGGTGGCTTCCAGCAAGCCCGCGCCCCGCCCTGCCGACCCGGTGGTGGTGACGCTGCAAGCCGATGGCGCGCTGCTTCTGGGCCGCGATCCGGTCACGCCAGAGGCGCTTGGCCCGGCGATCGAGGCCGCCACCAAGGGCGACCGGGAGGCGCGGATCTTTGTCTCCGCCGACAAGGCCGTGGCTTATGGCGAGATGATGGCGCTGCTCGATCAGATGCGGGCGGCGGGCTATCTGCGGGTGGGCCTTGTCGGGCTGGAACAGGCCGATGCCGATGCCCTCGCAGGCGCGCTTGCTCCCACCGCCGGGGCCGCGCCGTGAGCCTTTCGCTCGCCCTGCAGGAGGCGGGCGCCGCCCCCCCGTCCGGCGCGCGGGTGGTGCTCGCCGGGCTTGCGATCTCGCTCGTGCTGCATGGCGCGGCGCTCGCCGTCTTCGCGCGCACCGAGGCGGCCCCCACCGCACTTGTCGCCGCGGGCGCGGGGGGCGAGGATCTGCAAAGCTTCGAGGCGATCGAGGCCGCTTTCGTTGATCTGCCGCCGCCCGAGGTGAAGCTCGCCCCGCCGCAGATGGCGCTGCCGCTCACCGCCCCGGTGATCGAGATCCCGCAGGTGGTTCTGCCCGATCCGATCCTGCTGCCGCCCGAACCGCCGAAAATTGCGCCGCCCAAAGTCGAGCAGCCGGCACCGCCCCTCGAGGTGAAGCCCGAAGCCAAGCCGATGCCGAAACCCGAACGCGCTGAAAAGCCGCCGGAGCGGCAACCGAAGGCAAAGCCGGCACCGCAACGCGCCGAGAGCCGCGCGGCGAGCCGGGCCGCGGGCGCGGGCGGGGCCACCGGCGCAGGCACGGGCGGGCAAGCGGCACAGGCAAACCTTTCTGCGGGCACCGAGAAATCGCTTCTGAGCCGCTGGGGCGCCACCATCCGCGCCCGCGTCGAACGGCGCAAGAGCTACCCGAGCGCCGCAGGACGGGCCGCGGGCACGGTCACGGTGGCGCTGACCGTCAACCGCGCGGGCGCGCTCACCGCCGCCTCGGTCGCCCGCTCTTCGGGCCATCCCGCCCTTGATGCCGCAGCCCTTGCCGCCGTGCACCGCGCAGGCCACTTCCCCGCCGCCCCCAAAGAGCTCACAAAACCGGGCTACAGCTTCTCGCTGGCGATCAAATTCGCGCGCTGAGCGCTCAGGGGCGCGCAAGCAATTGCGCGAGATCGAGCCCCGCGGGCATCCGCCCCGACAGATCGAGCGTGGCGAAAATATCGGCCAGATGCGCCGCCATCACCCGCTCCGCCTCGGCGCCATCGCGGGCATGGAGCGCGGCGAGCAGCGTGGCGTGATCATGGTCGCGGCAGGTCTCGAGCCCGGCCGCACCATAGATCGCCACAATGAGCGAGCTGCGCGTGACCAGATCCTTGAGGATCCGCACCAGCGTGGCATTGCCGCTCGCCTCGGCGAGCCGCAGATGGAACTGCCCCGAGAGCCGGATCGCCTCGTGACGGCTGCCGCGCGCATGCGCCGCCGCCTCCTCTTCCAGCACCGCTGCAAGCGCCGCGAGTGTTTCGGGCGCGGCGCGCTCGGCCACCAGCCGCGCCACGGCGGGCTCAAGCGCGGCCCGCGCCTCGATCACGTCGCGCGCCTGCGCCGGGCTCGGGCAGGCCACATAGGCGCCACGGTTCGAGCGCAGCTCCACCACCTCGCGCGCCGCCAACAGCAAAAGCGCGCGCCGGATCCGCATCCGCCCGACCCCGAAGGCCTTGCACAGTTCCGATTCGGAAAGCTTGGTCCCCGCGGCCAGCCGCCGTTCCATCACTGCCTCGAAAATACGCTCCACGATCTCCGCTTCGGTGATTTCCTCACCAGAAGCGGGATCATCGATGTCTCTCTCGGGGCCGTCGGTCATCGGAGCCATCTCGAAACTGCCTGTCAGAACAGGGAAATACATGGCAGGCGCCCGCTCAACAAGCGCCCGGCGTGGTGACTGCAAGCTTAACAGGAACGTTGACAGGATTGTTAACAATCTTTTCCCTGCTCTCAGCCGCCGCGCCAAGCGCCCGGAACCGGCCACCGCACCGAACAACGACGGTCCCAAGGGAGTATCCACGATGAACAGACGCACCATGCTTCGCACCACCGCGCTTGCGGTCGTGGCGGGCCTCACCTTTTCTGCCGCCACGGCCCAGGCCGAAGACACGCTGAAGATCGGCTTTGTCGGCGTCACCTCCGGCCCGGCCGCCGCCTGGGGCACCTCGAACGTGCGTTCGATGCAGACGCTGGCGGCGATGCTGAACGAAAAGGGCGGCGTCGAGATCGGCGGCACCACCTACAAGATCGAGATCGTCACCTTCGACGACCAGAAAGACCCCAAACGCGCGATTGCCGGCATGGAGCAGATGGCGCAGCAGGGCATTCATTACGTGATTGGCCCGAACGTCGATGACGGCGCCGCCGCGGTGCGCCCGGTGGCCGAGGCCAATGACATCATGTATGTCCCCTATGCCTTCCCGAAAGAGCTTTACACCAAGCCCGCCGAAAACGCGATCCTCGGCATGGTGGCGAGCTATCAATCGGGCCCGGCGATCTACAAATACCTGAAAGAAAACAAGGGCGTTGCGAAGGTTGCCTTTGTTGCCGCGAATGAATCCGACCCGCTGAGCCAGCGCGACAGCGGCGTCGCGGCCGCCACGGCGCTCGGGCTTGAGGTGACGTCGTCGGATGTGACCTATCAGGTCGACACGACCGATTTCACCCCGGTGCTGCTGCCGGTGCTGAAAACGCAACCCGATCTGCTTGTCCTCTCGGGTGTGGCCCCCGCCGCCGCGCCGCAGCTGATCCGCTCGGCGCGGGATCTTGGCTATACCGGGCTGATCTCGACCGAGACCGCGCAGGATGCCAAGGTGATCGAAGAGGGCGCGGGCGATGCCGCGAACGGCTTCATCTCCGTGGGCGGCGCCTCCACCCCCGAGATCGCCTCGGATTACATGAAAGAGTTCGTGGCGAAATACACCGAGATGTTCGGCGAATATAACGACGAGTCGAACACCAAGGTCTATGCGCTCGAATATATCCTCGACACGATGAAGGCCGCCCCGGCCTCCATCACCGATATCGCCGCTTTCAAGGCGGAGATGGACACCTTCGAGGCGCCGAACCCGTTCATGAAGGGCGATGCAAAGCTGACCTATGTCGGCACCACCTCGTTTGGCCAAAAGCGGCAGCTTTCGGTGCCGCTCGTGGTGAACGAATATCAGGGCGGCAGCTTCGAGACGCTCTTCGTGGCCACGGTCGACTGAGCTGAGCCTTGCCAACACCGGACCCGGCCGCGCAAGGCCGGGTCTTTCCACCCCGGGGAGAGGGACGGAATGGAGCAGATCATCGTCAACGGGCTCTTTCTCGGCGCATCCTATGCGCTGATCGCGCTCGGCCTCACGCTCATCTTTTCACTGATGAACGTGCTCAATTTCGCGCATGGGCAAATGTATGTGCTCGGCGGGTTCATCACCTATACGGTGGTGGCGCAGTTCCATCTGCCCTTCGTCGTCGGGCTGATCTGCTCGGCTGTGGCGCTTGCGGCCCTTGGCGCCTTTGCCGAGCGGTTCCTGTTTGCCCCCGTGATCCGGCGCTCCAAACGCGAGGAAAGCACGATGCTGCTTGCCGCCGGGATCGCGTTTTTCCTCGATGCGGTCACGCTTCTCGTCTTTGGCGAAAAACAGCGCGGCATCCCCAAGATCGTGCAAGGCGTGTTCAACTGGGATTTCCGCATCGTCATGCCCTATGACCGGATCCTGATCGGCTGCCTTGCGGTGGCGCTGATCGCCGCCTTCATCCTCTTCATGCGCCTCTCACGCACGGGGCGCGCGATGCGCGCGCTTGCACAAGACCGGATGGCCGCCGAGCTGATGGGCGTCGATGTCGGGCGCTATTCGATGATCGGCTTTGCCCTAGGCGCCATGCTCGCGGGGCTCGTGGGCGGGCTGTTGGTCTCTATCGTCGGCGTCAACCTCGGCATGGGCGGGCCCACCTCGATCAAGGCTTTCATGATGATCATGATCGGCGGCGCGGGCGTGATTTCGGGCGCCATTGCCGGCGGCTTCATCCTTGGCATGCTCGAAAGTGTCGGCCTGTCGCTTCTCGCAGCCTATGGCGACATCACCTATCTCGTCATCTTCGTGTCGCTCCTGATCTTCCTCGCCTTCCGCCCGCAGGGGCTGATGGGCAAACCCTGGGGTTGAGCCATGATCCGTTTTCTGTCCGTGGCGGCATTTCTCGCCGCCCTCTTCATCGGCGTGCCGGTGCTGATCACCCTCACCGGCCGGTGGGATTTCTACTACACCCTCACCTCGGTGGCGCTGCTCTCCATCGGCTCGGCGGGGGTCTGGCTCACCTTCTACATCGGGCGGATCAACATCGGCCAAGGCGCCTATGCGCTGGTGGGCGGCTACGTCGCCGCGGTGCTGATCACCAAACTCGGCTTCAACTTCTGGGCCACGCTGCCGCTCGCGGGGCTCTTTTGCGCCGCGCTCGCCGTGCTGATCGGCCTGCCGATCCTGCGGCTCCGGGGCGTTTACTTCTCGATGGTGACGCTGGTGCTGACGGAGGTGGCGCGGCTCTCCGCCCTTGCGCTGCCCGTCACCAATGGCGCGCGCGGCATCACCTCGATCCCGCTGCCGGGCGAGGTGTCGCTCTTCGGCATCACGCTCCTGCCCGACTTCGCCACGCTCGAAAACCCGAAGCTCGCCTTTTACCTGATGGCCGTGACGCTGATGTGCCTCGCCTATCTGGTGCTCTGGCGCATCACCCGCTCCCGGCTGGGCCATCTGTTCCGCTCGCTGCAACAGAATGAAGACCTCGCCGCCTCGATCGGGGTCAACATCGCCTTCCTGCGGGTGCTGGCCTATGCGATCTCGTCCTTCATGGGCGGCATTGCGGGGGCGGGCTTTGTGGTGATCTCGCAATCCATCTACCCCTCGTCGTTTCAGGTCGCCGACAGCGTGAACTTCATGCTCAACTGCTTCCTCGGCGGGCTTGGCTTCGTGTTCGGGCCGATGCTTGGCACGCTGGTTCTCTACTTCGGCTGGTCGCTCCTTTTTGCGGCGGCGAAATACCAGATGCTGATCTATTCGACGCTCCTGATCGCGGCGATGCTGGTGGTGCCGAATGGCCTTTTGAGCCTGCCCGCAATGCTGCGCGGCAAAGGGGGTGAAAAATGAGCCCGATCCTGCAGATCCGCCATGTGACCAAGCGCTTTGACGGGCTCGTCGCGAACAATGACATCTCCTTTGAGGTGAACGAACGCGAGATCCTTTCGGTGATCGGCCCGAATGGCGCGGGCAAATCCACGCTCTTCAAGATGATCTCCTCGTTCCTGCGCACGACCTCGGGCGAGGTGTTGTTCCGCGGCGCGCGGATCTCCAACCTGTCGCCGCATGCCGTGGCGCGCAAAGGCGTGGTGCGCACCTTTCAGGAAACGACGATCTTCCGCTCCATGACGGTGCGGGAAAATGTGATCGTTGCCCATCACTTGCGCGCACGGGCCTCGCTTGTGGGCTTTTTCTTCGGCTCCAGCGCGGCGCGCGCCGATGAGGCGGCCTTTGCGGCCTCTGCCGACGAGATCATCGGCTTTCTCGGGCTTGGCGCGATTGCCGATGAGCTCGCCTCAAACCTGCCGCAGGGGCATTTGCGCGCGCTTGGCATGGCAATCGGGCTCGCCACCAACCCCGCGGTGCTGCTGCTTGACGAACCCTTTGCAGGCATGAACCACGATGAGACGATGCGGATGGTGGCGCTGGTGCGGCGGCTGCGCGACGAGCGCGGCATCACCGTGCTTTTGGTCGAGCATGACATGCCCGCGGTGATGAAGATCTCCGACCGGATCGTGGTGCTCAATTTCGGCGAAAAGATCGCCGAGGGCACGCCGGCTGAAATTCAGGCCAACGAGCGGGTGATCGAGGCTTATCTCGGCTCCGAAGATGCCGCCATCGGGATGTAAGACATGCTTTTAAGCCTCGAAAACATCGAACTTTATTACGACCACGTCTATGCGCTCAAGGGCGTGTCGCTGCATCTGGCCGAGGGCGAGACGGTGGCGTTGATCGGCGCCAATGGCGCGGGCAAATCTTCGATTCTGCGCGCCATCACGGGGCTGCGCAAACCGCGCGCGGGCACGATCACCTATCGCGGCGAACGGATCGACGGGCGCGCCCCGGCGGATATCGTGAAAATGGGCATTGCCATGGTGCCCGAGGGGCGGCGGGTGTTTCCCTTGATGTCGGTGAAGGACAACCTCTTGATGGGCGCGTTTTCGCGCTCCGACAAGGCCGGGATTGCGCGCTCGCTCGACTCGGTGCTCACCCGTTTTCCGCGGCTGAAGGAGCGCTACGGCCAGCAGGCGGGCACGCTTTCGGGCGGCGAGCAACAGATGATGGTGATCGGCCGCGCGCTGATGGCGGCGCCGAAGCTGCTGCTGCTCGACGAGCCCTCGCTCGGCATTGCCCCCAAACTTGTGCAGGACATCGCCCGCTCCATCGTGGCGATCAGCCGCGACGAGGGCGTTTCGGTGCTGCTGGTCGAACAAAACAGCCGTATGGCGCTGTCGATCTCCTCGCGCGCCTATGCGCTTTCAACCGGCACTGTGGCGCTGACCGGTGCCTCGAAAGAGCTGATGACAGATCCGCGGATCAAGGCGGCTTACCTGGGCGGAGACCTCTGATGCGCCTTTTGCTGATCAACCCCAACACCACCGCGGCGATGACCGAAAAGATCGGCGCCGCCGCACGCCGCGTGGCAAGCCCCGGCACCGAGATCGTGGCGGTAAACCCGGCCCAGGGCCCCGCCGCGATCGAGGGCTATTACGACGAGGCGATGAGCCTTGCCGGGCTTTTGGGCCTGATCCGGGGTCGGGCGGATTTTGACGCCGTGATCATCGCCTGCTTTGACGATACCGGGCTCGATGCGGCGCGCTGCGTGACCGAAAAGCCCGTGCTCGGTATCGGCGAGGCGGCGTTCCACATGGCGGCGATGCTCGCGAACCGGTTCTCTGTCGTCACCACGCTTGGCCGCTCGGTGCCCGCCATCGAGCATAACCTGACGCGCTACGGGCTGATGGCCCGCTGTGGCCGGGTGCGCGCCTCGGAGATCCCGGTGCTGGAGCTTGAAGACCCCGCCAGCGACGCCTGTGCGCGCATCGGCGCCGAGGTCAGCCTTGCCATCCGTGAGGACCGCGCCGAGGCGATCGTGCTGGGCTGCGCGGGCATGACCGACCTTGCGCAAAACCTTGGCGCAGCGCATGGCCTGCCGGTGCTGGATGGTGTGGTCTGCGCCGTGGCGCAGGCCGAGGCGCTGGTGCGGCTTGGCCTCACCACCTCGCGGCTGGGCGGGTATGCGCCGCCCCGCCGCTGAGGTTCACACCGGCAAAGCCTCAAGCGTGGCCTTGATCAGCGCGATGTTGTCGGGCGTCGAGAAGCGGTGATCGGCGCCTTTCACCATGGTGAGGCGAATATCCTCCCCCTCGGCATGGTTGAAGAGCTTCACCGCCCAATCGGGCGGCACCGACCGGTCGAGCGAGCCTTGCAAGAGCCGCGTGGGCATGGGCAGCGGCAGCGGATCGCGCATGACAAAGTGATCGCGCCCGTCGACGATGAATTTTTTCATGATCCGGTAGGGTTGCGGCCCGTATTGCAGATCAACATAGCCCTGCTCCATCAGCGCGGTCTTTTGCGCGTCGCTCAACGAGGCAAAATATCCGTCCTCGGTGAAATCTTGCGCTGCCGCCACGGTCACAAGCGCCGCCACCTTCTCGGGGCATTCCCGGGCGAGCAACAGCGCAAGCCAGCCCCCCATCGAGGAGCCCACAAGCACCTGCGGCCCCTCAGCAATTTCATGGAGCACGGCCTTGGCATCGGCAAACCAGTCCTTCACCGAGGTCTCGGGGTAGCGCTCGGAGGATTGGCCATGGCCGGAGCAGTCAAAGCGCACAAAGGCCCGGCCCTTGGCGGCGGCCCAGGCGTCGAGCGCCTCGGCCTTGTCGCCCGTCATGTCCGAATGCAGCCCGTGCAGGAACATCACGCCGGGGCCGCTCCCCGAGCGCTTCTGATAGGCGATGCGGTGGCCCTCGGGCGTGGTGAAGAATTCGGTCATCGGGTCCTCCTTGCTGGCGGGGCGAGCCTAGCCCCCTGCCCCGTCCTTCTCAAGCGGCGCGAAACGACGCGGGCCAAGGTCGCTTTCAGGATGGACGCTTTCTTGCTGCCGGGCTAGGCGAAGGCATGACACACCCGGATCGCATCTTCCCCGGCATCGCGCTGATGCTCGGCTTCTGTATCATCGCGCCGCTCATCGACGTGGCCTCGAAACTGGCCGCCCAAGGCGTGCCGGTGGGCACGGTCACGCTTGGGCGCTACGTGGCGCAGATGCTTTTGATGCTGCCGATCGTGGCGCTGCTCGGCCATCCTTTCGGGATGACCCGGCGCGCGGCCGTGCTCACCTTTGCCCGCGCCGCGGTCTCGATCGTTGCCACCTACAGCTTTGTCGCCGCGGTGCAGGTGATGCCGATTGCCGATGCGCTCGCCATCGCCTTTGTCGAGCCGTTCGTGATCTTGTTCATCGGCCGGTTCTTTCTGGGCGAAGAGGTCGGGCCGCGGCGGCTTGGCGCCTCGGTGGTGGGCTTCATCGGCGCGCTGTTCGTGATCCAGCCCTCGTTCATCACCTTTGGCGCGGTGGCGCTGTTTCCGCTCGGCACGGCGGTCGGGTTTGCGCTTTACATCCTGCTGACCCGCGCGCTCTCGCGCCACATGCATCCGGTGCCGATGCAGCTTCATACGGCCTGGGCGGCCATCGTGCTGCTGGCCCCCGTGCTCGCTCTGGGCGGGCCACTCGAGATCGGCCAGCTCCGCTTTGAGCTCCCCGAAGGCATCTTCTGGCTCTGGTGCTTCTGCGTTGGCCTTGCCTCGACGGTGAGCCATATGTCGATGAGCTTTGCGCTGAAATTCGCGCCCTCTTCGACGCTCGCCCCGCTCCATTATTTCGAGATGCTCACCGCCACGCTCTTTGGCTATCTCGTGTTCGGCGATTTTCCGAATGCGCTCACCTGGGTCGGTGTGGCGATCATCACCGGATCGGGGCTCTACATCATCCACCGCGAACGGGTCACCGCACGAGCGCAGCGAGCACGGCGGTCAGATGCGCCTTCGGCACCAAAACCAGCATCGGCCCCGTAATCTCCAGCCGAACCGGCCCCGTCACGCTGTTTGAGGTGCCAACCCGCCCGGCGGGCGTGAACGCGAGCCCGTCAAGCGGCCACAAAAGCCCCTCGGCGCGGCCCCGCGATGGCCCCATCGGGTAAAGCGAGAGCCGCGTGCCGATGGGCAGATCCAGCGCAAGCTGCGGCGGGGCGCGGAAAATCACCTCATCTTCGGCGATCAGAACCACCGCCTGCGCGGGCCGGGCGGCGATCTCGCTCAGGGCCGCGAGCGTGTGATCGAGTCGCAACCCCGTAAACCCGAGGCAAAGATAGAATCGTGCCTCAACTCTTTGCAGACATTTACCAAAATCGGTGCTGTCCTGCTCTGCGATGCGGTGGATGCGCGGGCCCAGACGGGCTTGCGCCTCGGTGCTGAGGCTGTCCATGTCGCCGATCACCGCAAGCGGCATAAGCCCTTGGTTCAACGCGGTTTCTGCGCCGCCATCTGCGGCCACGAGCGGAGGCGCAAGCGCCAGCGCAGTGGCGATATCTGCCGCCTCGGCGGCCCCGCCTCCCAAAAGCGTGACCCCGCCTTCACATTGGACAATCATTTCCGACATGGCATGATTGGTTACGATTAAGGCGATAAAACTCAAGCGCAAACGCGAAGATTCCACGGAATCGCCCCAATTCGTTCACTCGAAAGAACGACTTGGGAGGTCATGGTGAACGCAACAGGTTCAGGAGAAGGCAACGGTCGATGATTGGAGCGAGCAAGATTCTCACCGTGTCCTACGGCACCTTCTCGTGCACGCTCGAGGGGTTTGACGAGCCGTTCAACACGATGAAGGCGATTGCGGAATACTTCCGCGATCTGGCCGCCGATGACCGTTACTTTGGTGCCGAGCCGCCCCAGCCCGATGCCGAGATGCTGCACCGCATCGCCGAGCGCGAGATCCAGCGCCGGGTGGAAGCGAAGATCCAGAAAAATGGCGTGGTGCTACGCCCGCGCATGGGCGCTCCCGGCGCCGAAGAGGCCCCCGGCATGGTCGTGCCCGCCGCCCAGCAGGTGGTCGCGCCCGAGGCGGCACCGCGCCCGACCCCGGTTTACGGCTCGATTCCGCTGGCGTCGATCCCGGCCGCCTCAATTCCGGTGGCCGCGCCTGACGCGGCGCCCGAGACGGCGCCCACCACCGCCGACCCGGTGTCCGATTCGGTGGCGGCCAAGCTGCAACGGATCCGTGCCGCAGTGGCCCATGCCCGCGCCGAACCGGCCACCGCCGCCGCCCCCGCGCCGAAAGAAGCGCTGCCGATGGCCGCGCCACCGCAACCGGCAGAACCGGATTCGCAACGGCCTGTGGCCGCCCCGCCCGAAGGTGCGGCGGAAGCGGAGGCCGAGCCGGCGCCGCTCGCCCCGGTCGCGGCAGAAGATCCGAGCGAGGACGAAGAGCGGACCGACGCGCCGAGCGATCCGGTCGCCAGCGATGCAGACTTCGGTTTTGCGCTCGACATCTCCGGCCCGCTGAGCGCGGTTGAAGCGGCTCAGATTGCAGATGAAAACCGGATCGAGCCGGAACAAGCCGAAGCCAGCGCCGCCCCGGAAATGACAGCCACCGCGGCCGAACCGCCGGCACAGGGCGGAGAAGCCGCGGCGGAAGGGCCTGCCGAAGAGGCTGCCGAAGAGCCCGCCCCGATTGACGCCGCCCCGGTCGGTGAAGCCCCGGTCGACGAAGCCCCCGTTGACGAAGCGGAACGGATCCAGCTTGAGCGGCAGCGCCGCCGCGCGGAACGCCTTGCGGCACGGATGGCGCTGGCGGAAGCCGAGCAAGTGGAAAAAGCCCTCAAGCTGCGCGCCGAGGCGGAAGCACGCCAGCGCGCCTCGATGGCGCAAAGCGCCGAAGATGCGGCGTCAGCGCCGGCGGCAGCGCAAGCCGACGCGCCCGCCAAGGCCGCCGCGCCGCGCCCGGTGATCCGCGCGCGGGTGATCAAGCTGCGTCGGGCCGAGCCCGTTGCCGCCCAAGACACCCCCGCAGACGCCGCAGCGCCGCAAGACGATGCCGATGCGCTGCTCGCCGCCGTGGCGGCACAGCTCTCCAGCGCAGAACCGTCGCCTGAGAGCGATCTGGAGATCGCCCCGGCCAGCGCAGAGATGCAAGAGACCGAGATCCCGGAGGCGGATGACACGCTGATGGCGGAACTCGCGACCCTCGCCGAGGATCTGCCCGACGATTCCGACTGGGGCAGCCTTGCCGCCGTGCAGCATGCGATTGCCGAAGCGATCCCCGATGAGGCCGCGCTCGCACCGGAGACCGACGCGGACCCTGAGGCCCCCGCCGCTGCAATGACCGCCGCCGCAATGACCGCCGCCGAGGATGCCGCGGAAGACGACGCCGCCGCACCGGGCGAAGAGATCGAGGCGCAAGACGACGCCGCGCCCGAAACGCCGCGCGATCTGCACGCCGCGGATCTGGCCCCGCCCGCCATGGCACGCAGCCCGCGCCCGGTGGCCGAAGGCGATCTGTCGCGTCTGCTCGAAAAGACCGATGCGCAAATGGCGGGCAGCGAGAACCAGCGCCGGATTTCCGCTATTGCCCATCTCAAGGCCGCGGTGGCTGCCACGGTGGCCGAACGGCGCGCCGGAAACCGCGCCCAGAGCGATGCCGATACCGACCAGACCGAACCCTACCGGCAGGATCTGCATCAGGCGGTGCGCCCGCGCCGCCCGGTGGGGCTGGTCGAGACAGGCGCGACAGGCGCGCGCGCGAGTGTGCCCGGCGCCCGGCCCGAGCTGCGCCCCGCGCCGCTCGTGCTCGTCTCCGAGCAGCGCGTCGATCAGCTTCCGAGCGTGGATGAGGCCCATGCGCAGGCCGTGCGCCCGCGCCGCGTGACCACGGCGAGCCTGCACCGCATGCAAGAGGAAGACGCCGCTGTTGCGGCCGATGCCGCCCCCGAGGAGCGTGCAGCCGATGAGGCCGCCACCGGTTTTGCCGAATTCGCCCGCGCCCGCGCCCCGCAGGGGCTTGCCGAGCTGCTCGAAGCCGCGGCGGCCTATACCGCGCAAGTCGAGGGGCGCCCGCATTTTTCGCCGCCGCAGATCATGCGCAAGGTGACCGCGCTCGAAACCGAAGACATCAGCCGCGAAGACCGGCTGCGCGTGTTCGGAACGCTGCTGCGTCAAGGCAAGATCGCCAAGGTCAAACGCGGCCAATATGCGATCACCGAGGCGAGCCGGTTTTTCGAGCGGCGCGCCTGACCCTGAGGCGGGCGCGCAGGCGCCTGCCGAGGCCAATCAGCAAACGGAGGGGCATTGCCCCTCCGTTTTCATTTTTGCTCAGGGGGAGGTGCGTCCGGGTCAGCCTTGCCGACACCGATGAAAATCGGTTTCAGCGGCACGATCCAGAGGAAGCCCAGCACGACATAGACCAGAACCGAACCCCACCAGGGAAGCATCCCCCAGCGCGTCTCTGCCCAGGCCACGGCCGAGACCGCCACCACGATATAAGCCGGCAGCCCCAGCACGAGAACGAGCAGCGAGAGCCGCCGACGGGTGCGATAGGAGAGCGCCATCAGTCTTCGAACGGGTCGGTGACAAGGATCGTGTCATCGCGCTCGGGGCTTGTCGAAAGCATCGCCACCGGGCAACCGATCAGCTCTTCGATGCGGCGCACATATTTGACCGCCGCACCGGGAAGGTCGTTCCACGAGCGCGCGCCTTGCGTGCTTTCCGACCAGCCCTCAAGCTCTTCGTAAACCGGCACGGCTTTCGCCTGCAGCGCGGCCTGCGTCGGCAGGTAATCGTAGCGCACGCCATCGACATCGTAGCCGACGCAGATTTTCAGAACCTCGAACCCGTCGAGCACGTCGAGCTTGGTCAGCGCAATGCCGTTCATGCCCGAAATCGCGCAGGTCTGGCGCACCAGCACCGCATCGAACCAGCCGCAGCGGCGCTTGCGCCCCGTGACCGTGCCGAATTCATGCCCGCGCGTGCCGAGCCGGTCGCCATCGTCGTCTTTCAGCTCGGTCGGGAACGGGCCTTCGCCCACCCGCGTGGTGTAAGCCTTGACGATACCGAGCGAGTAATCGACCGCATTCGGCCCAAGCCCCACGCCCGTCGCCGCCTGCCCCGCGATCACGTTCGAAGAGGTGACAAAGGGATAGGTGCCGAAGTCGATGTCCAGAAGCGAGCCCTGCGCGCCTTCAAAAAGGATCCGCTTGCCCGCCTTGCGCAGCTCTCCGAGCACTTTCCAGACCGGCTTGGCATATTGCAAGATCTCCGGCGCAATCGCCTGCAGCTCGGCAATCAGAGCGTCACGGTCGATCGGCGGCAGACCCAGCCCCTCGCGCAGCGCATTGTGGTGGATGAGCGCGCGGTCCACCCGCGTCGCCAGCGTCGCCGCATCGGCAAGATCGGCCACACGGATCACGCGCCGCCCCACCTTGTCTTCATAGCAGGGGCCGATGCCGCGCCCGGTGGTGCCGATCTTCGCGTTCGACCCGGCCGCCTGCGCCTCGCGGGCACGGTCCAGCTCGCCATGGAACGGCATGATCATCGGCGTATTCTCGGCCACCATCAGCGTCTCGGGGGTGATCTCCACGCCCTGATCGCGGATCGCGGCAATCTCTTTGATCAGGTGCCACGGATCAAGCACCACGCCATTGCCGATCACCGAGAGCTTGCCGCCCCGCACCACGCCCGAAGGCAGCGCGTTGAGCTTGTAGACCTTGCCGCCGATCACCAGCGTATGGCCCGCATTATGGCCGCCCTGAAACCGGGCCACGACATCGGCGCGCTCGCTGAGCCAGTCCACGATCTTGCCCTTGCCCTCGTCGCCCCATTGGGCGCCGACAACCACCACGTTGGCCATGCATTTTTCTCCGCTGGTGTGAAACCGTGCGACATATAGCGAGCCGGGCCGGCGGGGGGAACCGCTTTTTCGCCGCAATCGGCGCTCTTGGCCGCACGATCATGCGACTGCACGCCTCAAGGGGCCGCAAACGGGGTTGCGCGCCGGGTCCCATCCGCCTAGATAGGCGCGTCGATAGAAAGAAGGCGCGACCCCCATATGGAAAACGTCCAGAACGTCATTCTCGTCGTCCACCTCGTGCTGGCGCTTCTGCTGATCGGGGTGGTGCTGTTGCAGCGCTCCGAGGGCGGCGGTCTCGGTATGGGCGGCGGTGGCGGCGGCGGTGGCACCGGCGTGATGACCGGCCGTCAGGCCGCCAATGCGCTCTCCAAGGTCACTTGGGTGTTCGCAGTCGCCTTCTTTGCCACCTCGATCACGCTCACTGTTTTTGCGGCACGCGCCGCGAAAGAGGGCTCGGTGCTCGACACCGTGACCACGACCGCGCCGGCGGAAACGCCCGCCGAAACGGGCGCGCCGCTCATTGGCGCCCCGCCGCCCGCCGCGGATGAGCCGATGCTGCCGCCGGTTCCTGCCGCGCCCGCAGCCGAAACGCCTGCCGTCGAACCGGCTCCGGCAACCGAGGACCCTGCGGCCGAAGCACCGGCGACCGAAGCACCGGCCACTGCAGATCCGGCCGCTGCAGATCCGGCCCCGGAAAGCTCGGGCGCCGCCCCGGCGATGCCGGAGCTTCCGTTGGGCGTCTCGCCCTATGCGGACGCGCCCGCCTCGAACTGAGGCACGACGAAGCCCTGAGCCGCGCGCCTTTTCGGCGCGCGACAGTTCTTCTCATTTCCACAATAGTTA
The DNA here is from genome assembly GCF_042683065.1 of Rhodobacter lacus. Classification (NCBI taxonomy): domain Bacteria; kingdom Pseudomonadati; phylum Pseudomonadota; class Alphaproteobacteria; order Rhodobacterales; genus Rhodobacter; species Rhodobacter lacus. The sequence continues at coordinate 352,872 of NZ_JBHUIX010000009.1, read as the reverse complement.
GGGGCAATCGCCCTTCTTAACTCAACCTGTTGCGGTCCGGTTGCGGGCGGGCTGCGAATCGTGTAACACTCAAATCCCGTGATCCCTGTTCAATCGAACCGGGAATGCCTTGGAATTTGCTGATCACGGGGGCCTCATGGCACGTTATGTCTTCATCACCGGTGGCGTGGTTTCCTCGCTCGGCAAGGGTCTGGCCTCGGCGGCACTGGGCGCGCTGCTGCAGGCGCGCGGCTTTTCGGTCCGCCTGCGCAAGCTTGACCCCTATCTCAACGTCGACCCCGGCACGATGTCGCCCTTCGAGCATGGCGAGGTTTTCGTCACCGATGACGGCGCCGAGACCGATCTCGACCTTGGCCACTATGAGCGCTTCACCGGGGTGAGCGCACGCAAGACGGATTCGGTCTCCTCCGGGCGGATCTATTCGAACGTGCTCGAAAAAGAGCGCAAGGGCGCCTACCTGGGCAAAACGATCCAGGTGATTCCGCACGTCACCAATGAAATCAAAGACTTCATCGGCATCGGCGATGATGAGGTGGATTTCATGCTGTGCGAGATCGGCGGCACCGTCGGCGATATCGAGGGCCTGCCCTTCTTCGAGGCGATCCGGCAATTCGCGCAAGACCGCCCGCGCGGGCAATGCATCTTCATGCATCTGACGCTGCTGCCCTATCTTGCGGCGAGCGGAGAGCTGAAGACCAAGCCGACCCAGCATTCGGTGAAAGAACTGCGCTCGATCGGCTTGCAACCCGATGTGCTGGTGTGCCGCTCCGAACATCCGATCCCGGACAAGGAGCGCGCCAAGATCGCGCTGTTCTGCAACGTGCGGCCCGAGGCGGTGATCCCGGCCTATGACCTGCGCTCGATCTATGAGGCGCCGCTCGCCTATCATCGTGCCGGCCTCGATCAGGCGGTGCTTGACGCGTTCAACATTTCTCCCGCGCCGCGCCCGGATATGGGCCGCTGGGAAGATGTGATGGACCGGCTCACCAATGCCGAGGGCGAGGTGCGTGTGGCGATCGTCGGCAAATATGTGCAGCTCGAAGATGCCTACAAGTCGATTGCCGAAGCGCTCACGCATGGCGGCATGGCGAACCGGGTGAAGGTGAAGGCGGAGTGGATCGACGCCGAGATTTTCGAGCGCGAGGACCCCGGCCCGCATCTGGAGAATTTCCACGCCATTCTCGTTCCCGGCGGCTTTGGCGAACGCGGCACCGAAGGCAAGATCCGCGCCGTGAAATTTGCGCGCGAGAAGGGCGTGCCCTATCTCGGGATCTGTCTTGGCATGCAGATGGCCGTGATCGAGGCGGCGCGCAATCTGGCGGGCGTGACCGATGCGGGCTCGGAGGAATTCGACCACGAGACCGGTAAGAAGCGGTTCACGCCGGTGGTCTATCACCTCAAGGAATGGGTGCAGGGCAACCACCGCGTCGAGCGCAAGGTCACCGATGACAAGGGGGGCACGATGCGGCTTGGCGCCTATTCCGCGGCGCTCAAAGAGGGCTCGAAGGTCGCCGAGGTTTACGGCGCCACCGATATCGAGGAGCGCCACCGCCACCGCTATGAGGTCGACATCAAATATCGCGAAGCGCTTGAGGGCTGCGGGCTTCTGTTTTCGGGGATGAGCCCCGACGGGCGGCTCCCGGAGATCGTCGAGCACCGCGATCACCCGTGGTTCATCGGCGTGCAGTTCCACCCGGAACTGAAATCCAAACCCTTCGCGCCGCACCCGCTCTTTGCGGGGTTCGTGAAGGCCGCGCTCGAACAAAGCCGTCTGGTCTGAGCCCGCAGCTTGCGCCCGCTTGTGCGGGCGCCCCAAAGGGGGGCTGTCTGCCCCCCTCTTGCGGCTGCGCCGCAATTCACCCCCCGAGGATATTTGGACAAAGTCGAAGGGGCTGAAATCAAGAGAAAAGGCGCTTCACTCGGACCTCAGAGGGGAGGGTAAGGGAAGCGCCTTCGACTTTGACGGTCATCGGCGTCCCCGCCTGTACCGTAGATCAAGGCTGCCTGAGTCTGGTTAACGAATCGTTAAAAGCCGCTCGGCCTCGCCTTCGACTTTGCTCAAATATCCCGGGGGGTGAATTCGCCAAAGGCGAAGAGGGGGGCAGCGCCCCCCTTTCGGGGCGACGGCGTCAGCCGGCGCAAGCGCTAGGTTTCGATGCGCAAACGGGTCGAAAGCCAGGGCGCCTCGACGCAGGCCGGAGCAACGATCCGCTCCGCCAGAAGGCCCCGCAGCCGCGCCGCCACCGCGCCCGGCATCTCCCCCATCGTTCCCATCCGCGCGCTCAGCACGATCCGCCGCGCAAGCCCTGCCCCCGGAAGCGGTGCAAGCGCCACCCCCTCGCGCTTGCCATGCAGCACACCGGTGGGGGTCAGGATCGACCAGCCCTGCCCCGCCGCCACCATCGCGAGGATCGCCGGCGTGCTGTCGATCTCGAACCGATGCCCCGGTGCAGCGCCTGCGCGTGCCAGATGCGCCGCAATCTGGCGCCCCATGACCGTGCGTTGCGAGTAATGCAAAAGCGGCAGATCGGCCCCCACCTGTCCCTCGGGCCAGACCGCGATAAAGGGCTCGGTGAGCAGCGGATGCCGCTCCAGCCCTTCGGCGGCACCTTCGAGCTCCGCCGCCACCACCATATCGAGCGCGCGCGCCTCAAGCTGGGCGGCAAGCCGATGGCTCGGCCCGGTCTCGAGCAGGAACCGGCACGCGGTGAGCTCGGCCCCCATGCCCGCGAGCAAAAGCGGCGTCACCTCTGCCTCGAAATCCTCGATCATGCCGAGCCGGAAACTGCGCAGCCCGGCCGGGTCTGCAAGCCCGACCCCCGCGCGCCCCTTCGCAAGCTCATCAAGCATCGCTTCGGCATGGGGCAGAAAGGCCCGCCCCGCAGCCGTCAGAGCAAAGGGCCGGGCGGTGCGATCCACAAGCTCCGCCCCCAGCGCCGCCTCAAGCGCGGTGATCTGCTGGCTTACCGCCGAAGCGGAGACCCCCAGCCGCCGCGCCGCAGCGGTGATTGCCCCCTCCTCCGCCGTCGCCACCAGCAGCTCCACTGCCCAGAGGCTGATTTTCTCGCCCCGACCGCTCACGTTCCCGCCTTCCGTCTCGAACCATCCGCGCCAGAATGCGCGCCCTCGACAGGCTTTGGCAACCCAGCCCGCCCGCAGGCCTGCCCTGCCAAAGCGCGCCGCCACGTTTTCTGATTTTCCAGAAAATTGAAATCGTCCTGCCCGCGCGCCTGAGCCTCTCTGCGATCTGGCCCGGGACTTGCACAAAGGGGGCGGAGCGCGCCTTTGCAGCATCACCCCTCCCGGCGCCGGGTTTCGCGATGACGGTCGAACCGGGCCCGGGGGTCCGGGGGGCGTGCCCCCCGGCCCGGTCAGATCTCCCGCGCAGGCTCAGAGCTTCGAAAGCTTCGACTGCAGCTCGGCCAGTTGCTTCTTGATCGCGTCGAGTTCGTCGCGCCCGCTTGCCCCCTCGGCCCCGCCCTCTCCCTCGGCAACGGCCGCACCCCAGCCCGCCATCATCGACTTCAAAAACGCCTCCTGCTGGCGTTGCAGCGCCTCGAAGCCGGGCATCGAGGCCATCGGGTTCGGCATCGCCGAAAAATTCTCCATCATCTTCGACTGCCCCTCGCGCAGCATCTCGAAGCTCGCCGCCAGAAACTGCGGCACAACCGATTGCGCCTGCGTGGTATAGCTGCGCACGAGATCTGTGAGCACATCGACCGGCAGCACATTCTCGCCCCGGCTCTCATGCTCGGCGATGATCTGCAGCAGGTATTGCCGTGTCAGGTCATCGCCCGATTTCAGATCGACGATCTGCACCTCCCGGCCCTGCCGGATGAAGGCGGCGATATCTTCGAGCGTCACGTAATCGCTGGTCTCGGTGTTGTAGAGCCGTCGGCTGGCGTAGCGTTTGATCAGCAACGGCTTTGCATCTTCGGCCATGTCGTTCTCCTCCCCAGAATGTCATCGGCCAATCTGTATGGACCGTTCTTTTTGGCGTTGCAGCAATGATTAAGCCGCGCTGCCGCAAAAGCAACAAAAGAAAAGGGCGCACCGAAGTGCGCCCCAGACGGTCGACAGGGAGGAGGAGGTCGAACCGCCGCTTTTGTTAAAGCATCACGCTCATTTCGCCGCAGTGGCGGTGGCTTTCTTGGCGACCGCGGTCACCTCTTCGGTGGCTTTTTTCATCGCCGCGGTGGTCTCTTCCGAGATTTCCTTGCCAGCCGAGAGCATCAGCTCAACGGTTTCCATCTGCACTTTCTTCGCCACTTCGGCGAAGGCGGCGAGGTTTTCCGCAGCCATCTCGGCCGAGGCAGAGGCGAAATCGCTCATCGCCTTGGCATAATCGGCGGGTTCGACTTTCGAGGCGGTCAGCGCGCCGACCTTGCCAAGCGTGTCCTTGGCCCATTTGGCGGAGATGTCGGTCGATTTTTCAGCGGCTTCGAGCGCCACTTTCGCCATTTTCTCGCTCAGCGCGGTCTGCGCCTTGAACGCGTCTTGCATCTTCGACATGTCCATCGGCATCGCCGACATCATGTCTTGCATCATCTTGGTGAAATCTTGGGTCTTGGCCATTGGGGTTCTCCGGGTTTTGGGGGGCCCTTCGAGGCTGCGGGGCCCTGTCGCTTGAGAAATATATACATGCTGCAGTGCAGCATTTCAACAAAAACCTGCTGCGTTGCAGAAATTTCATCGAGATTTTTCAACCCAGGCGTGCGCCGCAACAAAAACATGCCCGCTCAGAGGCTTCGCTCAGAACGCCCCCTCAAGGCGCGCGCCAGGGCAGCGTTCCGGCGGGCAAGCGCCTGCCAAAGCGGTCGACCAGCATCACCAGCCCCGCCACAAGCGCGAGCGCGATCACCGAGATCGCAGCGGCGGCGGTCGAATTGCCCTCATATTGCATCGAGAAGATCTGCACCCCGATCGTCTCATGCCCGGCAGACCACAACAGCGCGGAGACGGTGAGTTCATTGAGCGCGGTCATGAAGATCAGCACTCCTCCGGCCACAGCGGTGGGGGCAAGCACGGGGGCGGCGATCCGGGTGATGCGGCGCATCACGCTCACTCCGGCGATCCGCGCGGCCTCGTCAAGCGCGGGATCGGTGCGCGCGATCTCGGCCTCGACCGGGCGCAGCACAAGCGGCAGGAAGCGGCCGAGATAGGCGAGCGCAAGGATCGCCGCCGTGCCATAGAGCGACACACCGACGAGCGGCAGCGGGCGCAGATAAACGAGAATCATCGCCAGACCGAACACGGTGCCGGGCACGACGAACCCGGCATCCGCCAGCCAGCCGAGCGCCCGGCCAAGCGGGCTTTGCGCAACGCTCGACAGCCACCCGAGCGCGATTGCCACCAGAGCGCTGAGCCCCGCGGCGCCAAGCGAGAGCGCGAAGGAATTGAAAAAGGCGCGCTGCACCGCAGGGCTTGTCAACACGGTTGCGAAATTGGCGAGCGTTGCGGTTTCAAAGCTCAGCGCAACGCCAAGCGCGGGCACAAGCGCGGTGGCGAGCAGTGCCGCCAAGGGGGCGAGCACGAGAAGCCCGAGCACGGCCCAGAGCGCCAGCGCAAAGGGCAGTGCCGCGCGCCCCGCGTCAAAGCCGGTGAAGCCTGCCCCGGCGGCGAGCGGCACGGTCCAGCGCTTTTGCACGATGTGGCGCGCCAGAAGCGCTGCGAGCGCCAGCGCCACGAGCACGAGCGCAATCGCCGCCACCTTGCCGATCACCGCCGGGCCAAAGCCGTTCAACCGCTGATAGATCAGCGTGGTGAGCACCGAAAACCGCCCCGGAATGCCGAGCAGCGCGGGCACGCCGAAATTGCCGACCGCGGCGGCGAAGGAGAGCATCCCCCCCGCCGCAACCGCGGGCAGCGTCAGCGGCAAGAGCACGCGCGCGATGATCCGGCCCGTTCCGGCCCCGGCGATCCGCGCCGCCTCCACCAGATCGGCGGGCACCGATTGCAGCGCGGCGCGCGCGGCAATGAAGACAAGCGGCATATGCTCGATCCCCATCAGCCAGACCACACCGCCCCCCGAATAAAGCGGGTTCGGGCGGCCGGGCGGCGGCGCAAGGCCAAGCGGCGACAGAAGCGCCGAGCCCGGCCCCATCAATTCGATCCACCCCAGTGCCATGATCTGCGAGGGGATCAGCACCGGCGAGAGCGCAAGGAAGGAGGCCAGCGCCCGGCCCGGCAGCCGCATCAACCCGGTGGCGAGCGCAAGGCCGAGGCCCAGCACCACCGAGACCACCACCGAGCCCGCCGAGGACCAGAGCGTGTTCCAGAGCGCGCGCTGAAAGGCGCGGCTCGCAAAAGTGTCGCGCAAGAGCCCGAAAGCCGCGCCGCTCTCATCTGGCCCCAGCGCCAGCACAAAGAGCCGCGCGAGCGGATAGAGCGCGGTCACGGCGAGGTAAAAGGCGACGAGGGCGGCCATCCATCGGATGCCGCCCGCGCCAAAGGCTCTGTGTGTAAAATCAACCACCGAAGAGATCAGCGAAATGCTCCTTGTTCGCCTGATCTTCCGCCATCAGCTTCGTGGCATCGAGCGGCAGGATATGCAGGCTCTCCAGCGTCGGGTAGCCCGCGGGCGCAGCCACCCCCTCGATCACCGGGAAATAGCCCTGCGCCACCGATTGCGCCTGCGCGGCTTTCGAGAGCTGCCAGTCGACAAAGGCTTTCGCGCCCTCGGGGTTGTCGGTGCCCGCCACAATCGCCACCGGCTGGGTGATCGCGCTCACGCCCGCCTCGGGCCAGACGAAGTCGACCGGAGAGCCCTTGGCCTTCGCGTTCATCGCCATGTATTCGATGATGATGCCATAGGCTTTTTCGCCGCGCGCCACGGCCTCGATCACGGTGCCATTGCCCTGCCCGGCGACGGCGCCATTCTTGGCCAGATCCTCGTAATAGGCCCAGCCGAACTCAGGCTGCTGCGTCATTGTGCCGACATGGATCACCGCAGCGCCCGAGTAAAGCGGGCTCGGCATGATCGTTTGCGCCGCCACATCGGGGGCGCGCAGATCGTCCCAGCCCTTCGGCGCCTCTTTCACCAGATCGGTGTTGTAAACAATGCCGGTGGTGATCAGCTTGGTGCCGAAAAAGGTGTGATCGGGGTCGATGAGATCGGCCGGAATGCCCGCCACCGGCGCATCGTCATAGGCCATCAGACGGCCATCGTTTTTCAGCTGCGTCATCGCCACGGCATCGGCAATCAGAAGCACATCGGCAGGCGATGTCCCGGCGGCAAATTCGGCCTGCAGCTTGGTCATCAACTCGGTCGTGCCGGTGCGGAACACCTCCACCTTCACATCCGGGTAATCCTTGTTGAAGGCCTCGACCACCTTCGCCATCTGCTCTTGCGGCTGCGAGGTATAGACGGTGATCTCGCCCGAGGGCTGGGCAAAGGCCGGGCCGGCCAGCGCCATCAAAGCGAGCGTCATGGTGCGAAGAGAGGTCATGCGGATCTCCTGTATTTCGATTTCATGGCAAGCTCTTAGCTCGCCGGTTTGAAACATTCGTGACAGCGCCAGCCGCGGGCGCCCGGCACCCAAAGCACCGTTTCGGCATTTTGCAGGCGCCGGTGCGGGGTGGCGGGGGCGAGCACGGCATGGATCTCGCGGGCGGTGCCGGAATGGGCGATGAGGATCAGGGGCTCGGCGCGGTCGATGCGGGCCAAGGCCGCACGGATGCGGGCCCGAAACGCGCGCAGGGACTCTCCGCCGGGCGGCGTGGCCTCGCGCTTCAAAATCGCGCGCGGCTGCCCCTCCCAGCCGCCCCAGTCGCGCTCGGCAAGCCCCGCCACAGCCTCGGTCGCAAGACCAAGCCGCGCGGCGAGCGGCGCCGCACTCTGGCGCGCGCGCAAAAGCGGCGAGGTGAGAACACGCGCCAGCGGCAGATGCGCCAGAAAGGCGGCAGCCTGATCGGCCTGCATATGGCCCCGCGGGCTCAGCGGCAGGTCGGTCTGACCGCAGATGATATCGGCGGCATTCGCCTCGGTCTCGCCATGCCGCATCAACAGGAAGGCGCCGGGCGGCAGCTCCAGTGCGGGACGATCTACCACGTCAGCCCCCCCTGCCCCAGCCATGGGCCGGGCAGCGCCGCCGCAAGCCGGGCGCGCGCCGCCGCGGGCGCGAAGGCGGGCAGCACGGTCTTGGCCCCCGTGTCGCGCAGCATCGCGCCCAGCGTGGCCAGCTCTGGATGCACGTTCCAGCGCAAGACCCGTGCCCGCCCCTGGGGCACCCAGGCCGCGGCGGGGGCGCCCTCGGCCAGATGACCGGTGAAGAGAATCGGCACGCCCGCAGCAAGCGCTCGCGGGCCGAGCCGCTCCGAGAGCCCCGAGCCGCAATTGGGCCCGCCCGCGATGGTCACGCCGGTCAGCGGGTCTTCGGGCCCGATCCGGCGGGCAACCGCCAGCAGCCGTTTCAGGGCTTCTGCCCCGCCCGGCGCCAGCCAGTCGGGCCGCGCCCCCATTCCTTCGGCCACATCGGCGGTTTCGGGGCAGAGGGCAACATCGTGGCCGGCCTCAAGGCAGGCCAGCGCGATCTCGAGCCCGCGCCCGCCCATCGGGGCGGGCAAAAGACAGGGGCCGGAGCCAATCGCGGCCAGAAGCGCCGCGCGCTGATCGGCAAGCCGCGCGGGTTCGGCGCCATAAGATGCGTCGAGCACCGCCACGCGCGCCCTGGGCAACGGCCGGGCGGCAAAAAGGCCGCCCTCGGCGCAATAATCTCCGCTGTATACCAGCCCCTCCGCGCCACCGACCCGCATCCAGACCGCGCCCGGCGCATGGCCCGCAGCGCCCGTCTCCACCCGCACCCCGGCGATGGTCTGCGCCGCCTCAAGCGGTTCGGCTTGCGCCAGAAGCGGGCTGCGCGCCAATGCGCGCACGGGCTCGGTGGCAAAGACGGGCGGGGAGCCGAGCCGGTCGAGCCAATCGAGCGAGCCGATGTGATCCGCGTGCCCGTGCGAAATCAAAAGCGCATCGATCCGCCCGATCCCGGCGGGCGGAATGACCGGGCGCGCCGCATGATCGGGCCCAAGGCCAAGGTCGAGCACAAGCCGCGCCCCCCCCGTTTCAAGAAGGAAACAGGCTGGCCCCTTGGCATCAAAGCCCCCAAGCGCGGTGAGCCTGTTCATGCCGGAACCGTCCGCCCGACCGGGCTCAGCGCTTTGGGCGCCACCTCGGCGCGTGGCAGCACAAAGCCGCCCCGGAGCACCACCTTGAGCCGCGATCCGCGCGGCGCGGCGCGGTCCAGCCGCAGCGGCAAAGAGGCGACATCGGGCAGATCGTCAAAAATCAACTGCGCGATATGCCAGCCATCCTCGAACCGGCATTCGAGCACGGTCGCGGGCAGGCCCATCGCCCGGCTGTGCGCCAGATCGCGCGGATGCACGCAAAGCCAGCCCGGGCCGGGCGGCGCGGTGCCCGGAAGCGTGGTCTCCTGCCCGCCGAGCCGGATCCGGCACCGCCCGGCGGCGGCAGAAACGACCGTGACGGGAAGCGTGCGCCCCTGCCCCACGAAGCGCGCCACCATCGGGCTTGCGGGGCGCTCGAACACCTCTTGCGGCGGGGCGAGCTGCTCAAGGCGGCCGCGGTCCATCACGCCAATAAGGTCCGCCACCGCCATCGCCTCATTCTGGTCATGGGTGACAAAGACCATGGTGCAGCCGGTCTCGGCATGGATGCGGCGAAATTCGGCCAGCATGGCAGCGCGCAGATGCGCATCAAGGTTGGCAAGCGGCTCGTCGAGCAAAAGCACGCGGGGCCGCGCGGCAAGGCTGCGCGCCAGCGCGACCCGCTGGCGCTGCCCGCCCGAAAGCTGATGCGGGCGCCGCCCTGCCAGAGCCGCAAGGCCGACCTTGGCAAGCGCCTCCTCGACCCGCGCGAGGCGCTCGGGTTTGGCAAGCCGGTTCAGCCCGAAGGCGATGTTCTCGGCCACGCTCATATGCGGCCAGAGCGCATAGGATTGAAACACCATACCAAGCCCACGCGCCTCTGGCGGCGTGAAGCAAGACGGCCCCGCAACCTCCTGACCACCAATGGAAAGCCTTCCGCCATCGGGGCGGTCGAGCCCGGCAATCTGGCGCAAAAGCGTGGTCTTGCCACAGCCCGAAGGGCCAAGCAGCGCCAGAAATGTGCCAGAGGGGATCTCGGCGCTCACACCATCGAGGGCAAGGGTTTCGCCAAAGCGACGACTCAGATTTTCGAACGACAGCGCGGCCATGGCTCCCGCGATACGCCCGCCATATGACCGTTTTGTGACACCCCGTCAGGCGGCGAGAAAGCTTTTCACGAAGGGGGTGGCAGGATGGGCCCGGATGTCTTGCGGGCGGCCGATCTGCTCGATCCGGCCCATCGACATCACCACGACCAGATCGGCAAGTTCCATCGCCTCTTCCTGATCATGGGTGACGAAAATAGTGGTGAGGCCGGTTTCGTCATGAATGTCGCGCAGGCCCTGACGCAGCTCCTTGCGCACCTTGGCATCAAGCGCGCCAAAGGGTTCATCCAACAGCAGCATCCGCGGCTCGATCGCCAGCGCACGGGCGAGCGCCACGCGCTGCCGCTGCCCGCCCGAAAGCTGCGACGGGTAGCGCGCGCCGATCTGCGGCAACTGGATCAGATCGAGCAGCTTTGCCACCCGGCGCGCGATCTCGGCCTTGGGCGGGCGGGTGGCGCGCGGGCGCGCCTTCAGCCCGTAGGCGATATTCTCGAACACGGTCATATGACGAAAGAGCGCGTAGCTCTGGAACACAAAGCCCGCCCGGCGCGCCTGCACGGTGAGCCCGGTCGCATCCTGCCCGTCAAAGAGCACGCGCCCCGAGGAGGGAAACTCAAGCCCGCCCAGAATGCGCAAAAGCGTGGTCTTGCCCGAGCCGGAGGGGCCCAAAAGCGCCACCAGCGCCCCCGAAGGGATGGCGAGAGAGACCGGATGCAGCGCCGTGGTCGGGCCGAATTCCTTGGCGATTTCGTCGATGTCGATATGCATGGCGAGACCTTTCAGGCTTGCGCTTTGCGGGCGTGCTGGCGCTCCAAAAGCGCCTTGACGAGGAGGGTGAGAAGCGCGAGCGCGCTCAGGCAGGCGGCGAGCGAAAACGCCGCAACCGAGAGATATTCGTTATACATCATCTCGATAGTGATCGGCATGGTGGCGGTTTGGCCGCGGATCTTGCCCGAAACCACCGCCACCGCGCCAAACTCGCCCATGGCGCGGGCATTGGCGAGCAGCACACCGTAAAGGAGCGCCCAGCGGATGTTGGGCAGCGTAACGGTGAAGAGCGTGCGCCAGCCGCCCGCCCCGAGGGTAAGCGCGGCCTCCTCCTCGGTGCGGCCCAGCTCAACCATGACCGGGATGAGTTCGCGCGCGACAAAGGGAAAGGTGACAAACAGCGTCGCCAGCACGATCCCCGGCAGCGCGAAGATGACGGGATGGCCCGAGGCGACCAGCCAGCCGCCAAGCGTGGCATTGGCGCCAAAAAGGAGCACAAGGCAGAGCCCCGCGACCACGGGCGAAACGGAAAACGGCAGGTCGATCAGCGTGATCAGGAGCGCCTTGCCGGAAAAGTCGAATTTCGTCAAAAACCACGCCGCCGCCAGACCGAAGGCGGCATTGATCGGCACGGCAATCGCGGCAACGGTCAGCGTGAGCCGGATCGCCGCCAGTGCATCGGGCTTGGCGAGGGCGGCAAGCGATGCGCCGGGGCCACCGGCCAGCGCCTCGGTGAACACCACGCCAAGGGGCGCAAGCACAAAAACGGCAAGCACGGCAAAGGCGAGCCCGATCAACGCGCGGCGCGCGAGCGCGGGTTCGGTGATCGCGGCGTGAAGGGAAAGCTCAGACATCGCCAATCCTCCTGCGGCTCCAGATCTGCACGAGGTTGATCGCGAGCAGCATCGCAAAGCTGATCGCCAGCATCGCCAGCCCGATCGCGGCGGCGCCTTTGTAATCATAGGCTTCCAGCTCGATTACAATCAGCAAGGGCGCGATCTCGGTGCGCATCGGGATATTGCCCGCGATGAAGATCACCGAGCCGTATTCGCCCACCGCCCGCGCCAGCGCGAGCGCAAAGCCGGTGAGCGCGGCGGGGCTCAGCATCGGCCAGATCACCCGGGTAAGGGTGGTGAGGCGCGAGGCGCCAAGCGTGGCCGAGGCCTCCTCCACCTCTTGCGCGATCTCCTCCACCACCGGCTGCACGGCCCGGGTGACAAAGGGCAGCCCCACAAACATCAGCGCCAGAAAGATCCCCCATTCGGTATAGGCGATCTTTGCACCGAACTCGGCCGCCAGCGCGCCGAAGGCGCCATTGGGCGCATAAAGCGCGGTGAGCGCGATCCCCGCCACCGCGGTTGGCAGCGCGAAAGGCAGATCAACCGCGGCATCGAGAAGCCGCCGCCCCGGAAAGCGGTAGCGCGCCAGCACCCAGGCCAGCCCGACCCCCAGCACAAGGTTCACCATCGCGGCGAGAAAGGCGAGCCGGAAGGAGAGCCAAAGCGCGGCCTGCACGCGCGGGCGGTCGATCGCGGCCCAAAGTGCATCGGGCCCCATCGCCGCGCCCTGCGCGATCAACGCGCCGAGCGGGGCCAGCACCACCAGCGAGAGCATGGTGAGGGTGATGCCGAGGCTCAGGCGCCGCCCCGGCATCGGCGAGGGATGAATGAAAGGCGCGCCCATCCTCTGCTCACTTCGCCGCATAAATCTGGTCGAACGTGCCGCCATCGCCAAAATGCTCGGGCTGCGCTTTGGCCCAACCACCGAAATGGCCGATATCGACAAGATCAATCTGCGGGAAACGCGCGACATCCTCGGGCGCCGCGGCGGAGGTATCCCAGCCGCGGTAGTAATGCTTGAAGGCAAGCGCCTGGCCTTCCGGGGTGTAGAGGAAATCGAGATAGGCCGAGGCAAGCGCGCGCTGCTCGGGGCTCTTCACATTTTCATCGACAAGCGCCACCGGCGGCTCGGCAAGGATCGAGACGGAGGGCACGACAATCTCGAACTGGTCCGGGCCAAGCTCTGCCAGCGCCAGATAGGCCTCGTTCTCCCAAGCGAGCAGCACATCGCCAATACCGCGCTGCGCGAAGGTGGTGGTGGCACCGCGTGCACCGGTGTCCAGCACCGGCACATGCGCAAAAAGATCATGCTCGAACCCTTTGGGATCAATGCCGTTTTTCTCCGCCCAGGCCCAGGCGGCAAGGTAGTTCCAGCGCGCCCCGCCCGAGGTTTTCGGGTTCGGCGTGATCACCTCGACCCCGTCCTTGATCAGATCGCCCCAATCCTGGATTCCCTTCGGATTGCCCGCGCGCACCAAAAACACGATGGTCGAGGTGTAGGGCGCGGAATTGTGCGGCAGCCGCCCCTGCCAATCGGCGGGGAGCTTGCCCGCCTTGGCGATCTTGTCGATGTCGGAGGCAAGCGCGAGCGTGACGATCTGGGCATCGAGCCCCTCGATCACCGCCCGGGCCTGCGCGCCCGAACCGCCGTGCGAGGTCTCGATCTCGGGCGCCTCATGGCCCTGCACCACCCAGTAATCGGCAAAAGCGGCATTGACGTCGCGGTAAAGCTCCCGCGTCGGATCATAAGAGACGTTGAGCAGGCTCTCTGCCACGGCACGCGGCGCGCTGGCGCCAAGCGCCGTCAGCCCCAGAACGAGCGCCAGCGCCGTGGTGCGCACCAGCCGCGTGATCGGCCAGCCGGTGAGATGCAGCGCGCCATCGGCAATCGTCACCCGCCCATCGGAATGGGTCTTGGTCAGACGCCCCTGAGCAGAGATGTGGCGCGACAGTTGGATCGTGGTAAGCATATGTTTTCCTTTTAGAATTGAGTGGTGGCCCCAGCAGGCCGCGTTTCGACGCGCCAGCGCCGGGGATCACGGTTGCGCAGCAGCTCGCACGCAGCCTCCTCGGGGGCACGGGTAAAAAGAACGAACACGTCGCCGCCAATCTGATGCGGTCGCCCCGTGACGATGTCGATCAATGAAAGGGCTAGAAGAGGGCGGCGCATCATCCCCTCCCACTGCGGTGGCCCGAGGGCCGATGGCCAAGGTGACGCGGCATCGGGCAGAGCATGCAACGCTGCGAACCGGCCACGATTTGGGCGGGGGCGAAAGCGAGGAACGGGGTCATGGTCGTCTCCGTGCTGATTGGTCCATCCGATGCGTTAAATCTCTATCGGACTAGTCGTGTAATCAAGAAAATAATCTCGTCTTTATCTGTCGTGATTTTGGAATTTTTTTCTCCCGCACGGGCGGCAGAAATAAAAAAAGCCCCGCGATGCGGGGCCATCCTTTTGTTTTTATTGCGCTTTAAACTGCGAGTAGATGTTCTCCGGCGCCACCCGCCTGCAGCATGTCCTCCAGGGTCAGCGAGTCGATCAGCACCAGATAGGACCAGAACAGCTCCGCAAAGACCTTGCGGATGCGGCAGTCCTCCTCGCTTTTGCAATCATCGCAGCGCTGATAGGCGCTGCGCGAAAGGCAGGGCAAGGGCGCAATCGGGCCATCAATGCGGCGCAACAACTCCGAGATCGAGATCTCGCGCGGCGCCTTCAGCAGGCTGTAGCCCCCTGCCCGCCCGCGCACCGAACTGACCACCCCCGCCTTGCGCAAATCCAGAAGGATATGCTCCAAAAACCGCTTCGGCGTTCCCGAGCGTGTCGCAATCTCTTCGATCGTCAAGGGCTGCGGGGTCTCGGCGGCGCGTTCATCGGCGAGCACCAAAAGCGCCTTGAGCGCGTATTTCATCTTCTGTGTGATCATGGTCCAGCATTACGGGCAGCCCAGGCGCAAATCAACGTCGATCTTGTCGGGATTGGGGGCGCAGCCTCTGCGACCTTTATTCTCGACGATCGCGATAGACTTTTTGTTTTTATCGGTCATGCTCACCGGGACAAGGAGGGCAAGATGCCGGAACTCGACCCGATCGACCGCAAGATCATCGCCCAGGTGATGGAGGATGCAACGCTGCCCGTGGCGGTGATCGCCGACCGGGTGGGCTTGTCGCAAACGCCCTGCTGGAAGCGCATCCGCCGGCTCGAAGAGACCGGCGTGATCATGCGGCGGGTCGCGCTCGCCGATCCGGCCGCGCTCGGGATCGGCGTTCAGGCCTTCGTGCTGATCCAGCTCCCCGATCAGGGGCTAGAGGCGCAGACGGCCTTGCGCGCCGCCTGCCGGGACGTGCCGGAACTGATGGAAATCTGGCGCATCGCGGGTGAGCACGATTACCTATTGCGCATCGCCGCCGCCAATATTGCGGGTTTCGACGCGGTCTGCCAGCGGCTCCAGAGCCTCCTGCACCTGCGCCGCCTCACGGCGCATCTGGCGCTCGAGCAGATCGCCTTTACCACCGCCTATCCGCTCGACCTTCCGCGTTGAGCGGGGCCGACCGCGGGAGGCATCCGCCCCGCGCGCGCGAAACGCCCCGTCGCGGGCAAATCAACTGGTGGGCTGCGGAAACTGGCGCCGATACTCGCTCGGAGACACGCCGACTTCCTTCTTGAACGCCTTGCAGAAATAATTCGCGTCCTGATAGGCGAGATCGAGCGCCACATTGACGATCGGCAGGCTGGAGCATTCCAGCAATTGTTTCGCCCGCGCAATCCGGCGTTGCTTGAGATAAGTGATGAAGGTCATCTCCATCTGCTTGTGGAACAGACGGCTCAGATAGCACGCGCTGACATGGGCATGATCGGCCGCTTCCTCCAGCGTCACCGATTTGTGCAGGTTCCGCTCGATATAGTTGCGCACGGTCTCGATGCGGGCGGCGGCCGAGGTGCCCGGCTCCTCGTCATCGGCAAACAGAAGATCGGTGATCTCGCTGAACAGTTCCTGCAGCTTGTAGTGATCGCGCGCCTCAAGCCTTTGCGCCGTGAGCGCCTCGATCTTGCGCGCCACGGCATCGGGCAGCGGCCGGCCCGCGCAGGCCACGAGATCGGTGAGCACCTGCGACAGATCAAGCACCCCCTGCCGCGGCGCCACCTCGCGATGCGCATGGAGCGCCTCAAGCTGACGGCGCACCAGCATCAGACATTCGCGATAGGCATTGTGTTGCACCAGGCGTTCGATCTCGGCCTTGAGCGCCAGCGGATCGGCGATTGCCTCGGGCACGCCTGCCGGCTCTGCCGCCGCGGGCGCCTTTGCCAGCATCGGCGCGGCAACAGGCGCGGCGGGCACGCTGCGCAAACAATCCTCAACCGCTTTCAGCAGCGCCTCGGTGCGCACCGGCTTGAGCAAAAACCCGTCTGCGCGAAGCTGGATCGCCGCCTGCATGATCTCGAAATGATCATAGGCCGTGACGATCAGCACCTTGGTGGCCAGCCCGCGCTCGCGCAGCATCTCCAGAATTTCGAGCCCGCTGGGGCGCGGAATGCGGATGTCGAGCAGCATCAGGTCAATCGAGCGGCTCTCCAGCAGCCGCACCGCCTCGGCGCCGTTCTTTGCCTCGCCGACAACCTTCACCCCGGGCAGGTTGCGCTCCAGAATGGTCCGCAGCGCCCGGCGCTCCAGCTCTTCATCCTCGACGATGGCAATATCGAACATTCGGTCTTCCTTGGCCTTCTCCGGCGCGCCCGGTGTGGCTCAGAACGCGCAGGGGTCAAAATCTTGCGGCAGCCGCAACCGCACCAGCGTGCCGTGCCCCTGCCGGAACGGGCTGACGATCTCGAGCCCGTGGCTGTCGCCAAAGTAATGTTCCATCCGCGCGTGGATATTGTAAAGCCCGATGCTCTTGCGCCCGCCGTGATCGGCCTCGCCGCGCAGCACCTCGATGCGACGCTCGGCGCTGATGCCGGGCCCGTTGTCGACCACATCGACAATCACATCGGTGCCGTCACGATAGAGCGACACCTCGATCAGCCCGCCGCTTTCCATCGGCTCGATCGCGTAATTGATGCAGTTCTCCACCATCGGATGCAGCACCATGAAGGGGCACATCACGCGGTCGAATTCTTCGGTGTTGTCGATATGAAAATCGAACCGGTCGCCAAGGCGGATCTTGAGCAGGTAGAGATAGTTGCGCACATGGTCGAGCTCGGTGCGCAGCGGCACGAATTGCGAGCCCGAGCGCTTGAGGATGTAGCGCATCATATCGGCAAAGGCATGCACCGTGGTCTCGGTCTCGGGCGCGCCCTCGACCAGAGCGAGCCGACCGATCGTGTTGAGCACGTTGAACAGGAAATGCGGGTTCACCTGATAGGAGAGCGCCTGCAACTCCGCCTCGCGCAACAGCCGCTCCAGCTCGGCGCGGCGCTGCGATTCCTCGGCCAGCCGCAGGTTCTTGGCATAAAGCTCCTGCGTGACATTGTTCGCATAGCTCTCCTCGACGATATGCGAGGCGATGTAATAGAGCGAATAGGCCGCCGAGCGCAGCCGGTCATAGGTGATCTCGCCAATCTTGCCATGCATCTCCAGAAGCGCCGGATTCTCGCTCCAGGAGCCCTCGGTGGGAAAGATGTTGGACAGATCGACAAGGCCGGGGCTGTCATTTTCGGCAAGCTTCACCTGGCCGCAGATCACCGCGCCCAGATACTCCCCGCGCATGATGATCGGGGCGGCAAAATCAACCAGACGGCAATGGCATTTGTAAATCGCCGGATCGCCCGTCGAGAGCGCCGTGCGCCCCCCCACCGCATCGCAATGAAAACAGCGCTCGCGCCATTCGGGCCGCGAGCGCACGGCCTGACAAAAGGCCGAAAAGCCGGAGGGCTTGGTGACCGGAACCCCTTCGGGGTCGACAATCACCATCGCCACGCCAACGGCGGCGGAGAAATTGTCCTGCACCTTTTGCAGCATCTCGGTGCTCATCAGATCGGCGAGCTTGCGCCGGCGCGCCACGCTTTCCGCCCGCCGCGCCGAATCTACCGGCAAACCGGTTTGAGAGGCGAGCCGCGCCCCCCCCGCACCGAAGGACAACACGTCCTGCACCGATCCCGCAGGATGCCCAAACGGTATGCCACTTCCCATGCCAACCCCTTTGCTCTTGCAGCTCCACAGCCGCAGCCCGGAGTCGACCGCAGGGGGAAGCTTGGCAACCGGCCCGAACGGGCGCGTCACCAGAATGCCCCGGCGCCTCCGAAGCCTGCTCCGATCCCCGTTCCGACTCGGTTTTCGTTGCCCAAGAGATTAGCGCAATCAGGGCCTTCGCAATTGACTTAACGCAATTTTTTGCGCTCGCCAGGGATATTTCTTGTTTTGACCGTATACCTCGCTACCGACTTTTAGATGAGGTGGAAACTTTCTATCCGCCAATGACGCATTTGAGCCCCGCAGCCTCGACCACGGCCTGAAGCGGGGCCACCGCTTCGGGGCGCATGTCCTTCACGCCTTCGAGCGGATAGCGGCGGCCGAGCAGCGTATATTTGTTCTCGCCGAAGCTGTGATAGGGCAGCAGATGCACGGTGTTGACCTTGGGCATGAGCTTGGCAAAATCGGCAATCGCACCGATTTCGGTGACATTGTCGTTCACCCCCGGCACCACCGGTATACGCACCACCGGATTGGGGCTGAGCGCGGCCGCGATCAGCGCGTTCTCAAGGATGATGCGGTTATCGACACCGGTATTGGCCGCATGCACCGTCGGGTTGATCGCCTTGATGTCCATCAGCAGATGATCGACATGCGGGATCACCTCGCGGATCACCTCACGCGTGGTGCAGCCGGTGGTTTCCATCGCCGTGTTCCAGCCCTGCTCGTGGCAGGCCATCAGGATCTGTTTTGCGAAGGCCGATTGCATCAGCGGCTCGCCGCCCGAAAGCGTCACCCCGCCGCCCGACCGGCGGTAATGGATCGCATCCTTGCGCAGCTCCTGCATCACCTCGGCAAGGCTCATGCGCCGCCCGGTGCGTTTGAGCGCCTCGGTCGGGCAGACTTTCGTGCACTCGCCGCATTTGATGCATTTGGTGCGGTCGACAAAGCCGGGATTGGCCTTGGATAGCGCCTGCACCGGGCAGACGGGCACGCATTGTCCGCAACCGATGCAGGCCGAGGCGCGGAAGAAGAGTTCCGGTTCCGGCGCCTGCGATTCAGGGTTGGAGCACCAGCGGCAACGCAGCGGGCAGCCCTTGAGAAAAACGATGGTGCGCAGGCCCGGCCCGTCGTGGATCGAATAGCGCTGGATGTCGAACACCGTGCCTTCGGCAGTGAAATCGAGCTCGGACATGGGGGGATTCCTTCCTTAAGTCGGGCCTTAAGCCTGGCTGCCGCGGCGCGGTGGCTCAGAAACCGGGGCCATTGGCCGCTTCGATGGCAGAGATCGCGGCGCGCACAGCCGAGGTCTCGCCCAAAACGGCGAGGGTGGTCGTGGTCTGCGGGCAGGTGCCGAACAGTTCCACCGTCAGCACATTCGCCGACTTGCCGGCGATATCGGCGAAATAGAACATGTCGGGGATACTCACCTGCAAAAATCCGATCGACGAGACAGGGTTCTCTTCCACCCATTTGCGCACATGCGGCGCAACCCGGCGGGCGAGCATGTCGTACAGGTTTTCCTGCGGGGCGTTGATGATGCGGATCTGCATGGGGAGTATCCTCGAACTGGGGGCCTCAGCGCACGTTGAGCGCTTCGACCATCACGCATTTGCGACGACGCGCGAAGGAGCGCGCCGAGGTGAGCCCTTCGCCGGTCGGACCGGCGATGGTGAAGGTAGTGTAGCCCTCGCCGCCGACGCCGATGCCCGCGTAGGAGGGGCCGTTTTTCACGAAAATCGTGGTCTGGATCAGCTTCGCCATCTTCGTGAGCTTGCGCACATTGGTGGAGTGCATGATCGCGGTGTGGCGGTTGCCGTGTTCCAGATCGACAGCCAGATCAATGGCTTCGTCCACACAGGGCACACGCACGAGCGGCAGGATCGGCATCATCAGCTCTTCTTGCACAAAGGGGTGATCCTTCGTGGCTTCCATCAGCACCAGCCGCACTTCGGGGCCGACCTTGACGCCAACCTGTTCAAGCAGCCAGACCGCGCTCTTGCCGACGCAATCGGTTTTCGGCCCGCCCTTCTCGGTCAGCACCCGCGCCTCAAGCTTGGCGATCACCGCGGGGTCTTTCACCAGATAAGCGCCATTGCGGCACATCTCGGAAATCAGGAAATCCGCCACCTGGTTGACGACGATCGCTTCCTTTTCGGCGATGCAGGGCATGTTGTTGTCAAAGCTCGCGCCATTGACGATGTCGAGCGCCGCTTTCGGAATATCGGCGGTCTCGTCCACCACCACAGGCGGGTTGCCCGCCCCTGCCCCGATCGCCTTCTTGCCGGTCGACATCACCGTGCGCACAATCGCCGGGCCGCCGGTGGCGACGAGCATCCGCACTTTCGGATGGGCCATCATCGCATTGGTGTTCTCGATCGAGGGCGCCTGCACCGTGACCACAAGGTTCGCGGGCGCGCCAAGCGCGGCCAGCTTGCGGTTGATCAGCTTGATCGACAGCAGCGACACGCCGCGGGCGCGCGGATGCGGGCTGAACACCGCCGCATTGCCTGCCGCCAGCATGCCGATCCCGTTGCAGATGATCGTCTCGGTCGGGTTCGTGGTGGGGGTGATCGCCCCGATCACGCCATAGGGCGAAAGCTCGACCAGCGTAAGCCCGTCATCGCCGCTTTGCGCCTCGGTCACCAGATCCTCGATGCCGGGGCTGTTTTCCGCCGCGAGCCGGTTCTTGATGATCTTGTGCTCGACATTCCCCATGCCGGTTTGCTCGACCGTGAGCCGCGAGATCCGCTCGAGGATCGCCGGATCGGTGAAGATGGCGCGGATGCCGTCCACAAAGCGCTTGCGGTCCGCCATCGAGCAGAACAGGTATTTCTTTTGCGCTTCGGCCGCGGCGTTGATCGCCTCGTCCATCGTCGCAAAGATGCCGTCGCCGAGTTCCACCGCTTCGGCGTCCGAAATCGAAAGGCAGCCCGAGGCGCCCTTGCAATCGCCCGCCTTGCAGCAGGAGCAATTGCGCTCGCTCAAAGCGCGGGTGAGGATGCCGCCGATGATATCATCCATCGGATCGGCGGGTTTTGTCGCTTCCCATGCGCAGCCTTCTGGCGCGGGTTTGAAGGCGGGTTTGGGCGCGGCCACCCCGGTATAGCCGCTCAGCACGCGTGCCACGGCGTCTTCGATATCGCTGTCTTTCATCGTCCTTGTCCTTTCTCGAGGGCCGCGCCCCAATGTCCTGCAATCGCCGCCCGGGCGATCTGCATGTCTTCCGCGACGGTCCCGCCGCTGATGCCGATGGCGCCAAGCACCGCCGCGCCCGCCCGGATCGGCAGCCCGCCGCCAAAAAGCACGAGCCCGCTTTCCGCCGCGCCGAGCCCTTCAAGCATGCCGCCCGGTGCGCACAGCGCGCCAAGGTCTTCGGTGCCCATCCGGTAGCGTGCCGCCGTGCGCGCCTTGGCGGGCGCCAGCGTCACCGAGGCGGGCAGCGCCCCCTCCATGCGGTGAAACAAAAGCGCATCCCCCGCCGCGTCGCACAGCGCCACGCACACCGGCACGCCAAGGCGCCGCGCCTCAAGCTCGGCCCGGGCCGCGATCCGGCACGCGTCGATCAGCACCAGCGGGCGGCGCGCGGCCAGTTCGGTGGCAAGGATCGTGTCGAGCAAGGCCATGGCTCAGACCCCCACCTCGGGCCGGCACTCGACCGTATCGACAATGCCGACGATCGAGGCATCGACCACGGAGTGATCGAAGGTGCCCGCAAAGCGCCCCGCCGAGCCCGTGGTGATGATCACCGTCTCGCCGTCGCCCGCGCCGACGGTATCGACCGCCACCTCGGTATCGTCATAGGGCGCGAGCCGCGCATCGAGGCGGCACACGATCAAGAGTTTCGCGCCCGCAAGGCTCTGGTCCTTGGTGGTGGCGACGACCCGTCCGATGACTTTCGCCAGATACATGATCGCTCCTCACTCTCTGATCAGCCGGATGCCGCGCGCCGACAGGATGTCGGAGGCGAGCGGCGTCAGCCGCACCGCGCGGCCCAGCCGCAATTCGGGGCCGGAGCAGGCGCGCGCCTGCTGCCAGCCAAAAATGCCCGTCTGCTGCGCCGGGGCCACCATCGCGGCGGGCGTGCCCTGAACCGTCGCGGCAAGCCGCGTGGCCCAGCACAGCTCCACCCCCTGCGCGGCAATCGCCTCCAGATGGGCCGACATCATCGCCCGGCGCGCGGCATTTTTCGGCGTGAGCCCGCGCGCTGCGCGCTCGCGCGATCCGGGGCAGACGCCATCGCGCGCCGCCACCACACGCAGCCCGCGGTCGAGCGCTTCGCCCAGCACCCGCGAGGGCAGATCATCGGCAATGCCGGTGGCGAGTTTGGCCGCGGTCGAAAGGCTCAGCGCAGGCACCAGCACAAGGCCAAAGCGCGTGAGCCGCGGCGCGGCCTCCGCCTCGGGCAACCGCAGCCGCGGCGCGAGCCCATCGCGCATCTCGGGCGCGGAGAGCCAGTCGCCGGTCCAGCCCGCCGCGCTGAGGGTCTCGAGCCCGGCCAGCGCCGGTTCAAGCCCCAGATCGGTATCAGAAAAGACGACGAGCGCACGGCGCGAACGCGCCTTCAGCGCGGCCACGATCCGGTCCGAGAGCGCGTCGATCAGGATGCGGTCGAGATCCATCACCGCCCCTCCCCGGCAAAAAGCGCGATACCAAGCGGCGTCACGAGCAGCGGTTCGGCGGGCTTGATCACCCTGCGCCCGAGCCGCGCCGCGAACACCGCGCCAAATTCCTCAAAGCTGCAGGCCCCGCCCACCACATGAACGGTGTCGAGCGTCGGATAGCGGTCCACCACCCCGGCAACGATCGCGGCCATCTTGTCGACCACCGGGCGCACCAGCGCGAACACATCGCGCGCCTGCGCCGGGTCGAGCTTCATTGCCTCGGCCGCCGCAAGCTCGAGCCGGAGCGCGCCCGCGAGCACCAGGGTCATATGCGTGCCGCCCGTTGCCTCGTCGACCGAGGCGAGCACCGTGCCGCCGCGCAGCACGGAAATGCCGGTGGTGCCGCCGCCCACATCGACCACGGCGCCATCGGTGACGCCAAGCACCCGCGCCGCGGCAACGGGCTCATCGACGATGCAGGCAAGCTCGAAATCGGCGGCCTCGATCACATTGCCGATCGCCTTGGCGGCGCCCGGGTGGATGCCGGGCGGAATGGCGGTCGCCGCGCGCAGGAGCTTTTCGCCCAGCCGCGCCTCAAGCTCCGCCTTCATCCGCCGCACCGCGCGCACCGTGCCCGGGTAATCGACCACGATCCCGTCGCGGATGCCGCCCGAGCGTTCGGTCAGCCCCGCTACCGGGCGGCCCGCCGCATCGGTGACGGCGAGCACGAGGTTTGCCGTGCCCAGATCGACGCCGACCCGGAGCGGGCCCGCGGCGCGCTCTTCGCGGGGCAGGATCGCTCCCTCCCGCAGAAGGGCGCCGAAGTCGCGCAGGATGTCGTCCGGGCCGGGCATGGCGCTCTCCTCAGGCCTTCAGGATGCGCACGAGCGCATCGTTTTTCAGCCCGAAGGCATTGGCTTCCTCAACGTCGATATGCATCTCGGTGGCCGAGACCTCGTCGGAGCGGATCGCCACATTGCGCATGATGCCGCCGCGCGGGCCGGTCACGTCCACATCGACCGTGTCACCGTTTTTCAGCCCAAGGCGGGAAGCATCGGCGGGCGCCATGTGGATGTGGCGCAGCGCAACGATCACGCCCGCGTCTTTCACCACCGCGCCTTTCGGCCCAACCACGGTGAGGCCCGCAGAGCCTTCAAGCTTGCCCGACATCCGCATCGGCGGCTTGATGCCAAGCACGAAACCATCGGCGACCGAAACCTCGATCTGGGTTTCCTTGCGAAGCGGCCCAAGCACCCGGACCTTGCCGATCTCGCCCTTCGGCCCGCGCAGGATCACGGTTTCCTCGGCGGCATATTGGCCGGGCTGTTTCATCGCCTTCATCCGGGTGAGGCTCGCGCCCGGCCCGAACAGAATATCCATGTCGGGGCGGGAGAGGTGGATGTGGCGGTTCGAAACCCCCACCGGCACCAGCGCCGGATCGGCCGCAACGGGGGTCGCTGCGGTGGCCTGCCCCTGGGCCAGAATTTCGGCGAGGATGCGCTCGATCAGGGGGGTGGTGATGTTCATTCGTCTTGTCCTTCAGGATCGGCTGCGGATCAGCGGCCTTTCGGTCCCTTGCCGGGGCGCACCGGGCGCTGCGGCACGGAGGGGGAAGCGGATTGGGGCGCCGGTTCCGGCGCGGCGTCAGGGGCCGGTTCGATCTCGGCTTCGGCCACGGGCGCGGTGAGCGGCTCTGCAGAGGGCTCTGCCGCAGGTTCGGGCGCCGCCGGCGCAGGCGCAGGCTCAGGCTCAGGCTCGGCCGCCGCCTTGACTTCGGGGGTGCCGGATGCGTCCGAGGAAGACGCATCCGGCGGGATCGGCGCCTTCTCGGCGGGCGCCTCCGGGTGCGGGGCGGCGGCAGCGGGATAACCACTTTCGCCCCGGTCCCACCCGATCGTTTCACGGCTCTCGACGAGCGCCTTGAGACCGGCGGCGGGGCGTGCGATGACCCGGGTCGCAACGACCCGTCCGACGCGCCCCGCCGCGGCCTGCGCGGCCTCGATGGCGGCCTTCACAGCCCCCACATCGCCGCGCAGCT
This sequence comes from Rhodobacter lacus, assembly GCF_042683065.1. Classification (NCBI taxonomy): domain Bacteria; kingdom Pseudomonadati; phylum Pseudomonadota; class Alphaproteobacteria; order Rhodobacterales; genus Rhodobacter; species Rhodobacter lacus. The sequence goes on along the minus strand of NZ_JBHUIX010000009.1, from coordinate 328,290 downwards.
TAACCACCGCCATGCCGTCACCCTTGGTGAGTTCATAGCCGACAAGCGTGACATTGGCCGATTTGACCGCCGCATCCGCCGCGGTCACTGCCGCCGCCAGACCCGCCGTCTCGATCAATCCAAGGCTTTGTTCCGACATGACGATTTCCTTTCAGTCTCAGATGTGGGGGCTTAGATGTAGGGAGTGGTCGAGGAGACCAGTTCCGCCCCGTCGAGCGTGGACAGCACCTGCTTGCCGACTTCACGCGCGGCAATGATCGCCTGCCGCACGGCGCCGGAGTCGCCGGTGAACATGAAGATCACCTCGTTCGAGTAGCTGGTACCGCCGTTGCCGGGCGAGGCATAGCCCACCGGCTCAACGGTCGCCGCCTTGGCCGCGGTATCGGCCAGCAGCACGCCGATCGCGGCAGGGCCGGCGACCGTGATGCCGAAGGCTTGCCCGATCGGCGCCCCGAAGGCCTTGTTGAGCGCATAGGACGCGCGGGCGGTATACTGGAATTCCAGGTGACCGGCCGAGTTGCCATAGACGTCGCCAAAGGTGCGGTTAAGCTCGGAGAGCGTGACCTCGACCGCGCGGCGCGCATCCGAGACATCTTCCGCCCCGAACAGGATCAGCGAGCCGTGACCGGCACCGCCTTCGGTGTCGCGCGGCAGTTCGATCAGCACCACTTCGCTGTTGGTCGCCTTCACCGCTTCATCGGCGGCAAAGATATGCGGGCCTGCCCCGGTGCGCGCGCCGACAATACCGATCGAGCGGTATTTCTTGTCGATCTTCATCTGCTCATGCAGCAGCGGATCGACGTTGGCGATCACCAGACCGACGGTGTTGCCGATGGCAGTGCCGACGAATTCGGTGAGGTTGCAGGCTTTCTTCGGCGCGGCTTTGGGCGCGGCGGCTTCGACGGGGGCCGCGGCGGGAGCCTCGGGGCTCATCTTCCGCATCACCTCATCCATCAGTTTTTCGACAAGATCGTCTTTCATCGTCGATCCTCCTTCCTAGGGTCGGGCTCACAGCGCTTTCGCGGCCGGCAGGATTTTTTCCACTTCGGTGTGGGGGCGCGGGATCACGTGGACGGAAACGACCGAACCCACTTTTTCGGCGGCGACGGCACCGGCGTCGGTGGCGGCTTTCACCGCACCCACATCACCGCGCACCATCACGGTGACGAGGCCGGACCCGATTTTTTCATAGCCGACCATGGCCACATTGGCCGATTTCACCATGGCGTCGGCGGCTTCGATGGCGGCGACCAGACCTTTGGTCTCGACCATTCCGAGAGCTTCTTGTTGCATGACTTACTCCTTGCTTTCCGGTCTGCAAAACGTTGGTTTCATTGGGGATAGATGGTTCATGATGCGATGTCGGCGCGTCCTCCCCACTCAGCCCCCGGCCCGGTCGAGGAGCTGCTCGAGCTCCGCAAGCGAGGGCCGGCGCGGGTTACCCGCGGTGCAGGCATCCGCCATTGCGGCTGCCGCAAGGTCGGGGATCGCCCGACGATATTCCCCGATGTCGAGGCCAAGGCCGCGCAACGTGGAAGGGATGGCGAAGCGCTCGTTGAACGCTTCGATGGCACGGATCAGCGCGATCACGCCCGCACGGGTGCCGGGCACATCCAGCCCGACGCGCAGTGCGATGCGGGCATAGCGCCCCGCCGTTTCGCGGCAGCCCGGCGCGTCATCGACGAGCCCGGCATTCCAGGCGATCACATGCGGTAAAAGCACCGCATTGAGGCGCCCGTGCACCAGATGGAACCGACCGCCAAGCGCATGGGCGAGGCCGTGGTTGATGCCGAGCCCGGCCTCGGTGAAGGCCATGCCCGCAAGGCAGGAAGCCTGATGCATGGCATCGCGGGCGGCGAGATCATTGCCGTTCTCGTAAGCTTTCGGCAGCGCCGCAAAGGCGAGCTCGAGCGCCTTTTCGGCAAAGGCATCGGTAAAGTTCGACGCATTGCGCGCCACCACCGCCTCGATCGCATGGGTGATCACATCCATGCCGGTATCGGCCGTCACCTTGGGCGGCGCGGTGCGCACGAATTCCGGGTCAAGCAGCGCCACATCCGGGATCAGATCGTTGGAAATCAGCGGGAACTTGCGGTTATTGGCCGGGTCGGAGATCACCGCGAAGGCGGTGACTTCCGAGCCCGTGCCGCTCGTCGTCGGGATCGCGACGAGACGGATCGGATGGGAGCTGTCCATGCCGCGCACCACGGCGAGGATGGCCTTGGCCGCGTCGATCGGCGAGCCGCCGCCAAGGGCCAGCACCACATCGGGGCGGAAGTCGGCAAAGAGGCGCGCACCGGCGGCGACAGTGGCCAGCGGCGGTTCGGGAATGGCTTCGGCGAAGACCTTGACCTCGCAGCCGCCCAGATGGGCCATCACCCGGTCAAGCGGGCCGGAGCGGGCCATGAATTCATCGGTCACGATGCCGACGCGCTGGCCACGATAGGCTTCGAGGCGCTCCAGCAGCCCTTCGCCGAAAACGATCTCGGTGCGGGGCGTGAAACTTTGGTAGCGGGTCATCGGGACACCTGTTGAGCGAGAGGTAGGGCCCGGAGGGCATCGGCAGGGAGGGGAGAGGCGCCGATGCCCCCCGGAGGTCAGGTCCCGCCATGGGCTGGCGGGGCCTGCGGGAAGCGCTTAGAACGCTTGTTCGGTGCGGCTGATGATGTCGTCCTGCACTTCTTTGGCGAGCACAACGAACTGCGCCGAGTAACCGGCCACCCGCACCACGAGGTCATTGTAGTCCTCGGGGTTTTTCTGCGCCTTGAGCAGCGTTTCGCGGTCGATCACGTTGAACTGCACATGCATCCCCTTGTGGTCGAAGTAAGACCGCACGAGCGAGGCGAAGTTCTGCAACCCGGCATCCCCTGCCAGAGCGGAAGGCAGGAATTTCTGGTTGTAGAGCGTGCCGTTCGAGGCGATGAAGTGGTCGAGCTTGGCCACCGAGTTCGCTGCGGCGGTCGGGCCGAGCGTATCTTTGCCTTGCCGCGGAGACACACCATCGGCGAGCGGAAGCTTGGCCGGGCGACCATCGGGCAGCGCGCCCACATCCTTGCCGAAGAGCACGTTGGCCGACACCGGGTAGATCCCGGCCTGGAACTGGCCGCCGCGCGGGTTGGTGTATTTTTCCACTTCCTTGCAGTAGACCTGCGCGCATTTGCGGGCGATCAGGTCAACTTCGTCGATGTCGTTGCCGAAGCTTTCCGCCGAGTCGAGCAGCCGCCGGACACTTTCGTATTTCGACGACCCGCCAGCCGGGGCAGCGCCCGAAGCGAGGGTGCGGTAGACTTCGTCTTTGAGCGCCGCCACATCGAGCGAGGCATTCGAGGCGAGGACTTTTTTCACCGCATCGTAGATCTGGGCTTCGGTCATCTCCGCCGCCGGGGTGCCAGCGCCAGCCACCATGCCGAAGTTCGCGTCGAGCGCTTCCTTCAGTTCGGCCATCGTCAGCTTCTTGCCGTCGAAGACGAATTTCTTCATCGCATAGACCGAGTCACCGGTGTCGGCGACACCGAAGGCTTGCGGGCCGGTGAAGTTGTAGATCGCCCCACCTTCCTGCACCGATTTGCCACGGCCCATGCAGTCATCGACCATCGCCGAGAGGAAGGGCAGCGGCGCCCGTTCGGCGTGAGCGATGTCGACACAGTTGTCGGCTTCGGCGAGGTATTTGACGAAGAAGGCCATTTGCGCTTCGAAAGCGGCGTAGAAATCTTCGAGCGATTTCCAGTCTTTCGCGTCGCCGGTGACCGGGCCAAGCTGGGTCGTGCCCACCTTGCCGTTGTTGAGCGTGATCTCGAGCACTTTCGCCACGTTGAAGAACGCCGCGTCGTGCCAGCCTTCGGTGCGGTGGATCGCTTGCGGTTCCACGCAGCCGACGATGCCGTAATCGCGGGCATCAGCGAGCGACACACCCCGGTTTTGCAGCGACGGGATGATCACCTCGTCGTTGTAGACAGCCGGAACGCCGAGGCCGAGGCGCACCACTTCGGCGGCGCGGTGCAGGAACTCGTCGGGCGTGCCTTGCCAGACGCGGATCGAGAACGAGGGCGCCGGAAGGCGAACGTGCGCAACAGCTTCCATGCACATGTAGGACACGTCGTTCGTGGCATCGAGCCCGTCTTCGGTTTGCCCGCCCACGCAGAGGTTCTGGAACACGGCATAGCCCGCAAAGGCCTGGGCCGAAACTTCATCGCGCGTCTTGTTGACGTCGTTCAGCTTGATCCAGATGCAGTCGACAAGCTCTTGCGCGGCTTCGCGGCTGATCGAGGTATCGGCTTTCAGGTAGGGATACATGTATTGGTCGAAGCGACCGGGCGAGATCGAGTGGCCCGAGCTTTCGATCTGCAGCATGCACTGGATGAACCACATCGTCTGGCAAGCTTCCCAGAAGGTGGAGGCGCCATGTTCGGGCACGCGGCGGCAGTTCTTGGCAATTTGCTCAAGCTCAGCCTTGCGGGTCGGGTTGGAGCAGGCCTTGGCCAGCTCTTCGGCCTTGTCAGCATAGCGATGCGCAAAGTCGATCGCGGCTTTGTAGGCAATGATGACGGCGGTGTAGAACTGGTTTTTCTTGATCGCGTCGGGATCTTTGTCGTCGAGGAATTCGCGCCGTTTGATCGCTTCCATGATGACGCCGGAGAAGCCGATCTTTAGGATCTTGCCGTAGTCAACGCAAACGTGGCCAACGCCGCCGTAGAAGTAGTTGCCGACGGTGAAGACGCCGTTGGCCATGCAATCCTTGGCCTTTTGCGACATGTAGGAGGAGGCAAGGTCCGACGTCGTGCGGCCGGGCCAGTATTTGAACGCCTCATGCAGCGCCGCGGCGGTTTCTTTCGGGATCTCGAACGGGTCGGCAACGCGGCCAGCCATCGTTTCGAACTCTTTTTCCACCCAGTCGAAGCTGAATTCGGGGCAGATTTCGGTCGAACGCGGGTTGATGGTGATCGAGCCCACGACAAGTTCGTCGTCACGGATCGTGATCGGCAGTTCCGCGAAGATCTTTTCCACCACCCGGGCCCGACGCAGGATCGGCGACATGCCTTCTGTGGCCTTATACGCTTCGGTGGCCAGAACCGCCCGTTCCGCCTCGACATGCGGCCGGGCGTTCAGGATCTGGTTTTTCAACCGCGTGATACGGTCGGTCGGTTTGGTGAAGCCCTTCTCAATCATTGCATCCTCCAGGCTGTGAAAGCTTCCCGGGCGCGCATGCCCGGAGAGCCGGTCAGGTCAGAATGTTCGGAGCGACGAGGCTCACGAAGGCGCGCATCAGGGTCTGATGCCCCGGCCATGCCGGTGCGCTCACGAGATTTCCGTCGACCACGGTTTGCTCCGGCGCGACTGCGACGAAGTGGGCTCCTGCCGCCCGCACTTCCGGCTCGACGGCCGGGTAGGCCGTCATCCGACGCCCGCGCACCACATCGGCGGCGGTCAGGAGCTGCGCGCCATGGCAGATCGCGGCCACAGGCCGGTTCTCCGTCATGAAGGCCCGCACGATGGCCAGCACCTGCGCATCCAGACGCAGGTATTCGCAGGCACGGCCACCGACGAGATAGAGACCGGCGTAGTCGTCGGGGCTGACCGTCGCGAAGGAGGCGGTGAGCCGAAACAGATGGCCGGGTTTTTCCGAATAGGTCTGGTCGCCCTCGAAATCATGGATCGCGGTGCGGATCGTTTCCCCTTTGCGTTTGCCGGGGCAGACCGCATCAACCGTGAAACCGAGCATGCCGAGCGCTTGAAACGGAACCATCGCCTCATAATCCTCGGAATAATCTCCGACGAGCATCAGGATTTTATTTCCAGTGAGGGGTTTCATGGTTTTCCGTTCCTGTGTCGGCCTTTTATCGGCGACTGAAGAAGGAATAGGCCCCGGGGTGGTCGATGGTCAACGAGACGGGCTTGACCAGCAGGGGGAATAACTTGCCCTTGGCCGGATTCCGTCCTTTTTCCCTTTAAACGTTGGGCATTTTTGACCCGCCTGCAAAACGCCCCCGGAGGCGCATGACAAAAAAAGACAGCGACAGGTGATTTCTTGTCATCGCACCGCAAGGCGGCACGGCTCCCGGTCCTGATTGCGGGACAAGCCTGCCCCCTCTCGCCCGCGGCAGACACCGCAAAAACTGGCGAAAACGCCCTTTCCGAGCGAAAAGCGACTCACGTCACGGAAATTTTTAATGTTTTATTTCTGATACTTAGATGAACTCATCGTGAGTCTCACCGGCTTGTGTGCGCCGCTTTTGCAAGAAACTACCCGCGAAGGCCAAGCCGCTCACCTTGATCCCGCGCCTGCCCCGCGCGTAGGTTGGTGCTTGATCGACATCTGCGCGATCGGAGAAAATCTCGCGTCAACCGGGCCCAGGACGAATATCCATGGAATGTAAATTCCATGGCCGGTTTTCGTATGCCTTTTCCGCGAGAAATCGCTCCGGATACGGTTCCGGGTATGACTGAATATCCGTTTCCGAGAACAAGGGATAAGCCGGTTTAAAGGCCACAGTGCTCAGCCGGAAATACAAGGAGACCAGAATGACACTGCTCGGTTTGCTCGTCGCCTTTGGCGGCGGTATATTCGGGGCCGCAATCGGCGCGCTCCCCGCCTTTACCTTCGTCGGTTTTCTGACGATGATCGGCGTGGCGATCCAGCTCGCGGTCGCCCCCGAAGCCACCGATTTCTTCGGCATCCCCTTTGGCGCCTTTGGCCCGCACACGGGCGGCTTTGCCGCGGGCGTTGCCGCCGCCGCCTATGCCGCCAAAAAAGGCAAGCTTGACAGCGGGCGCAACATCGTCACCGCGGGCATGGGGCTCAACAGCCCGGATGTGCTCCTTGTCGGCGGCGTGTTCGGCGCGCTTGGCTATCTGATCTTCTGGGCGCTCACCTTTGTGCCGAGCTTTGGCCCGGGCCTTGCCTTCAGCGACCTTCCCGCGGTGGGCGTGGTGATCTCCGCCTTTATCGCGCGCTTCCTGTGGGGCACCTGCGGGCTGTGCGGCAAGGCCGATCCGGGCCGTGGCTTCTTCCACCCGACCGATGCCACCAAATGGCTGGTGTTCCAGTCGAGCTTCGCGCAGATCGTGGTGATCGGGCTTGGCGGCGGGCTCCTTGGCGGCTGGCTCGGCGTGACCTATGGCGTGCCCGGCGCGCTTCTGGCCTTCGGCATCGCCGCCGCGAGCCTTCTGTTCCTGACGCTGGGCGTGCTTACCCCCGTCTCGCACCACATCATGCTGCCCGCAGCCCTTGCGGGCGTCGCCTCCGGCAGCGTGATCTGGGGCGCGGTGATCGGCATCCTCTCGGCCTTCCTTGGTGAGTTCTTCGCCCGCGCCTTCCTGTGCCATGGCGACACCCATATCGACCCGCCGGCCTGCGCGATCGCGGTCATGACCTTTGCCGTCAACCTGCTGAGCTTCCTCGGCTTCTGGGCCCTGATCCCGCTTCCGGTCTGACCCGGCAGGGCCGGACCTCCGGCCGGCCCCGACCTCCCCCGGACGGCGCGACGCTTTGGTGCCGCGCCGTCCCACAGTTCCCGGCGGACGCCCCCGCGGCCGCTCCTCCCCCGACCGACAAGGACGACCCCCATGATCCTGATCATCAACTCCGGCAGTTCCAGCCTGAAATATCAACTCTATACCCCTGATCTGACAAAGGTTCTGTGCTCTGGCATGATCGCGAAGATCGGTGAGCCCGAGGGCTATGCCGAGCATTTCGTTGGCCGGCGCGGCGAGCGGCGGCACTGCGAGACCGCCAACCACCATGCCGCCTTTGGCGCGATGATGGAGGCGCTCCTGTCGCCCGAATATGGCGTGCTGCAATGCCCCGGGGCCGTCACGGCGATCGGTCACCGTGTGGTGCATGGCGGCGCGATCTTCTTCGGCTCGGTCGTCGTCGATGACTGCGTCCTCCAAGCCCTGCGCGAGTGCGCCACTTTCGCGCCGCTCCACAACCCCGCCAATATCGTTGGCATCGAAGAGGCGCAGCGCGCCTTTCCCGGCGTGCCCAATGTGGTCGTTTTCGACACCGCCTTTCACCAGACCGTGCCACCGAAAGCGCATCTCTATGCGCTGCCGTTTGAACTCAGCGTCGCGCATGGTATCCGCCGCTACGGCTTTCACGGCACCTCCTGCCGCTATGTGAGCCAGGCCGCCGCAGAAATACTCAACCGCCCGATCGAGGCGCTCTCGATGGTCGTGTGCCACCTTGGCAACGGCGTCACCCTTGATGCGATCAAGGGCGGCAAATCGGTCGATACGACAATCGGCTTTGGCACGTTCAGCGGCGTGGCCATGGGCACGCGGGCGGGCGATTTCGACCCGGCGATCATCTTCCACCTCGTCAACAAACTCGGCATGAGCCTCGAGCAGGTCGAGGAAATCTGCTACCGCAAGAGCGGTCTGCTCGGCCTCTCCGGCCTGTCCAACGACATGCGCGAAATCTGCACCGCCGCCGAAAAGGGCAACACGCGCTGCCAGCTCGCGCTGGAGGTCTTCACCTATCAGATCCGCAAGACCATTGGCGCCTATGCCGCCGCGATGGGCGGGCTCGATGCGCTCGTCTTCACCGCCGGCATTGGCGAGAACAGCGCCGAGATTCGCACGCGTATCTGTGCCGACATGGGCTTTTTGGGGATCGAGATCGACTCGCGGCTCAATGCCGCCGCGCGCGGCGGTGATCCGAACATCTCCGCCTCGGGCGCGCGGGTGGCAACCCTCGTGGTGCCGACAGACGAGGAACGGATGATCGCCATCGACACGCTCGCCCTGACCCGGCCCGGCGTGGCTGCGATGCAGGAAGAAAGCCCCCGCCTCGCTGCCGAGTGAGCCCTTGGAAAAACAAAACCGCCGGTCAGTTGCAAGACCGGCGGTTTTTCTTTGCGCGCGGTTTGGCTCAGGCGCCGAGCGTGCGCTCGATCAGGGCACACCAGTTCTCATGTGCGATCTTGCGCACCAGCGCCTCGCCATAGCCATGCGCAAGCATCGCCTCGACAAGCCCCTGCAGCCCCGCCACATCGCCCAGAACCGCGGGAATTTCGGCGCCGTCAAAATCCGAGCCAAGGCCCACGTGGTCTTCGCCAAGCCGCTCGATCAGGTAATCGAGGTGGCGCAGCATCGGCGCCCAGCCGCAGGCCGGGTCCTTGATGCCAGTCTCGGTCAGGAAGCCCACCGCATAGTTCAGCCCCACCATGCCGCGGCTTTCGCGGATCATGTCGAGCTGGCGGTCGGTGAGGTTGCGCGACGACGCACAAAGCGCATGCACGTTCGAATGGGTGGCCACGAGCGGCGCATCGGAGAGCGCCGCCACATCGTCAAAGCCCTTCTCATTGAGATGGCTCAGGTCGATCATCACCTTGAGCGCGTTGCATTCCTTCACGAGCCGCTTGCCCGCATCGGTGAGCCCCGGCCCGGTATCGGGCGACGACGGATAGGCAAAGGGCACGCCATGGCCAAAGAGCGTCGGGCGCGACCAGACCGGCCCGAGCGAGCGCAGCCCCATCGCATGAAACACATGAAGCGTATCAAGGCTTTCGTCGATCGCCTCGGCGCCCTCCATATGCATGATGCCCGCGATCACGCCCTCCTTGAGTGCTGCGCGCACCTCCGCCCCGGTGCGGCAAATGCGGAACGCGCCCTTGGCGGCGCGCTCCATCCAGAGCATGTGACCCGCCGCGGCGATGGCGGGCGCGAGCGCGTCAGAGAAGGGAATCGCGTCGGGCAGCGGCAGCGCATAGGGCGGGTTTTCCATCTGCGCCATCAGATCGGCATCGTCATGCGACACCGGCGAGGGCAGATAGATCGCGAAGAAGCCCCCCGCAAAGCCGCCCGCCTGCATGCGCGGCAGATCAAGCTGGCCCTTCCCCTCACCGGTGAGCCAAATCGTTTCGCGCCGCTCGGGCGCCTCCAGAAGCCGCAACAGAAGGTCGTTGTGGCCGTCGAACACGGGGATCATTTTCAGTCCTTTGAAGTGGCGCCCAACATCCGGTCGGCGGACGCCGCGAACAGGTTGCGGGCATAGTCGGTCTTCATGCGCGCGGAGGCGAGGTCTTCGCGGGCCAGCTCTTCGACGGCGCGGCCGTGCTGCATGACAAGGATGCGGTCGCACATATGGTCGATAACCGCAAGATCATGGCTGACCATCAAAAATGTCAAACCATGCTCGGCGCGCAGCCGGTTGAGCAGGTTGAGCACCTCTGCCTGCACCGAGGCATCAAGCGCCGAGGTGGGCTCATCCAGAAGCAGGATCTCGGGCTCAAGCATCAGCGCGCGGGCAATCGCCACGCGCTGGCGCTGCCCGCCCGAGAGCTGGTGCGGATAGCGGAAGCGGAAGGAGGCGGGCAGGCCCACATCCTCAAGCGCGCGCACAACGCGGGCATCGGTGCCCTTGATGCCATGGATCGCCAGCGGCTCGGAGAGCGTGCGGTCAATGGTGTGGCGCGGATGCAGGCTCGCATAGGGGTCCTGGAACACCATCTGCACCCGGCTCGCAAAGGCCTTGGCGTTGCGCGTATTCACGGGCTCTCCAGCGATGCGGATCGCGCCGCCGGACACAGGCGCCAGCCCGCAGATTGCGCGCAGGATGGTGGATTTGCCCGAGCCGCTCTCGCCCACAAGGCCAAAGCTCTGCTTCGCCCCCACCTTCAGGCTCACCTCCTGCACCGCATGCACGCGCCGCCCCTTCGCCTCGAAGGTGACGGAAAGACTGTCGATCTCGATGAAATCAGATTCGATCACATCACGCATTGGCCCAGTCCCCCGTGCGGTCGAGCCCCGGCAGGGGTTGGCGCGGCCCCCCGATGCGCGGCAGGCAATTCAAAAGCCCCTGCGTATAGGGGTGTTTGGCCTCCATCAGATCGCCCGCGGCCAGTTCCTCGACGATCTTGCCGCGATACATCACCAGCACCCGGTCGCAAAACCGCGCCACAAGGCGCAGGTCGTGACTGATGAAAATGAGCCCCATGCCGCGCTCGCGCACGAGCCCGTCGAGGATCGCCATCACCTCCGCCTGCACCGTCACATCGAGCGCCGAGGTGGGCTCGTCGGCAATCAGCAGATCGGGCTCAGGGATCAGCATCATCGCGATCATCACGCGCTGCCCCATCCCGCCTGAAAGCTCATGCGGCCAGGCCTCCATCACCCGCTCGGGGTCGCGGATCTGCACCGCCTCCAGCGCGGCAATCGCCTTTTTGCGCGCCTCCGCCCGGCCAAGCCGGTCGCGCCGCAACAGCCCCTCCATCAGCTGCGCGCCCACCCGCATCACCGGGTTGAGCGAATATTTCGGGTCTTGCATCACCATGGCAAGGCGCGGCCCGCGCAACGCGCGCATCTGCTTTTCCGAGGCCTTCGTGAGGTCGATGCCGTCAAAGCGCATCCGGTCTGCCTCGATCCGCCCCGGCGGGCGGATGAGGCGCAGAACCGAGCGCCCGGTGATGGTCTTGCCGGAGCCGCTTTCGCCCACAATTCCAAGACGTTCGCGCCCGAGGCTGAAGCTTACGCCACGCACGGCATGAACCGGGCCCGTCTCCGTATCAAAGGTGACACGGAGGTTTTCGATTTCCAGCAAACTCATCGCGAGGCACTCCGCGGGTCAAGCACGTCGCGCAGACCATCGCCCAGAAGGTTGAAGCCGAGCGACACAAGGAAGATCGCAAGGCCCGGCATGGTGGCCACCCACCATTGCTCGAACAGGAACTTGCGCCCCGAAGAGATCATCAGACCCCATTCGGGAAGCGGCGGCTGCACGCCAAGGCCGAGAAAGCCAAGGCCCGCGGCGATCAGGATCACCCCTGCCATGTCAAGCGTGACGCGAATGATCACCGAGGGCAGGCACATCGGCATGACATGGCCCCAGATGATCCGCCCGGCCCCGGCGCCCTGCAGCCGCACCGCGGCGATATAGTCCGAATTGCGCACGGTGAGCGTTTCGGCGCGCGCCACACGGGCATAGGGCGGCCAGGCGGTCAGTGCGATCGCAAGCACGGCATTGACGATCCCCGGCCCCAGCACGGCGACAAGCGCGAGCGCCAGAATGAGCCGCGGGAAGGCAAGGAAGATATCGGTGATGCGCATCAGCACGGTATCGACGATGCCGCCGAAATAGCCCGCCACGGTGCCGATGGCGAGGCCGATCACCGGCGCGGTCACGGCCACGAGGGCGATGATATAAAGCGTGATGCGCGCGCCATAGACGATGCGAGACCAGATATCGCGGCCAAAATCATCGGTGCCGAGCCAGTGCCCCGGCGTGCCCGGCGGCAAAAGCCGCTGGCCGAGGTTTTGGGTGAACGGGTCATGCGTGGCAAAAAGCGGCGCGAAGGCGGCCATCGCGCACAAAAGCACAATGATGGCGAGCCCGAGCATTGCAAGATGGTTGCGCTTGAGCCGGAGCCAGGCCAGCCAGGCCTGCCCGATGCGCGCCTGCGCCCGCGACGAGGGCGAGGGATCGGTGAGCCATTGGGAAAGGGTCTGGGTCATGTGCGCGCCCTCGGATCAACGAGGCGGTAGAGCAGGTCCGACGCCATGTTGAGCGTCACGAAGGCGACGCCCACCACCACCGTGCCGCCCAGCACCGCGGGCATATCTGCGGCAAAGAGCGCATCGGTGATATAGCTGCCAAGCCCCGGCCAGGCGAAAATCGTTTCGGTCAGCACCGAGCCTTCGAGCAGATAGGCATAGGAAAGCGCCACAACGGTGATCAGCGGCACGGAGACGTTGCGCATCGCATGCACCCAGATCACCCGCCATTCCGGCATGCCCTTGACGCGGGCGGTGGTGATATATTCCTGGCTCAACTCGCCCAGCATGAAACTGCGCGTCATACGGCTGATGTAGGCCATTGAAACGTAACCCAAAAGCCCTGCGGGCAGGATGATATGGGTGAGCGCATTGGCAAACACGTCCCACGCGCCGTTGAGCGCGGAATCGATCAAGATCGCGCCGGTGTAACGCGTCATGGTGAATTCGAGCATCATGTCATAGGAGGGGTCGAGCCGGCCCGGGCCGCCGACCCAGCCAAGCTCGCCATAGAAGATAAGAAGGCCAATGAGGCCGAGCCAGAATACCGGCATCGAATAGCCGACAAGGCCGACGAGGCGGACGATCTGGTCCGAGATCGAGCCCGGCCGGGTGGCGGCAAGCACGCCCGCGGGCACGCCCAGAATGACCCCGATGATCGTGCCGAGCGTGGCGAGTTCGAGCGTGGCGGGAAAGCGGCGGGCGATTTCGGTCAGGACCGGCTGTTGCGTGCGGATCGACTGCCCCAGATCCCCATGCACCGCATCGCGGACATAGATCCAGAATTGCTGCCACAGCGGCGCATCAAGGCCAAGCGCCTCGCGCGCGGCGGCATATTGCGCCTGCGTGGCGCGCTCGCCCACGATCGACAGCACCGGGTCAATCGGCACGACGCGGCCAATGATGAAGGTGACGAGCAACAGGCCCAGAAGGGTGATGGCAAGGGTGACGAGACCGCCGACAAGGCGGCGCGCAAACTCGGTCAGGTGGGCGGGGGGACGTGTTTCGGAATGGGCCATGAGGGGGTGGCCCCGCCGCGCAGCCCAAAGACCGCGCGGCGGGAGGATCTTACTTCGTCACGGTCCAGTAGGCGGCGGAATCGGTCGCGCCACCGGCGTGGAAGCCCTTCACATTGGCGCGCATCGCATCTTGCCGCGCCTGCTGGAACATCAGCACGAAAGCGGAAGTGTCGCGGTGGGTGCGCTGAATGTCTTGATACATCGCGGCGCGCTTGTCGGTGTCGCGCTCGGTCACAGCCGCCTCGGTCATCGCGCCCATCTCGCCCGGATCCCAGGCGGTGCGCCAGGCGAGATAGCCCGTCGCCTTCGCCTCGTCCGAGTTGTCGGGGTTTTCCGCGAAGGTGGAGGCGTTGGTGTGCGGGTCGGGGTAATCCGGGCCCCAGGTCTGCAGCGTGATCTCATGCTGACGGGCACGATACTTTTCGAGCACCTGCTTGCCGTCGCCCACATCGAGCGTCACGTTGATGCCGATCTGGCCAAAGGTGTTCTGCACCGATTGCGCAATATCCATGCGCTCCTGATTGTTGCGCACGGTGAGCGAGACGTCGAGCGGCAGCGCCACGCCCGACTCGGCCAACAGCGCCTTCGCCTTGTCGAGATCGAGGTGATAGGGCGTCTCGTCGAGCGCGCCCAAAAAGCCCTGCGGCAGGAAGGCCTGATGCACGACCCACTGACCTTTCAGGATCGTGTCGGTCATGCCCTTGTAATCCACCGCCCACCGCATCGCTTCGAGCACTTTCGGATTGGTCAGCGCCTCGACCTTCTGGTTCATCGCGAGGTAGTAGATCTGGCCGCCGACATCGCCTTGCACGGTGATGTCAGGGTTGCCCTCGACGCCCGCGATGTCGATCGGCGTCATCTCGCGGCCAATGTCGATATCGCCTTTTTCCAGCAACAGCCGCTCGGTCGCGCCTTCGGGAATATGGCGCATCATCACATATTTCATCGGCGCATCACCGCGCCAGTGGCCCTCGCGCCGCTCAAGCACGTAGCCTTCGCTCGGCTTGAAGGATTTCAGCACATAGGCGCCGGTGCCCGCCGAGTTCGATTGCAGCCAGGCATTGCCCATGTCGCCATCAACTTCATGATCCATCACCGTCTTCACATCGACGATTTCGGCCACGCCCGCGGTGAGGCAGTTGTAAACGAAGCTCGGCGCATAGGGTTTGTCGGTCTTGAGGATGACCGTATCGCCCTCGGCGCGGATCGTTTCCTCGACATTGTCCTTCGAGAGCCCGAACTGGGTGAGGATGAAGGCGGGGGTTTTATCGAGCAGGATCACGCGCTTGAGCGAGGCGGCAGCGGCCTCGGCGGTGACCGGATTGCCCGAGGAGAAGGTGACGCCCGGGCGGATCTTGAACGTGTAGGTCACCCCGTCATCGGCCAGCGACCAGCTCTCTGCAAGGCCCGGAACCAGTGCCCCGGTCGTGGCCGGATCGAGTTCAACGAGCGTGTCATAGAGGTTGTTGTTGAGGTCGGTGCCCGAAAATTCGAAGGCTTCGGCCGGGTCGATGGAGACGATATCGTCGATCGCATCGGCCAGAACCAGCGTGTCGGCCGGGGTGCCGGCAAACAGCGCGGCGGGCGCGGTGCAGGCCATCAGGGCCGCAAGCGCGAAAGCCTTGGGAAGGGTGAGGGGTGATTTCATGAGAGGACTCCCTGTCCGTTTCTGCGGTCTGGCTCTTGCCGGGTGGCGTGGCCTGACCTGCGGCAAAAGTGACGTCTTTGTGAGGGGAGTTCAAGGCGGATCGGATGCAAGGCTGCCTCCCACCCCGGGCGAAGGCCCGGGCGAAGGGGCGTGGTGGATCAGACCGGGGCGGGCCAAAGCCCGCGCAAGAGCCCTGCGGCGAGAAGAAGCATCATCGCCCCGACCGCAAGATCGAGCAGCTGCCACGCGCGGGGCCGCGCAAAGACCGGCGCAAGATAGCGCGCGCCGTAACCAAGCGCACCAAACCAGAAAAGGCTTGCCCCGCCTGCGCCGAGCACGAAAAGCGGTTGCGCCCCGGCGGGCTGGGCGGCCCCGACCGAGCCGACCAGCAAAACCGTATCAAGATAGACATGCGGATTGAGGAGCGTGAACCCCGCCACCCGGGCCAGCGCACCGATCCGCGTCAGCCCCGCGCCCCCCGTCTGCGCAACAAGCCGCTCAGCCCCAAGCGCGCGGCGCAGCGCCGAGACGCCATACCAGGCAAGAAACGCCGCCCCTCCGAGCGAGAGCCAGAGCACGAGCCGCGGCGCGCCGCCAAGCACCGCGCCCAGCCCCGCCACCCCGAGCGAGATCAGCGCCAGATCGGCAAAGGCGCAAAAGGCGACCACAAGCCCCAGATGCTCGCGCCGGAGCCCCTGGCGCAGCACGAAGGCATTTTGCGCGCCGATCGCAACGATCAGCCCAAGCGAAAGGGCAAAGCCCGTGAAAAGAGGAGAAAGCGGTGTCATGGCGCTTTTCTGACCGGGGAAGAGTGTGTAGTCCAATTCAGAATGCTAATGCAGATGAAGCAGGGCTTAACATGTTCGACTATCCGCTTCTTGCCGCGCTGGCGGCGGTGCTGCGCGAGGGCAGTTTCGAGCGTGCCGCGCGCGGGCTCGGCATCACGCCCTCGGCGGTGTCGCAGCGCATCCGCACGCTGGAGGAACGGGTGGGCGCCACGCTTGTCGTGCGCAGCCAGCCGCCCGTTGCCACCGAGGCGGGCGCGCGGCTCTGCGCGCATCTTGAGCGGGTGCGGCTTCTCGAGAGCGAGCTGGCGGCGGATCTGCCCGGGCTTGGCGGGCCGGAGGCGGGGCCGGCCACGCTCAATGTCGCCGTGAATGCGGATTCGCTTGGCAGCTGGTTTCTGCCCGCAGTGGTGCGGTTTGCCGAGGCAACCGGCGCGCTTGTGCATCTGACGCGCGAAGACGAAGAGCATACCGCGCAGCGCCTGCGCCGCGGCGAGGTGCTGGCCGCGCTCACCACCGACCCGGCCCCCCTGCCCGGCTGCCGCACCCGCCCGCTTGGTGCGCTGCGCTATGCCGCCTGCGCGAGCCCGGCGTTCTTGCGCCGTCACTTTGCGCAAGGTGTCACGCCTCAGGCGCTCGCGCGGGCGCCAGTTTTGCAGTTTGACGCGCATGACGGGCTGCAGGCGCGCTGGCTGCGCGACGCCTTCACCCTGCCGCTCACCGCCCCCAGCCATCGCGTGCCCTCGACGCAAGGGTTTCTCGAGGCCTGCGCCGCCGGGCTTGGCTGGGCGCTCCAGCCCCTGCCGCTCGCGACGGGGCTGATCGAGAGCGGCGCGCTCATTGCGCTTATGCCGGGGCAGTATCTTGATGTGCCGCTGCATTGGCAGCATGTCCGGCTTGGCAGCCCGCTGCTTGAGGCGCTGACCAAGGAAGTGGTGGCGCAAGCCCGCGCCCGGCTGATTGCGCTGCGCTGAGCCAAGCCCTTCCGCCAAAAGACGAATCGCACCGCCGCCCGATCCTCACTTTGCCCAGCCAGCAGGCAAATCGCCCATGAGAGCGGCACTTTTTCTCGCAGCCCTGCAAGCCGCGTTCCAGCCGCACCACGGGCCAGCCGCAAATCGCGGCAATTTGCCTCGCCTTTCGATGGCCGAGTTTGGGCAAACGGCGCAAATGCGCGATCCGATGTCGTTTTACGTGCGATCGCACGCGCCGCGGGGCGATTAAGCGGGATTTACAAGGGGCCGACCCGCGGCAGATGCGCTGCCGCTGCACCCTCCCCGCACCGCTCCGGCCCCTGACCGTCTGCCAGAACAAGGAACCGAAACAGATGAAGAAACTCCTCCTCACCACGGTCATCGCCTCCTCGATGGCGGTGGCGGCCCAAGCCGAAGTGGTGGTCCTGAGCTGGGGCGGCGCTTATGGCGCGGCCGAAGTCGAGGCCCATGTGAAGCCGTTCATCGAGGCCACCGGCATCAAGACCACGATGATCGACGCCGACAACCCGGCCACGCCGCTGAAAGCACAGACGGAATCGGGCAACGTTTCGGTTGATGTCGCGCTCGTCGAATATGCCGATGCGGTGCGGCTTTGCGACGAGGGCCTGCTGGAAGAGATCGACCCCGATCTGCTCCTGCCCGGCTCCGACGGCACCCCGGCGATGGAAGATTTCCTGCCCGGCGCGGTGATGGATTGTGGCATTTCGACCGACCTCTGGGCGAATGTGATCGCGTACGACGCCTCGCAATTCCCCGGCGAGAAACCGACGAAAATCGCCGATTTCTTCGATTTGGAAAAATTCCCCGGCAAGCGCGGCGTGAAAAAGGCCCCGAAAACCGTGCTCGAAATGGCGCTGATGGCCGATGGCGTGCCGGCGGCAGAGGTCTATGACGTGCTCTCCACCGACGAGGGCCTTGACCGCGCTTTCGCCAAGCTCGACACGATCAAGAGCAACGTGATCTGGTGGGAAGCGGGCGCGCAACCGCCGCAACTGCTCGCCGATGGCGAAGTCTCGATGTCGACCGCCTATAACGGGCGGATCTTCAACGCCGCGATCGAAGAGGGCAAACCGCTCGTCGTGCTTTGGGACGGTCAGGTCTACGAACACGAGATGTATGTGGTGCCGAAAGGCGCGCCCCATCTTGAGGATGCGATGAAATACATCCAGTTCACCACCTCGACCGAGAGCCTGCGCCGCCAGGCGCAATACATCTCCTACGGCCCGACCCGGAAATCTTCGAACGCGGGGGAAATCCTTTACAAGGATGGCAAGACCGTGATGGGGCCGCACCTGCCGACCTACCCGGCCAACATGGTCAATGCGCTCGAAACCAATCTCGACTTCTGGGTCGACAATGATTCCGAGCTGAACGAGCGCTTCAACGCCTGGCTGGCGAACTGAGGCAAGAAACGGGGTGGTGCGGAGCCTATGGCTTCGCGCCACGCGTAGCGGCCCGGCCAGGCAAGCTCCCGTTCTGGCCGGGCACGCGATCTGTCAGAGCGGCGCGCCAGGCTCAGCGCGCCGGGCGCTCGCGCCAGAAGATCACCCCCATCTGCTCCGCCGCGCGCTGTGACAGCACCGGGCTGATCAGCCCGCGTTGCGATTGATAGGCCCGGATCGCCGCCCTTGTGGCCGCATCGATCTGGCCGGTCCCCGCCCCCGCATAAAGCCCGCGCGCCGCGAGCGCGCGCTGCAGCGTCACCACCCGATCGGGCGTCAGATCCGCATCGCAGACGCGGCGAAACCAGAGCCTCTCTCCGCCCTCGACGATCCGCGCCTCGGTGATCGTGTTGTAGCGCGCGGGCTCCAGCACCACGCCGGTGACCGGATCAAGCTTTTCGGGCGCGACAAGCGCGTGCTCGGTGATGGTCTCGACCACGGCGGGGCGGCGTTCTTCGTGATAGCAGCCCGGCGCGCCCGCCCCCGGCGCCTTGTCGCGCCACTCCCCCGCCAGCGTCAACCGGGCGACGGCCGCCCCCGTGGCCACGATCGGCGCGCCATCGCGTGTCGCCGCGGGCGTCGCAGGCACGGCAGGCGGTTGCGAGGGCGCGTCCTCTCGGGCCGCCTGTTCGACACAGGCACAAAGAAGAGCAGGCAGGGCGAAAGCAAGAAGGGAGAGGCGCGGCATGGAACCCGTCAGAATGAACGGCGCGACCTTAACCGCTTTGCCAGCCCGCGCCTAGGGCCAGACTGACCGCGCGCGGCGCGACTGCCCCCCGCGTTAGCAAGGATGCGGCCAAGCTGCGGCTTCCCAAAACCCGCGCCTTCGCCTAAACCAAGTCCATCCCGCCCTGCGGCAACGAATGAGGCACCAGATGGCAAAGATCACTTACGTCGAACACAATGGCACCCGCCACGAGATCGAGGTGAAACCGGGGCTCACGGTGATGGAAGGCGCGCGCGACAATGGCGTGCCCGGCATCGACGCCGATTGCGGCGGCGCCTGCGCCTGCTCGACCTGCCATGTCTATATTGACGAGGCCTGGATCGACCGGCTGCCCAAACCGCTGCCCACCGAGACCGACATGCTCGATTTCGCCTGGGAACCCGATCCGGTGAAATCGCGCCTGACCTGCCAGATCAAGGTCACACCGGACATGAACGGGCTGATCGTGCATCTGCCCGAAAAGCAGATCTGACCCGGCCAGACCCAAGACCCAAAGCCGCCCTTCGGGGCGGCTTTTTGGTGGCGCGCCACCGCCCAAAGAAAAACGCGGCCCCCGGAGGGACCGCGTTTTCCAAATGTCTGGCGAACCGATCAGCGTTTCGAGAACTGGAACGAGCGGCGGGCTTTGGCCTTGCCGTATTTCTTCCGTTCGACAACGCGCGAGTCACGGGTCAGGAAGCCCGCGGCCTTGAGCGCGGCGCGCAACGACGGCTCGTGCAGTTGCAGCGCTTTCGAGATGCCGTGCTTGACCGCACCGGCTTGCCCCGAAAGGCCACCGCCGACCACCGTCGCCATCACGTCATACTGGCCTTCGACACCGGCCACACCGAAGGGCTGGTTGACGATCAGCTGGAGCACCGGGCGGGCGAAATATTCGTTCATCGCCTTGCCGTTCACGGTGATCTTGCCGGAGCCGGGCTTGACCCAGACGCGAGCAACCGCGTTCTTGCGCTTGCCGGTGGCATAGGCGCGGCCGAGCGCGTCACGCACCGGGGTGCGGGGGGCCGCTTCGGCGGTCGTGGTGACGGCCGCGGGCGTGCCCGAAACGGCCGACTTCAGATCGTCGAGGGATTTGATATCGGACATGATCAGGCGCTCCGGGTGTTCTTCTTGTTCAGGACCTTCACGTCCAGAACTTCGGGCTGCTGGGCTTCATGCGGATGCTCGGCGCCCGCGTAGACGCGCAGGTTCGACATCTGCTGACGGCCAAGACGGTTGCGCGAGATCATGCGCTCGACCGCCTTGATCACCACGCGCTCGGGGTGGGCCCCTTCGAGCACCTGACGCGCGGTGCGGAACTTGATCCCGCCCGGGTGGTTGGTGTGCCAGTAGTAACGTTTGTCTTCACGCTTCGAACCGGTCATCTGCACCTTGTCGGCGTTGATGATGATGACGTTGTCGCCCATGTCCATATGGGGGGTGAAGGTCGGCTTGTGCTTGCCACGCAGGCGCATGGCAACGATCGTGGCGAGGCGGCCCAGAACGACGCCCTCGGCGTCAATCAGGATCCACTTCTTCTCGATCTCCGCCGGTTTCGCGGTATAGGTTTTCATTGTCGATCGCCCTTTGAAGGGTTGTGGAATTCGGATGCGGGCTTGTCCGGTATTTCCGCGCTCAAATCAAGAGCGATAATGCGAAATTACACAATTGAATTCAATGGCTTGCAAAATAGGTATCTATTTACCCCACACGCGGGGCGGCAAATCCCGCTGATTCAGCCCGCGCTCTGACAATCTGCCCCCCCGCGCGCATCGGGTCGCGGCGCAAGGCCACGAAGAGCGTGCTAGGCTCAGCGCGGAGGAAGGGGAGAGAGATGACCAAAGAGACCGAGCAAGATCCCGCGCGCGCCGAGGGGCTCGCGCCGCTTCATGTCCTTGCGCTGATCGCGGGGCCATTGTGCCTGATCCCGGCCCTTGTGGTGCCCGCGCCATGGGGGCTTGCCCCGGAGGCGTGGCGGCTCGTCTGTGTGGCGCTCTGGATGGTGATCTGGTGGCTTGCCGAGGCGGTGCCGCTGCCCGCCACCGCGCTTTTGCCCATTGTTGCGATGCCAGTGCTCGATATCCTGCCCGTCGCCAAGGTCACGGCGCACTATGGCAACCATCTGATTTTCCTCTTTCTCGGCGGTTTCCTTCTGGCGGCGGCAATGCAGCGCTGGGGGCTGCACCGCCGCATTGCGCTGCATGTGGTGGCCGCGCTCGGGCGGTCTCCCGAAGGCATCATCGCGGGCTTCATGCTGGCCACGGCGTTTTTGTCGATGTGGATCTCCAACACCGCGACCGCGGTGATGATGGTGGCGGTGGGCGCCTCTGTCGTCGAGGTGGTCGAAAGCGAAAGCGCCGACAAGCCGCGCGCGCGCCGCTTTGGCGTGGCGCTGATGCTCTCGATCGCCTTTTCCGCCTCGATCGGCGGCGCGGGCACGCTGATCGGCACGCCCCCCAATGCGCTGATGGCGAGCCTGCTGGAAACCGGCCACGGCATCGAGATCGGCTTTTTCCGCTGGATGCTTCTGGGCGTGCCCATCGTTCTGGTGATGCTGCCGCTCACCCATCTCATTCTCACGCGCCTCGCCTTTGACGTGCGCGGCCTCGACCTCGCCTCGGTGCGCGGCGTGATCGGCGACGAAATCACCCGCCTCGGCCCGATGTCACGCGGCGAGATCACCGTTGCCGTGGTCTTTGCGCTCACGGCCTTCGCGTGGATCTTCCGCGAGGCGCTTGGCCTGCCGATCTCCGACAGCGGCATCGCGATCCTCGCCGCGGTCGTGCTCTTTGCGCTGCCTGCCGGGCGCGGCAAGGGCTTCGTGCTTGACTGGGGCGTGGCGCCCGGCCTGCCCTGGGGCGTGCTGATCCTGTTTGGCGGCGGGCTCGCCCTTGCGGGCGCCTTTGAGGCCACGGGCCTTGCGGGCTGGATCGGGGCCGAGGTGGCCGCGGTGGGGGCGGTGCCGCTGTCGGTGCTGGTGCTGATCGTGGCGGCGGTGATGGTGTTTCTCACCGGCATCACCTCCAACACCGCCTCGGCGGCGACCTTCCTGCCGGTGCTCGGCGCGGTTGCGGTCGGGCGCGGGCTCGATGTGGAATGGCTGATGGTGCCGGTGGCGCTTGCCGCCTCGATGGCCTTCATGCTGCCCGTCGCCACGCCACCCAATGCCATTGTCTTTACCTACAAGGGCTTGAAACTCGCCGACATGGTGCGGGCCGGCTTTATCGTGAACCTTGTCAGCATCGGCGTGATCTGGGCGGCGGTGATGGGGCTTGCGCCCTATGTGTTCGGGCTTTGAGCCCCCTCACTTGGGCGGGCCTCACTTGGGCGGGATCGCATAGGTCATCGAGGCGCGGGCGACCGGCTCCGCGCCGCCTTCCGAATAGATCAGCGCATCGCCCACCGCGAGCGCACGGCCCAGCTTGAGCACCCGCACCTTCGCGATCAGATCGCGCCCCGCCGCGGGCTTGCGCAAAAAGTCGATCGTTGCATTCGTCGTCACTGCCAGCATCACCGGCCCGATCCGCGCAAGGATCGCAAGATAGATCCCGACATCGGCCAGCGCGAACATGCTCGGCCCCGAGACCGTGCCGCCCGGGCGCAGGTGGCTCTCATCCACCTTGAGCCGGATCACCGTCTCCTCTCCCACGGCCTCCACCGCGAACATCCCCGCCACCTGCGGGAAATGCGCGGCGAGAAAAGCCGTGAGTGACGTAACGTCCATCTGCATTTTCATCTTTCCCGAAAGCCCCCCCGCGCCCAGACTTTCGCCCAAAGGGAGGAAGATCAATGACCGAACTCGTGGAGCTGGAAAAACGTGGCGTCATCGCGCATCTGACGCTGAACGCGCCGCACAGCCTCAATGCGCTTTCCGATGCCATGCTGGCCGCGCTGAAGGCGCGGTTCGAAGCGCTCGCCAAGGACCGCAGCGTGAAAGTCGTCGTGCTCAAGGGCGCGGGAAAAGCGTTCTGCGCCGGTCATGACCTCAAGGAGATGCAGGCGGGCCGCGCCGGGGAGGACGGTGGCCGGGCCTATTTCGCGGATCTTTTTACCCGCTGCGCCGAGGTGATGCAGATGATCCCCGCTCTGCCCCAGCCGGTGATCGCCGAGGTGCATGGCATCGCCACCGCGGCGGGCTGCCAGCTCGTTGCCTCCTGCGATCTGGCGGTCGCGGCGGAGGGCACGCGCTTTGGCGTGAACGGCGTCAACATCGGGCTTTTCTGCTCCACGCCGATGGTGGCGCTTTCGCGGGTCGTGCCGCGCAAGGTGGCGTTTGAAATGCTCACCACCGGAGCGTTCATCGACGCCGCCCGCGCCCGCGAGGTGGGGCTGATCAACCGTGTCGTTGCGCCCGGCGCATTGGAGAGCGCAACGGCAGATCTGGCGGAAACGCTGGCCAAAAAGCTCGGCGCGGCAGTGGCACTGGGCAAGCGCAGCTTTTACGACCAGGCCGAAATGGGCCTTGCCGCAGCCTATGCCCATGCCGGCGCGGTGATGGTCGAGAACATGCTTTTGCGCGACACTGCCGAGGGCGTGCAGGCCTTTATCGAAAAGCGCCCGCCCGACTGGGCGTGAGCCGGGGCCTCGGGCGGGGCCGCTCAGCGCATCCGGCGCGTGATCTGGGCCGCCTGACGGGCGCGCTTGGCGGCCTGCCGGGCCTGCACCTGCGCCTGCCGCTCGGCGGGCGTCATCGGACCACCGCCGGGCGCGCCGCCCGCCTTGCCGGCAGACGTGCCGCCCGCCTTGCCCCGGCCCGCGCGGGCGATGCTGTCCATCCCCTTGTTGATGCCGATGCGCAACAGCCGCCGCATCACCATGTTGACGATCATCTGCAACAGCCTTGCCAGATCCATGCTCATTCCTCTTCGAAAAGTTCGCTCTGCCCGGCCATGTCGCCGTCGTCCTCCTCGGCCCCCGGCATTGGCCGGTTGTCCAGAAGCCCCGCCGCGCGCAGCTCCTTCAGCCCCGGCAGGTCGCGCGCGGATTCGAGCCCGAAATGGTCCAGAAACGTCGGCGTGACCACAAAGGTGACCGGCCGCCCCGGCGTCATCCGCCGCCGCCCGAGCCGCACCCATTCCATCTCCAAAAGCTGGTCAATGGTGCCCCGGCTCACCGCAACACCGCGAATTTCCTCGATCTCTGCCCGTGTCACCGGCTGGTGATAGGCGATGATCGCCAGCGTCTCGATGGCGGCGCGGGAGAGCTTGCGCATCTCCACCACTTCTTTTTGCATCAAAAATCCAAGATCCGGCGCGGTGCGGAAGGCAAAGCCCTCGCCCACCTGCACCAGATGCACCCCCCGCCCCTCATAGCGGCGGCGCAGATAGGCGAGCGCCTCGCCCGCATCGCAGCCATGCGGCATCCGGTCGGCCATTTCGCGCAGGCTCACAGGGTCGGGCGAGGCAAACAGGATCGCCTCCACCATGCGTTCCTGCTCGGCCATCGGCGGCGCATCAAAGAGCGATTTCTCGTTCGGATCGTAGCGGGTGTCACTCATCTCATGGCTCCCTCGGCGCGCTCGGGCGCGGTGTGGTGCGCGCGCGGATGGTGATGGGCGCAAAGGTCTCGCTTTGGCGAATCTCGATCTGGCCCTGCTTGGCAAGCTCCAGCGAGGCCGCAAAGGTGGCCGCCGTGGCGGAGCGGCGGCGCGCGGGCTCAAGCCCCCAGCCCTCGGGCATGTAATGGGTGAGCGCGGTCCAGTCCCCGGCAAAACCGATCATCCCGCGGATTCGCTCAAGCGCTTCCTCCATCGTGAAGATATCTTTGCGGTCAAAGGCATAGGGGCGGAACTCGTCACGGGTGCGAATCCGCGCATAGGCCTGAATCAGCTCCAGAAGCGAGGCGGAATAGCGCACGCTGCGCACCCGTTCGACGCTTTCCTCAAAGCCGCGCGCAAAGAAGTTGCGCCCGAGCTGGTCGCGCGCCATCAATTGCGCCGCTGCCTCGCGCATCGCCGCCAGCCGCTCAAGCTGAAAGGCGAGATGGGCGGCAAGGTCTTCGGCGGAGGGCCCCTCTTCGCCCGGTTCGGGCGGCAGCAGCAGGCGCGATTTCAAAAACGCAAGCCATGCCGCCATCACCAGATAATCGGCGGCCAGCTCGATGCGCAGCGCCTTTGCCTCTTCCACAAAGCGCAGATATTGCTCGGCCAGGGCCAAAACCGAGATCCGCCGCAGATCGACCTTTTGCATCCGCGAAAGCGTGAGCAGCAGATCGAGCGGGCCTTCAAACCCGTCGACATCGACAATCAGCGCCTCGGCTGCAAGCCGCTCGCTGACGCTTGTGCTTTCAAAAAGGCTCGTTTCCTCAGCCATGGGCGGCCTTCCCGCGCGAGAGAGTCTCAAACTCGGCAATGAGCCGGGCCAAGTCAACCTCTGCGGGAGGGCGCCGCCACGCGAGCGCCGCTTCGGCGCGCGCCTGCGCCGCGCGCGACAGGCATCCCGCCGCGGCGACCGTCTGTTCAAACGCGGCGCGCGTGCCGTTGCAATGCAAGACCAGATCGCAGCCCGCCGCAATCGACGCCGTGGTGCGGGTCGCATAATCGCCCGACAGCGCCTCCATGCCGATGTCATCCGTCATCAAGAGCCCGGCAAAGCCGATCTCCTCGCGGATGAGGCGGATGAGCTTTGCGCTTTGCGTGGCGGGCGCCGTGTCAAAAGCCGGATAGCGGATATGCGCGGTCATCCCCATCGGCAGATCGGCGAGCGCCTTGAACACGGCAAAATCACTGCCGCGCAGATCCTCGGCGGGGGCCGCAACGACGGGAAGGTTCTTGTGGCTGTCGGCCTCGGCGCGGCCATGGCCGGGCATATGCTTGAGCACCGGCAGCACCCCCCCGGCAAGCAGGCCATCCGCCGTGGCGCGGGCGTTTTGGACAACCGCGTCAACGCTTTCGCCAAGGCAGCGATTGTAAAGGAACGGATGCGTCCGCGGCCCGGCAATGTCACAGGTGGGGGCGCAATTGGCGTCGATGCCCACCGCGCGCAACTCCGCCGCCTGCAGCCGCGCCCGCAGCCAGAGCCCGCGCGGGCCGGAAAGGCGCGCCTCTTCGAGCGGGGGGAGCCATTCGCGCCAGTGCGGCGCGCGCAGCCGTTGCACCCGCCCCCCCTCCTGATCAATGAAAATCGCCGCTTCGCGCCCGAGCGCCGCGCGCAGATCATGGGTGAGGCGCAAGAGCTGCGCGGGCGTCTCGACATTGCGGGCAAACAGGATCAGCCCCCAAGGGTCTGCCGCGCGCAGAAAAGCCGCCTCCTCCGCGCCAAGCTGCCCGCCCTCGACGCCGAGGATCGTCGCGCCGGGCGCGCTCATTTGATCACCGTGGGAATGCAGTTCGAGCCCTCGGCCACAAGCGCGGCGCAGAACTGGCGCGCGGACTCGACGCTCTCGAAGCCTTCAACGCGCAGCCGCCAGAAGCTGCGCCCGCCCGAGGCCGCCTCTTGCACGATCCGCCGCTTGCCTGCCATCAGCGCCTCGAACCGGCGCGCGACGCGGTCCCATTCGGCGCGCGCAAGATCCGGGCTGTCAAAGGCGCCAAGCTGCACCACGCGCGTGCCCGCAGCCAGATCCTTCGGGGCGATATCGACCACAGCCGCCGCCCCTGCCGCGGGCGCCTCCCCGCCCCCAAGCGCGCGCGCAACGGCAAGCGCCGCGGCTTCCGCCTCAAGATCGCGGTCGGGTCGCGAGAGGGGCCGCGGCGAGCGGGCAAGGCCCGGCACATCGGGCGAGATCCCCGCAGTCTCGGCGGCCGGGGTCTCGGCGGTCGGCGCCACGGGGGTCGGGGCCTCTGCGCTCTCGGCCTCCTCCTCGACCCCCTCGGGGAGCGACTCGGGCAGCGGCGCCACATCGGCGGGGGCAAGTTCGGACGCGTCTGCCGCGGGTGCATCGGGCCGGGGGGCACGCGCGGTATCGGGCACGGCAATCGCGGCGGGCTCTCCGCCCTCCGTTTCGGGCGGCACCGCAGGCGCGGCAAGATCGGGAAGCGGGCGCAGATCCGCCATCGGCGTATCGTCCGGGGTGAGGCCGGTCGGATCGGGGGCGAGCACGACCCGGTCCGGGCCGGGCGCCGCGAGCCCGGAGCCTGCCACCTCGTTCACCGAAAGGCCGACATGGGCAGCCATATCGCCACCGGGGTTCTCGGGCGCGATCCGGGCAGGCCCCTCGATCGCGCGGATGATCGGCACGCCGGAGACGTCGCGCACGGCGAGCTTGTAGCCCCAGACCACGACCCCGAGCACCAGCGCCACCGAGGTGGCGGCGCCAGCCCATTGCACCCAGCGCTGCACCGGCAGCGCGGGTGCGGAGCCCGGAAGGCCCCTGCCCTGATCGTGATCGGACCCGCCCATTCGGGGGTCGGGAGTATACATGCTCGCCTCTTCGGGTTCGGGCTTTTGCCCTCAGCCCGGCGGATGTTCAGCGCATCTCTTCAGCCGGGGTCACGCCAAGAATACCAAGACCGGCCGAAATCACAACGGCACAGGCCCGCGCGAGGGCAATTTTCGCCGATGTCAGGGCAAGATCGTCCTCCTGCACGAAGCGCAGGCGCGGCTCTTCGTTGCCACGGTGCCAAAGTGCGTGCAGATCCGAGGCGATCTCATAGAGGAAGAAGGCGACCCGGTGCGGCTCGTTCGCGCGCGCGGCAATCTCCACCAGGCGCGGCCATTCGGCGATTTTCTTGGCCAGCGCAGTCTCCGCCTCATGGCTGTTTTGCGCCAGATCCGCCCGCGCGAGCGCAGCATCGCTCACATCAAGGCCAAGCTCGACCGCCTTGCGCAGCACCGAGGCAACGCGGGCATGGGCATATTGCACATAAAAGACCGGGTTGTCCTTCGACTGCTCAAGCACCTTGTCGAAGTCAAAGTCCAAAGGCGCATCGTTCTTGCGGGTGAGCATGTGAAAGCGGGTGACATCGGCCCCCGCCTGCTCGACCACATCGCGCAGGGTCACAAAGGTGCCCGCGCGCTTCGACATCTTGAAGGGCTCGCCGTTCTTGAAAAGCTTCACAAGCTGGATGAGCTTGATGTCGAGGCTCACCTTGTTCTCGCTCAGCGCCGCCACGGCGGCCTTCATGCGCTTGACGTAACCGCCGTGATCGGCGCCGAACACGTCGATCAGATGGTCGAAGCCGCGCGCGATTTTGGTCCAGTGATAGGCGATATCGGGCGCGAAATAGGTCCAGGCGCCATCCGATTTCTTCACCGGCCGGTCAACATCGTCGCCGTATTGGGTGGATTTGAACAGCGTTTGCTCGCGCTCTTCCCAGTCTTCGGGAAGCTTGCCCTTCGGCGGCTCGAGCACGCCCTCATAGATCAGGCCAAGGTCTTCGAGCCGCTGCAGCGCGGCCTCGATCTGCCCGGTGCCGTAGAGCGATTTTTCCGAATAGAAGACATCCATCTTCACATTCAAAAGCGCCAGATCCTCGCGGATCATCGCCATCATCGCCTCGGTCGCAAAGTCGCGCACCTCGGCAAGCCAGGCTGCCTCGGGCTTGTCGATCAGCTCCGCACCATATTTCGCTTTCAGCGCCTCGCCCACGGGAATGAGGTAGTCGCCGGGGTAGAGCCCCTCGCGGATCTCCGGCTCAAGGCCGTTGGCCTCGCGGTAGCGCTCATAGGCCGAACGCGCGAGCACATCGACCTGCGCGCCGCCGTCGTTGATGTAATATTCGCGCGTGACATCATAGCCCGCGAAATCGAGCAGGCTCGCCAGCGCATCGCCAAACACCGCGCCGCGGGTATGGCCCACATGCATCGGCCCGGTCGGGTTGGCGGAAACATATTCCACATTGACCTTCACGCCCGCGCCAAGATCAGAGCGGCCGAAAGCGCGCCCCGCATCGAGCGCGGCACGCAGAACCTCGGTCCAGACGCCGGGCACGAGGCGCAGGTTGATGAAGCCCGGCCCGGCAACCGTGGCCTCGGCAATGCGCGGATCGGCGGCAAGCCTGGCCACCAGCGCCTCGGCCAGCGCGCGCGGGTTCTGCCCGGCGGGCTTGGCCAGCACCATCGCGGCATTGGTCGCCATGTCGCCATGCGCGGCATCGCGCGGCGGCTCCACCGCCACGTTCGACAAATCGAGCCCCGCAGGCAGTGCGCCCTCGGCCCCCATTTCTTCGAGCGCCGCGACAACAGCACGGCGGATATCGGCAAAAATGTTCATGATCGGCTTCCTTCGTTGCCTCTCCCCTGCCAGAGCGCCGCGGCCCCGTCAACACGAGCCTCAGCCGCGGCAGGCCCGCGTTCCTGCGTCGCAGACCGAATCGGCGGGATTTTTGGCAGTTTGTTGACGTCTGCCGCGCTATGGAGTAGGGCAAAACCGTCGCAATCCGTGCGACCAATCGACCGGGACGCCCGGACATAGCGTCCCCCCACCCCGCGCGGGGTCTTTTGCCCCTCGCACTCAAGGACGCTCATGACGAAGTTTATCGATCTCAAACTCTCTGCCGATGTTCTCAAGGCCATTGCCGATGCGGGCTACGAGACGCCGACGCCGATTCAGGCCGGCGCCATTCCGCACGCGCTTGAAGGCAAGGACGTGCTTGGCATCGCCCAGACCGGCACCGGCAAGACGGCTTCTTTTACCCTGCCGCTCGTGACCATGCTCTCCAAGGGGCGCGCCCGGGCGCGGATGCCGCGCTCGCTGGTGCTGTGCCCGACCCGCGAACTGGCGGCGCAGGTGGCCGAGAACTTCGACATCTATGCCAAATACACCAAGCTCACCAAGGCGCTGCTGATCGGCGGCGTGAGCTTTGGCGAGCAAGACAAGCTGATTGACCGCGGCGTTGACGTGCTGATCGCCACGCCGGGCCGGTTGCTTGACCATTTCGAGCGCGGCAAGCTTCTGCTCACCGGCGTGCAGATCATGGTGGTCGACGAAGCCGACCGCATGCTCGACATGGGCTTCATCCCTGATATCGAACGGATTTTCCAGCTGACCCCGTTCACCCGCCAGACCATGTTCTACTCTGCCACGATGGCGCCGGAGATCGAGCGGATCACCAATACCTTCCTGCACAGCCCGGCCCGGATCGAGGTGGCGCGGCAGGCCACCGCTTCGGAAACGATCACGCAAAAGCTCGTCGAGATCGCACCGCCGCGGCGTGACCAGACCGCCAAGGCCAAGCGGGAACTCTTGCGCGCGCTGAT